>NZ_JBIRRR010000018.1:0-198585 GCF_044333795.1 Streptomyces sp. NPDC020917 | reverse complement strand
CGACCGGCAGACACCGGGTCTAAGGGCCCGGCGGCGAGAGGCCGGCAAAAAAGGGCCAGGACGTTCACTTTTCGAGCTACCCGCACCGATCACGTCCAGCCGATCCGTCCACCTTGCGAGCTACGGCAACCGATCACGCCCACCCGATCCGTTCACCCCACCCCCTACCTCCCCCTCCCCACCCCCACGACCTCCAGGACGGCGCCGGGTACCACTCCCCACGTGGACATCGCGCCTGCTTCGGATTCCAGGACGTGGTGGGCGCGCAGGCGGGGGAGGCCGATCCGGCCGGGGGGCATGGTGCGTACGGCGAGGACGCGCAGGCGGCGGTCCAGGTAGGCGACGTCGATCGCGAAGCGCATCCGGGCGGTGTGGATGCTCGATGCGGGGGTGAGCAGCATCGCGCCCCGGATGCCGTCGCGGCCGAGCAGGCCGCGGGTGCGTGCCCGGTAGGACGCGGCGATCAGCAGCGGCACCTCCGCGGCCGGTGTCCGCAGCGTGCCCTCGCCGTCCTGCCAGCGCCGGCGCATACAGCCTCCCGAACGGCTCCTGTACGGTCGCCCGGTGCATGTCTATCTGATCGTGGGCGCGGCCGCCTGGGGAATAGCCGCAGGGCTGCTGCTGCCGCGGGCGGTGTACCGGCTCGCGGTCGACGCGGAGCAGCCGTGGGCGTCCCAGTGCCCCGAGGGGCATCCGATACGCGGCTGGCTGGGCCCCGCGCGGTGCCCGCAGTGCGCGGAGGGCCGTCCCTACGGTCCGGGCTACGGGCTCGCGGCGGCCTCGGCGGTCGCCTGTGCGGCGCTGGCGGCGGCGGTCGGGGCGCACCCCGAACTCGCGGTCTGGCTGCTGCTGGTGCCGGTCGGCGTCGTGCTGGCCCGGGTGGACCTGACGGTGTTCCGGCTGCCGGACGTCCTCACGCTGCCGGCGCTCGGCGGCACGGCGCTGCTGCTGGGCGGCGCGGCCCTGCTCCCGTCGCACGACGGCTCGTGGACCCGGGCGCTGATCGCCGCGGCCGTGCTGGGGGCGCTGTACTTCGTGCTGTTCTTCGTCAACCCGTCGGGGATGGGCTTCGGGGACGTCAAGCTGGCGCCCACGGTGGGCCTGGCGCTCGGCTGGTACGGCTGGGGGACGGTCTTCGTCGGGACGATGCTCGGGTTCGGCCTCGGCGCCGTTCTGGGCCTCGCGCTGATCGTGACGCGCCGCGCGGACCGCAAGACCCCCATCCCGTTCGGCCCGTTCATCCTCGCGGGCGCGTTCGCCGCCCTCCTGCTGGCCTAGGGGCCGGGTCCGGCGCATCCCCGCCGCGAAAGGAACCGCGGGGAACCGCGGCCGGGTGGCCGCCGTTCCCCGCGGGGTCCCGCTCAGGGGCGGGAAGAGGGTCGGGCGAGGATCAGGCGTCGCTGCTGACGGACCAGAGGTTGACGCCCTCGGGCTCGATCGCGTGCCGGTCGATCTCGGCGAGCTCCTCGGTGGTGAGCGCGGGCGCCCCCACCGCGGCCACGTTGGCCTCGAGCTGCGCCACCGAGGACGCGCCGATCAGGGCCGACGTCACCCGCTGGTCGCGCAGCACCCAACTGAGCGCCAGCTGGGCCAGCGACTGGCCGCGGGAGGCGGCGACGTCGTTGAGCGCCCGCAGCCGGGTCACGGTCTGCTCGTTGACCAGCGACGGGTCCAGCGACTTGCCCTGCGCGGCGCGCGAGCCCTCGGGGATCCCGCCGAGGTAGCGGTCGGTCAGCAGGCCCTGGGCGAGCGGCACGAAGCCGATGCAGCCCATGCCCTCCTCCTCCAGGACGTCCAGCAGGCCGTCGTCCTCGATCCAGCGGTTGATCATGGAGTAGGACGGCTGGTGGATCAGCGCCGGCACCCCCATCTCGCGCAGCAGGCGCGCCGCCTCGCGGGTGCGCTCGGGGCCGTAGGAGGAGATGCCCACGTAGAGCGCCTTGCCCTGCCGGACCGCGGACGCCAGCGCGCCCATGGTCTCCTCGAGCGGGGTCTCGGGGTCGAAGCGGTGCGAGTAGAAGATGTCGACGTAGTCCAGGCCCATCCGGTCCAGCGACTGGTCGAGCGAGGCCAGCAGGTACTTGCGCGAGCCCCATTCCCCGTACGGGCCGGGCCACATGTCGTAGCCGGCCTTGGTGGAGATGACCAGCTCGTCGCGGTAGGCACGGAAGTCCTGGGCGAACAGGGTGCCGAAGTTGGCCTCGGCGGCGCCGTACGGCGGGCCGTAGTTGTTGGCCAGGTCGAAGTGGGTGATCCCCAGGTCGAAGGCGCGGCGCAGGATCGCGCGCTGGGAGTCCAGCGTGCGGTCGTCACCGAAGTTGTGCCAGAGGCCCAGGGAAATGGCGGGAAGCTTGAGGCCGCTGCGGCCGGTGCGGCGGTACTCCATCGAGTCGTAGCGCTCGTCGGAGGCGCGGTAAAGGGTGCGGATGTTCACGTTCTCTTCCTTATCACGGGAGGTTGAACCGCTTACTACCCCGGCCGGGAGCCGGCGCCCCCGGTTCGTCCGCCGGGGCGTCAGCGCAGTAGTGTTACCGCCGGGCGTCGATGCGCAGGAGGGGCTGGTACGCGATGAATCTGCGCGACCTGGTGTACGGGCTGTACTCCCGGAGGGTGGAGCGCCGGCTCGATGTGTCGCAGGCCCCCAAGCACGTCGGCGTGATCCTGGACGGCAACCGGCGCTGGGCCAAGGCCGCCGGCGGCACCACCGAGCAGGGCCACCGGGCCGGCGCGGACAAGATCGCCGAGATGCTCGGGTGGTGCGAGGAGACCGGCGTCGAGGTGGTCACCCTGTGGCTGCTGTCGACCGACAACCTGGACCGGCCCGCGGACGAACTGGTCCCGCTGCTGGGGATCATCGAGGACGCGGTGACCGACCTGGCGGCGGCCGGCCGCTGGCGGGTGCACCACGTCGGCACCATGGACCTGCTGCCGTCGCACACCCAGCACGTGCTGAAGGAGGCCGAGCAGGCCACCGACGGCGCCACCGGGCTGCTGGTCAACGTGGCCGTGGGCTACGGCGGGCGGCAGGAGATCGCGGACGCCGTCCGGTCGCTGCTGCACGAGCACGCCGGGCGCGGCACCTCCATCGAGGACCTGGCCGAGATCCTGGACGTCGAGCACATCGCCGAGCACCTGTACACCCGCGGCCAGCCCGACCCGGACCTGGTGATCCGCACCTCGGGCGAGCAGCGGCTGTCCGGATTCATGCTGTGGCAGAGCGCGCACTCCGAGTACTACTTCTGCGAGGTCTTCTGGCCCGCGTTCCGCAAGGTGGACTTCCTGCGGGCGCTGCGCGACTACGCGGCACGCCACCGGCGCTACGGATCGTAGCCGGGCGCCAGGGGTGCGGGAGCGGCCGGAAACCGCCCCGCCAGTGGCGTTTCCGGTTCCGCTGCGGACACCGAAGAGCCGGTGAGCGGTCAGTGACCGGTCGATGACCTTCGGATGACTGTCATATGCATTCGCATGGGTACGCGTTTTCCCGGGCATACCACAGGCAGACCGGCATCCGGACCTTGGCTGCCGGACCGCAGACTCACCTCTCCCGAGGGGGTTCGTCCACACGTGGTGACCAGCAAGAACCGCCGTGATCACGACCGGCGCACGTACGTACTCGACACCAGCGTGCTGCTCGCCGACCCCAACGCCTTCGCCAGGTTCGACGAGCACGAGGTGGTGCTTCCCGTCGTCGTGGTGACGGAGTTGGAGGCCAAGCGCCACCACCCGGAACTCGGCTACTTCGCCCGCCAGGCGCTGCGGCTGCTCGACGAGTTCCGGATCCGCTACGGCAGGCTCGACGCGCCGATCCCCATCGGGGACATCGGTGGCACCCTGCGTGTCGAACTCAACCACTCGGACCCCGGGGTGCTGCCCGCGGGCTTCCGGCTCGGCGACAACGACTCGCGCATCCTCGCGGTCGCCCGCAACCTGCAGGCCGAGGGCTACGACGTCACGGTCGTGTCCAAGGACCTGCCGCTGCGGGTGAAGGCGTCCTCGGTCGGCCTGCTGGCCGAGGAGTACCGCGCCGAACTGGCCATCACGTCCGGCTGGACGGGGATGGAGGAGCTGCAGATCCCCGCCGACGACGTGGACGCGCTGTTCGCCCAGGAGACCGTGGAGCTGGCCGAGGCCGTCGGGCTGCCGGTGCACACCGGCCTGGTGCTGCAGTCCGAGCGCGGCAAGGCGCTGGGGCGGGTGACCGCGGACGGCCGGGTCAGGCTGGTGCGCGGCGACCGCGAGGCGTTCGGCATCCACGGCCGCAGCGCCGAGCAGCGCATCGCGCTGGACCTGTTGCTGGACCCCGACGTCGGCATCGTGTCGATGGGCGGCCGGGCCGGCACCGGCAAGTCGGCGCTGGCGCTGTGCGCGGGCCTGGAGGCGGTCCTGGAGCGCCGCCAGCACCGCAAGGTGATGGTCTTCCGGCCGCTGTACGCGGTCGGCGGGCAGGAGCTGGGCTATCTGCCCGGCACCGAGGCGGAGAAGATGAGCCCGTGGGCGCAGGCCGTCTTCGACACGCTGTCGGCGGTGACCACCAAGGAGGTCGTGGAGGAGGTCGTGGCCCGCGGCATGCTGGAGGTCCTGCCGCTCACCCACATCAGGGGCCGCTCGCTGCACGACGCGTTCGTGATCGTCGACGAGGCGCAGTCGCTGGAGCGCAACGTGCTGCTGACCGTGCTGTCCCGGATCGGCGCCGGCTCGCGCGTGGTGCTCACCCACGACGTGGCGCAGCGCGACAACCTGCGGGTGGGGCGGTACGACGGCGTGGTCGCGGTGGTCGAGAAGCTGAAGGGCCATCCGCTGTTCGCGCATGTGACGCTCACGCGTTCCGAAAGGTCTCCGATCGCTGCTCTCGTGACGGAGATGCTGGAGGACGGCGTCGGGTGACGAGCGGGCCGCCGCGTCCGATTCGGCGGTAAATCATACGAGTTGAGGCTGCTGCGCCCTCGGAAGAGGGCGCAGCAGCCTAGCGTTTGCCCGCGCTCCACGCAGGTAATTACCGCCGTCCGCAGCGTGTGAGCTTTGCCACTCAACCGGAAATTGCCGCGACGCGTCCCGGTGCGGCAGGGTGTACGGCTGTCAGGCCCCGCTCATTGGCACCCCTGCGCCTCCGGGTTCAGGACCAGCACCACACAACAGCACAGCGACCGCCATGAGCCGCCCGAGCAACACGCGGAACCCGCCAGGGACTTCGCACCGGGCCAGCGCCCCCGTGACCGACCGGCCCGTACGGCGGACCGGACAGGGGGACCGAGCCAGGGGCACGATTGCGTCCGTGCGGTCACCAAGCGGGCGACTCCGGAAGGAAACCGTGTGAGCCGGATCTCGGTCCGGGGACTGGCGGTGGCTTCGGCCACGGCAGTCACCACTGTGGGCGCCGTCGTCGGCGTCGCGTCGGGCGCTGACAAGGGCGGCTCCACCGAGCCCGTGGAAGCGGCAGGCACGACGACCCTCCTCGCGGACATCCCCGAGGGGCAGCAGGTTCAGCAGGCTTCGCTGACCGAGCAGGTTCAGGCTCAGTCGGACGCCGCTGACACGGCAGCGCGCCAGAGCGCCGAGCAGGCCGCTCGCAAGCAGGCCGCCAGGGACGCCGCAGCCAAGAAGAAGGCCGCCGACGAGGTGGCCGCGGCCAAGGCGCGGACGGAAGCCGCGGCCAGCCGCGGCGACGCGCGGGCCAGCTTCCCGACCCAGGCCTCGTACACGATCGCCGAAGTCCAGGCCATGGCCAAGCAGATCGTCGGGTCGAACCAGTACGCCTGCTTCTCCAACATCGTGACCCGGGAGAGCGGCTGGCGGTACACCGCCGTCAACCCGTCCTCCGGCGCCTACGGTCTGGTCCAGGCCAACCCCGGCACCAAGATGGCCTCGGTCGCCTCCGACTGGCGGACCAATCCGGCCACGCAGATAAAGTGGGGCCTGAACTACATGAACAGCCGCTACGGCAGCCCTTGCGGCGCCTGGCAGTTCTGGCAGGCGCACAGCTACTACTAGGCCGCCCGCGGTCTGCTCTCCCCGTACGGGATGTCACGCCGTCCTGCGGCCTGAGCAACCTGGATTCCGGGTAACGTCGTCTCCCACAGCAGTGCGGTGGCACAGCCGTGTCACAGGCGGCCGAAGGGGTCAGGGGAGAGCAGCATGCCGGAGAAGCGCCACTGGAGCGTCGCGCTGGCCTCAGGGCTGGCCAACCTCGCCGGGCGCATCGAGGAGCGGCAGGCGGTCGTCAGCGCCCGCGACGCGGCCGAACAGGCCGTCACCGACCCCGGGCCGCCCGCGGCCGCAGCAGGGTTCGACGCCGGCTCCGCCACCGCGGAGCCGGTGGCACGTCCCGCCCCCGCCGCGCCGGAGCAGGAGCCCGCGCGGCCGGC
Organism: Streptomyces sp. NPDC020917; assembly: GCF_044333795.1. Taxonomy (NCBI): domain Bacteria; kingdom Bacillati; phylum Actinomycetota; class Actinomycetes; order Kitasatosporales; family Streptomycetaceae; genus Streptomyces; species Streptomyces sp. NPDC020917. Next base: position 192,223 of record NZ_JBIRRR010000018.1, on the reverse strand, counting down.
GGCACCGGCCGCCCCCGCGACCCTGACGCGCACCGTGCCCGCCCAGCGGGTGCCGGAACCGGGCAGCCCGGCCGCGGTCGTGCCGTGGAGCATGCGGGTCGCCGCCGAGGTCGGCTGGCGGCTGCTGATCCTCGCCGGCACCGTCTGGGTGCTCATGCGGGTCATCGGCTCGGTCCAGCTGGTCGTGCTGGCGTTCGCCGCCTCGCTGCTCATCACCGCGCTGCTGCAGCCGTTCGTCGCCCGGCTCAAGCGGATGGGGGTGCCGCGCGGGCTGGCTACCGCGATGGTCTGCATAGGCGGTTTCATCGTCATCGGGCTGGTCGGCTGGTTCGTCGTCTGGCAGGTGATGGACAACGTCGACAGCCTGTCCAACAGCCTTCAGGACGGTATCTCCGAGGGCAAGAAGTGGCTGCTCAACAGCCCCTTCCACGTCACCGACGACCAGATCAACCAGGTCGCCAACAACCTGAGCAACGCGCTGAAGCACAACACCACGCAGCTCACCGACGCCGGCCTGCAGGGCGTCACGTTCATCGTCGACCTGCTCACCGGCATGCTGCTGGCGATGTTCAGCACGATCTTCCTGCTCTACGACGGCGCCAACATCTGGAACTGGGTGCTGAAGCTGTTCCCCGAGGCCGCCCGCGACGGGCTGGCCGGTGCCGGACCGCGCGCTTGGACGACGCTGACGCACTACGTGCGCGGCACGGTCATCGTGGCGCTGATCGACGCGATCTGCATCGGCATCGGGATCTTCTTCCTCGGCGTGCCGATGGCGGTGCCGCTGGCCGTGGTCATCTTCCTGTCGTCGTTCGTCCCGCTGGTCGGCGCGGTCGCCTCGGGCGCGATCGCGGTCGTCGTGGCGCTGGTGACCGAGGGCCCGTTCAGCGCGGTGCTGGTGCTCGCCGTGGTGCTGGCCGTGCAGCAGATCGAGGGCCACATCCTGCAGCCGTTCATCCTCGGCCGGGCCGTGCGGGTCCACCCGCTGGCCGTGGTGCTGTCGGTGGCGGCCGGCTCGATGATCGGCGGGATCGGCGGCGCGGTGGTGGCCGTGCCGCTGGTCGCCGTCGGCAACACCGTCGTCGGCTATCTGCGGGCCCACGCCAAGGAGACCGCCGCCGCGGCCGCCGGGGTGCCCGTCCAGCCCGCTGACGAGACCGCAGCGGCCGCCTCGGCCGCCGCGGCCGGCGGTCCGCAGCCGCCCGCCGGGGGCGGCGCTGAGCCCGCCCAGGCCGCCGTCCCGGCGATGGCCGAGCCCGCCGAGGCACCGGCCGCGGAGGCCCCCGCAGGCTGACCGCGGCCCGCGCGGGCACGGACCGTCCCCGCGCGGGGCCGCACGGGACGGGACGTCCGTACCTCGTCACGACGACACGCCGGGGCCCGGCCGTCAGCCGACGGCCGGGCCCCGGCGTGCGGTGTCACCCCGCGCGGCTCACTCGGTGCGCAGCCCGTCGGGCCGCATCATCCGCCACAGCGGCGGCATGCTCAGCAGCGTCACGGAGAACACCACCGCCGCGCCGATCGCCGACATCAGGCCCATCGCGCCCCAGTCCATGTGGAACGGCCGGCCGACCATGGCCAGCAGCGCCGCGCCCAGCCCGAGTCCGCCGGCGCAGGCCAGCACCAGGCCCAGCACCACCGGGATCGCGGTCTGCCACATCACCGACCAGACCAGCGCGCTGCGCCGGGTGCCGAACGCCACCAGCACCGCGAGCAGCTTCCTGCGGTCGCGCAGCTGCTCCAGCATCATCACCAGCAGGCTCGCCCCGATCAGCGCCATGGTGAGCGCCGCCCCGGCGACCAGCCCGCGCCGCAGCTGGGTGTACGCGGCCTTCGGGGTGGTGGAGCGCAGGTTCATCACGCTCACCCCGAGGCCGAGCCGGGCGCCGGTGTTGCGCACGTACTCCATCGCCTCGGGCTCGTTCCGGGCCAGGGAGACCGTCACGTCGACCGACGGCCGGACCAGCCGGTCGCCGGGGAGGGCCTGCGGGGTGGCGAGCAGTCCCCACGCGTGGGAGCCCGTCGGGTCCGTCCTGGACACCGCCGCGGTCGCGCTCGCCGGGATCGTCCACAGCCGCGGCGTGCCCGTGTAGGTGTCCTGCTCCGGCCGGTTGAGGTCGAGCCGGGCGCCGGGACGCAGATAGCGCCGTACCCCGCTGTCGTCGCCGCCGTCGACCGGCGGCACGATGAAGACGCTGCCGGGCGCGCAGACAGGCAGCGTGGCCATCTGCCGCAGCGCGGCGCAGTCGCCCACCTGCACCGGCAGGTACGGGAAGTCGCCGTCGTGCGCCCGTGCCGCGTCGGGCCGGGTGGCCTGCGCGTCGAGGTAACCGTGCGCCTGGCTGACGCCCTTGGTCGCGGCGATCTGCTGGATGAACCGCGGTGCCCGGCCGCCGTCTTCGAGATCCGAGCTGACCAGGAGCTGCGCCCTGGACGGGTCCGCGCCGGTGACCCGCTCGAAGTCGCCGCTGACGGCCGTGAACAGCATCTGCAGCGCGATGGCCCCCGCCACGGCGACGGTCACGCCGCTGACCATGCGGGCCGCGGCGTTGCTGTTCAACTGCAGCCGCCGGGTCGCCAGTTGCCAGGGCACCGGGCCGCCGCGCAGCAGCCCGACCACGCGCTCGACCACCCACGGCAGGACGGCGGTCACCCCGACCAGCACCATCACCGCACCGACCGCGACCTGCGTGGTGTTGAGCTGGCTGTCGCCCTGGACGGTGCCGAACAGCGGTGCCAGCAGCCCGACTCCGACCACCGGGATCAGCAGCCGCCACCACAGCCTGCGGCGCCGGCCGACACCCTGCCGGACCACGCCCAGCGGCTCGATCACGGTGCCGCGCAGGCTCAGCATCGTCACCGCGACCGCGGCCACCGGCACCGCCAGCACGACCAGCACCGTCAGGCCGGTCTGCGGCGTCATGTCCGCGGGGTACGCGGAGATGTCGCGGATCGTCACATGGGAGGCGAGCTGCCGGCCGACCAGGAACAGCGCCCCGCCGAACACCAGCCCCACCAGTGCCCCGAACAGCGCCTCGCCGGCCGCGATCCTGCGGGTCATCCGGGAGTCGGCGCCCACCAGCCGCAGCGCGGCCAGCCGGCGGTCCCGCCGCTCGCCGCCGAGCCGCACCGAGGTGCCGATGAACACCGCGACCGGCAGCAGCAGCACGACCAGCATGACGATCAGCAGCAGGTCGAACGTCGGCCCCATCACCTGGGAGTTGCTGTGGTGCCCGAACCCGTCGATGCGCATCGCGTTGCCCTGCGTCCAGGCGGAGTTCCGGGCGGTCAACCGATCACTGCCGGCGTAGAAGTACAGCTCGGCGGGGCCCATCAGACCGGCATGGCCGATGAGTCCGTCGTCGGTGTACGGGATGCGCTCGCGCAGCAGCGGGTTGGCGGCCAGCAGGCGGCGCAGCGCGGGGGAGACCACCATGTGCCCGGGGGCGGGCAGCGCGGCGACGCCGGGCGGGTGCTCCGCCTTCGGGCCCTCGGGCTTGACGAGGAGCCCGGTGATGTCCTTCTCGTGGAACGTGGTGTTCGCGTCGGCGATCAGCAGCGTGCGGTCGGAGGGTCTGGCGATGAACCCCCCGGACATCGCGTCGCGTGCGACCCGCTTGTGGTCCCGGACGTCCATCATCGGCGGGACGGCCGCGGCCAGCAGCAGCAGTGCGACGCCCAGGCCGACGCCGACCGCGGTCAGCAGGGTCCGGGTCCAGCCGTCCCGTCCGCCGCCGGCGGCGAAACGCGCGCCCATGGCCAGATCCCGCGCCCAGGTGCCCAGGTCCGTACGGGAGTTGGCGGGCGGGGCGGGGCGGCCGCCGGAGACCGCCGCGTCGAAACCGGCGAACGGCTCGTGCGGCGCGCTCATGACACCCGTTCCATGTCGCGCGACTTCCCGTCCCGCACGACGATCTCCCGGTCGGAATAGGCGGCGACCCGCGCTTCGTGGGTCACCAGGACGACGGCGGCGCCGGTGTCGTGCGCGGCCTCGGTCAGCAGCCGCATCACCCGCTCGCCGTTCAGCGAGTCCAGCGCGCCGGTCGGCTCGTCGGCGAAGAGCACCCGCGGCCCCGCCACCAGGGCGCGGGCCACGGCCACCCGCTGGCCCTGGCCGCCGGAGACCTCGCCGGGCCGCTGGCCCGCGACGTCCTCGACCTCCAGCCGCTCCAGCCAGGCGGCGGCCTTGGCCTCCGCGGACCTCCGGCGTTCGCCGGCCAGCCGCAGCGGTATGGCCACGTTCTCCAGGCAGGTCAACTCCGGTACCAGCTGGCCGAACTGGAAGACGAAGCCGAAGTCGCTGCGGCGCAGGGCGCTGCGCTCGCCGTCGGACATGGTGGTCAGGTCGCGTCCGCGGTAGCGGACCTCGCCCGAGTCGGCCCTGACGATGCCGGCCAGGCAGTGCAGCAGGGTGGACTTGCCCGAGCCCGAGGGGCCCATCACGGCCACCACCTCGCCGGCGCGGACGGTGAGTTCGGCCCCGTCGAGGGCCATGGTGCGGCCGTACGCCTTGCGGACGTCGGTGGCCAGCAGGAGCGGTTCCGTGGTCACTTGGCCACCTCCGCGGCGAGCTGGTCGAGCCGGGCGGCGGTCAGTTCGAGCCAGCGCAGGTCGGCCTCCAGGTGGAACAGGGCGTGGTCGCAGATCAGCTGGTCGGCCAGGTCCCCGGAGGACTTGCGCCGGGTCAGCTCGCGCATCAGCCGCAGGTGTTCGGCCCGCTGGGTGTCCAGCAGGTCGGCCGCCGAGCGGCCGGTGAGCAGTGCGAGGACGACCTTGGCGTACAGGGTCGTCTGCAGGTACGGCTCCGGCTTCTCCGGCTGGGCCAGCCATGTCTCGACGTCCGTGATGCCGGCGTCCGTGATGGCGTAGCGCTTGCGTTCGGGGCCGCCGCCGGGCTCGATGCCCTCGACCTCGACGAGGCCGTTCTTCAGCAGCCGGGCCATCGTCGAGTAGACCTGCCCGTAGGCCAGCGGGCGGTCGTGCCCGAAGCGTTCGTCGAACGCGCGTTTGAGGTCGTAGCCGTGGCGCGGGCCGGACTCCAGGAGTCCGAGGAGGGTGTGACCGATTGACATGGCGGTCACACTACACGATGCGTATACACGCCGTGTATACCCTCTGCGCATACGCTGGCCGCGGGCTCCTCGCACCCCCCACGAGCCGTGCGACGGCGACGCCCCCTCGCGGGTCATGCGCTGCCCCGCCAGGTGCGCGGGGATAGCCCCCCACGGGCCGTGCGACGGCGACGTTGCCCCGTGGGGCAGGACGTGCCCCGCCAGGGGCGCGGGGAACTGCGCGCTCAGCCCGCGCGGCGCCGCGGGTCGTCACCGCCCCGAAGGGGCAGTTCGGTCCGTCCCGGACCACCGGCCGGTGGTGGGCTGGTCGCGCAGTTCCCCGCGCCCCTGATGGTTGCCGTACTCCGCAGGGTGAGGCGGGCAGGCCTCGGCTCGGGAGGTGGCGGAGGTAGCGCGGGGAGGGGCCGGGCCTCGGCTCGGGAGGTGGCGGAGGTAGCGCGGGGGGAGGGCCGGGCCTCGGCCGGGGAAGGGCGCGGCCTTGGACGGGGGGATGGTGGGGGTAGTACGTGGAGGGGGAGCACCCCCGCAGGGGGAGGTGCAGCCCCGGGGATCGGGGTGTCGACACCTACCCCGGGGCTGCGTCGGGAGGGCATGGGCCCCAGCGGAACTCGTCCTGCCGCGGCCCCGATTCCCAGAGTGCGCGCGGCGCCGCGACTCGTCGCGCCCGCCCGCACGCCCGAAGCGCCGCCGCGGCGCGCCCCGCCGTGTCCGGCGGGCCCGCCGCGGAGGCGACCCCTCACGTCAGATGATGGGCAGCTCGAACCAGACGACCTTGCCTGCGCCCAGGCGGGTGGCTCCCCAGCGCTGCGCCATCCGGTTGACGAGGTACAGCCCGCGGCCGCCCTCCTCCTCGGGCGCGGCATGCCGCATCCTCGGCAGCAGCGGCGCGTCGTCGCCGACCTCGCAGCGCAGCACGTCGGTGCGCAGCAGCCGCAGCGTGATCGGCCGCTCGGCGTACCGCACCGCGTTGGTGACGATCTCGCTCACCAGCAACTCGGCCGCGTCCAGCTGGTCCTCCAGGTTCCAGCGGCGCAGCGCCTGCCGGATCAGGCGGCGGGCCCGGCCCGCGGTCTGCGCCTGCGGCTCCAGGAACCAGTACGCCACGTCGCTCGGCGCGATCCCGTCGAACCGGGCCGCCAGCAGCGCGATGTCGTCGTCGCGGTCGCCTGGGCCGAGGATCTCCAGGACCTCGTCGCACAGCGGCTCCAGCGGCGGCGGCGAGACCACCGTCGCCGCGTCGTGCAGGCGTTCGCGCAGCAGCTCGATACCGCCCCACACGTCGCGGCTGCGGGACTCCACCAGGCCGTCGGTGTAGAGCAGCAGCGTGGCGCCGGCCGGCGCCGGCAGCTCCACCGCCTCGAAGGGCACGCCGCCGACGCCGATCGGCGCGCCGGGCGGCACCCGCAGCACCTCGGCCAGCCCGTCGGCGTGCAGCAGCACCGGCGGCGGGTGGCCGGCGTTGGCCACCACCATGCGGTGCGCGATGGGGTCGTAGACGGCGTAGACGCAGGTCGCCATGCGGTCCTGGCCGAGCCGCTGGGCCTGCTCGTCCAGGTGGTACAGCACCTCCTGCGGCGCCAGGTCCAGGCCGGCGAGGGTCTGCACGGTGGTGCGCAGCTGGCCCATGATCGCCGCAGACGTCATGGAGTGCCCCATCACGTCGCCGACCACCAGCGCCACCCGGCTGCCGGGCAGCGGGATCGCGTCGTACCAGTCACCGCCGACCCGGGCCGACTCCGCGGCCGGCAGGTAGCGGCTGGCCAGCTGGACGCCGGTGGGCTGCGGCAGCGAGTCGGGCAGCATCTCGCGCTGCAGGGCGTCCGCGATGTACGCCTCGCGGCCGTACAGCACCGCCTTGTCGACGCCGAGCGCGGTGTGGGTGGCGAGCTGGGCGGCCACCAGCAGGTCGTCGGCCTCGAACGCGGGCCGGTCGGCGCGGCGCAGCAGCACCGCGGCGCCGATCACCCGGCGGCGGCCGCGCAGCGGCGCGAGCAGCGCCCGGCGGCCGCCGGGCAGCGGGCTGTCGGGGTTGCCGAGGAGTTCGGCGAGCGCGTCCGCGGCCCGCGGCGACTCGGCGAAGACCGGGCGGACGCCGCGCAGCACCTCGGCCAGCGGTCCGTCGAGCAGCACGCCGATGGACTCGGAGCTGTACGCCGGCTCCAGCGCGGGCAGCAGCGGTACCGCTCCCACCGGGGCGTCGAGCGCGGGGTCGGGGTCGTCGAGGCCGCCGTCCGCGCGGCGCAGCCGCAGCCGCAGCGGACCCGACGGCCGCTCGTCGCCGACCGGCAGCGGGTCGCGCAGGTAGACCAGGATGGCGTCGGCGAACGCCGGCACCGCGGACCGGCACAGGCCCAGCAGGATCTCGTCGAGGTCCAGGCCGCGGGCGATCCGGCGGGTGGCGGCCCCGACGTACCGCAGCCGGTCCGCCTCGGGGCCGGTCTGCGCGGGCATCGGGATGCGCATGCCCACCGAGTCCTCGTCACCGGGGTGCCCGGCCGCCTCCAGCGGCGTCCCCCGCGGCGGCGTGCTGACGAACGCGCCCAACGGTTCGCTGCCTTCCGTGCTTCCCGGTACCCAGCCGCTGCCGTGCGCCGGGATCGGCGGCAGCGGCGGAAGGTGGTCGTCGGCTCGCCGGCCGCGCTCCTCGCGCGGCGGCTGCCCGGACGGTTCCTGGCCGTACTCCTGCCCGTACTCGCGGCCGTAGGGCCCGTGCGGTTCCTCGTCCCGGGAGTCCGCGGACCCCTGGGCGGAGGCCGGGGCCGCGCCGTGGGCAGGAGCGGTCGGCAGGTCGAGATAGGGGCTCGCCGCGCCCTGCGGTTCTGCCGCTTCTTGTCCGGCCACGGGCTCACCATACGACCCAGGGGCACCGCGTGTGCCCGGGTCGGCGGGGTCGGGTCCGGCCGGCCCGCCCCCCGCCCCGGAGGACTGCGGTACGGAGCCGTCCGTGGACCCAGGGTGATCGCCGGGCTCAACCGGTTCGCCCTGGTTGACCTGTTCGCCGGGCGTGCCCTGACCGTCCCGCTTGCCGTGTTCGGCGGCCGGTTCCGCGGACTCCGCGGGGTCGCCGCCGCGCGCGTGCGGGTCCTGCGGGGGCGGGCAGGGGTGGCCGGGAGCGGCCGCGGGCGCGGGCCCCGCCGGGGACTGCGGCAGGCCGTCCAGGCCGAAGCCGCCGCGCGGGTCGAGGGGCGCGGCAGAGGGGCGGGGCTGGTCCGTGGTCACGCGAGTCGTTCCGTCCGTCGGTGCGCCGCCGCGACCACCGCGCGGCGGAGCTCGGGCCCGGCCAGGTCAGGCACGTCGGCAGTAGAGGAAGAGCTGCAGTTCCGGCGGCACGTCGGAGCTGGCCGGCGCGTAGGCGTACGACTCCTCCTTGATCACCTCGAAACCCGCATCCGTCACCACGTGGTGCAGTTCGTCCCGTAGGTATCCGGATACCCGGATCGTGTGACCAAGGAACGGAATCTGCATATCGTCCACATCCGCCTCGACCATGGACAGCGCCAGCAGCCCGCCGGGCTCCAGCAGGCGGTGGATGGCGCCCAGCGCGTAGGGGATCTCCGCGCGCGGCAGCATCAGCAGGGTGAAGAACGCGGCGACGCCGCCGAAGCTGCCGGGGGCCAGCGGGCCGCCGGTCACCAGGTCGCCGATGTCGCCCCGGACGAACTCGGCGTCCGGCACGTTGCGCCGGGCCAGCGCCAGCATGCCGGGTGACAGGTCGATGCCGGTGACGTGCAGGCCCGCGTCGGTGAGCTGGCGGGCCGTCGGCATCCCGGTGCCGCAGCCGAGATCGAGCACCCGGGCGCCCTTGGGCAGGGAGGCGGTCAGCCAGCCCCCGGCCTCGATCTGGCCCTCCTTGTGCGGGAAAGCCTCGTCGTACCGGTCGCCGATGGCGTCGAACGCCTCCGCCTGACCGGTCCGGTCCCTCTCCAGGTGCTCGTAGCCGCCCGTACCCACTGCTCAGGGCCTCCCTGACTGCTCATCCGTTCGGTGGACGCCCGGCGAGGGCGTCATCGGGGTGTGCTGGCTGTGCTGCGACGTGCGCCGGCCGCAACATGCCCATGACGCCGCGTCAGACTCCGTTGCGCGCCGGGCAATTGTGCAGTGTTCCGGAGCACGATCCTACGGTTGACCGACAGGGACGCAACAAGGGGCTCCGCGGTTCCCGGCCGCCGGGCCGCGGACCTGCGGCGGGCCGCCGGCGCGGCGTTCCCCGTGTCGCCCGCCGGGTTCCGGCGGGACTCCCGGCGCGTTGCCGCGGGACGTCCGCGGCGCGGCGGGCGGCGCCTCGGGCGGTCCTCGGGCGGTCCTCAGACGGCGCTCAAGCGACCGGCCGGTCCCAGTCCGCCGGCAGCGCCGGCACCGGCCAGCGGGGATCGGGCCGCCAGTCCTGCCAGCGGTCGCGGAACGGCGACTCCCAGGCGGTGATCGCGCCCACGGCACGCCGCCCCGCCTCGCGCACGCCCGCCGCGACCGAGGCCGCCATCAGCCCGTCCGCCTGCGCCTGCGCGAACTCGTCCTCGTCCCGCCACTGCCAGCTGCGGTCGGGCTGCACCGTGATGTCCAGGAAGTGGTCCTCCGAGTCCACCCCGCCCGACCAGCGGCGCAGCGGCTCCTCCAGATTCACGTACCAGCTGCGGAACCGCCATCCAGGGTCCCAGAACAGCCACACCGACCACGGGTCGCCGGGCCGGGCCAGCTTCAGCACACCCGCGCCCCACCAGCGCTCCACGCTCGGCACGTGCGGCTTGCGGTAGCGGGTGGCCAGCGGCTCGCGGTGCACCGGCGTGCCGTCGGCCATCACCGGCCGCACCACCGGGGTGTCCGGCGCCATCCACACCGCCAGCAGCTCCGCGTCGTCACGCACCACCGTCACGGGCCGGCAGATGTGCACCGCGTCGGTGCCGTTGCCGCGATAGCGCCACAGCACCTGGTCGCCCGGGGCCCAGAAGTGCCGCTGCTGTCCGTTCAGGATCGATGAGTCGACGTCGGCTGTCATGAACAGAGCTTACGGATCATTGGTCACGGACGGGTCATACGCAACACGTCGAGCGCCGCGTCGAGCTGCTCCTCCGTCAGCAGCCCGCGCTCCAGGTAGCCGCCCTCGACCACCACCTGCCGGATCGTCTTGCGCTCGGCCAGCGCCTTCTTGGCCACCTTGGCGGCCTCCTCGTAGCCGATCCAGCGGTTGAGCGGGGTGACCACGGACGGGGACGACTCGGCGTACTCGCGGGCCCGCTCGGGGTGCGCGGTGATGCCGTCGACCGTGCGGTCGGCGAGCAGCCGGGAGACGTTGGCCAGCAGCCGCACGGACTCCAGGACGTTGCGGGCGATCACCGGCAGCATCACGTTCAGCTCGAAGTTGCCGGCGGCGCCGGCCACCGCGATGGCGGTGTCGTTCCCGGTGACCTGTGCGGCGACCATCAGCACCGCCTCGGGCACCACCGGGTTCACCTTGCCGGGCATGATCGACGAGCCGGGCTGCAGGTCGGGCAGGCTGATCTCGGCGAGGCCGGTGCGCGGGCCCGACGCCATCCAGCGCAGGTCGTTGGCGATCTTGGTGAGGCCGACGGCGATGGTCCGCAACTGCCCGGAGGTCTCCACCACCGCGTCCCGGGCGCCCTGGGCCTCGAAGTGGTTGCGGGCCTCGGTCAGCGGCAGGCCGGTGGTGCTCGCGACCTCGGCGATCACCGCGGCCGAGAAACCCGGCGGGGTGTTGATGCCGGTGCCGACCGCGGTGCCGCCCAGCGGCAGCTCGGCCAGCCGCGGCAGCACCGCCCGCAGGCGCTCGACCCCGTACCGGACCTGGGCGGCGTAGCCGCCGAACTCCTGGCCGAGGGTCACCGGCGTGGCGTCCATCAGATGCGTGCGGCCGGCCTTCACCACGTCCTGGAACTCCGCGGACTTCGCCTCCAGCGAGCGCGCGAGGTGCTCCAGGGCCGGGATCAGGTCGCCGGTCACCGCGGCGGTCGCGGCGATGTGGATCGACGACGGGAAGACGTCGTTGGACGACTGCGAGGCGTTGACGTGGTCGTTGGGGTGGACGTCGCGGCCCAGCCGCTCGGTCGCGAGGGTCGCGATGACCTCGTTGGTGTTCATGTTCGACGACGTGCCCGAGCCGGTCTGGAAGACGTCCACCGGGAAGTGGTCGTCCCACCGGCCGTCGGCCACCTCGGCCGCCGCGTCCTGGATCGCCCCGGCGACGTCCTGGTCCAGCACCCCGAGCCCGGCGTTGACCTTCGCCGCCGCGCCCTTGATCCGGGCCAGCGCCGCGATGTGCGCCCGCTCGATGCGCTGTCCCGAGATCGGGAAGTTCTCCACCGCCCGCTGCGTCTGCGCGCGCCACTTCGCCTCGCGCGGCACCCGCACGTCCCCCATCGAGTCGTGCTCCACCCGGAATGCGTCATCACCCATACCCCGTACAGTGCCCGCCCCGGCGGCTTTTGTTCCCCCGGTGCCCCCGTCCGGCCCCTTCGCGGACCGGACGGCGGCGCGCCGTGCGGGCGGGAAGCCCCGGTGGGTCAGGCGCCCGGGCGGAGGGGGATGGAGGTGAAGGTGGGGGCGGGGGCGGGGTCGGTGAAGAAGTCGTTGCCCTTGTCGTCGACGACGATGAAGGCGGGGAAGTCCTCGACCTCGATCTTCCAGACGGCCTCCATGCCGAGCTCGGCGTACTCCAGGACGTCCACCTTCTTGATGCAGTCCTGGGCGAGGCGGGCCGCAGGGCCGCCGATCGAGCCGAGGTAGAAGCCGCCGTGCGCGGCGCACGCGTCGGTGACCTGGCGGGACCTGTTGCCCTTGGCCAGCATCACCATCGAGCCGCCGGCCGCCTGGAACTGCTCGACGTAGGCGTCCATCCGCCCGGCCGTGGTCGGCCCGAACGAACCGGAGGCGTAGCCCTCGGGGGTCTTGGCCGGGCCGGCGTAGTACACCGCGTGGTCGCGCAGGTACTGCGGCATCTCCTCGCCCGCGTCCAGCCGCTCCTTGATCTTCGCGTGTGCGATGTCCCGTGCCACCACCAGCGGGCCGGACAGCGACAGCCGGGTCTTGACCGGGTACTTCGTCAGCTCGGCGCGGATCTCCGCCATCGGCCGGTTGAGGTCGATGCGGACGACGTCCTCGTCGAGGTGCTCGTCGGTGGTCTCCGGCAGGAAGCGCGCCGGGTCGGTCTCCAGCTGCTCCAGGAAGACGCCCTCGGGCGTGATCTTGGCCAGCGCCTGCCGGTCGGCGGAGCAGGACACCGCGATGGCGACCGGGCAGGACGCGCCGTGCCGCGGCAGCCGGACCACCCGCACGTCGTGGCAGAAGTACTTGCCGCCGAACTGCGCGCCGATCCCGATCTTCTGGGTCAGCTCGAAGACCTGCTGCTCCAGCTCCTTGTCCCGGAAGCCGTGCCCGGCCGGCGAGCCCTCGGCCGGCAGCTCGTCCAGGTAGTGAGCGGAGGCGTACTTGGCGGTCTTGAGCGCGAACTCCGCGCTGGTGCCGCCGACCACGATCGCCAGGTGGTACGGCGGGCAGGCGGCGGTGCCCAGCGAGCGGATCTTCTCCTCCAGGAAGCGCATCATCGACGCCTCGTTGAGGACCGCCTTGGTCTCCTGGTACAGGAAGGACTTGTTGGCGCTGCCGCCGCCCTTGGCCATGAAGAGGAACTTGTACGCGCCGCCGTCGGTCGCGTACAGCTCGACTTGCGCGGGCAGGTTGGAGCCGGTGTTCTTCTCCTCCCACATGGTCAGCGGGGCCATCTGGGAGTAGCGCAGGTTCAGCTTGGTGTACGCGTCGTAGATGCCGCGCGACAGCGCCTCCTCGTCGCCGCCGGAGGTCAGCACGTTCTGGCCGCGCTTGCCCATGACGATCGCGGTCCCGGTGTCCTGGCACATCGGCAGCACGCCCGCGGCGGCGATGTTGGCGTTCTTCAGCAGGTCGAGCGCCACGAAGCGGTCGTTGGGGCTGGCCTCGGGATCGTCCAGGATCCGGCGCAGCTGGGCCAGGTGGGTCGGCCGCAGGTAGTGCGAGATGTCGTGCATGGCCTCGGCGGCCAGCCGGCGCAGCGCCTCCGGGTCGACCTTGAGGAAGGTGCGGCCGTCCGCCTCGAAGGTGCTGACCCCTTCGGAGGTGATGAGGCGGTACGGGGTGGTGTCCTCGCCGAGGGGGAGCAGATCCGTATAGGCGAACTCGGGCATAAGGGGCATTCCTCACTCGGCTGCGTCGACGCTGAAGCGCACCAAGCGTAGAACGTCCGGGCGGCCCGGAACCTGTGAGGTAAGGCTCATCCCTGCGTGAGGTACGGCTCACCCGCGGCCGGGGCGCGATGCCGGCCCGGGGAGGGGCGCGGCCCCGGCCCGGCGACGGTCAGGACGCGGCCGGCTCGGCGGCCGGCGCGGGCTCCGGTTCGGCTCCGGGCTCCGCCGCTCCCGCGCGCAGCCCCCGCATCGCCACCGCGGCGTACACGCCGCCCGCGGTGACCAGCAGCCCGGAGACCGTGAAGATCGTGTCGATCGGGCCGAAGTGCACTCCGGCCACGTCCGCGTCCAGCCCGTGCAGCGCGGTGCTGGCGAGCCAGCCGGACGCGGCCACGCCGACGAGCGCGGCGAGCTGCTGGACCGGGTTGATCACGGCGATCACCCGGCCCAGGTGGGACTGCGGCACCGAGGAGAGCAGCACGGGCGTCGCCGCGGTGTTGAGCGCGGCCAGCAGCAGGCCGCACAGGGCCAGGGTGACCAGGGCCGGGCCGATGCCGGTCAGCCGGGAGTAGACGATCACGCCCACGCCGGTCAGCGCGAGCCCGCCCGCGAACACCCGGTGCGCGCCCAGCCGTTCGGCCACCGCCGCCGCGATCAGCGCGCCGCCGACCAGCCCGACCCCCTCCGCCATCTCCAGGGTGCCGTACCAGCGGGAGGCGACGCCGAGGTTGTCGGTCACGAAGAAGACGTTGAGCGAGTTCAGCGCGCCGGTGCCGACCGTCGCCAGGACCATCGCGACCAGCAGGGCGAGGAGCACCCGGCTGCCGGCCACCAGGCGCAGTCCCGCGGTGAACTCGGCGTGCCAGGCGTGGCTTTGGCCGCCGGGTGCGGCAACGCCGTTCGTCCCCACGGGCGGTGCGCCCTCGGGGGCTTCCGGGCCGGAGTCGTCGGCGTCCGCGGGGTCTCCCGCCCGGCTCGCGGCCGCCCGCCCCGCGGCCGTCCGCACGCCGCGGACCGCCGCGAACGACGCAAGGAACGACAGGGCGTTGACCAGCAGTGCCCACCGCACGCCCACCGCGAACAGCAGCGGGGCCGCCAGCGGCGGCCCCGCGATGGAGGCGATGGCCTGGGTGGCCTGGCCGATCCCGGCGGCCTTCGCGCGCTCCCCGGGCCCGACCACCTCGCCTATCAGGGCGAACCGGGCCGGGTTGAAGAACTGGGCGGCGGCGGTGGCCAGGAACACCGTCGCGTACACCGCGCCGAGCACCACCGCCTCGGGCAGCGTCCCGTCCGGCAGGAACGCCACGACGGTCAGCGCGCCGACCAGGGCCGCGCGCACCAGGTCGGCGACCAGCATTGTGCGCCGCCGGTCCCAGCGGTCGACGAACACCCCGGCCGGCGGGCCGATCAGCAGCGTGCCGACCGCGACGGCGACGACGAGGCCGGAGACCGCGACGGGCGCGTAGGAGCGGCCGGCCAGCACGACCGTGCCGATCCACAGGGCCAGCGTGGTGCTGAAGACGAAGTCGCCCGTCTGGGAGACCAGTTGGCCGGTCCACAAGCGCCGGTAGTCCCGGTTGATGAGCATCGTCCGAGCATTCCGGTGCCCGCCGGCCCGGTCAATGAGATGTGACGCCGATCCGCCCCCGTTCGGCTGTCCTTCCGCCCGGAGCCCCGCGTCAGGATGCCGCCCGCCGGGCTCCCATCGCCCCCGGGGCCGGGGCGGTCTCCGACCCGCGGCGGACCGGGCGGGGCGCGCCCCCTAAGGGGCGGCTCCGGGTGCGCTCCGGCGTGCCTCGGGGTAGTCGCGATCTATCGCGTCTGTGTACGGTGGTCGGGTGGATGAATCGCAGCTCCAGAAGCGCCCGCAGCAGCCGGCGAACCCGCCGGTCCGCACCGGCCTGCCCGACGGGGCGCCCGATCTGCGGGCCTCGGACGCGGACCGGGACCGGGTCGCCGACATCCTGCGTGACGCGCTCGCCGAGGGCCGGCTGGACGCCGCCGAGCACTCCGAGCGCCTGGACCGCGTCTACGCCGCGAAGACCCTGGGTGAACTGGAGCCGCTCGTCCGGGATCTGCCGGCCGGAGCCGCCGCGCGCCCGCAGCCGGCCCCCGCGCCGCGCGCGTACGCGGCGGACGGCGGCGGCGAGAACCCCAACCTCGTCGGCATCCTCGGCGGCGCCGAGCGCAAGGGCCGCTGGCGGGTGGGCCACCGGATCACCGCGGTGGCCATCATGGGCGGCGTCGAGATCGACCTGACCGAAGCCACCTTCACGTCACCGGAGTTGGTCATCCACTGCACCGCCATCATGGGCGGCGTCAGCATCAAGCTGCCGGAGAACGTCACGCTGCGCGGCGGCGGCGTGGTCGGGATCATGGGCGGCTCGGACGTCAAGGCGTTCGAGGCGCCGGACCCGGGCGCGCCGGTCGTGCGGGTCGACGGATTCGCCTTCTGGGGCGGCGTCGAGGCCAAGGCCAAGCGCGGCAAGAAGGTCTCCGACTGGACGAAGAGGGGCCGCAAGCAGCTCGGCGAGTGAGGCCGGCGGCAGCCGTGGTGCGGGTGTGCCGCAGGCGACCACGGTGCGCATGAAGTCGCGTACAGCGGGTAGGGGATGGAGCACGCCGCCGCGCCGCTGCCCCGGCGCGCCCTGTCCGGGCGCCGGTCAGGCGACGGCACGCGCGGTCCTCGCCGAGCCGTCGTCAGGAGTTTCCCGTGCTTCAACCGATCGAGCCCGTCATGGAACCGACCCTCCCGCCAGGCCACCCGCGGGATCTCGGCGGCCCATGGCACTCGGAGGCCGCCTGCCGCAGTGACGAGGCGGGGCTGTTCTTCGCCCCGTCCAAGGAGCCGACGGCGGCCCGGCTGTCCCGCGAGGAAGCAGCCAAGCGCGTCTGCGCGCGCTGCCCGGTGATGCTCGAATGCCGTGAACACGCCCTGATGCAGCCCGAACCCTACGGCGTGTGGGGCGGGATGACGGCCGCCGAGCGGCGCGTGGTGCTGGCCCGCCGGCGCCGCCGCGAGGTCGAACTCCAGCGCCCCGCACCCCAGATAGCGGCCGCGGGCTGACCCTCCGCTCCCACCGCCGCGTTCGGGAATACGGGGCCCGGACGGCGGCGGAGGGAGCGGGAGCCGGCCCGGCGTGCCCGACTGCCGCCCCGGCGTGGCCGGTCGGGGCGCCCGGCTCGGCGCCCCCGGCCCTGCCGGTGCGTGCTCAGCGTGCCCGGTCGAAGTCGATCGCGCTGTACGCGCGCAGCTTCGACAGCCGGTGCACCGAGTCGATCTGCCGGATGGTGCCCGACTTGGAACGCATCACCAGGGACGAGGTGGTGGCGGTCTCCGCGCGGTAGCGCACCCCGCGCAGCAGCTCGCCGTCGGTGATCCCGGTGGCGACGAAGAACACGTTGTCGCCGCTGACCAGGTCGCCGGTGTGCAGCACCCGGTTCAGGTCGTGCCCGGCGTCCAGCGCCTTGCGCCGCTCGGCGTCGTCCTTGGGCCACAGCCGGCCCTGGATCGTGCCGCCCAGGCAGGCGATCGCGCAGGCCGCGATGATGCCCTCGGGGGTGCCGCCGATCCCCATCAGCATGTCCACGCCGGTCCCCTCGCGGACCGCCATGATCGCGCCGGCCACGTCGCCGTCGGAGATGAACTTGATCCGGGCGCCGGCCTCGCGGATCTCGTTGACCAGGTCGTCGTGGCGCGGCCGGTCCAGGACCACCACGGTGACGTCCTCCGGGGCGCTGCCCTTGGCCTTGGCGACGCGGCGGATGTTCACCGACGCGGGTGCGGTGATGTCGACGAACTCCGCCGCTTCCGGCCCGACCACCAGCTTGTCCATGTAGAACACCGCCGACGGGTCGTACATCGTGCCGCGGTCGGCCACCGCCAGCACGGACACCGCGTTCGGCATGCCCTTGGCGGTGAGCGTGGTGCCGTCCACCGGGTCCACGGCGACGTCGCACTCCGCGCCGGTCCCGTCACCGATCCGCTCCCCGTTGAAGAGCATCGGCGCCTCGTCCTTCTCGCCTTCACCGATCACGACGACGCCGTTCATCGAGACGGTGTGCACCAGGGTCCGCATCGCCTTGACCGCGGCGCCGTCCGCGCCGTTCTTGTCGCCCCGGCCGACCCACCGTCCGGCCGCCATGGCGGCGGCCTCGGTCACCCGCACCAGCTCAAGCGCCAGGTTGCGGTCGGGGGCCTCCGGGCTCACTTCGAGTTGCGGGGGCAAGTGCTGCTCGGTCATCACAGCGCACCTTTCTGTACGAGGACGGCCGGAAATGAGGGTGCTGCGACCCTATCGGGTGCCCGCCAATATGAGCAGGGGGCATGTCACATGAGCGCCATGGTGACTCCGACGGCGCGCTGCCGCCACCCGGCGGTCGGGGCGCGGGAGGACATGGGGGACGATAGGGGCGTGGCAGCAGACAAGCGCGGCAGCAAGACGGTGCGGGACCTCCTGCTCTCCCTGGTGGTCCTGGGCTTCGTCGTCTTCGTCATCTACATCTTCATCCCGCACGACTCGCAGGCCGACCCGGTCAAGGTCGTCCCGTTCTCGGTCGAGCTGGGGCAGGCGCGGCGCGACGCCCCCTATCCAGTCGCGGGTCCCGAGGGGCTCGGCGCGGACTGGCGGTCGACCTCGGTCACCTACGACGCCGCGGACCCGAAGAACGTCACCTGGCACATCGGCTTCGTCGACCCCGACCAGCAGTACGTGGCGGTCGAGCAGAGCAACGGCGCCTCCGACGCCTTCGTCGCCTCGGTGACGCTGAACTCGCACCGCGACGGCACCCGCACGGTCACCGCCGGCGGCCACACCTGGGAGCGCTGGACCGGCGGCCGCTACACCGCGCTGGTGCTCAAGGACCCGAAGGTCACCACGGTCGTGCTCGGTACCGCGCAGGACGCCCAGCTCAAGCAGATGGCCGCCGCGCTGCAGGAGCGCGGCGGCCACTGAGACCCGGTGCCCCCTCAGGGGCGGGGCGGCGTCAGACGGTGGTGACGACCTCGTCGTAGGACAGGCGCGGGGAGCGCGGGAACCAGGCGTCCTCGCCCGGCCTGCCGATGTTGACCACGGCCAGCACCGAGTGCTCGCCGTCGGCGAAGAACTCCTTGTTGATGCCCTCGGCGTCGAAGCCGGTCATCGGGCCGGCGGCCAGGCCCGCGGCGCGGATGCCGATGATGAAGTAGCCGACCTGCAGCGCGCCGTTGAGGGCCGCGGACTGCTCGCGGACCGGGCGCTCGCTGAAGAACAGGTCCTTGGCCTGCGGGAAGTGCGGGAGCTGCGACGGCAGCTCCTCGTGGAACTCGTTGTCGGTGGCGAGGATCGCGACCAGCGGGGCGGCGGAGGTCTTGGGGCGGTTGCCCTCGGCCATGTGCTGCACCAGGCGCTCGCGGCCCTCGGCGGTGCGCACCAGCACCACGCGCAGCGGCTGCTGGTTGAAGGCGGTGGGGGCGTACTTCACCAGGTCGTAGATCGCCTGCACCTGCTCGTCGGTCACCGGCTCGTCGGTGAAGGTGTTCGCCGTGCGGGCTTCACGGAACAGCAGGTCCTGCGCGGCGGAGTCGAGGACGAGGGTCATGGGGGGTCCTGGCCTTTCGGTGTGCGGTGCTGGGGGCACTTACACGCGGACCAACCTATGTGAGAGTTCAATCATTCCAGATTCAACTGTGAGCTGGAGCACATGCCCGTGTAGGGCACATCTATATGGGCGGACCGAGGCCAGGATCGGATCCGGCATCGCGGCCGGGGCAGGGCCCGGCCGGGCTCAGCGCTCCCTGGGCGGCTCGGTGCGGCCCGCGGCCGCCTCCTCGGCGTCCACCGCGGCCTGCTCGGCCTCGCCGGCGGCCAGCTCCTCCGCCTCCTCCGCGGCCAGCGCGGCGTCCAGCCGGGCGCGCGCCCCCTCCAGCCAGCGACGGCAGACCTTCGCGAGCTCCTCGCCGCGCTCCCACAGGGCGAGCGACTCCTCCAGGGTGGCGCCGCCCGCCTCCAGACGCCGCACGACCTCCACGAGTTCGTCCCGCGCCTGCTCGTACCCCAACGTGCCGTCTGCTGCCATGGCTGCACCCTACGACGTCCCTGTGACGGCCCCCCTCAGCCCGCGCGTCCAGGCCGTCGGAGGTGTTCCGGGCAGGACGCCCAGGCGCTCAGGGCGTGACGCGCACCGCGAACTCGCCCTCGGCGACCCGCGCCCGCAACTGCTCGCCCTCGGCCACCTCGTCCGGGTCGCGGACGGCCGTGCCGTCCTCCCGCTGGAGCACCGCGTACCCGCGCCGCAGCGTCGCCGCCGGGGACAGGGCCACCACCCGGGCCAGGGTGTGCGACAGATCGCCGTCCGCCCGGTCCAGCGCGTGCCGCAGGGCGCGGCGTGCCCGGTCGACGCGGTCGGCGACCTCCTCGGCCCGCTCGTCGACCATCCGGTACGGCGCGGCCATCGACGGCCGGCTCAGCGCGGCGGACAGCCCGCGCTCCTCCCGGTCCAGCAGCCCGCGGATCACCCGCAGCGCGCGGTCCCGCACCTGCTGGACCCGGGCCAGCTCCTCCCGCACGTCCGGCACCACGCGCTTCGCCGCGTCCGTCGGCGTCGAGGCACGCAGGTCGGCCACCAGGTCGAGCAGCGGGGTGTCGGGCTCGTGCCCGATCGCCGACACCACCGGCGTCCGGCAGTCCGAGACCGTCCGCACCAGCCGCTCGTCGGAGAACGGCAGCAGGTCCTCCACGCTGCCGCCGCCGCGCGCCACGATGATCACGTCCACCTCGGGATGCGCGTCCAGCGCCTGCACCGCGTCGATGATCCGCGGCACCGCGCTCGCGCCCTGCACCGGCACGTTGCGCACCTCGAAGCGCACCGCGGGCCAGCGCAGCCGGGCGTTCTCCCGCACGTCCCGCTCGGCGGCCGAGGCCCGGCCGGTGACCAGGCCGATCAGCTGCGGCAGGAACGGCACCGCCTTCTTGCGGTCCAGCGCGAACAGCCCCTCGGCGGCCAGCGTCCGCTTCAGCTGCTCCAGCCGGGCCAGCAGCTCGCCCATCCCGACCGGCCGGATCTCCGACGCGCGCAGCGACAGCGTGCCGCGCGGCCCGTACCACTCGGGCCGGGCGTGCAGCACGACCCGCGCGCCCTCCCCGACCACGTCCGCGACCTGCTCGAACACCCCGCGGAAACACGTCACCGGGATCGAGATGTCGTGCGAGGGGTCGCGCAGCGTCAGGAACACCACCCCCGCGCCGGGGCGCCGCGACAGCTGGGTGATCTGGCCCTCGACCCAGACCGCGCCGAGCCGTTCGATCCACCCGCCGATCAGGCGCGACACCTCACCGACCGGGATCGGCGTCTCCGCCGAGGTGTTCAGAGCCATGACCGCACCCTAATGCGCCCCGCCGACACCCCGGCGGTGCCGGGGCGGGCCCCCGTACGATGGGCGCATGACCTCTGACTCCAGCCGCCGCGTCCTCCTGGCCGCCCCCCGCGGGTACTGCGCGGGCGTGGACCGCGCCGTCATCACCGTAGAGAAGGCGCTCGAGCAGTACGGCGCCCCGGTCTACGTGCGCAAGCAGATCGTGCACAACAAGTACGTCGTCCAGACCCTGGAGAAGAAGGGCGCGATCTTCGTCGACGAGACGGAGGAGGTGCCGGAGAACGCCATCGTGATCTTCTCCGCGCACGGCGTGGCCCCCGTCGTCCACGAGGAGGCCGCCGAGCGCAGCCTCGCGTCCATCGACGCCACCTGCCCGCTGGTCACCAAGGTCCACAAGGAAGCCCGCCGGTTCGCCGACTCCGACTACGACATCCTCCTCATCGGCCACGAGGGCCACGAGGAGGTCATCGGCACCATGGGCGAGGCCCCGGAGCGGATGCACCTGGTCGACGGCCCGGAGGACGCCGCGCACGTCCAGGTCCGCGACGAGTCCAAGGTGGTCTGGCTGTCCCAGACCACGCTCTCGGTCGACGAGACGATGGAGACCGTGGACGCGCTCAAGGAGCGCTTCCCCCAGCTGCTCTCGCCGCCCAGCGACGACATCTGCTACGCCACCCAGAACCGCCAGGTCGCCGTCAAGCAGATCGCCGCCGAGGCCGACCTGGTCATCGTGGTGGGCTCGCGCAACTCGTCGAACTCCATCCGCCTCGTCGAGGTGGCGCTGCAGGCCGGCGCCGGCGCCTCGTACCTGGTGGACTTCGCCGAGGAGTGCGACGACGCCTGGCTGGAGGGCGTGGCCACCGTCGGCGTCACCTCGGGCGCCTCCGTCCCGGAGATCCTGGTCGACGGCGTGCTGGAGTGGCTGGCCGCACGCGGCTACGCCGACGTCCAGGTGGTCACCTCCGCCCAGGAGTCCATCCAGTTCTCGCTGCCCAAGGAGCTGCGCCGCGACCTGCGTGCGGAGATCGAGCAGAAGGCCGGCAGCGCCGCGAAATAGCAGTGGTGGCGGGTGGCGGGGAGAAGGGGGCGCGCAGCGCTTCGAAATAAGGGTGGTGGCGGGTGGCGGGGAGAAGGGGGCGCGCAGCGCTTCGAAATAAGGGTGGTGGCGGGTGGCGGGCGGGTGGGTATCCGCCAAGAGGTGACGTTTTCGGAGCACCCTAACGTGGAGGCCATGAACGTGTTCGGTGTGGACATCGGAGGTACGGGCATCAAGGGCGCTCCGGTCGACCTCGACCGGGGCGAGTTGTCGGACGAGCGGTTCAAGGTCCCGACCCCGCATCCGGCGACCCCGGAGGCGGTGGTCGAGGGCGTTCACGAGGTCGTCTCGCACTTCGGCCACACCGGCCCGCTGGGTGTGACCTTCCCCGGCGTGGTGGTGGACGGCACCACCAGGACCGCGGCCAACGTCGACAAGGGCTGGGTCGGCGTCGACGCGCGCAAGCTGCTCAGCGAGCGGCTCGGCCAGCCCGTGGTGGTGCTCAACGACGCGGACGCGGCCGGTGTCGCCGAGATGACCTTCGGCGCGGGCCGCGGCCGCGGCGGCGTGGTCCTCATGCTCACTCTCGGCACCGGCATCGGCAGCGCCCTGTTCGTCGACGGCCGGCTGGTGCCCAACACCGAGCTGGGCCACCTGGAACTGCACGGGCACGACGCGGAGAAGCGCGCCTCGGTCAAGGCCCGCGAGGACGAGGAGCTGAGCTGGGAGCACTGGGCGCACCGGCTGAAGAAGTACCTCGCCCACGTGGAGATGCTGTTCTCGCCGAGCCTGTTCGTGATCGGCGGCGGGGTGAGCCGCAAGTCGGAGAAGTTCCTGCCGTACATCGACGGGATCAGCGCCGAGATCGTCCCCGCTGAGCTGCAGAACTCCGCGGGGATCGTCGGCGCCGCGATGGCTGCCGCAAAGCTCTGACCCCGGCGATCAGCGCGGCCAGCACGGTGCCGGCGTACAGCCAGCCGGTCAGCGTGGCCAGCCCGGTGAACACCCCGATCAGGTGCCCGACCATTCCGCCGCCGCCGCTGTCGCCGGTCAGCGTGATCGCGACGGCGAACGCGATGGGCGCGGCCACCGGCGCGGCCACCAGGTCGTAGGGCCGCACGTACAGCGCGCCGATGACGCTGGCCGCCACGAAGACCAGCCCGAACAGCACCCCGGGGCCGTCGAACAGGAACGAGTCGACGGCCCCGCCCAGCACGGTCACCACCGTGGTGAGCAGTCCGGTGCCCAGGCCGGTCAGCCGCGGGCGGGGACGCTGGACGGCGCGCAGCCTGCGCAGGACGGCGGGGATCGGACGGCCGGTGCGCGGCGGGGGATGGTAGACCCCCGCGGCGGCTTCGCCGCTGGGCGCAGGCTCCGTGCCTGTGCGCGCAGTGTGTTGCTCCACCTACGTACAGTAGGCATGGCGGCCGGATGATCGCATGGCGGGACACGCGGTTTCCCTCGCGTGGGGGCGGTGTTCGACAGGCGGCCGGGAGAGCCGGGCGCGGACCGTAGACTGGTCGGCGTCCCCGTCGCACCTTCTCGCTGTCCACGGCCTTAACGGAAGTCGCCAACGTGTCGCTCACCATCGGAATCGTCGGCCTGCCGAACGTCGGCAAGTCGACGCTCTTCAACGCCCTGACCAAGAACGACGTCCTGGCGGCCAACTACCCATTCGCCACCATCGAGCCGAACGTCGGCGTGGTCGGCGTCCCCGACTCCCGGCTCACCAGGCTCGCCGAGATCTTCTCCTCGGCGCGGGTGCTGCCCGCCACCGTCGACTTCGTGGACATCGCCGGCATCGTCCGCGGCGCCTCCGAGGGCGAGGGCCTGGGCAACAAGTTCCTCGCGAACATCCGCGAGTCCGACGCGATCTGCCAGGTCATCCGGGCCTTCCGGGACGAGAACGTGGTCCACGTGGACGGCAAGGTGTCGCCCAAGGACGACATCGAGACGATCAACACCGAGCTGATCCTCGCCGACCTGCAGACCATCGAGAAGGTCCTGCCGCGGCTCCAGAAGGAGTCCCGGATCAAGAAGGACGTCGCCCCGAAGGTCGCGGCGGTCGAGGAGGCCCAGGCGATCCTGGAGCGCGGCGACACCCTCTTCTCGCAGGGCATCGTCCAGGGCACCGAGCGCAACGCCCTGCTGCACGACCTGCACCTGCTCACCACCAAGCCCTTCCTCTACGTCTTCAACGTGGACGAGGAGGAGCTGACCGACGAGGAGTTCAAGGCCGAGCAGCGCGCGCTGGTCGCCCCGGCCGAGGCCATCTTCCTCAACGCCAAGCTGGAGGCGGACCTCGCGGAGCTGGACGAGGCCGACGCCCTCGAACTCCTGGAGTCGGTCGGCGCCACCGAGCCGGGCCTGGCCACCCTCGCCCGCGTCGGCTTCGAGACCCTGGGCCTGCAGACCTATCTGACCGCCGGCCCCAAGGAGTCCCGCGCCTGGACCATCAAGCGCGGCGCCACCGCCCCCGAGGCCGCCGGTGTCATCCACACCGACTTCCAGAAGGGCTTCATCAAGGCCGAGGTCATCTCCTTCGACGACCTCGTCGCCACCGGCTCCGTCGCCGAGGCCCGCGCCAAGGGCAAGGCCCGCATGGAGGGCAAGGAGTACGTCATGCAGGACGGCGACGTGGTGGAGTTCCGCTTCAACGTGTGACCCTGCGCTCGGCAGCGGCCTGACCTGCACAAGAAGCGATTTGTGCTGCCCTGTGGTCCGCAGCGGTCCGCAGAATCTCGGATCCGCCTGGCGTCTTGGGTGCGGACCGTTGCGCAGTGAGGCTGCCTGCACTGCTACCGGCTGCGAGTGCGCGATGGGCGCCCTATGTTGCTAACGTGAATGTTACTGACATGTCTGTTAGTGGCATGCGCTGCGGTGCGGAGGACTGTCCATGGTGGATTTCGTCGGTCGCCGGCATGAGCTGGCCACGCTGGCGCGCGAGCTGCAGAAGGTCGCCGCGGGGGTCGGGGGTGAACGGCCGGGTCGGTGTGTGATGTTGCGCGGGCGGCGGCGAGTAGGAAAGTCGCGGCTGGTCGAGCAGTTCGTGGAGCGCTCCGGAGCGCCGTTCTTGTTCTACGCGGCGACGGGTTCGTCTCCCGGGGATGATGTGGCACGGTTGGCCCGGGACGCCCAGGCGTCGACGCTGCCCATGGCGCACCTGGTAGCCGCCGCGCGGCCTGAGAACTGGGATGCGGCGTTCGATGTGCTGGCCGCGGTGCTGCCCGCCGACCGGGCGAGCGTGCTCGTCATCGACGAGGTGCCCTACCTGATGGATGCCGACGGCGCCTTCGAGGGGATGCTGCAACGAGCATGGGACAGGGCTCTGGAGGCAAAACCGGTGCTGCTGGTCCTCATCGGCTCGGATCTGTCGATGATGGAGGCGCTGAACAGCTACGGTCGGCCCTTCCACCAGCGCGGCCGCGAGATGGTGCTCGGGCCGCTGAACCCCGCCGACGTGGGACGGATGCTGGGGCTGGATCCGGCGCAGGCCTTCGACGCGGCGTTGGTCACCGGTGGGCTGCCGCTGATCTGTGCGGAATGGCCGCGGGGCGTGGGGCTGTGGGACTTCCTCGCCGAGGAGCTGGATGATCCGGTCTCGGCGCTGCTGGTGTCAGCCGAGCGCTCGCTGGCCGCGGAGTTCCCCCCGCAGGCCCAAGCCCGTGCGGTGCTGACGGCGATCGGCAGTGGCGAGCGGACTTTCACCAACATCGCCCGCGCGGCCGGCGGAATCGGGGCCACGCCGCTGCAGCGAGCACTGGAGTCGCTTACGGACAAGCGGATCGTCGCCGCAGAGCTGCCCGTTTCGCTGAGGCCGTCGAAGGATCGCCGCTACCGGGTGACCGATCCCTACCTGCGGTTCTGGTTGTACCTGCTCGGCCCGTACATGGGGGAGATCGAGCGCGGGCGGGGCGATCTGACCTTGGCGCGGATCCGGGAGAGCTGGACGAGCTGGCGCGGCCGGGCCGTTGAGCCGCTCATCCGCGAGGCGCTTGGCCGGATCCTGCCCGACGACCGGCTGCCCGCGGCTCCAGCGATGGGGGGCTACTGGACCCGTACCAATGACGTCGAGATCGACATCGTCGGGGCGGACCGTGCCCCCATCGCCAAGGAGCTGCTCTTCGTCGGCTCCATAAAGTGGCTGGAGCAGTCGCCCTTCGACCGGCACGACCTGGCGGCTCTTCACCGACACCGGGCCGCCCTCACCGACGAACCGGTTCCGGTCGTAGCGGTCTCGCGCGGCGGAGTCGCCTGTCCGGGGCTCGATGCCGCCTACGGTCCGGAGGACTTGCTGACCGCCTGGCCGCTGTGAGCGGCGAATTGCAGGCGAGGCAAGACCGGCGGCACGGACGACCGCGATAGAGCAGTCCGCAAACTGTCCGCAGGACACTCGAACGCAACCGGCGAACGCCAACGCCTGCCAACACCGGAATGCCTGGTCAAAGCCATGATCGGCGCTCCGCCGCAGGTCAGGTCCGGCCCGGATACGTTCCGCTTCAACGTCTAGCGGTATCACCGTGTGGCGGGCGCCCGTCAGCCGGAGGGCGAGGGCGAAGGGGTGCCGCTGCCGGTGCCGGGGTCCGGGGCCGGGACGAGGTAGCGCGAGATGTCGTCCGCCTCGGTGCTCGTCGGCGTGGGGGTGGGATCCGACGGGTACGCGAACGGGCCCGCGTGGTTGTGCATGAGCAGCAGCATGACTCCCGCGAAGACGACCGTGATGACGATCAGGGCGAGGCCGATGGGGTTGCGCGGGTTGTACTCGTAGCGGTTCGTGCCCAACGGGCTCCGCTTGAACACCGGTTCGTCGTCGTCGAGGTAGGGCACCCCTCGACCCTAAGCGGCCGCGCACGGCACGGGAAGGCGGGCAGGACGCGGTGGCGTCCGCTCCCCGGATGCGGTGCGGCTACCGATGCGTAACGTGGAAGGGGAGAGCGGGCCCGCCGCTCGGGTCGGCCGGTCGTGGGCGTCCCCGGGGAGGCGGGCCGGACGCGGCGACCCTGGGGCTTTCGCGCCGGCGGCGCGGGACCCGGGAGGAGAGGTGTCCTGATGGGTGCAGCACCGCAGACCGTGCAGAAGGCGGAACTGTCGCCGCAGGAGGCACACGACGCCGAGCGCCAGTGGTTCCTCGACGCCGACACCGGGGAGCTGAAACCGGACGGGCACGACGACGTCGAACCGGAGGACCAGCCGAAGGCGGTCCGCGTGGCCCGCTGGATCTTTGATTGACCGAGCGGCGGGCCGACGCCCGGTGGCCCGAGGAGCGCGTCTGGGCGCGGCACGGCCGGCGCACCGGTTCGGCCCTCATCATCGGCGCGGGCGCGGTGGGCGGTTTCCTCGCCGAGGAACTGGCCAGGATCGGGTTCAGCCCCCTGCTGCTGGTGGACCCCGACACCCTCGCGGTGGAGAACCTGGTCCGCCACCCGCTGGGTGCCCAGGCCGTGGGGCAGCCGAAGGCCACGGGCCTGGCGGAGAAGATCCGGCGTGACTTCCCGCCCTGCCACGCCACCGGCCTGCAACGCGACTTCCTCGAGATGTCCGAGGCCGAGCAGCGGGCGCTGCTGCTGTCGGCCGACGTGGTGGTGGCCGCCACCGACTCCATCGCGTGCCAGCGGCACGTCAACCGCGTCGCGCTCGCGGTCGGCGCCCCCGCGGTGTACCCGGCGGTCTGGGTCGACCACCGGATCCGCGACGCCGAGGTCGGCGAGATCCTCTGGGTGCTGCCGGGCGGGCGCACGCCGTGCTACGAGTGCGCGGCGGCGTTCCGGCAGTCGGCGTCCGACGCCCAGGCCGCCCGCGGCGCCCGGGTGGACATCCAGCTCGTCGTGCTGGCCACGGCCCAGATCGTGTCCGCGCTGGCGCACCCCGAGGACGAGCGCTCGGTGAGCCTGGACCCGGACAGCAACGCCGTCTACCTCCACGGCCTCGCCCCCACCTCGCCCGCCGTCCGCGACGCGTTCCCCACCTCGGGCCTGAGCAGCCGCACCGTCCGGGTCTCGTTCCCCGCGCAGCCCTGCCCCGCCTGTCACGGCCAGCGCCACACGCTCTCACCCGGCGCGCTGCGGGCCCTTGAGGCGGGGCTCCCGTACGACGGCGAGCCCGAGGCCGAGCGGCCGCCGCTCACCGTGTTCGCGGTGATCGCCCTGATCGTCGTGGCGTTCTTCGTCGCGTCCATCATCCACACCGCGCACGGCTGACCGCCCGTACCGCAACCCGGCCGGCAGGCCGAGGGCGACACCGTTCCGGCCGCGACGCCCGAAGTGCGCGGTTCCCGGCTTCTGTCTATATTTCCGGTGAATCCGCCGGTCGCTGCCCGCTGGGCGCCCGCCCGGCGTGTCGGTACGAGACAGCGTGAGGGCACGGTGAGCACACCGAGCAGCGCGCCCAGCGGTGGGCGGCTGACAGAGCGCGGCCGGCCGCGGCGCCGCCAGGCGTCCGAGGGCACGGGCGGGTCCGTCCTGAGGTCGCTGCGGGCGGCCCGCCCCGCGCTGCTGCTCTTCCTCGCCTCGCGGCTCGTCATGCTGGTCACCCTGGTCGTGCTCAACGGCGGCCACCCCGTCCATGTGCTGCAGCGCCTGGCCGTCCACTGGGATGGCGGCTGGTACCTGGACGTGGCCCGCCACGGCTACGACCACACCCTCGCCGCCACGCACGCGCACGGGCACCTCCACTTCCCCAACACGGCCTTCTTCCCGCTGTATCCGGCACTGATCCGGATCACCCACGCGGTGCTGGGCGGCCTCGTCCCGTGGGGGGCGTGCGGGCTGCTGGTCGCGGGCTGCAGCGCGCTGGCCGCCGTGTGGGGCATCCATGCCGCGACGGCCCACCGGTACGGCCCCCGGATCGGGACGCTGACGGCCGTGCTGTGGGGGATCGGGCCGGCGGCCGTCGTGCAGACCGCCGGCTACAGCGAGTCCACGTTCACCGCGCTCGCGGCCTGGGCGCTGCACGCCACCTTGAGGAGGCGCTGGCTGTGGGCGGGCGCCCTGTCGGTGCTGGCGGGACTGACCCGGCCGACGGGTATCGCACTCGCCCTGGCCGTGATGGTCCCGGCCGTCCTGGAGATCCGCGACCGGCTGCGCGCGCCGCGCGCCGAGCGCCCCGACCGCGGCGAACGTCCGCCGGACCGCCGCGGCCGCACAAGAAGCGCACCACCCGCCCGGCCCGCCGGCCTGTTGCGGCCGGCGGCCGCCGTGGTCCTCGCCCCGCTCGGCTGGCTCGGATTTGTGGTCTGGACGGCCTGGCGCCTCCATCGCTGGAACGCCTACTTCCGCGTCCAGGACGAATGGCACTCGCGCTTCGACTTCGGCCACTCCACGTTTCTGCGCTTCAAGACGCTGTTCACCCGCGGTGCCCCGGTCCACCTCTACGTGCCGGTCGTCGCCGCCGTCCTGGCGGCGGCGGTGGTGCTGCTGGTCGTCGCCGTGCTGCAGCGGCAGCCGCTGCCCTTCCTGATCTTCAGCTTCGTGACGGTCGTGATCGCGCTCGGCGACGCGGCGTACTTCGCGGCGCGCGCCCGCTTCCTGCTGCCGGCCTTCCCCCTGCTGATGCCGGTCGCGACGATGCTCGCCCGCCTGCGCAACCACGCCACTCTGGTCCCGCTGCTCGCCTCGGCCGCCCTGGCCTCCGCCGCGTACGGCACCTATCTGATGCTGTACTCGTCCGCCGCGCCCTGACACACCGGGCGGACCCGGCGTCTAGCGGGGCCCCGGCGCGCGGTGCCAGGATGACAAAATGTTGAATCCACTCTCCCGTCGTGCGGCGTTAAGGATGACCGGTGCCGGCCTGCTCGGGCTCGGCGCGACCGTCGTACTGCCCGGCTCGCCGGCGTCGGCCAGCGTCCCGACCGCCCAGCGGTTCGACCTGTCGCAACCGTCGTACGAGCGGTTCCGCAGTGTCTCGCTGCACGAGACGCACCACGCGATGCAGGGCATGGCCTACGACAACGTCAACCGGCGCCTGTACATCGCGCAGATCCAGAACGGCAGCGACGGCGACGACCTGTGCATCAACCAGCTGACCATCGAGGGCGTGCTGACCGGCCACATGCACGTCAGCAACGCCGGGCACGGGGTGTCGATCGGCGTGGAGCCGGTCGGCACCTCGTCCTACATCTGGATGGAGTGCGACTCCGACGCGCACAGCGACGCCGGCCGCGGCACCGCGCTCGCCCGGTTCAAGTTCGTCAACGGGGCGGCCCCGTCGTCGGTGAAGAAGTTCCTCACCGGCAGCAGGACGATCACCTGCGCGACCGACCCGGTCAACAAGCGGCTGCTGGTCCGGCGCAGCGAGAGCGGCAGCATGCACTACAGCCTGTTCTCGCTCGCCGACGCGGCCGCCGGCCGGTTCACCAGCCCGCTGGCGCACTTCGCGCAGCCAGCCCTGGGCAGCGGCTCGGTGACCTTCCAGGGCTACACGTTCCTCGGCAACATCCTCTACACCCTGGACGGCACCGGGCACGAGGACCCCGCGGCCATCAACTCCTATGTCACGGCCATCGACATGAACACCGGAAAGGTCGTGCAGCGCTCCCTCACCAAGGCCGGCAAGACGCTGTTCTTCCGCGAGCCCGAGGGGATGATGGTCTACAAGACCGTCAACGGGAACCCGCGCCTGTGCTTCGGGTTCGCCTCCCGGCCCAGCATGTCGAGCCTGAGCCGCTACGCGAGCGTGTACTACAAGGACGTGCTGATCTGACGTCCCCGGCCCGGCGGCGCCCCGCCCGCGGGTGCGGGTCAGGCGCCGCCGCGAGCGGGCGGGCCCTCCATGCGGGAGAGCCAAGCGGTGAGCAGCGCCTCGAGTGACGCGGCCTCGGCGGGCGTCAGCGCGTCCAGCAGCCGGCGCTCGTTGCGCATGTGGTCGGTGAACGCCCGGTCGATCAGCTCGCGTCCGGGTGCGGTGAGGGCGACGATCCGGCCGCGCTGGTCGTCGTCGGACCGGCGGCGGGTGACGAGTCCGGCCCGCTCCAGGCGGTCGATCCGCTTCGTCATCGCGCCGGTGGTGACCATGGTGTGCGCGGCGAGCTCGCCGGGGGCCCGTTCGTACGGCTCGCCGGCCCGCCGCAGCGCGCACAGGACGTCGAACTCGCCCTCGCCGAGGCCGTAGTGGCCGTAGACGAGGCACAGCTCCTCGGTGAGCCGGCCGGCCAGCCGGTGCAGCCGGCCGATCACTCCTTGCGGGGCGACGTCGACGTCGGGGCGCTCGCGGCGCCAGTCGGCCTGGATGCGGGCCACGCGGTCCGGGGACTCACCATGCTCCTGTGCCATGCCCGCCAATATAACTTCTCGGGAAGCTATATTCGCTTCCATGGAAGCGAATATGCGCCTGGTGGCCCTGACCGCGGTCGCGCCGGTGGCCTGGGGGACCAACTACTACGTCACGCACGCGTTCCTGCCGGCCGACCGCCCGCTCTACGGAGCCGCCCTGCGGGCACTGCCCGCCGGCCTCGTCCTGCTCGCCCTGCGCAGGCAGCGCCCGCGCGGCGCGTGGTGGTGGCGGTCCGCGGTGCTCGGGCTGATCAACATGAGCGTGTTCTTCGTCCTCGTCTACGCCGCCTCCCAGTTGCTGCCGACGAGCGTCGCCTCGACCGTCATGGCGGTGTCACCGCTGACGATGATGCTCATCGCGTGGCCGCTGGTGTCCGAACGGCCCCGGGCCGCCCACCTGGCCGGCGCCGCGATCGGGCTCGGCGGGGTGTGCCTGATGCTGCTCACCGGGGTGGACGGGGTGAGCGCGCGGGGCGTCCTCGCCTCGGCCGCCGCCATGCTCGTGTCGTCCTTCGGGCACATCCTGGCCAAACGGTGGGGCGCCGGTGCCGACGTGCTCGCCTCGACCGCGTGGCAGCTCATGGCCGGGGGCCTGTTCCTGCTCCCGGTCGCCGCGGCCGTGGAGGGCCCGCCGCCCGCGCTCTCCGCGCCGACGCTCCTCGCCTTCGGCTACGTCAGCGTGGTCGCCACCGCGCTCGCCTTCGCCGCATGGTTCAACGGGCTGCGGCACCTGCCCGCGGGAACGGTCGGCCTGATCGGACTGCTCAACCCGGTGACCGGCGTGCTGCTCGGCCTCGTGGCCGCCGGAGAGGTGCTGACCGGCCGCCAACTGTGCGGCCTGGCAATGGTCCTGGCCGGAGTCGTCCTGGGCCGGCCCCGGCGCACGACCGGCCGCGCCGCCGACACGCCACCTCCGCACGGGAGTCCGGCGACCGTCCCCCGCGATCGCCTTCCCGGCGACACGCCCCGGAAGGACCGGCGATGCGGGCAGACCGCCGGCCCGGACCTGTAGGCGACGTGCCGAAGTCCCCCCGCCGCCAGGCGCCTTGCACCGTCAGCCGGTGAACTCGACCACCGGTCGCCCACATCGGCACTCACGGGAGGTCCCGGACGAGAGCCCGCTTCGACCGGCGGTTCGGCCTACCGTTGCGTTTCGCGCCGAGGTCGTACGTGCGCCGGCCCAGCAGCAGCGCGCCCATCCCCTCGGCCTGGTCGAAGAACTGCCCGCCGGCCTCCTCGTCCGGAACGCCTCCGGAACGTTTCCGGAGCGCCCGTGGAGCGTTCGGCGAACGCTCTCGTCCTGGAGGCGGCCCGGCGGACCCGGACTCGTCGGTGGCCTCAGCCGGCGCCGGCGGGCGGCTCCGCGACGCCGATGTAGTTCCCGCCCAGGGCGCGGATGCCGACCGACCACCCCCGCGCGGTGAGGTCGCCGGCGAGGGTCCGAGGATCGTGGAACACCTTCACGATGCGGTACCGGCTCCCGTCGTCGAGCCGGCGCAGCGCCGACGGGACCGGCTGGTCCGCGAGCACCTCCTCGTACGCGGCCGCGCCGGGACCGTCGTCGACGAAGACCGCCCGGCCGCCCGGCCGGAGTGCGGCGGCGACCGTGTCCCAGAAGGCGGGCAGCCGCGCGGGCGGCACATGGGACAGCCAGAAGGCGAAGAACACGGTGTCGTAGCGGCATGGCGGCTGCCACGCGAACAGGTCGGCCTCGACGAACCGGACGGCGTGGGGCGCGGTGCGCGCCCGGGCGAGCGCCAGCACTTCGGCCGAGGCGTCGACGGCCGTCACCGAGCGCGCCCGTCCCGCCAGCTTCGCCGTCCACTGGCCCGTTCCGCAGGCCAGCTCCAGCACGTCCCCGGCGATCGGGAGGCCGTCGGCCGCGGCCAGCAGGTCCTGCAGGTTCCGGTACCGCGCGTAGGGCCGGTCGTACTGGGCGGCGCCGTCCCGGTAGTACGCCCGCTGCTCGGCCAGGAGGGCGTCGTCGTCCCTGCGGGTGCTGCCCCTGCGAGTGCTGTCCATGCGGGTTCCCCTTATCCATGGGCCTGTTGCCGCAGAACACCCTCGTCCTTCCCCTTCGGGCAAGGTCAAGGGCCGTGCGGCGAGCCCGCGTCAGGGTGAAACGCCCGTTATCTGTGGACCGTCGCCAACGCGGCGCCGGTCTTGTAAGGTGCGCCGCTGTGCAAAACCAGACGGTGCCGCCACCCTCCGGCGCGGGTCGTGCACCCGGGGCGACCGAGCAGGGGCCGGGGCACTCCCGCGCGGCCGACCGGCCGGTCTTCGTCGACCCCTCGGGGCGGCGGCAGCGCCGGGTCAGGCGGCTCGGCCGCCTCCTGGCGATCCCCGCGGCGGCCTATGTCGCGCTGCTGCTGAGCACGGCCCTGGGCGGCCCCTCGGTGAACTCGCCGTACCTGCCGCTGCCGGCCGCGGGCGACCACCGCACCGGGCCGGCCGGGCCGGGAGCCGGCGACCGCACCCCCGCGACGTCGCCGAAGGGCTCCTCGCCGGCGGCCGGTTCGCACGCGGCACGGCCCACGGCGGGCAGCGGGACCGGGGGAGCGTCGCCGCGTCCGTCCGCTGCCGGGACCGCCTCCCCCTCGGCGCACCCGACGGCGAAGGGCTCCGCGAAGCCGTCCGCGACGGCCGTGCCGACCGTCACCCACGGCAAGAGCCAGGTGACGCACCCGGCCCCCACGCACACCGGGCGCGGCCACGGATGAGACCGCGACAGGAAGCGCCGTCCGGGCGCCGCGGCGGCCGCGGCCGCCGCGGAGTGGTGCCCAACGCACCACTGCGCACCCACTGGCTGCTGCTGACCGTCCTGGTCCTCACCCTGGCCGGGACACTCCTCATCCAGGGCTACACGCAGCACATGTTCGGCGTCGGCGACGACGCCGCGGGATCCGGCCAGGGCCCGGCGGACCGCGTGCCGGCCGCCGTCGCCCACGGCGGCCCGGTGATCGACACGGCCGTCACTCCCACCCGCACCGCCCGCCCGGGACCGCACACCATCGCCCTCACCTTCGACGACGGTCCCGATCCCCGCTGGACCCCGCAGATCCTCGCCGTGCTGCGCCGACACCACGTGCACGCCACGTTCTTCGTGGTCGGCACCGAGGTCGCCGCCCACCCCGCGCTGGCGCGGCAGATCCTCGCCGACGGCAACCAGATCGGCATCCACACCTTCACCCACGCCAACCTCGGCACGATCCCCGCCTGGCAGCGCTCGCTGGAGCTGCGCGAGGCGCAACTGGCCCTGGCCGGCGCCACCGGGCAGACCAGTTCCCTGCTGCGCCCCCCGTACTCCTCCGTCAACGACGCCCTGTCCGACCGCGACTGGGACGCCGTCGAGACGGCCGGGAAGCACGGCTACCTGACCGTGCTGACCACGCTGGACAGCGAGGACTGGCAGCGCCCGGGCGTCGGCGCGATCGTCGCGAACGCCACCCCGCACGGCAGCGCGGGCCAGATCCTCCTGATGCACGACGGCGGCGGCGACCGCGCGCAGACCGTCGCCGCCCTCGACCGGCTGCTGCCGCAGCTCACCGCGCGCGGCTACCGGTTCGCCACCGTCTCGGACGCCGTCGGCGTCGCGCGGGTCGTGCGCCCGGCCGGCGCCGCCGACCACCGGCTCGGGCTCGCCCTGATCGGCACCCTCGACGCCAGCGGATGGGTCCTGCGGATCCTGGGCGGGCTGCTGCTCGCCGCCGGCGTGCTCGCGGTGCTGCGCGCCGCCGCCGTGGTGGTCGCCGCACGCCGGCACTTCCGGCGCCGCGGCAGGGCATGGGGGCCGCCCGTCGTCGAGCCGGTCAGCGTGATCGTCCCGGCCTTCAACGAGAGCGCCGGGATCGAGGCCGCGGTCCGCTCGCTGCTGGCCTCCGACCATCCGGTCGAGGTCATCGTGGTCGACGACGGTTCCACCGACGGCACCGCCGACCTGGTCGAGTCGCTGCGCCTGCCGTACGTGCGGGTGATCCGGCAGGCCAACGCGGGCAAGCCCGCCGCGCTCAACACCGGCATCGCGGCGGCGTCGTTCGAGCTGCTGGTCATGGTCGACGGCGACACCGTCTTCGAGCCGGACGCGGTGCGCGCGCTGGTGCAGCCGTTCGCCGACCCGCGGGTCGGGGCCGTGTCCGGCAACGCCAAGGTCGCCAACCGCCGCGGGCTGCTCGGCCGCTGGCAGCACATCGAGTACGTCGTCGGCTTCAACCTCGACCGGCGGCTGTTCGACCTCGGGCAGTGCATGCCGACCGTGCCCGGCGCGGTGGGTGCCTTCCGGCGCGGCGCGCTGCTGCGGGTCGGCGGCGTCAGCGACGAGACGCTCGCCGAGGACACCGACCTGACCATGGCGCTGTGCCGGGACGGCTGGCGCGTCGTCTACGAGGGGGGCGCGGTCGCCTGGACCGAGGCCCCGGCCTCGCTCGGCGCCCTGTGGCGGCAGCGCTACCGCTGGTGCTACGGCACGCTGCAGGCGATGTGGAAGCACCGCCGCGCGGTGGCCGCCACCGGGCAGGCCGGCAAACTGGGCCGCCGCGGCCTGCTGTACCTGCTGCTCTTCCAGGTCCTGCTACCGCTGGTCGCCCCGGTCGTCGACGTCTTCGCGGTGTACGGCCTGGTCTTCCTCGACCCGGTGCGGATCGTCGGCCTCTGGCTGGGCTTCCTGCTGCTCCAGGCGGTGATCAGCGCCTACGCCTTCCGGCTGGACGGCGAGCGCACCGGGCCGCTGTGGACGCTGCCGCTCCAGCAGTTCCTCTACCGGCAGTTGATGTACCTGGTCGTCATCCAGTCCGTGGCGACCGCGCTGGCCGGCACCCGGCTCCGCTGGCAGCGCATGGAGCGCTACGGCAGCCTCACCGTGCCGCCGGGGCCCGCCGGGCCCGCACCGTATGTCCCGTCGAACGGTCCCGCGCCGTACGTCCCGCCCGCCGGGCCGGCCCCCCACCAGGACCTGTCGGACAGCTGGCTGGACGAGGTGCGGGGCGCGGCGGGCACCGGCGACGTCACGTATCTGCGCAGCGGCCACACCCCGGGCCTGTACGGGGGCGACCACGAGGGACCGGGCCCGTACGGGCCCGGTCCCGGCGGCGGGGTCTGACCGCGCCGCAGGCCGGCGCGCCGGAGCCCGGCCACGCCCCCGGCCGGTGGGCCGGAGGCGGAGCCGGTGGCCGTGTCCGGTGCGTCGCGCCCCGGACGCGGGTGGTGTCGGGGCGCGCGCCCGGCCGGGCGGGGCGTGTCACGGACGGGTGAGCACGTTCAGCGTGTTGGAGGCGTCGTCCACGAAGTAGACCCGGTCGGGGCAGGTGGCCACGGCGAGTCCGAACAGGGCGCCGGCTCCGGGCGGGGTGCCGCTGGAGTCGAGGGTGCGTACGGCGACCTGGGCCCCGCGGGGCGTGGTCTCCACGATGTTCCCGTCGCCGCTGTTGACGGTGAGGATGTTCCCGTTGGGGGCGATGGCCAGGCCGAGCGGCCCGTTGAGGTTGTCGTCCGTCGTCACGACCTTGCCGGTGCCGGCGCTGGTGCGCCGGTCCAGCGCGTTCGGGATCGCGGTGATCCGGTTCTCCACGGTGTCGGCCACGTACAGCGTCCGGCCCCGCAGCCCCACGCCCGTCGGCCCGATGACCAGGGCGGCCGGGTCGGTCTTCTGGGCGAAGCCCGAGCCGATCGTGGTGGTGGCGACCCTGACCGGCGGCTTGTCGCCGCGCAGTTTGAGGCTGATGCGCAGGACCGTGCCCTGGTT
Source organism: Streptomyces sp. NPDC020917 (assembly GCF_044333795.1). Lineage (NCBI taxonomy): Bacteria > Bacillati > Actinomycetota > Actinomycetes > Kitasatosporales > Streptomycetaceae > Streptomyces > Streptomyces sp. NPDC020917. The sequence goes on along the minus strand of NZ_JBIRRR010000018.1, from coordinate 155,587 downwards.
CACGACGGCGCCGCCGCCGGCGACGGTGCCGTTGAGGACGTTGGTGACGAACAGGTCGGAGCGGTTGCCGCGGCTCGTCGCGGTCATGTCCCAGGGGCCGTTGATCCCCTTGCCGCTGAACGTCTCACGGACCTTGCCGCGGTTGTCCAGGACGATCAGGCAGCCGGCCTTCGCCGTGGCGGAGGTGCCGTCGGCGGTGGGGAGGCTGCCCACCACCACCCAGCCGCCCGGCAGGACGGACAGCGCGGTGGTCAGCCCGACGCCGCCAGGGCACGCCCCGGGCAGGCGCCGCGGGTTGATCTTCGCGAAGAGGCTGGCTTTCCCCTTGGGGCTGACCTGCACCAGGGTGGTCCCGGTGCCCTGCAGGTTCTTGCGGTTGTTGAAGTTGCTCACCAGCACGTTGCCCTGGTGCAGCCGGCCCTCGCTCTTGTCGATCACGAAGGTGCCGTACGGGTTCACGTCCTTGTTGCGGGGAACGGTCGAGGCGACGGTGCTGACGGTGTGCAGGGGCCCGAGGAACGGCTTGCCGCTCTTTTCGCCCTTGTCGCCCTTGTCGCTCTTGCTGTTCCCGCCGTGCCCGCCGTGCCCGCCGGGCCCGCCGGCGGGCATGGCGGAAGCGGCCTGGCCTGCCACCAGCAGCGCGGCGGCCGCGGTGACCGCCACGACTGCCGTACGTGGGACTTGAAGCCTCATGGGTTCTCTTTCTCTGCTCGGCGCCGGCGGGCCGCCGCGGCCTCACCGGCACCTGACGGGGTGACAGGCAGTTGCCAGCCATCGACCACGTAAGCCCGGCCCGCAAGACGACGCCCGCCGGGCAGGGCCACCAGCGCGACCGTTGTCGGCCGTCAGCGTGTGAACGCGATCCGCCCCGCGTGTCGAACGCCTTCCGCCGCCCGCGGCTGTCCTCGACCGGGGCACCGGTCCGCCGGGTGGCGGAGGCCGCTCCACTGAGCTGCGGGAATAGCGCTTTGAGGTCCCCGGGGCGCCGCCGTAGGGTCGGTGGCATGTCTCTCCGCGCCCACATGCGCCAGGCCCTGCGGGACGCGATGCGCGCCCGCGACAAGGTCGCGGTCAGCGCCCTGCGCTCGGCCCTCGCCACGCTGGACAACGCCGAGGCCGTGCCCGTGGACGAGTCCGCGCTGCGCGGCGTGGCCCTCGAGCAGTCCCCGGTCGGAGCCGGTGCCACCGAAGCGGCAAGGCGCGAGCTGGGCGAGGACGAGGTGACGGCGGTCGTACGCGCCGAGGCCGACGAACGCCTGGACGCCGCAGCCCAGTTGACGGCCCCCGCGCACGCCGACCACGCCACCCGCCTCCGCGCCGAGGCCGCCGTCCTCCTGTCCCTCCTCGACGCTCCCGGCCCCGCCTAGGGACGTGCGGATGTTCCGCCGTCCGGGCAGGTTCTTCCCGCATGTTCCCTTCGGCGGCCTCCGCCCCCTAGCGTCTGCTCCGACGACGACTCAGGGGAGGGACGATGCGCGCCGCGTACACGACCGCGTGGGGCCTGGCGGTCCTCGCCGGCGCCGTGGGCTGCACCTCGGCCGGGCATCCGGCTCCGGCGGCCGCTGCCACCACCGCCACCGCACCGGCGGCCGCGGCGCGGCCCGCGGCCTCGGCCGCGCCGGTTGAGGCGGACCCCGGGCGGCCGCTGTCGCTGCCCGAGCGCCAGAAGGCCCTCGTCCGGGTCCAGGGCGGGCGCGGGTCCGAGCGGGTGGCCGACGTCACGCGGATCCGGCGCGGGACGCTGGGCGTTGCGGTGGCGTGCGACGGCCCGGGTGCCGTGGTCGTGCATCTGGGCGCCGTCGCCGACGTCACCGCCGAGTGCGGGGCCGGCCCCGGCGTCTACGACGAGATCGCCCTCGACGGCGCCAAGGCGCGGGTCGCCGTCTCGGTGACGGCTGCCGTGGCGAACGAGTGGGCCCTCACGGTCGGGTGGACCCCGGCCGTCGCCAAGCCCCGCAGCTGAGGGGCGCGTTGAGGACGCCCGTACCCCAGACACCCGCGTTCCGCGCAGGGCGTGCGTGTGGCCGGGGGCGAACGGCTACGCCCCCGGCCACACATGGGATAACTAAGCCTTACCTTACCTGAGTGCGGGCGGGCTGGCGACGCCCGGGAGGCGGGCGGTGAAGAGGTGGGGGCGGCCGGTGCGGGTGTCGGTCCACGCCGGATGGAAGGCATGGTCGGGGGAGGCGGCGAGGCCCTGGTAGTTGCCGAGCCAGCGGGTGTCGCCGGTGCCGACGGCCCGGCGCGGGTCGAAGGCGTGCGTGGTGACGCGCAACGGCGGCCCGAAGGACGGGGGTTCGCAGCAGCCGGCCGGCACGGGGGCGGAGACGTGCAGCAGGACGTCCATGCGCAGGGTGGCGACGGAGAGGGCGTAGACGCAGATCGCGATGCGGCGGTCCGCGGCGACGGCCACCTGGGGCTGCAGGTGGACGGCGTCGCTGCCCGCGGCCACGGTGAGCGGTGAACTCCACGCCGGGGTACGGCTCGTGGGGCCGCCGGAGGTGGCGAGCAGCAGCCGGGAGACGCCGGTCGCCTCGTCGAACGCGGTGAGTGCCGCGCAGACCAGGCCGCCGCCTGGGGCCGCGGCGAGCGCCGGGCCGCTCTTGGCGGTGACGTCTCCCAGACCCGGCGCCATCGCGGGCACCTCGGCCACCGTGCCGGGCGCGGTGAACGTCTCGCCGCCGTCGGCCGACGCGACGGCCCGCAGGGCCACGCCGCCGCCTGGGGAGCGGGTCAGGTAGGCGACGGTGAGCGAGCCGTCCGGCCCCGCGGCCGCGACGGGCGCGATGGCCCGCGCTCCGGCGTCCGCGTCGAGCCTGCGCGGCGGTTCGAAGCTGCGGCCGCCGTCGAAGGAGCGGGTGAGGACCACCCCGTCGTCACCGGTGCCGTACCGGCCCGCGGCCAGGTGGAGGCAGGCGTGCGACGCGCCGCAGCCCGCGCCGATCGCGAGGCTCGGGTGGTCGGCCAGGCCGGGGCCGCCGGCGACCGCGGTGACGGGCGGGTGGAAGCGGCGCCCGCCGTCGTCGGTGCGCCACAGCAGGACGTCACCGCGGCGCGGCCGCCCCCGGCCGGCCACCACGCAGCACACGTAGCCGCGGCCGCGGCCGTCGAAGGCCACCGTCGGGTTGCCGTCGAAGTCCGGTACCAGGCCCGGCAGCAGGCCGTGTCCCCGCCAGGTGGTCCCGCCGTCGAACGACGCGTAGGCCGCCACCCCGACGGTCCGCCCGGCGTCCGGCCCCGGGAACACCCGGCACGCGGCCAGGAGGTTGCGCGGGTCCGCCGGGTTGACGGCGATCGCCGGTTCGATGTGGGCGGCGAACGTGCCGTCCGTGATCCGCACGTTGCTCGGCATGCCGCCTCCCGCGCCGGGCCGTCCGGCTCGCGCGCCGGGTCCACCTCCGATGGTGCGCGCGGCGTGGCGCCGTGTCGTCAGCCTGGGGTATGCCGTTCGCCTCCGGACCGCCCTCCGTCCGCGTCGGGTTCGAGCGGGGCCGCGCCGACCGAACGGTCCTGCCCGTCGCCGGACTTGGCCAGGGATCAGGCGGTGAGCCAGCCCTTGAGGGGTCGCCTGGACGCCGGCCTGGAAGCGGGTCTCCACGTTCAGCATCCGCATCGGGCGGGTGATGCGCCGGCGGACCGTGTGGACGTGCACGCCCAGGCGGCGGGCGATCGCCTCGTCCTTCAGGCCGGACACGAGCATGGTCGGCAACTCCCGTTCCTTCCTCCCACCTACGATGAGGGGCGCGGAGCGCGAGGCTGCGGGGGTGCGAGGCCCCAGGGCGTGGAGGGGGCGGCGTGATCACGGAGCCGGAGATCGACCCGGGGGAGCCCGGGACCGGAGCGGGCGAGGGCGGCGCGGGCGACGGTGGCGTGGGCGACCGGACCCAGGACGCGCGGGAACTGCTGAGCGGAGGCGAACGGGCCTGGCGCGAGGCCGCGAGCGGACCCGGCGCGGGCCGGCGGGCGCCGTGGATCTGGGCGCTCGGCGGGTTCGCGGCGGCGGCCGCCCTGGCCGCGGGCGCGCTCCAGGTCACCGGGTACGGCCGGACGCCGGCACCCGACCTGCACGGCTACCGCCTCGCCTCCGACCTGTGCACCTCGCTGCACCTTCAGCCGCTCGTCGACGCGATCGGCGCCCCGGGCATGACGGCGGTCCCGCAGCCCACCCGCCGCGGAGCCACCATCGACCACACCTCGTGCCAGTTGGCCGGCTCGGTCTCGCACGGGGACGGCTGGTCGACGGACTACACGGTCGAGGTCACGGTCGACCTGCACAAGAAGCACGACCCGCGGCCGGAGTTCGAGGACGCGGTACGCGACGAGGCCGCCTCCCCGGCGCCCGGCGCGTCCCTCCTCCCCGTCCCCCCGCCCGGCGAGGCCACGGTCGTCACCGCCTACCCCGGCCTCGGCGACCGCGCCTACCTCGCCGGCAGCCGCACCCGCCAGGCCCTCGGTGTCGTCCACGGCGGCGCCGTCCTCTCGCTCAGCGTCCAGGCCGCCAACACCTTCACCGTCGCGGGCAGCGCCCCCCTCGCCTCGGCCACCACGACCCTCCCCGGGCCCACCGACACCACCTCCCTCCGCCCGGCCCTTCCCGCCTCCATGCGCCTCCTGATGACCGCCCTCACCCACTGACGGCCCTCTCACCGAGGCCCGGCGGCCCGGCGGCCCCGCGGCCGACGGGCGGGGAGATGGCGGGTGGGGGAGGCTGGACGAGGGGGTGGGTGAGAGGAGTGGCGTGAGATGACGGGTGGTCCGCATGTCGTCGACGACGTGATGACGGCGGCGGTGGTGTCGGTGGGCAGGGACACCCCGTTCAAGGAGATCGTGCGGGTGCTCCAGGAGCACCGGGTCACCGCGGTGCCGGTGGTCGCGGCGGACGGGACGGTGCTCGGGATGGTCTCGGAGGCCGACCTGCTGCCCAAGGAGGAGTTCCGCGACGCCGATCCGAGCCGGATCGCGCAGCTGCGCCGCCTGGACGACCTGGTCAAGGCCGGTTCCGTGGACGCCGACGAGCTGATGACGACGCCCGCGGTCACGGTGGAGAGCGGCGCCACCCTGTCGCGGGCGGCACGCATCATGGCCGAGACGAAGGTCAAGCGGCTCCCGGTCGTGGACGCCGCACGGCACCTGCGCGGCATCGTCAGCCGCGGCGACCTGCTGAAGGTGTTCCTGCGGGACGACGAGGAGATCGCCGAGGAGGTGCGGCGGGAGGTCGTGGCCTACCTGTTCCCCGGCGAACCGCCGCCCGTCCGCGTCGAGGTCACCGGCGGCGAGGTCACCCTCAGCGGCCGGGTCGCCGACACCTCCCGCGTCCCGGTGGCGGCCCGCCTCGTCCGCGCGGTCGAGGGCGTCGTCGACGTGCACTGGGACGTTCCCGGCGACACCGGCGACACCGGCGACACCGGCGCGCCGCACGCGTAGCCGGGCAGCACCCCCGGCGACGGCCCCCGCCGGCGTCAGATGCGCTGCGGCCGGACCACGGCCGCCGTCGCCGCGATCCGCCGGGCCCACGCCGTGACCTGGTCGCGGTCGCGGAAGTCCCCGCCCTTGCCCTGGCTGAGGATCATCCGCGCGACCAGCCCGCGCGCGCCCGGCTCCAGCCGCCCGCCGAACGTCTCGTGCTCCACGGCGTCGATCCCGTCGGCGATCCTGCGCACGCCGGGCTGGGGAGGCAGCTCGCGCTCCGCGGCCGAGGCGTCCAGCGGCCCGCTGCTGAACAGCCAGACCGGGATCGACCCCAGCGCCTTGCGGTGGCGGCGCGCGAAGCGGACCGCCTCGCGCAGCCAGTGGCCCGCGTACAGGCCCGAGCCCAGCACCACGGCGGTGTAGCCGTGCAGGTCCCGGACGCCGGCGGCCGGCAGCACGTCCACGCCGGCGCCCTCCTGCTCGAGGGCGTCGCCGATCCACCGGGCGATCTCGGCGGTGCCGCCGTTCCTCGACGCGTAGGCGACCAGCACCACGGGCGCGGTCATCGTCGCTCACCTCATCCCTGGCGGTCCTTCGCGGTCCTTCTCGGTCTTTCGCGAGGGCTCACGTTCCCGTCGCGGTCCCTCGCGTTCCGGGCGCGCCTCGCACGGCCGCGACCGGCTGCCCTGCCGCGCCGCCTCAGGGCAGCACCCTGGAGCGGTCCGGTGCCGGGGCGACCGCCGCCGCCTCGTCCGTGCGGTAGTCGAGGGTCCCGGTGACCTCGACGACCCCGTCGACGGCCTCGCACAGCCTCACCACGACGGGGATCAGGCTGCGCCGATCGACGGTGCCGTGCAGGGTCACCCGGCCGTCGGTGACGTCCACGCCCACCTCGTCGGCGCTGATGCCGAGCGTGCGGTCGAGGACGTCGCCGCTGATCTCCTCGCGGATGAGGTGGTCGCGGCGCAGGAACACCCGCAGCAGGTCGGCGCGGCTGGCGATGCCGACGAGCCGGCCGGTGCCGTCCACGACGGGCAGCCGCTTGACCCGGTGCGCGTCCATCACGCGGGCGGCCTGCACCACCGTCCACTCAGGACGGGCCACGACCGCGGGCGAGGACATCAGCTCGGCAGCGGTCGTCGCCGAGCGGCCGGGCTCGGGCGGCTTCGGCTGCTCGTCCAGGAGCGCGAGGAGCCCGGAGGAGTCCGGCTGGGCGGCCTCCCTGCGCAGCAGGTCCGCCTCGGACACGACGCCCAGCGGGCGGTCGTCCGCGTCCACGACGGGGACCGCTGTGATGTCGTGGTCGGCGAGCAGCTTGGCGATCTCCTTGAACGGGGTGTCCGCCTGCACGCGGTGGACCGAGTGGGTCATCAGATCGCCGACGGTCCTGTGCTTCGTCATCGCTTCCGCCTCCCGGCAGGTGTGGGGTGGTTGCCCATGTCCACTGTGGCCGGGCGTCCGGGCCACGGGTCAGGGCCGGTCGGGGCCGGGGGAGGGGGCCGACCGTCCCTGCCGCGCCGTCACGCCCCCCGGCCGGACGGCACCGGACCTCGGACGGCGGTCGCGCCGCCGCCCTGCCCGCCCTCAACGGCCGTGCAGCGGCGCGATGATCAGCGGGCACTCCGTGTGGTGGATCAGCGCCCTGCTGGTCGACCCGAGCAGCATCCCGCGGAAGCCGCCGAGCCCGCGGCTGCCGACCACCAGGCACCGGGCCCGCCCGGTCACGGAGGCCAGCACCACGGCCGGCCGGCCGGACAGGATCTCCTGGCTCACCGCGATGTCCGGATAGCGCTCGCTGTACCCGGACAGCACCTCGGCAAGGTTCAGCTCGGTGTCCTCCGGCAGTTCCGCCCACGTGTAGTCCCGCGGTCGGCGCACCTCCACCGCGACCAGGTCGACCTTCGCCGCGGCCGCCTCGGCGTACGCGAGGTCGAGTGCCACGTGCGACGAGGACGAGCCGTCCACGCCGACGACGACCGGGGCGTAGTCCGGGACGCCGGCGGCCGGTTGGGGCACCAGCGCCATCGGGCACGGCAGATGGCCGGCCAGCGAGTGCGCCGTGCTGCCGCCGGCGAACGCGCCCTCGACGCCGGTCAGCCGCCGGCCGCCGAGCACCAGCAGGTCGGCCGACTCGGCGGCCGCGCGCAGCACCCGCGCGGCCCGGCCGTCGGCCAGTTCGGTCGTCACGGCCAGCGCGGGCCGGTCCGCCGACGCCACGCGCCGGGCGTCGGTCAGCAGCGACTCCCCGTTGGCACGGAAGTGCTTCGACCACACGTGCGCGGGGTGGTCGGGGCCCGCGTCGGGAGAGGTGCCGCGCGGCCAGTCCTGCGCGTGCACGATGCGCAGCGGCAGCCCGCGCGCGACCGCCTCGTCCGCCGCCCAGCCGACCACATGGGCGCTCACCTCGGGATGGGCGCCGGAGACGCCCGCCACGACGCCGTCCCGGGGGCCGGTCACGGCTGCGGTACGACGGCCACGGGGCACGCCGCATGGTGGAGGACGGTGTGGTTGACCAGGCCCAGCTGCATCCCGACGCCGCCGCGCGGCCGCCGCGCGCCCACCACGATCAGGTCGCTGGCCGTCGCGGCGTCCAGCAGCGCGGTGTGCGCCCGCCCCTCGGGCAGCCGCGACTGCACGGTGACCTTCGGGTACGCCTGCGCGGTGGCGAGCAGGGCGGCGCCCAGGGACCGCTCGGCCTCGTGCGCCTCGGGATCGGATCCGTCGCCCGACAGGTGCCCGGTGTCGGGCAGTTCACGGGCCGGCCGGTGCCAGGCGTGCACGGCCAGCAGGTCGGCCTCGCGCGCCTGCGCCGCCCCGAACGCGAACTCCACGGCGGCCGACGACTCCCCGGGCGCCCCGACTCCGACCAACACCCGGCCGAACTCGCCGCGGACGTTGGGGGGTTCGCCCCGCACCACGACGACCGGGCAGGTCGCGTACGCGGCGACCTCCAGGCTCGTCGACCCCAGCAGCATCCCGGTGATCGCGCCGCGGCCGCGGGTGCCCACGACGATGGCGGTGGCCGCCTCGCCCTCCCGCAGCAGCGCCATGCCCGGGTCGGACGCGGCCAGGGTGGTGGCCACGTCGAGTTCGGGGGCGATCTTCGCCACCCGCTCGGCCGCGGACGCCACGATGTGCTCGGCCATGACGTGCCCGGACGACACCGCGGTCCCGAAGCCCGGCCTGACCGCCTCGTAGCGCTCCCACAGCGAGCCGTGCACCAGCTTGACCGGCAGGTCGCGACGGGTGGCCTCGGCGACCGCCCAGTCGATGGCACGCAGGCTGGAGTCCGATCCGTCGATACCGACGATCAGGGGCTTGTTCATGGTGGCACCGCCTTCCGGTGGGCACGTCGCCCAGGTTGTCGTGGTGGCGTTCTTGCCGTTGTCCGCGGTTCCTGCCGTCCTCTTCACCGTCGCACGGCGGCCCGGTGCCCGCTCAGAGCCGGTCCGGCCTCCGCCCGGGGCCGTCCGGCCCCCGTCCGGCCACAGGGTGGAGCGGCGGTCAGCCGCGGGCGGCCGTCCCCCACTGCGGGCCGATGCGGGCCCACTCGCGGTCCAGGTCGGCGGCCCGGCGCCGGTCCAGGTAGCGGCGCGTGCCCGCCCAGGCACCGCCGGCCAGCAGCGCGGTCGCGGTCGCCGCGCAGGTGCCGTAGGCGACGCCCCGGGCCCGGACGAGGGTGGGGTCGACGGGGTTGTCGCGGAGCGAGCCGGTGCGGTCCAGCCAGACGGTGACGCGGCTGCCGGCCGGGCTGCCGGGGCTCACCAGCGCCTGCCCGGTGTGCGTGTGGCCGTCGGAGGTCGTCCAGCGCACCGGGGAGCGGACGCCCGGCAGGCCGTCGGCGTAGCCGAAGCCGGTGGGGGCCGGGGGCGCCTTCTGCGTCTGGACCGCCGCGGTGGTGTGCCAGCCGGCGGGCGGGTCGGAGGCGGCCGCGGCGACGCCGAGCCCGGTGGCCACGCCGGCCGCGGGGGCCCCGGCGAAGAGCATCACCGACAGGAGCGCCGCGCTCCACGCCTCGGCGCGGTCGGTGCCGCGCTTGAGCGGATTGCGGCGCCAGCGCCAGAACCTCACGGTCGTACGCATCGGCGGGCCCCCTTTCGGCGAGGCCGTTCTCCTGCGACCGTCTCTCCCGCGGCGGTCCGCCGTCCGAACGTCCCTCTGGTGACCGTCCGGGCGGCGAGCGTCGTTCACCTGCCACCTTCCGACCGTCGCACAGCACCGCGGGCGCCGGCAGGGGCCGCGCAGACCCCGGGGAGGGCCGAACGGCCCTCGGCCCGGGGACCAGGGGCCCGATCGCCGCGGGCAGGGGTGCCGCCCGGCGGCTAGCGTGGACGGGAGGGCACATCCCGGTCGCGGCGCGCGGCCGCGAGTGGAGGCAGCGGTGGGCGAGGCCGGCGGCAACGGGCGGGACGGCAGCGAGGGCGGCGGCGCCGGCCCGCTCCCGCGCCTCGAACTCGACCAGCTCCTCGATGAGCTCCAGGTGCGGATCGACGCGGCGCGCGGCACCCAGAACCGCATCCACAGCCTCCTGGAGGCGGTGCTGTCCGTCGGCCGCGAACTGGACCTGCCGCACGTGCTGCGCCGGATCGTGGAGTCCGCGGTGGTGCTGGTCGACGCCGAGTACGGCGCACTGGGCGTCGTCGAGGGCGACCGGCTGACGGAGTTCCTGACCGTCGGCGTCTCCGAGGACGAGGTCGCGGCGATCGGGCACCTGCCGTCGGGCCACGGCATCCTCGGCGAGCTGATCCGGCACCCCGAGCCGCTGCGGCTGACCGAGATCGCGGACCACGCGGAGTCGTACGGCTTCCCGGCGCACCACCCGCCGATGCACACCTTCCTGGGGGTGCCGATCCGGGTGCGCGACGAGGTGTTCGGCAACCTCTACCTCACGCAGAAGCGCGGCGGCGAGACCTTCGACGCGGAGGACGAGACGGTGCTGAACACGCTCGCGGTCGCCGCGGGCGTGGCCATCGAGAACGCCCGCCTCTACCAGGCGGCCCGCGACCGGCAGCGGTGGGTGGAGGCCAACACCGACATCATCGCCGCCCTGCTGTCCGGCGCCGGCGAGATGGACGTGCTGGAGCGCATCGTCCGGCACGCGCGGTCCATCGTCGGCGCGGACCTCGCGGCCGTCGGCCTGCCCGCCGACGACGGCACCGACCTGCGGGTGATGATCGCCGTCGGCACCGACGCCGACACCCACCGCGGGCTGGTGCTCCCGCGCGAGGGCTCCTTCATGGGCGCGGCCATGATGGCGGGCGAGCCGATCACCACCGCCGAGGTGCAGAAGGACCCGCGGGTGGCGGCGGGGCCCCCGCGGTTCGGCGGCCTGGGGCCGACGGTCGCGGTGCCGATGGTCACGGACGAGGGCGTGCGGGGCGCGGTGCTGCTGTCCCGCGCGGAGCAGGCCGCGCCCTTCAGCGAGGCCGAGACGACGCCGCTGCAGACCTTCGCCGGCCAGGCGGCGCTCGCGCTGCAGCTGGCCGAGCGGCGGCGGGCCGCCGAGCAGCTCACCGTGCTGGAGGAGCGCGACCGCATCGCCAGGGACCTGCACGACCTGGCCATCCAGCGGCTGTTCGCCACCGGCATGACGCTGCAGAGCACCCTGCGGTTCGTCGACCACCCGGAGGCCAACGAGCGGCTGCTGCGGGCCGTCGACGACCTCGACGAGACCATCAAGATCATCCGGTCCACGATCTTCGGGCTGCGGGTCGCCGACGGCGAGCGCCGGCCGCAGGGCCTGCGCGCCCGGGCCGCGGCCGGCGTGGAGGAGGCCGCGCAGAACCTGGGGTTCACCCCGGTCCTGCACATGGAGGGACTCCTCGACACCGACGTGCCGCCGGCCACGGCCGACGACGCCGTCGCCGTCCTCACCGAGGCCCTGTCCAACACCGCCCGCCACGCCCGGGCGAGCGCCGCCGACGTCACCCTCGTGGCCTCGGACGGGCTGCTCACCGTCACCGTCACCGACAACGGCCGCGGCATCCCCGAGGGGGCGCCGCGCAGCGGCCTGGACAACCTGGCCGCCCGCGCGGAGCGCCTCGGCGGCCGCTTCGAGGCCGCCGCCGCACCCCAGGGCGGCTCCCGGCTGACGTGGTGCGTGCCGCTCGCGGGGTGAGGAAGGTCCCGGGGCGGGCACCGGGGCTCAGAGGCCGGTGTCGATGACGTCGCTGACCGGGCGGCGGGGGGTGGCCGGGCCCTCCGGGCCGTAGCCGAAGCGGACCAGCATCTGCACGTTGGCGGTGCCGCCGCGGGGATCGCGCAGCGCCCAGTGGGCCTCGGGCCACTCGACGCCCTGGCTGAACAGGGACGCCTGCACGCCGTGCGCGGTGGCGACCAGCAGCGCGTGCTCCAGGCCCTGCCCGGCGCGCAGCCAGTCCGCGCGGGTGTCGCGGGCGGTGCCCAGCACGGCCAGGACCGGGTGCTCCTCGAACGGCACGGGCGGCTGGACGTGCGCGGCGTGACCGGTGGTGAAGTCGCGGACCGGCAGGCGCCCGGTGGCGTCCCGCGGCCCGAGCGCGACGGACGGGATGCCGTCGTGCGCGCCGTCCCGGACCCATGCGCGGCTCTCGTCGCTGCGGCCGCGGTCGGCGGCGGCGAGCCGTTCGGCCTCGGCGGTGACGTGGAGGATGCGCGCGGTCTCCGCGGGCGTGGGGAACACCAGGATCGCGCCCTCGGCCGTCGCCGCCGCGGTGATCTCCGCGCGGACGTCCGCGCCGACCGGCGGTCCGGTGAACGGGAAGCGGCTGCTGTGCCGGCGCCACACCGCGTCGTACAGCCCCGCACCGTACGGGGCGGTGCCGTACAGCTGCGTGCCGCTGGGCAGGCCGGGGCCCGGGCCCGCAAGCCGGACCGAGGCCAGCAGGCCGGGATCGGCGGGCCGCGGCAGCAGTCGCACGATCGGGTCCCAGCCGAAGTGCGCCACCGCGACCCGCAGGTTGAACACGGCCGCGCCGGCGGAGAGGTGCAGGGACTGGCCGTCGGGGTCGGTGTGCCGCAGCGCCCGCTCGTGTGCGGCGTGCACCTCGATGGTCGAGGTGACCGGGTCGAGGCGGAACCGCCACGGCTGCGTGTTGTGGATCGAGGGCGCGGCCACGGCCGCGGAGACCAGCTTCTCCAGGGTCGCCCCGTCGAGTGCGGTGGTGGTCATGGCCGTCTCCTCCGGTCTTCCGGGCCCGGGACCCGGTCGGGGCGGGACCGGTCCGGCTGGCCGGGTCCCTCCTCCCGGCTCCAGCGTGGGGGGCGCGGCGCCCGGCGGGGAGAGCCGGAGGTCACCCCCGGGAGGGCCGAACGGCCTTGCCGTCCGGAGCACCCGTCCGGGAGCACCTCTCCGGGAGCCGCGGACGGGGTGGGGCACGGGCGCGCCCCGCGGCCGTGGGCGCGGGTCGGACGGCCCGCGGTGCCTTCTCACCTGGCGGGCCGGCGGGCGTCGTCCTGCCGGCCGTCGTCCCGGCGGCGGTCGACCGGCCTCTACCGGTCGTGCCCCGGGCCCTCGCGGTCGCCGTGGCCGTGGACGTGGACGCCGTGGGGGCCGCCCTGGGTGGCGATGACCGCGGCCTGCACCCGGCGCTCGACGCCGAGTTTGGCCAGCAGCCGCGAGACGTTGTTCTTGACCGTCTTCTCCGACAGGTACAGCCGCTTGCCGATCTGGCGGTTGGTGAGCCCGTCGCCGACCAGTTCGAGGATCTCCCGCTCCCGCGGGGACAGCCCGGACAGGGCCTGCTCGTTCGGATCGGCCGGTGCGCCGTCGGCGCGCAGGCTGCTCATCAGCCGCGCGGTGGTGGCCGGGTCGAGCATCGACTGGCCGGACGCGACGGTGCGCACCGCGGAGACCAGGTCGGAGCCCTTGATCTGCTTGAGGACGTAGCCGGCCGCGCCCGCCATGATCGCGTCCAGCAGCGCGTCGTCGTCGTCGAACGACGTCAGCATCAGGCACGCCAGCCCCGGCATCGTTGACCGCAGTTCGCGGCAGACGGTGATGCCGTCGCCGTCCGGCAGCCGCACGTCCAGCACGGCGACGTCGGGGCGCAGCGCCGGGCCCCGGGCCAGCGCGTGGTCGGCGGTGCCCGCCTCGCCGACGACCTCGATGTCGGGTTCGGCGTCGAGCAGGTCGTGCACGCCGCGGCGGACGACCTCGTGGTCGTCCAGCAGGAAGACCCGGATCGGCGAACGCGGTGAGAACTGCCGTGGCTCGCTCATGTCGGCCCCTCACCTGTCGTCTCACCTGTGCCGTCGCCGGTGCCCTCGCGCACCCGGCCCGCGGCGGGCCGGGCCGTCCCGGACCGCTCCCGGCTTCGATCATCACCCGGCCCCCCGGACGGCGCCAGGGCCGAACGGGCCCGGCCTCACCGATCCGCCGGGGCCGATCGGCCTCCCCGCGACCCACCGCCGCGCCCCCGGGAACAGGGGCTCGGGACGCGGTCCTGCCTGGCGTCGCCGCCCGCGGTGGGGGAGGGTGGAGGGATAGGACCGGCCCCCCGGGGGCCCGCCCTCGGAAGGAGGCGCGCCGTGGACCGCGCCGGGCGCCATGCACCCACCACCATCACGTCACCGGACCTTGCGAGCCGCGTCGCCGGAAGACTCGCCCAGCTGGGCATGAGCCGCGAAGAGCTGGCCCGCGAGGCCGGCATGTCCCCCTGCTACCTCGACCAGGTCCTGGCCGCCGAGCCCGACTTCGACCAGGAGGGCCTGCACCGCATCGCCGCGGCGCTCGGCGTGACGTACCGCGAGATGTTCGAGGGCCGCCGCGACCCGCCGCCCGGGCAGGCCGCGGCCGCACCCCGCCCGGTCCTCGTCCGGCTCACCGAGGCGGAGTGCTGGGACCGGCTGGGCACCCACGGGCTGGGGCGCGTGGCGCTGCCGAAGGACCCGGGGCCGCCGGCGGTCTTCCCGGTCAACTACGCGGTCGACGCCCGGTCGGTCCTCTACCGGACGGTTCCCGACGGCCCGGCCGCCCCGGAGACCGGCCAGCCGGTCACCTTCGAGATCGACCGCATGGACGACGCCCTGAGCCGGGGCTGGAGCGTGCTGATCACCGGCACCGCCGTGCGGATCGACGACCCGGCGACGGCGGAGCGCCTGGCGGCCGAGCACCGGGTCGAGCCCTGGGCCGGCGGGGACCGGCCGCTGTGGGTGCGGATCAGTCCCGACCACGTCTCCGGGCGGCACATCACCTCCCTGTGACGCCTCCGGCCGCGTCCCGGTGAGGGGTCCCGGGACCGTCCGCGGGCCCCGGAAGGCACGGCGATCATCCGACTGCGGAGGGTTACTTTCATTGGACGCTTGATATCCTGCGTCCAATGAAAGTGTCACCGAGCCTGCTCCCGCTGCTCCGGTCCCGTATGCAGGGTGAACTCCTCGCGCTCGTGCTCCTGCACCCGGACCGGGAGTACAGCATCACCGAGTTGTCCACCGACCTCGGGGTGACGCCCACGGCCGTGCTGCGCGAGGTCGACCGGCTCGCCGGGGGCGGCATCCTCGCGGACCGGCGGGTGGGACGCAGCCGTCTCGTCCGGGCCCGCACGGACACCGCGCTCTACCGCCCGCTGAGCGACCTGATGGCGGCCTCGTTCGGGCCGCTGCCGCTGCTCTCCGAGGAACTGGCGCGGCTCGACGGGGTGCGGCGCGCCTACATCTACGGCTCGTGGGCCGCCCGCTACGACGGCGAGCCGGGGCCGCCGCCCGCCGACGTCGACGTGCTCGTCGTGGGCGATCCGGACGCCGACGCCCTGTTCGACCTCGCCGAGGACGCGTCCCGCCGGCTCGGCCGGGAGGTCAACGTCCACCGCGTCTCCGTCCGGGCGTGGGAGCAGGCGGACGCGGACGACCCCTTCCTGACCAGCGTCCGCGAGCGCCCGCTGGTCGAACTCCACCTTGACCGGGAGGCGCCGTGACGACGTGGAACCAGGGGCGGGCGACCGTCGACGCCCTGATGGCCCGGGGCCGGCTGGAGCGGGTGCCCGCCTCCCGGCAGGCCGCCCTGGCCGAGCTGGTCCGGGCCCGCACGCATGTCGGGTCCGCGCGGAACCTGCTGGCCACCGACCCGGAAGGCGCCTACACCCTCGCCTACGACGCGGCGCGCCGCTCGCTGGCCGCCGTGCTGCAGAACCAGGGGCTGCGCGCCACCAGCCGCGGCGGCCACACCGTCCTCTACGAGGCGGTGCTCGCGCAGCTCGACCCGCCGCTCGGGCACGTGCTGCGGCCCTTCAACCGCATGCGGGCCCGGCGCAACGAGGTGGAGTACCGGTCCTCGGAGGCGCCGGCCGTGACGGCCGAGGAGGTCGAGGCCGACCTGGCCAAGGTCGAGGCCCTCGTCGAGCTGGCGGAGAAGACGATTCCCACCATGCCGCGCTACTGAGTCCCGACTACTGAGTCCCGCGATCCGGGACGTGCTGGCCTCGGGAGCAGATCTCTGACTAGAGTCAGAGAATGGATGCGGCGCAGATCGCACAGGTGCGGCGGTTCAACCGGACCGTCACCGAACGCGTGGGTGTGCTCCACGACCACTACCTCGGCCGCGAGCGGGCGATCGGGGAGGCCCGGCTGCTGTGGGAGATCGGGGAGCAGGGGCAGGACGTGCGGCGGCTGCGGGAGCGGCTCGGACTGGACTCGGGGTACGTCAGCCGGCTGCTGCGGTCCCTGGAGGCCGGCGGGCTGGTGACGGTCGAGCCGCAGCCGGGGGACCGGCGGGTGCGCACCGTGCGGCTCACCGCCGAGGGCCGGGCCGAACGGGCGCTGCTGGACCGGCGCAGCGACGAGCTCGCCGGCTCCCTGCTCGGGCCGCTCAACGCGGCGCAGCGCGCACGGCTGGTCGCGGCCATGGCCGAGGTGGACCGGCTGCTCACCGCGGCTACCGTCACCCTCGATGTCGTCGACCCCGACCACCCCGACGCCAGGAGCTGCCTGCTGGCGTACTTCACCGAACTGCAGGAGCGCTTCGAGACCGGCTTCGACCCCGCCCGCAGCCTGCTGCCCGACGCAGGCGAACTCCGGCCGCCGCGCGGCCTGTTCCTGGTAGCCCGGCTGCACGGCGACCCGGTCGGCTGCGCCGGCCTCAAGCTCCCGCAGGGCGCCCCGGCGGAGATCAAGCGGATGTGGGTCGCCCCCCGGGCCCGCCGGCTCGGCCTCGGCCGCCGCTTCCTGACCGAGCTGGAGGCCAGGGCCGCCGCCCACGGCCGCGACGTCCTCCGCCTGGACACCAACAAGTCCCTCGGCGAGGCGGTCGGCCTCTACCACTCCTTCGGCTTCACCGAGGTCCCCGCCTTCAACAACGAGCCCTACGCCCACCACTGGTTCGAAAAGCCCATCCCCACCCCCGCCGCGAGGGCCGGGGATTAATCGGTCGCGCGGAGGGACGGGGGTGGTTAGCCTCGCGGGCCGTGGCTTACGAGAATCCGCTGGCATACGTCCTGGGCCTCGAAGGGCTCGCGCTGCTCCGGTCGTTCACCGGGGAGTACGACAGGGAGTACGTCGAGGCGCGCATCGCGGAGGTGCGCGGGCTGCTCGACGGCGGGTACGCCCATCTGGCCGGCGGCGCGGTCGAGGTCGCGCGGGTGGGAGCGGACGACGGCTACCGGCTGTGGTCCCGCACCTACGACGGGCCCAACTCGGCGTTCGACCTGGACACCCCGGTGATCGGCGAGATCCTCGACGGGATGCCGGCGGGCCTGGCGCTGGACGCCGCCTGCGGCACCGGCCGGATCTCCGCGCTCCTCGCGGGCCGCGGCCACCGCGTCCTCGGCGTCGACGGCTCGCCCGAGATGCTCGACCACGCCCGCGCCCGCGTGCCCGGCGGCGAGTTCCGCCTCGGCGACCTGCACCGGCTGCCGGTGGCCGACGACGAGGTGGACCTGGTCGTCTGCTCCCTCGCGCTGACCCATGTGCCCGATCTGCGGCCGGTCTTCGCGGAGTTCGCCCGGGTGCTGCGCCCCGGCGGGCACCTGGTGACCTCGGACATCCACGGCGAGTACGTGCTGCGCGGGTCGATGCCGAGGCTGCGCCTGGCCGACGGGTCGCCGGGGCGCATCGCGAGCCACCGCCACTCGCCCGGCGACTACCTGCGCGCCGCGCTCCCCACCGGGCTCCAGGTGCGGCGCTGCGAGGAGCCGGGCATCGCACCCGCCGAGCCCGCAGAGCCCGCCGAGCCCGCGGCACCTGCCGAGCCCACCGCACCCGCGGCGTCACCCGTTCTCCCCGAGTTCACCGAGTCCGCCGGGCCGCCGCAGGCGCCGGAGGCGGCCGAGCTGGGGCCCTGGGAGGTCTGGCCCTGGTGGCTGGCCGACCTGGTGCCCGAGGCCGCCCGCGTGGCCAACGCGGGGACGCCCGCGGAGATCATCTGGCACTTCCAGCTGGCGTGACCGCCCAGCGGGCGGAGTTCCCCTTGCCTCCCCCAACTCAGCATGTCCCAGCGGGACTTGACCCGTACGACGTGCACGGAAGCGCGAGCTGGCCCGAGGCCCGTTCCGGAGCCCGGCCCCGGAGCCGGACCCGGCCCGTCCCGTCCCGGCCCCGCCGCGGCAGGCGCCGCCGGGACCGCTCCGCGCGCCGCCGCGCACCCGCGCCCCGGCGCCGCTCGCGCATGCCCGTCCGCGGCCCCGGACCGTCACCACACGACGACGCTGCGCGCAACTCCCTTCGCAACAACGGGACTTGACCGAGTCCACTCCGTCGCCTGTCGTTCGCCAACCGTTCAACTGACAGGCCGTGCAGGGGCTTTCTGCGGCCCCTAGCGTCCCTTGAGGTTTTGGAAGGGAGGGACCGATGGACACCAAGGAGGCGGTCCTGGCAGTCCGGGCTCGCGGAATCACGAAGTGTTTCGGCGAGGTCGTCGCACTGGACGGGGTCGATCTGGACCTGGCCCGTGGCCAGATCCACGGACTGGTAGGGCCGAACGGGGCGGGCAAGACCACCCTGCTGGGCCTGCTGCTCGGCCTGTCCGCGGCCGACAGCGGCACGCTGGAGATCCTGGGCACGCCGGTCGGACGCGCGCTCGCCGCACCCGACGGCGTCGCGGGCTTCGTGGACGGGCCGGGCCTCTACCCCTCGCTCACCGCGCGGCAGAACCTCGCGGCGCTGGCCGCACTGCGCGGCAACGACGCGAAGGGCGCGGGGATCGACGACGTGCTCGCCGAGGTCGGCCTCACCGATGTCGCCGACGACCGGGCCCGCGGCTTCTCCCTGGGCATGCGCCAGCGCCTGGGGCTGGCCGCCGCGCTGCTCACCAGGCCGCGGCTGCTGGTGCTGGACGAGCCGGCCAACGGCCTCGACCCGTCGGGCAAGAAGCACGTCCACGGCGTCCTGACCCGGCTCGCCGCCGAGGGCACCGCCGTGGTGCTCTCCAGCCACCGGATGGACGACCTGGAGGCGCTGTGCGCCGAGGTCACCATCCTGTCCACCGGGCGGATCGTCTTCTCCGGGCCGCTGAGCAAGCTGGCCGCCGAGAACCGCGAACTCGACTACCGGCTGCTCACCTCCGACCCGAAGGCCGCCCTCGCGCTGGCCGAGGCGGCGGACGGCGTCCGGGTCGTCGAGCCCCGCGTGGAATGGCGCGGCGCCGACGCGGTCGTGGTGCGCACCCTGGTGCCCGCCCTCGACGCGCTCGTGTCCCGCCTGGTCGGCGACGGCGTCGCGGTCCGCGAACTCGCGCCCGTGGTCTCGCCGCTGGAAGCCGCCTTCCTCGCCCTCACCGAATCCGACGACGACCCGGCCGAGCCCGTACGCCCCGCACGGCCGGCCGCGGCAGCCGCGCCCGCACAGCACGACGAGCCCGCCGCCGGCGGGCCGGCCGCGGCGGACGAGACCGCACCCCAGGACCCGCAGGCGCAGCAGGAGGCCGCCCGATGACCGCCACCGCCCTGACGCTGGAGGACGACAACGTTGCCATCCGCGTCCATCCCGTCTCGGTGGCCCGCAGCTACCGCTTCGAACTCGTCAAGCTGATCTCGCAGTGGCGGATCCGGCTGCTGGTGCTGGCCTGCTGGATCGCGCCCGCGCTGTTCGTCGCCGCGGTCAGCCAGCAGAGCACGCTGCCCAGCGACACCCTGTTCGGCCGCTGGATGCACGCCACCGGCTGGGCCGGCCCGCTGGTGATCCTCGGCTTCTCCGGGACGTGGGCGCTGCCGCTGCTCACCTCGGTGGTGGCCGGCGACGTGTTCGCCTCGGAGGACCGGCTCGGCACCTGGCGCCACCTGCTGGTGGCGGTCCGCTCGCCGCGGCGGATCTTCGCGGCGAAGGCGCTGGCCGCGCTCACCGTGATCCTGCTGATGGTCGTCGGGCTGGCCGTCTCCGGCGTGGCCGGCGGCCTGCTGTCGGTCGGCAACCACCCGCTGGTCGGGCTCGACGGCCACCTGCTGGCGCCCTCGGACGCGGCCGGCCAGGTGTTCCTCGCCTGGGCCTGCGCGCTGGCGCCCACGCTGGCGCTGGCCGGCATCGGCCTGATCGGCTCGGTCGCGCTGGGCCGCTCCCCGATGGGGCTGCTGCTGCCCGCGCTCGTCGCCCTCGCGATGCAGCTGGCGCAGATGCTGCCGCTGCCGGTGGCCGTGCGCGTGTCGCTGCCCGGCTACGCCTTCATCTCCTGGAACGGGCTGTTCGCCGGCCCGCAGCAACTCGCCCCGCTGCTGATCGGCATCGCGGTCAGCCTGGTGTGGGCCGTGCTGGCCACCGTGCTGGCCTATCTGCTGTTCCTGCGGCGCGACTTCACCAACCTCGTCAGCGCCACCTCCGGCCGGCGCGCGTTCGCCGCCGGGTTCCTGCCCCTGGCCGCCCTGGTCGGCGCCACCATCGCCGTCGTCGGCGTCTCGACCCCCTCCATGGGGTCGGGGATCACGAAGGCGAAGGTCGACCGGTCGCTCGCCGTCGAGTTCGCGCACCTGTACCGGATGCAGACCCGCGAACTGAACCGCCCCGCCGTCACCGAGGCCCAGCTCCGGGTCTCCGCGGCGTGCGCCAAGGGCGACGACAACGTCCCCGACGAGGGCTCGGGCAACGACTGGCGCTGCGTGGTCTCGTGGCACCTCCCCGGCGTCCAGGTCACCGGCCAGGCCATCTACCAGCTCGACATCACCGCGGACGGGCGGTTCGTCGCCGACGGCGACGGGCCGAAGGAAGTCAACGGCTACTTCCTGGTGCGCACTCCGCAGGGGGACGCACCCAACCCGTTGTGGCAGTTCGACGGCAACGTCGAGCTGCTTCACTCCACCCCGAAGGGATAACCCATGCAGGTAATACGGCAGCGTCGCACCAGCGAGAAGGCGCAGTTCAGCCTTCTCGGCCGACGCGTCGGCCGCCGGACGACGCTGGTGACCGCGTGCATCACGGTCGCGCTCGGAGTGACGGGCACCGCCGTCGCCTCGACCCAGCAGTTCGGCACCCAGCAGGTCGGCCAGGTCACCGACAAGGGCCAGGTCGTCTCCGCTGACCAGTACATCAAGCCCTACGGCGACCGCACGGTCATCAACGACGGCAAGATCATGTCGTCCACGGTGAGCCCCGACGGCACCACGGTCGCGGCCGCGGTGACCGACGGTGACGCCGCTCTGGTCATCATCGACCTCAAGACCGGGGCGGTGAAGCAGAAGATCGGCACGAACGCCGCCGACACCCTGAAGATCAAGAGCTCGTCGGTCGGCCAGGAGGGCCCGACGTACTCGCCCGACGGCAAGCAGCTGTGGCTCGGCCAGAGCGACGGCTACACCAAGTTCACCGTCAACGCGGACGGCACGCTCGCCAACCCGGTCGTCGTCACCATCCCGGCGGACGGCAGCAAGCACGCGCTGGTCGGCGCGGCGGTCTTCTCCGCCGACGGCGCCACGGTGTACTCCGCGGTCAACGGCCAGAACAAGGTCGCGGCGATCGACGCGGCCACCGGCACCGTCAAGCAGACCTGGGCCGTGGGCAACGCGCCGCGCGGCCTGGCCCTGGTCGGCGGCAAGCTGTACGTGAGCAACGAGGGCGGCCGCCCGGCCAAGGCCGGCGACACCACCATCAACTCGTACGGCACCGACGTGGTGGCCAACCCCGACACGGGCGCCGCCACCACCGGCACCGTCAGCGTCATCAACCTGGGGGACGCGTCCGCCGCGGTCGGCACCATCAAAGTCGGCCTGCACCCGACCGCCGTGTACGCCAAGAACGGCACGGTGTTCGTCACCAACACCGCGGACAACAACGTGTCGGTGATCGACTCCGCCCGCGACAAGGTCGTGCAGACCGTCGCCACCCAGCCGTGGCCGGAGGCGTCGGTCGGCTACGAGCCCAACGCCGTGACGCTCACCGACGACGGCCACCTGCTGGTGACGCTCGGCCGGGCCAACGCGGTCGCGGTCTACAAGTACGCCGGTGCGCACGAGCCCGCCTCCTACGTCGGCCTGCTGCCCACCGACTACTTCCCGTCCGAGATCACCACGGTCGGGGACAAGGTCGTGGTCTCCAACACCCGTGGCATCGACGCCCTGCGGCCCACCACCGCCGCCGGGCACGGCACCCACGACACCACGTCGAGCCTGACGCAGTTCACGCTGCCCAGCGACAAGGTGATCCGGTCGTACACCTCCAAGGTGTTCGAGCAGAACGGCTGGAGCAACAACGACGTCAAGATCGCGCAGGGCAAGAAGGCCGCGGCCGTTCCGGTCCCGACCCGGATCGGCGACCCGTCGACGATCAAGCACGTCTTCCTGCTGGTCAAGGAGAACCGCACCTACGACCAGGTGTTCGGTGACATGCCGCAGGGCAACGGCGACCCGTCGGTGACGCAGTTCGGCGAGAACGTGACGCCGAACCAGCACGCGCTGGCCTCGCAGTTCGGGCTGTACGACAACTTCTACGACGTCGGCACGAACTCCGCCGAGGGCCACAACTGGCTGACGCAGTCGGACAACCCGGAGTACACCGAGTCGTCCGCGGGTGAGTACACCCGCAGCTACGACACCGAGAACGACGCCCTCGGCCACCAGAAGACCGGCTTCATCTGGACCGGTGCCGAGGCCGCCGGCAAGTCCGTCAAGGACTACGGCGAGTTCCAGTCGCTGGAGAGCAAGCCGGCCGGCGCGACCTGGCAGAACCTGTACTGCGACGCCAAGACCATGCAGTCCACCGGCGCGCAGACGCAGTACCCGATCCAGACCGGTTCGGCGATCCCGTCGCTGAACAAGGTGTCGGTGCCCGGCTTCCCGCTGTTCGACACCAGCGTGCCGGACGTCTACAAGGAGCAGGTCTGGCAGCAGGACTTCGAGAAGAACGGTCCTGCGAACCTGAACATGTTCTGGTACTCCAACGACCACACCGGCGGCCCGGCCAACTCGGCCGCCCAGGTCGCGGACAACGACCTCGCGGTCGGCCGCACCGTCGACGCGATCACGCACAGCAAGTACTGGAAGGACTCGGCGATCTTCATCGTCGAGGACGACTCCCAGGCCGGTCTCGACCACGTCGACGGCCACCGTGCGCCGATCCAGATCATCAGCCCGTACGCGCAGCACGGCACGGTCGACAGCCACTACTACTCGCAGATCACGATGATGCGCACCATCGAGCAGATCCTCGGCATCCAGCCGATGAACCAGCGCGACAGTGCCGCCACGCCGATGTACGGCGCGTTCACCAGCAAGCCCGACTACACGCCGTTCAACGCCGTGCAGAACAAGACCTCGCTGACCCTCGGCGTGTCGCCCGCGCCGACCTGCGGTGTCGACACCCCGGCGGCGCAGAACCCGAACGCGGCGCCCGCCCCGACCTCGGCCGCCGTCCCGGCCGCCGAGAAGACGGTCGCGGCCGAGTGGACCGCCTGGAAGTCGCACCAGCGGCTGACCGGCAACAAGGCCGTGCCCGACTTCGCCAACCCCGAGCAGATGAACCGCTTCACGTGGTACGACAGCCACAACTGGTCCACCCCGTACCCGGGTGACAGCAAGATCCTCGCCCCGAACGAGGTGCCCGGCGCCTACATCCCGTCGTCGGAGAACGACGGCTGATCACCGCTGACCGCATCCTGAGGGCCCCCGGCCGGCGGCAACGCCGGCCGGGGGCCCTCGCGTTCGGCGCCGCCCGGTTCGAGGGAGGCGACCAGTTCGTCGGCCAGCGCCTCCAGTTGCTCGCGGGTCGCGGGTGCGGGCGGGGTCAGCGACAGCGGACCGGCATGGTCGAGGGTGCGCAGCAGCAGGCGGCCGCGGGCGATCTCCACCGCGGTGACGCGGTCCGCCCGGACGCGGACACCGTCGGCGCGGATCCAGCCGGGAAGGCGGGCCGGTTCCGCGGGCACGTCCGGGAGTTCCTCCTTCTCCGCGGGCGGCAGGACCGTGAAGACCGACGGGTCGGCGGGGGCGTAGCGCACCGCCACCTCGTCGCCCCGACGGGCGTGCTTCGTCGCGGCCTTGTACGAGCAGGTGGCGGTGACCTGCACGCCCTCGTCGGTCGTGAAGGACAGCACAGGGGTCATCAGGGCCTCCTTCCTGACGCCCTTCGCGGGATCCCAGGTCTCCGTGAAGTCGATCACGACCGCCGTCGCGGTCTGGGCGGAGGCGAGCAGCCGGCGGCGGTGCCGCCCTTCCGCGGTCCCGTGGACGACGGCGATGGCGATGTCGACCAGCAGCCAGACGCCCACCGACACCGGCAGGGACACCACCAGGCTGTGCCGGCCGAACAGCGCGCGGGCGGCAAGCGGCACGGCGGCCAGCGCCAGGAACGACCACAGGCCGAAGAGATACGCGTCCACGAAGCGCAGGAGCCGCGTCCGGACGCGGAACTCGTCCGGACGCCGGAGCCGGACGAACGCCGCGAGCTCGCGCCCCGGCCAGGCGGCCGCCAGCTCGCCGGCCGAGCCCTCGCCGCCGCGGGTGGTGCCCACCAACTCCCTGCCGCCGACCGGGTCCACACAGGCGACCTCGGCCGGCACCCCGTGCCGCCATCCCTTGCCCAGCTCGCGCTCCCACACCCGCAGCACCCGGGCCGTGCCCGCCTGCCGCCACGGCCCGCGCGCCAGGAACCGGCCGCCGCACCAGGCCGCCAGCCCGCCGAACACCGCGCACCAGACGCCGAGCACCACGTCGTACGCCATCCCCGCCCCTCCGAACGGCACCACCGCCGGCCGCGGCCACGACCGGCCACCGCCGTGGAGGACGACCCGGCCGCGACGCGCGGTTGCGGTCGCCGGGACCGGGTTCGTCCGTCGTGGCGGCTCCGGCCCGGAACCCCTGGCCGTGCGCCCGCGCCGGTCAGGCCCCGCAGTGGCCCGGGGGCGCGTGCGCGCCGCAGAACTCCCCGAGCGCGCCCAACTTCAGGCTGTCGTAGTCCGGTTGATAGGTCACGCTCACGGACTTCGGGTACCGGGCGCCGGGGTCGCTGGACCCGGTGACCGTGGCCGTCGCGTGGCCGCGGGCCCCCGGCGTCAGCGTCCCGTGGAGCGTCGGCCCGGGACGCTTGGCGCACGTCTCGGTCTTGGAGCAGTAGACGTCGGTCTTCAGCACGAAGTCCAGGTGGGCGTCGACGTGGAGACCGCCGGTGTGGTTGTACCAGTCCCCGGTGAAGCCGGTGAACGGCCGCGGGGGCGCCAGGCGCTCCTGCGGGAGCGACCAGGTGTCGGCAGGGGTGGTGTAGGGGTCCGGGAGGGCCACGGGCCTGGCCTTCCCGTGGCCGACCGCGGGCATGAACAGGGCCACCGCGAGGAACGCGGCCGCGCAGGTCGCCACCGACAGCAGCACCACGACGAGCCGTTCGCCGGGGCGCAGGCGCCGGTCGGCGGGAGCGGGGTCGCGGGTGTCCTCCCCGGTCATGGACAGCGCACCCCCGATGGTTGCCTTCTTTGGCGAAATACCGGTGGAACAAAGGCAGTTGGTGCCGCGATTGTGTCATGCACCGGCGTCAGCGGAAGGCTGCTCAGCAGCCACCGGGCCATGGGGCCACCACGCGGGGCGCGTCGACAGGGGGAGCGGATGGTCCAGCAGCAGCCGGAGCGTACGGACGAGGGGGAGGGTCTTCCACCGCGCCAGCGGCCGGCGGAGCCGGAATCCGCGACCACGTCCACCGACCCGTCACCCGAGGCCGGAGGACCCGCTGCCGCGGACGGTGCCGCCGCGCCCGAGCCGGCCCCTGCGCCCGAGCCGGCCCCTGCGCCCGAGCCGGCCGCGGCGCGGCCCGAGACCCCTGCTGCGACCGTGTCGCGGTGGCGGCGGCTGGGCAGGGCGGGGCAGGCCATGGTGGTCGTGCCGCTGGTCACCGCGATGATCGGGGCGCTGGTGGCGCTGTTCACCGATGTCTACGGCCCCGGCCTCGCGGACCGGCTGCACGGCGGCCCGCCGCTGGACGTCACCATGGACCTGGAGACCGACGGCCAGATGGGCGGCACGTGGTGGCTGCCCGGCCGCCCTGACCTGCCGGCCGGCGGGCTGCCCCTGCCGCAGCTACCGCAGGCCCTGGTGGAGTGGCACGCCGTGGACGCCGGCGAGACCGGGATGGAGCTGACGCTGCGGGGCGGGCGCAGCGAGAAGGTGGTCGTCACCGACCTGAGGGCGAAGATCCTCACCCGGTCGAAGCCCCGGCGCGGCGGCACGCTGATCGACGCCCCCTCACAGGGCGGCGAGGGCATCATCTCGCTCGGCATCGACCTCGACGAGCCGTTCCCGCGGGCCCGCGTCTGGGCGGAGGTGCCCCACCGCGAGGCCGTGGGCGCCCCCTACTTCGACAAGAACGCCGTGACCCTGGCGAAGGACGAGGTGGTGACCTTCGGCCTGCGGGCGATCGCCGGCGCGGTCGACGTGACGTACGACCTGGTCCTCGACGTCATCGTGGGCGGGCGGCGCCAGGAGATCACCCTCACCCACGACGGCAGACCGTTCCACACCACCGGCTTCACCTCGGGCTACGACGAGGAACTCGGCTACAACCCGAAGGACATGCGCACGCTGACCCCCGTGTCCCGCATCCACTCCTGCCGGAACATCGACTGCAGGCCCGTGCTGATCGTCAAGTGAACGCGGGCGCGGGCCCGTGGGCGCCGTGGCTCAGCTGTCGTGGTCGGTGGCGGCGCGGTCGGCGTGCTTGTTCTTGATGCGGGCGGCTTCCTTGCGGACCTCGGCCTGGGTGGCGCGCTCGCGCACCAGCCACTCGGGGCCCTCCTGCTTGAGGGCCTCGATCTGCTCGGTGGTGAGCGGCTCGGTCACCCCGCCGCGGGCCAGGCCGGCGATGGACACGCCCAGCTTGGCGGCGACCACCGGGCGCGGGTGCGGCCCGTTGTGGCGCAGGTCCTGCAGCCACTGCGGCGGGTCGGCCTGCAGGGCGTTCAGCTCGGCGCGGGAGACGGTGCCCTCCTGGAACGCGGCGGGTGTGGCCTGGAGGTACACGCCCAGCTTCTTCGCCGCCGTGGCGGGCTTCATGGTCTGGGCGGTCTTCTGCGACGTCATGCCGTCCAGGGTAACCAGCGCGCGTGCCGCCGTTGACCGGCACCGATAGCCTGGCGTCGTGACAGGCTCGGCATCAGCACCCACCGCGTTCCGGCTCGCCTACGTTCCGGGCGTGACGCCCGGCAAGTGGGTGCGGATCTGGGACGAGCGCCGCCCCGGCGTCCCGCTCACCCTCGTACCGGTGGCCGCCGCCGGGGCCGAGGCGCTGCTCCGGGAGCGCGGCGCCGACGCGGGCCTGCTGCGGCTGCCCGTCGACCGCACCGGCCTCAGCGCGATCCCGCTCTACACCGAGACGACCGTCGTGGTGGTCCCCAAGGACCACTACGTGGCGGCGGCCGACGAGGTCGCGCTGGCCGAGTTGGCGGAGGAGGTCGTGCAGCACCCGCTCGACGACACCCTGGACTGGGCGGACGGGGCCCCGCCCGGCCGGCCGGCGTTCGAGCGGCCGGCCACCACCGCGGACGCGGTGGAACTGGTTGCCGCCGGGGTGGGGCTGCTGCTGGTCCCGCAGTCCCTGGCGCGCCTGCACCACCGCAGGGACGTCACCTACCGGCCGGTCACCGACGCCCCGCAGTCCCAGGTCGCCCTGTCCTGGCCGGAGGACGCCACCACCGACCTCGTCGACGACTTCATCGGCATCGTCCGCGGCCGCACCGCCAACAGCACCCGCGGCCGCGCGGGCCAGGCCCGCGCCGCCGAGAAGTCCCCGCAGCAGAAGGCCGGGCCGAAGCCGGGCGCGGCCAAGGCCGCGAAGTCCGCGAAATCGGCCAAGGCCGCGAAATCGGCGAGGTCCGCCACCTCTTCCTCTCGCCGAGGCAAGCCGCGACGCCGCGGCTAGCTCCACCGCCGGGGCTGGCCCAGCCCGTCTTCCCCCCCGCCTGCCCCCCAGCCCGCCGCCGGACCACCGGCCGGTGGATGGCTGGTCGCGCAGTTCCCCGCGCCCCTGAGGGCTGCCCCAGCCCGTCGAGCGACCCCATGACGCCGCCCCGCAGGGGCGCGGGGAACTGCGCTGACAGGCGAGGGGTGTCGGACCCCGCTGCCATGATCCGGGCATGCCCCTTCATCTGCTGGCGTCCCGCCTGCTTCGGACCGACTCCGTCGCCGCCATGCGGCGGGACGCGAGGGAACGTGCCCGCGGATTCCTCGACCTCGCCGGGAGGCGGGAGGCGCTTCCTCCCTCGTACGAGGTCGCGGGCCAGGGGCGGCAGGCGCTCGACGCGCTCCGGGACCGGGAGGCGGAGGCGGACGCGGCCGTCGAGCGCTGGCTCGCGCGGTGCTCGGACGACGAGGGCCGGGCCGCCGTGCTCTGCTTCGTGCTGGCCACCGGCAGCGGGCACCGGAGGCCGTGGAGCCCCCGGTCCGGCATCGGGCAGCTGGCGGCGCGGCTGGACGGCTGGACGCGGGACGAGGTCGCCGCGATGCTGTCGGCGGCGGTGGACCACGACCTCGACCTGTGGTTCCGCGACGCGGCGAAGGCCGCGCTGAGCGCCGCCGAGCGGCTGGACGACGAGGGCCGCCGTGCGGTCGCCCCCGGGCTGCGGGGACTCCACGCGAAACTCATGGGCCCCGACGTGGACGCCTACCACCGCACCCCGCTCGTCACGCGCCTGCGCGCCCTGCTCGCCGGTGTCGACGCGCTCGACCTGCCCGAGGGCCTGGTGCCCGCGTCCGCCCCCTGGGCGGCTGCGCTGCGGGACCGGCTGGCGGCCGCACCCTCGCCCGAACTGAACAATTTCATACGGCACTTGGCCACCCTGTCCGGGCCGCGACCGGCGCAGCGCTGGCAGCGGGCGTGCCGGGAGCTGGCCGAGGCGGCCTCGGCGGACGGCACGGTGGCAGAAACGCTGCGCCTGCTGGCCGAGGGCGAGGCGCTCTGCTCCCGGACGGAGGGCCCGCACATGCCGTGGGTCGGCAACGGCTTCCACTACCACTACCTCGTCCACCAGCGTGACGCCGACCTGGCGCGCGGCGTGGTGTGGGCGGCCGCGCTCGGCGGGGGCCCCGGCACGGCACGGCACTTCGGCGCCCTCGCGCTGCGCACCGGCGGCAGCGGGAGCGGGGTGAGCGAGGACCTCAAGCTCGCGGGCGCGGCGGTCAACGCGCTCGCCGCGACGGACGATCCGGCCGCCCTGGAGGAGCTGTGGTGGCTGCAGCGGCGCATCACCCACCGGTCCCTGGTCAAGCAGCTGGACACCGCGCTGGTCGCGGCCGCGGGCCGGCAGGGGATCACACCGGCGCAGCTGGTCGAGCGCAGCGTGCCGTCCCACGGGCTGGGACCCGGCGCCGCGCTGGAGCGCGACCTGGGCGGCGGGCACCGGGCGCGGCTGGCCGTCGAGGAGGACGGGACGGTCCGGCTGGGCTTCGTCCGCCCGGACGGGCAGCAGACGCGCACCGCGCCCGCGGCCGTCAAGGACGGCTTCCCGGACGAGCTCAAGCAGGCCAAGGCCCTGGCCAAGGAGGTCCGCGGCACGGTGTCCGGCGAGCGGGCGCGGCTGGAGGGGCTGATGTCGGCCGACCGGGAGTGGCCGTACGACGAGTGGTGCCGCCACTACCGCGACCACCCGGTCACCGGGGTGCTCGTCCGCCGGCTGATCTGGGACTTCCAGGACGCCGACGGGCGCTGGCACGCGCACGCCCCCGGGGCGGAACCGCCGTTCGCCGCCGGCCGCGTCCGGCTGTGGCACCCGATCAGGGCGTCCGTGGACGACATCAGGCAGTGGAGGGCGCTGCTGGTCGCCGAGCAGCTGCGGCAGCCGTTCAAGCAGGCGTTCCGGGAGATCTACCTGCTGACCCCGGCGGAGGAGGGGACCGGCGGGTACTCCAACCGCTTCGCCGCCCACATCGTCCGCTACGGCACGCTGTACGCCCTGTTCAAGGAGCGCCGGTGGCAGGCCAACCACCTCGGCCCGTACGACGGCGGCTACGAGGGCGAGGCCCGGGGCGAGTTCGGCGACGGCGGGTGGCGCGCGTGCTTCCACCACGAGCCGGCCGCCGGCGACGACCGCGGCGGCTACGCACCCACCTACGCGGCGACCGACCAGGTGCGGTTCGAGCGCAGGGAGGGCCGGCGCTGGCTGCCCGCGCCGCTGGCGGAGGTGCCGCCGCTGGTCTTCAGCGAGGCGATGCGGGACGTCGACCTGTTCGTGGGTGTCACCTCGATCGCCGCGGACCCGGACTGGGCGGACCGCGGCGAGGACCGCTACACCGCCTACTGGCACCGGACCACCTTCGGGGAGCTGACCGAGGGGGCGCAGGTGCGCCGGGCGGCGCTGGAACGGATCCTGCCCCGGCTGAAGATCGCCGGCCGGTGCTCGCTGGACGGCAGGTTCCTGGTCGTCCGCGGGGACCTGGCCACCTACCGGATCCACCTCGGCTCGGCCAACATCCTGATGGAGCCCGGCGGTTCCTATCTGTGCATCGTCCCGGCGCGCCGGGAGGGCGGCACGGTGTTCCTGCCGTTCGAGGACGACCGGCTGTCGCTGATCATCAGCAAGGCGCTGCTGCTCGCCGCCGACGCGAGGATCACCGACGAGAGCGTGCTCCGCCAGATCAGGAGGGGTGCCTGATGGCCGCCGTGACGTTCCGGGACGAGACGGCGACGGGCCGGCCGGTGGCCGACCCCTGGGGAGTGGAGGGGCTGCCGGACCGGATGACGGTCAGGGAACTGATCCGGCTGCGGGTGCGCGAGGAGGTCGCACGGTACAACGCCGGTACGGGCGGCGGCCGTTACCACGGCCTGGTCCGCCCGGGCGCCACCGAGACCGAGCTGAACGGCCGCCGCCGGGAGCGGCAGCCCGTCGTGTGGGAGCGACAGGCCGACATCGCCGAGCGGGCGTTCGCGGCCAACGGCTTCTTCGTGCTGTCCGGGGACCGCCAGGTCGAGGACCTCGACGAGGTGCTGGACCTGACGGCCGGGCCGGAGCTGGTGTTCATCGAACTGGTTCCCCTGGCAGGGGGTTGACCGGCCGGCGTGCGGCGGGCGTCAGCGCCGGGCGTCGGCGAGGAACGCGGTCACCGCGGCGGTGAAGTGCTCCGGGTCGTCGAGCCAGGGGAAGTGGCCGCCGCCGGGCTGGACGACGAGCCGGGAGACGGGCAGCAGCGCGGCGATCTCCGCGGCCACCCGCGGCCGCGGCCCCCCGTCGAGCTCGCCCGCGTACAGCAGCACCGGCGCGGTCATGGCGCTGATCGCGGCGCGGGCCGCCGACGGGTCGAAGGCGCCGTGCGCGGCGTACCGCTCGCCGGCCTCGTCGTTGGACTGCTCGACCTCCGCCGCGCTGTGCGCCCGGGCGGCGGCGTCCCAGCGCCCGTAGAACAGCGGCGTCACCGCGTCCCAGTCGGCGTCGCTCGCGGTGCCCGCCAGCGCCCGCTCCAGGGCGTTCGCGGCGGCCGGGTACCAGGGCTCGCCCGCCCGCAGGGCCGCCGCCTCCCGGCGGTGCTCCGGGGTGAAGTCGATGCCCAGGACGCGGCCCCGGGCGGCCACCAGGGTCAGCGAGGAGACCCGGTCGGGGTACGCCGCCGCGTAGCCGAGGGCCAGGTCGCCGGCCGCGGAGTGGGCGAGCAGGTCGAGCCGCTCCAGGCCGAGGTGGACGCGCAGCGCCTCCACGTCCGGCACCTGCCGGTCGCACCGGTAGGAGCCGGCGTCCTGCGGGACCGCGGACGCCCCGGTGCCGCGCAGGTCCAGCAGGACCAGCGCGCGGTGGGCGGCCAGGCCGCCGAGGTCGCCCAGGTACGCCGAGGCGCGCATCGGCCCGCCGGGCAGGCAGACGAGCGGGTCGCCGGTGCCGGTCGTCCGGTAGGCGAGGACGGTGCCGTCGGGCGCGGTGAACGTGGTCATACCCCGATGATCACAAGGCCCGCCGGCCCGGACAACCCCGATCAGGAGGCGAACGCGGTGTCGACGGCGCGGGAGATCCAGGGGGCGATCTCCGCGCGCGCCCGGTCCAGGGCGCCGGTGAAGGCCTCGACGCCGTCGGCACCGAGCGGCAGGTGCAGCGGGGCGTCCTCGGCGTCGAGGGCCGCGATGATCACGGCCGCCGCCCTGGCGGGGTCGCCGGGGGTGTCCCCGTCGCCGGCGGCGACCATCGCGCGGGTGGCGCCGACGGTGTCCTTGTAGTCCGGCAACTCCTCGCCGCTGGCGGTGGTGTTGGACATCAGCGAGGTGCGGAACGCGCCCGGCTCGACGATCAGCGTCCTGATGCCCAGCGGCCCCACCTCGGCGGCCAGCGCCTCGGTCATGCCCTCCAGCGCGAACTTGGTGCCGCTGTACGCCGAGAACCCGGCGAACGACATCCGCCCGCCCATGCTGCTCATCTGCACGATCGCGCCCGACCGCCGCTCGCGCATGTGCGGCAGCACCGCCCGCACCAGGGCGGCCGGGCCGAAGACGTGCACGTCGAACAGCGACCGCAGCTCCTCGTCGGTGGTCTCCTCCAGCGCCCCGACGTGGCCGCGGCCCGCGTTGTTGACCAGGACGTCGATGCGGCCGTGCCGGGTCACCACGTCCCGTACCGCCTCGTCGATCCGGGCCGGGTCGGTGACGTCCAGCCGCAGCGCCTCGACCTGGTCGGGGTGGGCGGCGACGACGTCGTCGAGGGTGCCGACCCGGCGGGCCGCGGCGACCACCACGTCGCCCGCGGCGACCGCTGCCTCGGTGATCGCCCGGCCGAAGCCGCTGTTCGCGCCCGTGACCAGCCAGACCTTGTTCATCGTCACTCCCGTGGTGTGGGTGCGGGCGCCGCGCGCCCGCCGTTGTCCCCACCCTCGCGCCGGGGCTGCTTGCCCGTCCAAGACCTGTCGTGATAGCCGATGGTTATGGACGTTCACGGGCGGGACCTGCGGTACTTCACCGTCGTCGCCGAGGAGCTGCACTTCACCAGGGCGGCCGAGCGGCTGTATGTCTCGCAGCCCGCGCTGAGCAAGCAGATCCGTTCCCTGGAACGGCAGTTGGGCACCGCGCTGTTCGTACGCGACCGGCAGGGCGTGGCGCTGACGGCGGCCGGTACGGCGCTGCTGCCGCACGCGCTGCGGGTCCTGGAGGAATGGGAGGCGGCCCGGCGGGCGGTCGAGGAGGCCAAGGCGGAGCAGCGCAGCACCCTGGTGGTCGGGATGAGCACCAGCCCCGGCCGCGGCGGCCTGCTGCCCGCGGTCCGCTCCCGGTTCACCGCGGCCTGCCCGGACGCCGTGCTGCGGCTGCGCCAGGTCGGCTGGGAGGACCCGTCGGCGGGGCTGGCGGACGGCGCCAGCGACCTCGCGTTCGTCTGGCTGCCCCTGCCGGACCAGGACCGCTACGACCACCTGGTGGTCGCCGAGGAACCGCGACTGGTGGCTCTGCCCGAGGACCACCGGCTGGCCGGCCGGGACCTCGTCGACTTCGCCGACCTGCTGGACGAGCCCTTCCTGGCGCTGCCCGCTTCCGCGGGACCGCTGCGGGACTACTGGCTGGCGCTGGACGCCCGCGGCGGCCGCCCGCCGCGGATCGGCGCGGAGGTGGCCAGCACCGAGGAGACGTACGAGGCGCTGACCGCGGGCCTGGGCGTGGTGCTGCTGGCCGCGGGCAACGCGCCGCTGGTGACCCTGGGCGGTGTCGTCACCCGCCCGGTGCGCGGGATCAGCCCCAGCCGTTTCGCGCTGGCCTGGCGGCGGGACGCGGCCGGACCGCTGGTCCCGGCGTACGCGGCGGCGTGCCGCCAGGTGGTGGCGGGTGGTGGCTCGGCGGGTGGTGGCTCGGAGGGTGATTGAAGGGAGGGCGGCCGAACGGCCGAACGGCCGAACGGCGGTACGCCGGGCGGGCGTTCGGCGGGCGGCGGGTCCGTGGCGTAGGGCCGCGGACGTGGCGGAGCCCGGGCTCCCCGGCAGGGTGGGGAGCCCGGGCACCGTGCGGTGACCCGCCGTCAGTGGTGGGCGTGCGGGGTCAGGCCGTTGTGGATGGCGGTCATCAGCTCGCCGTCCGAGGTGTCGCCGTCCAGCGACCAGACCATCGCCCCGCCCAGGTGGGCGGCCCGGATGAACGCCGTCTTCTGGGCGATGACCTGCGGGTCGTCGTAGGTCCAGAAGTTGGTGCCGTCGTACAGCCAGGCGAAGCCGTCCTTGGTGTCGCGGTGGACGGTGTACGTGCCGGACTGAGCGAGGGCCTTCAGCGCGTGGTAGTCCTCGTTGCCCGCCTGCCAGGTGGCCGGCGCGGGCCCGGTGGACGGCTGGAAGAGGCCGGCCGTGCCGCCGTCGGGCACGCCGGTCCAGCCCTGCCCGTAGAAGGGCACGCCGAGCACGAGTTGCCGTGCCGGGGCGCCGCGGCGCAGCCAGTCGCCGATCGCCTGGGTGTCGCTGAAGTCGTGCGCGACCGGGGTGTCGCGCGGTGCGCGCAGCGCCGACTGCTGGTTGGTGGTCGCCTCGTAGGGGCCGTGGAAGTCGTAGCCCTGGACGGTGCCGAAGTCCAGGTACTGGAAGATCTTCCGCGCCTCGAAGCCCGCGTCGATCTTCGCCGGGGCGGCCGGCAGGAACGCGGACAGGTCGTAGTGCCGGTGCGTGGTGCGGCCGTACGCGTCGAGCTGGCGGCGGAACTCGGCGGCCAGCGCGGTGAAGTTCTGCTTGTCCTCGGGGCGGTAGACCGTGGCGGTGTCGCCGGCGGAGCCCGGCCACTCCCAGTCGATGTCCACGCCGTCGAACAGGCCGGCCGCGGAGCCCGGACCGCCCTTGCCGTCGAGCAGCGGCAGGTTGCCCTTGACGAACAGGTCCACGCAGGAGGCGACGAGCGCCTTGCGGGAGGCGGCGGTCCTGGCCGCGTCGGAGAAGTGGGTGGACCAGCTCCAGCCGCCGATCGAGATCATCACCTTCAGGCCGGGGTTGGCGGCCTTCAGTTCCCGCAGCTGGTTGAAGTTGCCGGCCAGGGCCTGGCCGGCGGTGTCCGCGGTGCCGTCGACCGACGTGGCGGCGTCCACCGGGTGCTGGTAGTCGGCCCACGCGTCCGCCTGGCCGGCGACGTTGCCCTCGAAGCAGGTCCCGTCGGCGCCGATGTTGGCGAACGCGTAGTTGAGGTGGGTGAGCTTGGCGGCGGTGCCGGACGTCTCGACGTTCTTCACCTGGTAGTTGCGTCCGTAGATGCCCCACTGGGTGAAGTAACCGACGCTCTTGTACGACGAGCCGGCGTGCGAGCCGGAACCGTCGTGGGCTTGCGCGGAGCTGCCGCCCGCGAGGGCGGGCAGGACGGCGACCACCGAGAGGGTGGCGGCCGTCGCGGCCATACGGCCGAGGATTCGACGACGCATGGCGGGACGCTATTGGCCTAGACCAATAGGGGTCAAGGGGAACGGCGCAACCCGTGCGGCCGACTGCGCGGGAGCGCCCCGCGATCCGGCGCGCCGGGGCCTGGGGCGGTGGTGCGGGGTGGGGCTCATGGGGCCGGCGGTGGGCGCGGGACGGCTGCGTCCGGGGCCTGGCACCCCGTGCGAGCGGGGCCTCTACACTCCCCGGGTGGACATACCGCCGCCGCCCCAGCCCTCGCCGTCCCCCGAGGACACGCCGCCGCCCGCGCCCGCCCCCACCCAGGCCGACGGCTTCTCCTACGCCGACGCCGTGCCCGCCCCGGCACCCCCGCCCTTCGACTCCGCGACGACGCTCGCCGCCGACACCCCGCCGCCCGCGCCGGGCGGGCAGGCCGGCCCGCCGCCGGTCCCGCCCGCACCGGGCGCCCCGACCCCGCCGCCCTACCCGCAGCAGCCCTACGGCCAGGCCCCCGGCCAGCCGCCGTACGGCCAGCAGATGCCGGGTCAGCAGCCCTACGAGCAGCAGGCCGCGGGCCAGTCCGGCCAGCCGCCGTACGGCCAGCAGATCCCCGGCCAGTACCCGTACGGCTACGGCGGGCCCTACCCGGCCGGCGGTCCCTACGGCCCGGTGCCCGGTCCCTACGGCTATCCGGCGCCGGCCGGCTGGTACCCCGTCGACCAGGGCACCAACGGCATGGCCATCGCGTCGCTCGTGGTGTCGCTGGCGGCCGGCTGCGTGCCGTTCCTCGGCGGGATCTTCGGCATCGTCAGCCTGCGCCAGATCCGGCGCAACGGGCAGCGCGGCCGCGGCATGGCCATCGCCGGCATCGTGATCAACAGCGTCGGCACGGCCCTGATGGCGCTCTTCATCACCCTCGGGGTGCTGGGCGCCTTCGACGAGGGCAACACCAACGTGCAGGACCTGAAGGTCGGCCAGTGCTTCAACACGGTCGACAGCTCGCTGTCCGACTACGGGAACGACGGCGCCCGCTCGACCACCGTCGACGTGGTGTCCTGCGACGATAAGCACGACGCGGAGGCCTACGCCGTCTTCACCCTCGACCCGAGCCTGGGGGAGGGCTACCCCGGGGTGGACCGGATCTCCGAGGTGTCCGACGACAAGTGCGCCAAGTACGCCGACGACTACCTCGGCGACGCGTCGCTGTCCGACGGCCTGGACATCTACTACTACCTGCCGCCCGAGGAGGGCTGGAGGCAGGGCGACCGCGCGGTGACCTGCTTCTTCGGCAGCCTGGACGGGAAGGTGAGCGGTTCGGTGAAGTCGGGCGGCAGCCAGTCGGGGGTCGGCGTCTGACGGGCGGGCCGGGGGCGGCCGTTCGCGGCGGCGGGAGCCCGGTACCACCGTCCCTTTGCGGAAGGTGACGTTCAGGGGAAGGCTTGCGGACGAGTACCGACGGTTGCCAAGCTGTTGCGGACAGTCAACCCCTGGGAGGGGCACGTGGCCTTCGGTGAGCAGCCCGCCTACCTCCGCGTCGCCGAGGACCTGCGCCGCAAGATCCTCGACGGCACGCTCCCGCCGCACGCCCGGCTGCCCTCGCAGGCCCGGATCAGAACCGAGTACGGCGTCTCGGACACCGTGGCGCTGGAGGCCCGCAAGGTGCTGATGGCCGAGGGCTTCGTCGAGGGCCGCTCGGGCTCCGGCACCTACGTGCGCGAGCGGCCCCGGCCGCGACGGATCGTCCGCAGCGGATTCCGGCAGGCCGGTACCCCCACGACTTACCGGCAGGAACAGGCGGACGAGGGCAGCAAGGGCACCTGGGAGTCGCACAGCGTCCAGGACGTGGCGGGCCCCGACATCGCCGAGCGGCTGGCCATCGCGCCGGGCGAGCGGGTGATGCGCACCGCGTACGTCTTCCGCACCGAGGGCGAGCCGTCGATGCTCTCCACCTCCTGGGAGCCGCTCGCGCTCACCGCCCGCACCCCCGTGCTGCTCCCCGAGGAGGGGCCGGTCGGCGGGCAGGGCGTGGTGCCGCGGATGGCGGCGATCGACGTGCTGGTCGACCACATGGCCGAGGAGGTGGGCGCCCGGCCCGGCCTCGCCGAGGAGACCGCGGCGCTCGGCGGGGTGCCGGGGCACCTCGTCATCGAGATCCGCCGCACCTACTTCGCGTCCGGCCGCCCGGTGGAGACCGCGGACGTCGTCATCCCCGCCGAGCGCTACCGGGCCGTCTACCACCTCCCGGTGAGATGAGGCGGAACCCGCCGGCACGGTGATGCCGCCCTTCCCGTTCGGATGACGCGGGTCGCCCCTGGTTGACGGAACGTCAACACACCGGACATCCCTGGCCGGATCGGTACCTCTTCGTGGTATTCCGTGCCCACGGTGTGAAGCTCGGGCGTAGGGTCGGGCATATGCGCATCGCCGTTTCCTCGGACATGGATGAGCCGGTGGCCCGCCAGCTCCTCGACGAGCTCCGGCGCCGCGGGCACACCGTGACGGCCTACGGAGCCCTGCGGGCGGACGACCGGGCCGACTGGGCCTGGAGTGCCGGGGCGGCGGCGCGCGCGGTCGCGGACGACGGAGCTGACCAAGCCGTCGTCTGCTGCTGGACCGGGACGGGTGCGTCCATCGCGGCCAACAAGGTGCCCGGCGTCCGAGCCGCCCTGTGCGGGGACGCCTACACCGCGGAGGGCGCGCGCAAGTGGAACGACGCGAACGCGCTGGCGCTGAGCCTGCGCACGCTGTCGGGACCGGTGCTCGTGGAGATCCTCGACGCCTGGTTCTGCGGCGCACCCAGCCAGGAACCGGAGGACAAGGACAACGTCGCGCATCTCGGCGCGCTCGAGGGGGGACCGTCGTGACGGCGGAACTGGTGTGGGTCCTGATACGGCAGGACGAGAGCGGCAACCGCTACCGGGTGGGCCGGTACGCCACCCGGGCGGAGGCCGAGCGGACGGCCGCGCAACTGAGCGCCGGCGACCGGCAGGTGTACGTGATCGAGCGCATCACGCCGAAAGCGGCCCAGGCGTGAACGCACCGCGGGTGGTGGTCGGCGGCGCCGTGCTCGACCGCGGCCGCCTCCTCGCCGCGCGCCGCACCGCGCCCCGCACTTGCCGGCCAGGGGGAGCTGCCCGGCGTTCATTGGACACGTCGGTGGTCGGGTGCGGAGTCGTCGGATGCGGCGGCCGGGATTGTCGGTCGACCGCTGTCGCGGTCGGTGGTCGTCGGGGGTGCCGTGCGCCGGTACATCCTGGCAACGGCCGCGCACTGCAGGGCCATGGATGCCGCCATCGCTGCGCAGATGCCGGGCAGCCCTGACTCCGACAGGCCGTACGCGAGCGCCAGTTGAAGCATCACTCCGCACGTGGTGATCCGTGCAAGGGCAGGACTGCCACCACTGCCTTCGAACACCCCGCCCAGCGCGATGAAACAGGCGAGCAGTACCAGGTACGGCCCCAGGCACCGCAGGTAGAGCGTGCCGGCCTCGGCCACCGCGCCTTCAGTGCCGAACGCCCGCATGGTCCACGGCCCGGCGGCGAGCAGTGCCAGCGCGGCAGCGAGCCCCAGCGCTCCGGCGAGAAGCAGCGCCTGCCGCCCGATGGCCCGTCGCTCGTCGTGTCCGGTGCCGAGCAGGTGGGAGGTGCGGATGGCGGCGGCTTGACGTACGGAGTAGAAGGCCATGGTCGCGACGTACATGGCCTTGGTCGCGACTCCGTAGGCGGCGACTTCGGTGACACCGATCCGGGCGACGATGGCTACGAGGGCAAGCGCACCCGTCATCCGCACGACGAAATCGGCTGACATGGGCAACCCCGTGGCGGCGACCCTACGGGCATCGGAGCCGAGTGCCCCCGTCCGGTCCAGGGGCGTCCTGGCTGCCTGCCGTAGGACGGCGTTGCGCCGTAGCGCGAGGAATCCGCAGGCAAGCGCAACCGTCCGGCCCAGTACGGTGGCGATGGCGGCCCCGCGGACCCCGAGCCCGAACCCGAGGATGAGCAGGGGGTCCAGCGCGAGGATCAGTCCGTTGGCGAGCATGGCGAGTCTCATCGGGGTACGGGTGTCGCCCGTGCCTTTGAGGATGCCGTCGATGACGTTGGTCGCGAAGAACACCGTGATTCCCGGCAGCGCGATCGAGAAGTAGCCGGTGGCGAGGGGCAGCGAGCTGTCTTCGCCGCCCCCGAGCACGAGTCGGGCGAGTGGCTCGCGGCACAGGAACCCTCCTACGGCGACGACGGGCGTGACGATCGCCCACAGTGTCCAGCCGCCGCGCACGGCGGAGCGCATCGCTGCCGGATCCGCCGCGCCTCTGGCCCGTGCGACCAGCACGGTCATGCCTGAGCCGGCGACGAGGATGACGCCGAGCAGCAGGTTCTCCACGTTGGTGGCGACGGCCACCGCGGCGACGGCCCTTCCGCCGAGCCTCGCCACCCAGACCATGTTGATGATCCCGGCGGTGACGCCCGCGAGTAGTTCGACGTAGACCGGATACGCCAGCGACACCAGCTTGCGCCGGTGCTCTGCTGCCCTCATGTGTGCGCCCCCTCTTTTCGCTGTACCTCGAATCGAGGTACAGCGAAAAGAGGTAGCATGACCGCACGGGACGGGCAAGTGTCCGGATAGGGGCAGGAAGGGGTTCGGCCGCGTGCTGGAGCTGTCGATTCTGGGTTTCCTCTGCGAGGAGCCCTTGCACGGATACGAGTTGAAGGCCCGCATCCAGGGCCTCAGCGGCCACATTCGCCCCGTCAGTGACGGCGCGCTCTACCCGGCCATCACCCGGCTGGTGAAGGCGGGTCTGGTCGAGCAGCGCACCGAGCCGGGAAGCGGTGCGGCACCCCGGCGGATCCTTTCCCTCACCGAGGCGGGCCGCCTTGACCTGCAGGCCCGGCTCCGGGACCCCAAGGACGCCGACATCACCGATGGGCAGCGCTTTTTCACGCTGCTGGCGTTTCTGCGTCACCTCCCCGGCCGGGCGGAGCAGGCCGCCGTCCTCCGCCGTCGGCAGGTCTTTCTCGACACTCCGGCGAGCTTCTTCTACCGCGACGGCGTGCCGGTACGCGCCGAGGAGGCGCCGGATCTCTTCCGGCAGGGCATGCTGCGCATCGCCCGAGCGACGGGTGCCGAGGAGAAGCAGTGGCTGGCCGAGGCGATTGCGGCCCTGGAGGGCTGACACCGGCCCGGCGTGCCGGTCTCGTTAAGGTCCTGCCTGACGCGGGTTCCGGACGGTGAAGGCGAAGTGATGACGGTCCTGATCGACACGGTGGCGTGGGTGCGGGTGGAGAACGGCAGGATTCTCTGCGCCAGGCCCCGGGGGAAGGGCGTCTTCTACATCCCCGGTGGCAAGCGGGAGGGCGCGGAGAACGACCTGGAGACCCTGCTCCGTGAGATCAAGGAGGAGCTGACCGTGCTACTCGATCCGGACAGTGCGCGGCACGTGGGCACGTACGAGGCCGAGGTGCCCGACCTGCCGGGCGGTGCTGTGGTGCGGATGAGCTGCTACACCGCGGACTACCAGGGGAGGCTGGCGGTGAGCAGTGAGATCGAGGAGATGGCCTGGTTCTCGTACGCGGACCGCCCGTTGGTGCCACCGGTCGACCAACTGCTCTTCGACGACCTCAAGGCCGTCGGCGAATTGAGGTGAGACGGCGCTGACTCTGCATCGCGCGGCTCGGCCGCTGCAAAAACGGGTGAGGCCGCACGCTTCGAAAACTGCCCGGTCCCACCCCCGGTGCCCTACCCCCACCCGGCCCCCCTCCCGAGGTCGGTCAGGACAAAAAGCGGGCATAACGGGTAAAAGGGGATAAGCCCTATAGGGGGTAACCCTTCGTGGCCGGGCGGGTGCGTCCGGCGTGGACCCGGTCGGGGGTGGCAGCGGCATGAGCGACAGCGGCGACGCGTCGCCGGAGTACGTGCCCCCGCCCCCGGAGGAGCGGTCGCGGGGGACGCTGCTCGACACCCTGCGGGTCGCCGTCGTGATGCTGGACACCAGCGGCCGCGTCCTGCTGTGGAGCCCCCTGGCCGAGGAGGTGCTGGGGTGGGCCGGCGAGCACATCGTGGGGCGGCGGGTCGGCGGGCTGTTCGGCCCGGCCGAGGCCGCGGAGCCCGCGCCCGGCCCGGTGGCGGTCGGGCAGCCGCGGCTGCGCAGCATCCCGCAGCCGGGCCGGCCCGAGGAGATCCTCGCCGACCTGCTGCGCACCGGCCGCTGGGACGGCATCCTGTCGCTGCGGCATCGCGACGGCCACAACGTCCAGGTGGAGACCAGGGCCAGCCTGCTGGTGGACGGGGACGGCCGGCCGTTCGTGCTGGCCTCGATGGTGGAGACCAGCCGCCTGCGCACGCTGGAGCAGGACCTGGCCGCGCTGGACGCGCTGTTCGACTCCTCGCCGCTGGGCGTCGCGATCTTCGACCGCAACCTGCGCTACGTCCGCGTCAACCAGGCCCTCGCCGACATGAACGGGCTGCCGGCCACCGCCCACCTCGGGCGGACCGTCGCCGACGTGCTGGACGCGGGAGTCGCGGTCGAGCTGACCGCGCTGCAGCGCGAGGTGCTGGCCACCGGACGGCCGGTGATCGACCTGGTGGCGATCGCCCCGCGCGGCGCCGGGCACCGTTCGATGTCGTACCACCGCCTGGTGGACCGGGCCGGCCGGGTGCTGGGCGTCAGCGCCACCGTCATGGACGTCACCGAGCGGATGCAGGCCGCCGCCAAGGCCGAGCGGGTCAGGGAGCGGCTGGCGCTGCTCAACGACGTGGGCTCGCGGATCGCCGGGGTGCTGGACGTGCGCCGGGCGGCCGAGACCCTCGCCGAGGCGCTGGTGCCCTCGTTCTCCGACTACGCGGGCGTGATCCTGCACGCCGAGGCGGCCGACGGCGGGCGGCTGCCCAGCGTGCCGTACAGCGAGAACACCCCGATGCGGCAGATGGGCGTGGCCGCGGTGGACTGGAGCCCGGCGGTGTCGCGGATGCTGCGCCGCGACCAGCTGATCGGCTTCACCACCGATTCGCTGTTCGGCACGGCGCTGCTGACCGGCGAGCCGCGGCTGGTCTCCACGGTCGAGGAGCTGCGGCGCACCACGTTCCCCGACGACCCGAAGGTGGAGGCCGCGGTCGAGCTGGGCGTCAACTCCCTGCTGGCGCTGCCGCTGCGGGCGCACGGGGCGGTGCTCGGGCTGCTGGTGGTGAGCCGGGCGCGCGGGCGCGAGCCGTTCGACCAGGACGACCTGGCCCTGGCCGCGGAGCTCGCCGACCGGGCCGGCGCCGCCCTGGACAACGCGCGGCTGTACGTCCGGGAGCGGGAGGGCGCGCTGATGCTCCAGCGCAGCCTGCTGCCGCAGTCCGTGCCGCAGCCGCCGGGCGTGGCCGTCGCGTTCCGGTACGTGCCGGGCAGCAGCGGCGCGGAGGTCGGCGGCGACTGGTTCGACGTGATCCCGTTGGCCGGCGGGCGACTGGCGTTCGTGGTCGGCGACGTGATGGGCCACGGGCTGGGGGCCGCGGCCACCATGGGCCGGCTGCGGACCGCGGTGCGCACGCTGGCCGGGCTGGACATGGCGCCCGACGAACTGCTGCGCCGCGTCAACGAGTTGGGCGACGACCTGGCGCGCGGCCAGAGCGAGGGCTGGATGGCCACCGCGGTCTACGCGGTGTACGACCCGTCGACCCGGCGCTGCACCCTCGCACAGGCCGGGCACGTGCCGCCGGTGCTGGTGGAGCCGGAGCCGCGACCCGAGGACCCGGGGCGGTGCCGCGCCCGGCTGCTGCAGCTGCCGACCGGCGTCCCGCTGGGCGTCGGCGGGGTGCGGTTCGAGAGCACCGAACTGGAGGTGCCGGACGGCGCGGTGCTGGTGCTGTACACCGACGGGCTGGTGGAGTCCCGCACCAGCGACATCACCGCGGGCCTGGAGCGGCTGCGCGACACGCTGTGCCGGCCGCTGCACTCGCTGGAGGACGCCTGCGACGAGCTGCTGGCCACCATGGAGCCGGGCCGCGAGCCGGACGACGTGGCGCTGCTGATGGCCCGCCTCGGCGGCCTGCCCGCCGGCTCCACCGCCGCCTGGACGTTCCCCGCGGAGGCCAGCGCGGTGCGGCTGGCCCGCCGCCGGGTCCGCGACACCCTGGTGCACTGGGACCTGACGCCGCTGTCGGACGTGACGGTGCTACTGGTCAGCGAGCTGGTCACCAACTCCCTGCGGTACGCGCACGGTCCGATCGGCGTCCGCATGGTCCGCGGCTCCTCTCTGCTGGTGGAGGTGTCCGATCCGCTGCCCGACCCGCCGCAGGAGCGCACCGCCTCCGACACCGACGAGGGCGGCCGGGGACTGCAGTTGGTCGCCAGGACCTCCCGGCGCTGGGGCACCCGGCACGGACCGCTCGGAAAGACCGTCTGGTTCGAACTCGCCCTGCCCTGAAGGCCCGTTGGCCGGCCGCCGGAGGCGCCCACCCCCGGCCGGGGGTGGCACATGATTCGACGCGACTGTGCCGGGTATGCCGAAGAGGCGGAAGCGAAAGGTGCGGCCGTGGTGTTCCGGGGTCGAGCCCCCGTACCCCGGGAGCCGAGATGATGCTGTGATCGACAAGACCGTGTGCTGGACGGTCTGCATGCTGAATACTCGGCTCCAACCGGTCCATGTGTGCTGAGCTGGA
The DNA here is from genome assembly GCF_044333795.1 of Streptomyces sp. NPDC020917. Classification (NCBI taxonomy): domain Bacteria; kingdom Bacillati; phylum Actinomycetota; class Actinomycetes; order Kitasatosporales; family Streptomycetaceae; genus Streptomyces; species Streptomyces sp. NPDC020917. The sequence goes on along the minus strand of NZ_JBIRRR010000018.1, from coordinate 111,932 downwards.
GGGGTCGGGCGAGTGAGCGACATGCCGGCAGGGGCGGTTCCCCTCGGTGACGACGCGGACCTGGCTGCGCGCGCCGGGGTCTGGCAGTCGAGTCCGCCCGGCTCGATGTACGACTACATACGGGTCGCCTCCTTCTCGCTGGACCGCGCCGGCCGCATCGACCACTGGAGCAAGCGGGCCGAGGAGTTCTTCGGGGTCACCGCCGAGGAGGCGCTGGGCCGGGACCCGATCGCCGCCTTCGCGCCGTCCGACGTCCAGGTGCGCGCCCACGAGCGGCTCGCGCAGATCCTCGACGGCCGCGAGTGGAACGGCCTGGTGCCGTACAAGGACGCCTCCGGCGGCAGCGGGCTGGCCGAGGTGTACGTGATGCCGGCCGAGGACGGCGCCCTGTGCATCGCGCTGGACGTGGCCACGCTGCGGCAGATCGAGACGGACGTGGCCGCCTCCCAGGCCGTGTTCGGGCAGTCCCCGATGGGCTTCGTGCTGTTCGACACCCACCTGCGGCTGATCCGGGTCAACGAGCGGTTCGCCGAGGTCTTCGGGCGGCCCGCCGCGGGGCATCAGGGCCGCGGCCCGCACGACTTCCTGTCCCGGGTCGAGGCGGACCGGCTCAGCGCCGCGCTGCGGCAGGTCCTGGAGACCGGCGAGCCGGTGCTGGACATGCCGCTGATCGGCACGGTGCCCGGGGACCCGGCCAGGCGCCGCTGGTCGATGTCGCTGTACCGGCTGCACAGCGGCGGCACCCCGGGCGGCGGCGGGCGGCCGATCGGCGTGGCGGGCCTGGCCATGGACGTCACCGGGCGTCAGCGCGCGGAGCGCGAGGCCGCGCACGCCCGGCGCAACCTGCAGCTGCTCAACGAGGCCGGCTCGCGGATCGGCACCTCGCTGGACCTGGAGACCACCGCCCGCGAACTGCTCGACGTCGCCGTCCCGCACTTCTGCGACCTGGCGTCCGTCGACCTCTACCAGGTGCTGCTGTCCGGCGAGGAGGAGCTGACCGGCACCTCCGACGGCAGCGGCGAGGTGCGCCGGGTCGCCTTCGCCAGCGCGGTCTCCGACGCCCCGGTGGTGATGGCGGGCGACGACGACGCGAGTCCCGGCGACGGCCCGGTCTCGGTGGGCGCGGTGCACCGCTACCGGTTCGGCTCGGCCAGCGCCCGCGCGCTGCGCACCGCGCAGCCGCAGGTGCTCGACGGCGAGGGCGCCAACGACCTGGGCGGCACGCTGGTGCAGTCCACGCTGGTGGTGCCGATGGTGGCCCGCGACACCGTGCTGGGCCTGGTGCAGTTCTCCCGGGCCAAGGGCAGCGAGCCGTTCACCGAACGCGACCGGATGCTCGCCGAGGAACTCGCCGCCCGCGCCGCGATCTTCCTGGACAACGCCCGGCTGTACCGCAGGGAGCACGAGCGCGCGCTGATCCTGCAGCGCAGCCTGCTGCCGCCGGACGACCCGGAGGCGGCCGGCCTGGACATCGCCTGCCGCTACCTGCCCGGCAGCATGGAGACCGAGGTCGGCGGCGACTGGTTCGACGTCATCGAGCTGCCCGGGCACCGCACCGCGCTGGTCGTCGGCGACGTGATGGGCCGCGGGCTGCGGGCCGCCGTCGCGATGGGCGAACTGCGCACCGCTGTACGGACCCTGGCCATGCTGGACCTCGAACCCGCCGAGGTGCTGGCCGCGCTGGACGAGGTCGTCGGCGGCCTCGGCGCCCCCCGGCGGGGCGCGGCCCGCCGCGCCAAGGACCCGGGCGACGCCGACCTCGCCGAGGTGTACCTCGCCACCTGCATCTACGTCGTCTACGACGCGGTCACCCGGCGCTGCACCATCGCCAACGCCGGCCACATGCCGCCGGTCGTGGTCGAGCCGGGGGAGGACCCGCTGCTGCTCGAACTGCCGCGCGGCGTACCGCTGGGCGTCGGCGGCGAGCCGTTCGAGGAGATCGAGGTCGAACTCACCGACGGGGCGCTGCTGGCGCTCTACACCGACGGCCTGGTGGAGTCCCGCAGCCACCCGCTGGACGAGGGCCTGGACGCGTTCCGCGCCTCGCTCGCCGGCCCGCCGCGGCCGTTGGAGGACGTCTGCGACCACGTGCTGGCCACCCTGGACACCGCGCACGGCGAGGACGACATCGCGCTGCTGATGGCCAGGATCCGCGGCCTGTCGCAGGACAAGGTCGGCGACTGGACGCTGGAGGCCCAGCCCACCTCGGTGGCCAGGGCCCGCGAACTGGCCCGCGACCAGCTGCTGGCGTGGGGCCTGGACGATCTGGTGGACACCACCGAACTGCTGGTCAGCGAGCTGGTCACCAACGCGCTGCGGCACGGCTACGGCGACATCAGGCTGCGCCTGCTGCTGGACCGGACGCTGGTGTGCGAGGTGTGGGACAACGCGCTGATGCAGCCGCGCCGCCGCCGCGCCCGGGACACCGACGAGGGCGGGCGCGGCCTGCAGCTGGTCGCGATGCTCAGCCAGAGCTGGGGCAGCCGCCGCACCCACCGCGGCAAGACCGTCTGGTTCGAACTCGCCCTGCGCGGCACCGGCCCCGCCTCCGCCGGCCCCTCGGTGGAGGACCTGCTGAGCATGTACTAGCGCGCGGTGGACTTGAGCTGGGCGAGGCGGGCGTCGATCTCGGCGGCGTCGGAGAGGGAGTCCAGGGACTCGAACTGGGCGTCCAGCGAGGACGCGGCCAGCTCCTGCTTGCCCGTGGCGCGGGCCTCCTCGCGGCGGACCTTGTCCTCGAACCGGCCCAACTCGCTGGTGGGATCGAGGACGTCGATGTTCTTGACCGCGTCCAGCATGGTGTTCTGGGCGTGCGCGGACCGCGAGCGGGCCACCAGCTCGTCCCGCTTGGCCTGGAGCTGCGCCAGCTTGGCCTTCATCTGGTCCAGGCCGGACTTGAGCCTGTCGACCATCTCGTTCTGCGAGGCGATGATCGGCTCCGCGGTCCTCGCCTCCTTCTCCGACTGGAGCTGGCGGCCGAGCGCGATCTTCGCCAGGTTGTCGAAGCGGTCGCCCTCGGCCGCGTCGCCGGCGCCGCGCAGCTCGTCGGCCTTGCGGCTGGCGGCGGCCGCCTTGCCGCCCCACTCCGCCGCCGCGGCCACGTCCTCCGCGTGGTCCTGCTCCAGCAGCCGCAGATTGCCGATGGTGTCGGCGACCGCCGTCTCGGCCTCGCCGATGTTGCCGGTGTAGTCCCTGATCAGCTGGTCGATCATCTTCTGGGGGTCCTCGGCCTGGTCCAGCAGCGCGTTGACGTTCGCCCTCGCGAGCTGCGCCACCCGGCCGAGGATGGTCTGCTTGGTCATCCGTACTCCCTGCTCCGTGGGGTGTGGCCGACGCGGCCGCGGGGCCGCCGAGGTCACGGGGCTTGCTGGGCCCGCTGGATCGTCAGAATCTGCCCCCGCCGCCCATCCGGCCGCGGGTCTGGCCGCCGCCGAAACTGCCCGGCCCCCCGCCGTAGCCGCCGTAGCCGCCGCCCATGCCGCCGCGGCCGCCGAAGCCGCCGCCTCCGCCGCCGAGCACGCCGCCCAGCAGGATCCCGCCGAGCACCGCGCCGCCCATGCCGCCGAGCCCCGCCGTACGCCTGCCCCCGCCGAAGCCGCCGTACCCGCCGAGGTCCCCGAAACCGCTGACGTCCTGCCGGGCGAACTGCTGCGCCTCGCGGGCCAGCCGGTCCGCCTCATGGGCGTGCTGGAGTGCGGCCGCGGCGTCCGCGACGGCGGAGGACTCCGCGACGCGCAGCCGCCGCTCGGCCTCGGCGAGCCGGGTGCGGGCCTGGCTGCCGATCGCGCCGCGGTGCGTGGTGATCACGTCCCGGGCCGCCGCGACCTCGCTGCGCGCGGCCAGCAGGGCCTGGTCGAGCAGGCCGCGGGCGCGCCGGTCGGCGTCCTCCCGCTCCCGGGCGCCGGCCAGCGACTCGTCGAGGGCCGCGTCGGCCTCCTCCACCCGGCGCAGCGCCGCGATCGGGTCGTACCGGCCGGCGGCCAGCTCCTGCTGCACGGCGGCCGCGACGGCCTCGGCGCGGGCGATCCTGCCCTGCAGGTCGGCAGCCGTGCCCTCGGCGGAGCCGCCGAGCACGCCGCGGGCCTCGGCGAGGTCGGCGCTCGTCTCGGCGAGCGCGGCGCGCAGCTGGGCGTCGGCGGCGTGCAGTTCGTGCTCCCGGCGGGTCACCGAGTCGGCGAGGGTCGCGGCCTGGTCCAGCGCCCCCTCGGCGGCCCGGACGAAGACCGCGGCCCGGCCGTGGTCGGTGGCGAGCGCGGTCCGCGCCTGGCCCAGGCTGGTCCTGGCGAACTCCAGCCGGTCCCTGGCCTCCGCCGGATGCCCGGCGACCGGCTCCAGCGCGGCGTCGGAGTAGCGCTCGGCCAGCGGGACCAGCGCGCCCTCGGCGGCGGCGATCCGGCCCGGCAGCGCGGCCAGCGCCTGCTCGGCCTGCGCCAGCACCTGCGGGGCGTTGGCCTCCATCGCCCGCAGCCGGTCGAACGCCTCGGACTCCGCGTCCAGCCGCCGGTTGGCCTGGGTGCAGCGGGACAGGATCTCGTCCAGCATCTGCCGCCGGGTGTCGTCGTCCTCGGGGAAGGCGTCGTCGAGCCGCTGCCGCAGCCGGAACGCCGCGGTCAGCTCGCCCCTGGCGTAGTCCACGGCCTCGCCGAAGGGCTTGGCGGCCTCGTCGCCGAACTGCGCGGCGGCGAACCCGACGTCCTCCTGGCTGGTGCGCACCGCGTCGTCGGTGGCGACCAGCAGCTGGCGGGCCTGGGCGTCCAGTTCGGGCAGCGGGGTCAGCGGGGTGGGCCGCTTGGCGGGCCGGCCGCCGGAAGGGGTCCGCCAGGCCGGGGCGGTCCGGCCGCTGGGCGGGCCGGCCGACGGCACCCGCCGTCTGCGGTACGCCCACAGGCCGAGGAAGCCGGCCGCGGCGACCGCGGCCACCGGGATCCACAGCGCGGCGGCGCCGTTGGCGGTGGCGTCGCCCGGGGCGCCGCCGGGGTCCGGGGCGCCGGGGGAGATGGCCGGCGGTGTCACCGCCCGGCCGGCGAGCACCGCGTCGTAGCCGGTGGAGGCGCCGATCGCGGCACCCGCCCAGTCGTTCTCGCGCAGCGCGGGCTCGATGGCCCGGTCGCTGACGTCGTTGAGCTGGGCCTGCGTCAGGCCCGCGTCCTGGTCGGCGGAGACCGCGTACTGCCGGTCGTGGGTGGCCACCGCCAGCAGCAGGTCCTTGCGGCCCAGGCCGTTCTTGACGGCGGTGGCGTTCGCCCAGTCCTGCGGGGTGCGGCCGGAGAAGGTGCTCACGTACGCCACGAACAGCTGCAGCCGCTGGGCGGCGTACAGCTGCTGGAGGGCGGTGCGGACCTCGGTCGCCCGGTTGCCCAGCGCGCCCACCCGGTCGGTGACCTGGCCCGTCCGGGCGAGCGGGACGGGGGTCTCGCCCGGGCGGCTCGCCGCCCGGGCGGGTGCCGCGGTGCCCAGGGCCAGGGCTGCGCAGGCCGCGAGCACGGCCGGGAAAGCCTGACGTCTCGTCCGCACCGCGCCGCCTCCCGCTGCCGCGCCACGCCCCTCCGGGTGGCTCCATTTCGGAGGCTATGTGCGGTTCGTCCGTGGCGCGACTCCAGCCGGCGGCAGGGCCGCCCGGGCTACTGGCCCCGGCGGCGGATCTTGGACCCCAGCCAGACCAGCGGGTCGTACTTGCGGTCCACCGCCCGCTCCTTGAGCGGGATCAGCGCGTTGTCGGTGATGTGGATGCCCTCCGGGCACACCTCCGTGCAGCACTTGGTGATGTTGCAGTAGCCGAGGCCGTGGTCGTCCTGCGCGGAGGACGCGCGGTTGACGCCGGTCTCGTCGGCGGCGTCCAGCGGGTGCATGTCCAGTTCGGCGATGCGCATCAGGAACCGCGGCCCGGCGAACGCCGGCTTGTTCTCCTCGTGGTCGCGCACCACATGGCAGGTGTTCTGGCACAGGAAGCACTCGATGCACTTGCGGAACTCCTGCGAGCGCTCCACGTCCTGCTGCGCCATCCGGTACTCGCCGGCCGGCACGCCCTTGGGCGGGACGAACGACGGCACCTCGCGGGCCTTGGTGTAGTTGAACGACACGTCGGTCACCAGGTCGCGGATCACCGGGAAGGTGCGCATCGGGGTGACCGTCACCGTCTCCTCCCGGCTGAACACCGACATCCGGGTCATGCACATCAGCCGCGGCCGGCCGTTGACCTCGGCGCTGCACGACCCGCACTTGCCGGCCTTGCAGTTCCACCGCACCGCGAGGTCGGACGCCTGCGTGGCCTGCAGCCGGTGGATGATGTCCAGGACGACCTCGCCGTCGTTCACCTCCACCTGGAAGTCCTGGAGGCCGCCGCCGTCCGCGTCGCCGCGCCACACCTTGAAGTGCGCCTGGTAACTGCTCACGCGTCGAGCTCCTCGTCGGTCAGGTATTTGAGCAGCTCGTCCCGTTCGAACAGGGCGAGCAGGTCGGGACGGATCGCGTCCATCGGGCGGCGGTGCAGGCTCACCGCGGCCGTCCCCGCCTCCGGGGCGCCCGGGGTCAGCTCGCACACGAGGTTGACCTTGCGCCAGGTGCGGTCCATGTCGGGGTGGTCGTCGCGGGTGTGGCCGCCGCGGCTCTCGGTGCGCTCCAGCGCGGCGCGCGCCACGCACTCGCTGACCAGCAGCATGTTCCGCAGGTCGATGGCCAGGTGCCAGCCCGGGTTGAACTGGCGGTGGCCCTCGACCAGGGCGTGCCGGGACCGCTCGCGCAGGTCCGCCAGGTGCTCCAGCGCCTTGGCCATCTCGGGCGCGCGGCGGATGATGCCGACCAGGTCGTTCATCACCTGCTGGAGCTCCTGGTGCAGGGTGTACGGGTTCTCCGGGCCGTCGCCGCCGGAGGCCCCGGAGCCGACCTCGGCGTCCGTACCGAACGGCCGCAGCGCCTCGGCCGCCGCCGCGTCGATCTGCTCCTCGCCGGCCGCCGGCCGGTCCGCCTGGGCGAGCGCGGCCGCGTACTCGGCGGCGAACAGGCCCGCGCGGCGGCCGAAGACCAGCAGGTCGGACAGCGAGTTGCCGCCGAGCCGGTTGGAGCCGTGCATACCGCCGGCGACCTCGCCGGCCGCGAACAGCCCGGGGACCCCGGTGGCCGCCGCGGTGTCCGGGTCCACGTCGACGCCGCCCATCATGTAATGGCAGGTGGGGCCGACCTCCATGGCCTCGGCGGTGATGTCGACGTCGGCCAGCTCCTTGAACTGGTGGTGCATCGACGGCAGGCGCCGCTTGATCTCCTCGGCCGGCAGCCGGGTCGACACGTCCAGGAACACCCCGCCGTGCGGGGTGCCGCGCCCGGCCTTCACCTCGCTGTTGATCGCGCGGGCCACCTCGTCGCGCGGCAGCAGCTCCGGCGGGCGGCGGTGGCGGTCGGGGTCGGCGTACCAGCCGTCGGCCTCCTCCTCGCTCTGCGCGTACTTCTCCTTGAACACGTCCGGGATGTAGCCGAACATGAACCGCTTGCCCTCGCTGTTGCGCAGCACCCCGCCGTCGCCGCGCACCGACTCGGTGACGAGGATGCCCTTCACCGACGGCGGCCAGACCATGCCGGTCGGGTGGAACTGGATGAACTCCATGTTGATCAGCGGGGCGCCGGCCAGCAGCGCCAGCGCGTGCCCGTCGCCGGTGTACTCCCAGGAGTTGGAGGTCACCTTGAACGACTTGCCGACGCCGCCGGTGGCCAGCACCACGGCCGGCGCGTCGATGACGAACAGCCGGCCGGACTCGCGGACGTAGCCGAAGATCCCGGACACGCGGTCGTCGTCCTTCAGGATCCGGGTGACCGTGCACTCCTGGAAGATCTTCAGCCGGCTCTCGTAGTCGCCGGTCTCGGCGTGGTCCTCCTGCTGCAGCGAGACGATCTTCTGCTGGAGGGTGCGGATCAGCTCCAGGCCGGTGCGGTCGCCGACGTGGGCCAGCCGCGGGTACTCGTGGCCGCCGAAGTTGCGCTGCGAGATCCTGCCGTCGGGCGTGCGGTCGAAGAGCGCGCCCCAGGTCTCCAGCTCCCACACCCGGTCGGGCGCCTCCTTGGCGTGCAGCTCGGCCATCCGCCACTGGTTGAGGAACTTGCCGCCGCGCATGGTGTCGCGGAAGTGCACCTGCCAGTTGTCGTGCTCGTTGACGTTGCCCATGCTGGCCGCGATGCCGCCCTCGGCCATCACCGTGTGCGCCTTGCCGAACAGCGACTTGCAGATCACCGCCGTGCGCATCCCGCGCTCGCGCGCCTCGATGGCCGCCCGCAACCCCGCCCCGCCCGCGCCGACCACGACCACGTCGTACGCGTGCCGTTCCACATTCGTCATCTCAGAAGAACCTCGGATCGTCGAAGGCGCCGCTGGACACCAGGAACACGTACAGGTCCGCGACACCGACGCTGATCAGCGAGGACCAGGCGAGCAGCATGTGGCGGGCGGTCAGCGTGCCGACCCAGCCCCACAGCCGGTAGCGGACCGGATGCTTGGAGAAGTGCCGGAGCTTGCCGCCGATGACGTGCCGGCAGGAGTGGCAGGACACGGTGTACGCCCAGATCAGCGCCACGTTCGCCAGCAGGACCAGCGTCCCCAGGCCCATGTGGCCCCAGTTGCCGTGCGCGTCGCGGAAGCCCAGCGCGGCGTCGTAGGTGAGGATGCCGGCGACGACCACCGCCAGGTAGAAGAAGTACCGGTGGGAGTTCTGCAGGATCAGCGGGAAGCGGGTCTCACCGGTGTACTTCGCGTGCGGCTCGGCGACCGCGCAGGCCGGCGGGGACGACCAGATCCCCCGGTAGTAGGCCTTGCGGTAGTAGTAGCAGGTCAGCCGGAAGCCCAGCGGGAAGATCAGCACCAGCAGCGCGGGGGACAGGCCCCACCAGCTGCCGAACAGGGCCCAGTCGGCGCCGCCCTTCATGTCCACGCAGTTCGAGGCCAGGCACGGCGAGTAGAAGGGGGAGATGTAGGGCGCCGCGTAGTAGTGGCTGTTGGCGAACGCGCGCCAGGTCGCGTAGACGACGAAGATGCCCAGGCCGACGGCGGTGACCAGCGGCGGTACCCACCACCGGTCGGTCCGCAGGTGCGGTGCCGCGATCGCGGCGCGTCCGGGCGAGCGGACACCGCGTTCCTCTGAGGCTGGGGTGGTGGGTGTGGTTCCGGTGGCCAAAGGGTGACTCCGAACGGACGGGGGATGGGGCGCGGCGGCAGCGCGGGGGCTGGTGCGCGGTGGACGAGCCGGACAGGACGCGGGGCGAGCTGTGCGGGGACGGGAACGCGGGTGCGCGGCGCCCGTCGGCGCCGTGTGCGGTCCGCGTCAGCCGGGAGTTCAGGGCGCGTGCCGGTGCGGCGAACCCAGCCCCTCGTCCTCGGCGTCCACCCACAGCATGCGGTCGTACGGGTCGTCGGGGACGGTGACCATCTCGACGGTGCGGGCGCCCGCGGCGGCCGGCGCGGAGTCGCGCAGCAGCGCCAGGCTCTCCCGCAGGTGTCCGGCGTCCGCGCGTACCCGGCGCATGTCGAGGCTGTCGCCGGCGTGCTCGTCGAGGCGGGCCACGCATCGCATCAGGTCGTCGAGCCGTCGTTGGACCGAAGTCAGGTCGTCGTGCAGGGACATGGCACTGCCCTCACCATCTGCCGCCGTGCGGTGGGTGACGCTTCGCTGTCGCGGAAGCGAGTGTTGCGCGTCACACCACGCCTTGTGAAGACGCCTGCACCGATTCCCATCGGACGTGGTAACGCATGTGGCCCCCTCAGGTTGACGCGGCGTCGCGAGGGGAGTCCGGCCGAACAGGTTGTCGGCCGGACGGGTGGTCCCGGACGGCGGTCCGGCGGGTCGGCGGCGGGTGGCGGCGGACCTGGGGTGCCATGAGCGCGGTGAATGTCCGACAAACGGCATGTCAGACCACATGATCATGTCCCGGCCGGTGCGCGCTGCCACCGACGAGCCGCCGGGCCCGCGGAGGTGTCCCCCCATGAACCGCAGCACGAACCCGACCGCTCCCGCACCCGGGCTCCGGGCGGTGCGCATCGCCGTGGCCCTGACCACGGGAGCCGTGCTCACGCTCACCGCAGCCTGTTCGTCCTCGGGCACCCACGCGGCCGGCACCGCGGGCTCCGACGTGGCGACCGTCGCCCGCGCCGGCGTGCGCGACGGCGGCACCATGCGCTGGGCCGTCGACGAGATGCCGCCCACTCTCAACGCCTACCAGTCCGACGCCGACGCCGGCACCACCATGATCGCGGCCGCCACGCTGCCGCAGATGTTCCGGCTGGACGAGCACGGCACGCCGCAGCTCGACCGCGACTTCGTGACCGCCGCGAAGGTCACCTCGACGGACCCGCGGCAGGTCGTCACCTACGACCTGAACCCCAAGGCCAAGTGGAGCGACGGGCGGGCGGTGGACGCCGGTGACTTCACCTCCCAGTGGAAGGCGCTCAGCGGCAAGAACGCCGCGTACTGGACCGCGCGCAACGCCGGGTACGACCGGATCTCGGCGATCGCCCAGGGCGCCGGCGCCCACCAGGTCAAGGTCACCTTCGCCAGTCCCTACGCCGACTGGCGGTCGCTGTTCAGCCCGCTCTACCCCGCCGCGGTGACCGGCAGCGCGGACGCCTTCAACGACGCGGCCCGCACCAAGCTGCCCGCGGCGGCCGGACCCTTCGAGGTCAAGGCCATGGACACCAAGGCCGGCACCGTCACCCTGGTCCGCAACGACTCCTGGTGGGGCGACCGGGCCAAGCTCGACTCGCTCGTGCTGACCGCGGTGCCGCGCGCCCAGCGGGCCGCGCAGCTGGCCGCCGGCAAGCTGGACGTCGCCGACATCGACCCCGGCGCGCTCGGCGCGGTGACCAGGACCAAGGGCGTCGGCGTGCGCAAGGCGCCGGACGCCGCCTACGCGCAGCTCGCCATCAACGGCTCGTCCGGCGCGCTCACCGACGAGCGGGTGCGCCACGCGGTGGCCAGGGCCATCGACCGCAAGCAGATCGCCGCGGCCGTGCTCAAGCCGCTGGGGCTGCCCCCGCAGCCGCTCGGCAACCACCTGGTGCTGCCCTCCCAGAACGGGTACGCCGACCACAGCTCGGCGCTCGGCAAGACCGACCTGCAGCAGGCGCTGGCGCTGCTGGCCGACGCGGGCTGGGAGCGGTCGACCGCCAAGACCGGTGAGAAGGCGGCCGGGCCCGGCCGGAGCGCGGCGTCCGGCACGCTGACGGTGGTCGAGCCCAGCCGGGTGCTGGCCAAGAATGGCAAGCAGCTGTCGCTGCGGATGGTGCTGCCGTCGGACTCCCCGACGCTGGACGACGTCGGCGGGCGGATCGCCCGCATGCTCTCGGTGATCGGGGTGCGCACCGAGATCGACAAGGTCGCCGACGCCGGCTACTTCCAGGACCACATCGCCGCCGGCGACTTCGACCTGGCGCTGTACTCGTGGCCGGGCAGTGCGTACCCGGCCACCGACGACACGCCGATCTTCGCCAAGCCGGTGCCGGCGCCCGACGGGTCGCTGGCGGTCGCGCAGAATTACAGCCGGGTCGGCACGGACCAGATCGACCAGTTGCTCAGCCGGGCCGGGGCTGAGCTCGACCCGTCGGCGGCCCGCTCGCTGACCGCCGAGGCCGACGCCCGCATCTGGGCTGCCGCCGGCTCCATCCCCCTCTACCAGCGCCCCGATGTCGTGGCGCTGCGTACCACCGTCGCCAATGCGGGCGCCTTCGGCTTCCAGACCCCCACCTACCAGAACGTCGGCTTCCGCAAGTAACCCCTCTCCCGCTGCCCGCGCGCAGCACGTGCCCCGCCAGGGGCACGTGAACCCCGCACGGACCATGCGACGGCGACGCTGCCCCAGGGGCAGGGCGTGCCCCGTAGGGGCGCGGGGAACTGCGCGCTCAGCCACGGCGGTGGCGCGGGTCGTCACCGGCCCGAAGGGGCAGTTCGGTACGTCCCGGACCACCGGCCGGTGGGTGGCTGGTCGCGCTGGGGGCACCTCCCAGGCGCAGCTCTGGGGGACCCCGCGCCCCTTGGGGGTGCACCCCGCCGTGCGGACAGCGGGCCGCCGTCGTGGCTGGGCGCGCAGTTCCCCGCGCCCCTTGGGGGCGGACCCGTCGTGGGGACGGGGGGCCGCCGTCGTGGCTGGGCGCGCTGGGGGCACCTCCCAGGCGCAGCTCTGGGGGACCCCGCGCCCCTGGTGGGGCGCACCCCGCCGTGCGGACAGCGCGCCACCGCGCCGGCGGAGGGGCTCAGAGGGGGGAGTGGCGGGAGGCGCGGGTGAGGGCGCGGGCGGCCTGGGGGGCGGAGCCGGTCCAGGTGAGGGCGGCGGCCAGAGTACGCAAGGCGTGGGCTCGGGTGAGGGCGTCGGGCGCCGTCGCGACGGCGTTGCGGGCCAGCCGCGTCCCCTTCACGGGATCCCCGTGGAGCAGCGCCTCGATCGCCCCGAGATCGGTGAACCTCAGGAGAGCCGGCCGCGTGGCCCGCAGCACCGCGAGCGCCGCCTCGAACGCGGGCAGCATCCGCTCCCGCGTCCAGACCCCGGCCGCCGCGCCGTCCGCCAGCGCCCGCGCGTAGATGACCAGCGCGGTCGACCGGTCCTGCTCCAGGCCGCTCCCCTGGTACAGGGCGTACGCCCTGTCCGCGGCCTCCGCGTACCGCCCCTCGGCCTCCGCCACCGCGGCCGTCGCCCACAGGTGGCGGAAGCTCCGCGGGTTCGCGGCCGTGTCGAGGGCGGCCCGGGCGGCCCGCACCCGGCCGGCGCTCAGCGCCCGCGCCACGTCCACCAGGGCCGGCTCGTGCGCCAGCCGGTCCAGCGGATCCGGGCGGAACGGCATCCGCAGCAGGATCCAGGCGCGCGAGCCGGCCGTCGCCGGGTTGCAGAAGGACACCAGCGCGGTCATCACCAGCACGCCCCAGCCCAGCGCCGCCACGTCCGGGCCGCCGAGGGCGACCAGCGCCGCGCCCGCCGCCAGCTGGACGCCGACGGCCGTCGCCGTCCCGCACCACAGCCGCCGCCGCAGGGTCGGCCGGTCCACGATGGCCAGGCAGCCGGTGAACGGGATCAGCGGCAGCCAGCGGAAGGTGACGAGCCGGCCGCGGAGCACCGCCGAGCCGGCCCAGCGCCCGCTGCCGACGGCCGCCCACACCACGGCGAGCCCCGACGGGCGGGCCAGCGCGGCGAGCAGCGCGTTGCTCACGCTCAGTGCCCCGAGGAAACCGAGGATGAACAGGGAGAAGGCGCCCCGGTGGTCGACGAACCCGATGCGGTGGGAGGCGGCGAGGTAGCCGAAGACGGCACCTGCGGCCGCGGCGATCAGCCGCTGCACCGGGCGCAGGCCGGCCTTGCGGACGCCCGGCGGGGCGGAGGGGAGGGCGAACTGCTGCTCGCCGGATATCTGTGGCATGGACACGAAGCGTGATCCTGGCACCTGCGCCCCCGCCGCCACCAGCGGAGGGGCTGGTTCCGCGGCGCCCGCGGGACCCCGTCGGGCGGCCGTGCGCCCGGCGGCCCCGTACCATGGGGTAAGGCCGTGGCGGGAGTGCGCCCGGCAGGCGTGTGCGTCGGGCAAGGGACGTGACGTCATCCACGATTTCCGGGAGAAACGCCACCGCATGTCCACGCGCCACGACATCCGTAACGTCGCCATCGTCGCCCACGTCGACCACGGCAAGACGACCCTGGTCGACGCCATGCTCAAGCAGGCGGGGGCGTTCGCCGCCCACCAGCACGTGGACGACCGCGTGATGGACTCCAACGACCTGGAGCGCGAGAAGGGCATCACCATTCTCGCCAAGAACACCGCCGTGAAGTACCACCCGAAGGACGGCGGCGACCCGATCACCATCAACATCATCGACACCCCCGGCCACGCCGACTTCGGCGGCGAGGTCGAGCGCGGCCTGTCGATGGTGGACGCGGTGGTCCTGCTGGTGGACGCCTCCGAGGGCCCGCTGCCGCAGACCCGGTTCGTGCTGCGCAAGGCGCTGTCCGCCCGGCTGCCGGTGATCCTGTGCATCAACAAGACCGACCGCCCGGACTCCCGGATCGACGAGGTCGTCAACGAGACGTACGACCTGTTCCTGGACCTGGACGCGGACGAGGACCAGATCGAGTTCCCGATCGTCTACGCCTGCGCCCGCGACGGCATCGCCTCCCTCACCAAGCCGGAGAACGGCACGGTGCCGGCCGACTCCACCAGCCTGGAGCCGTTCTTCTCCACGCTGCTGGCGCACGTCCCGGCCCCGACGTTCGAGGAGGAGGCGCCGCTCCAGGCACACGTCACCAACCTCGACGCCGACAACTTCCTCGGCCGTATCGCGCTGCTGCGGGTCGAGCAGGGCCACCTGAAGAAGGGCCAGACCGTCGCGTGGATCAAGCGCGACGGCAGCATCGCCAACGTCCGCATCAGCGAGCTGATGATGACCGAGGCGCTGACCCGCAAGGCCGCCGAGAGCGCGGGCCCCGGTGACATCTGCGCGGTGGCCGGCATCCCGGACATCATGATCGGCGAGACCCTCGCCGACCCGGAGAACCCGATCGCGCTGCCGCTGATCACCGTGGACGAGCCGGCGATCTCCATGACCATCGGCACCAACACCTCGCCGCTGGTCGGCAAGGGCGGCAAGGGCCACAAGGTCACCGCCCGGCTGGTCAAGGAGCGGCTGGAGCGCGAGCTGGTCGGCAACGTCAGCCTGCGCGTGCTGCCCACCGAGCGCCCGGACGCCTGGGAGGTGCAGGGCCGCGGCGAGCTGGCGCTGGCCATCCTGGTGGAGACCATGCGCCGGGAGGGCTTCGAGCTGACCGTCGGCAAGCCCGAGGTCGTCACCAAGGACGTCGACGGCAAGGTGCACGAGCCGATCGAGCGGATGACCATCGACTCGCCCGAGGAGCACCTGGGCGCCATCACCCAGCTGATGGCCTCCCGCAAGGGCCGCATGGAGACCATGACCAACCACGGGTCCGGCTGGATCCGGATGGAGTGGATCGTGCCGTCCCGCGGCCTGATCGGGTTCCGCACCGAGTTCCTCACCCAGACCCGCGGCACCGGCATCGCGCACTCCATCTTCGAGGGCCACGAGCCCTGGTTCGGCGAGCTGCGCACCCGCAACAACGGCTCGCTGGTCGCCGACCGCTCCGGCGCGGTGACCGCCTTCGCGATGACCAACCTCCAGGAGCGCGGCGTGCTCTTCATCGAGCCCGGCACCGAGGTCTACGAGGGCATGATCGTCGGTGAGAACTCGCGGTCCGACGACATGGACGTGAACATCACCAAGGAGAAGAAGCTCACCAACATGCGGTCCTCGACCGCCGACGTGGCGGAGTCCATCGTGCCGCCGCGGAAGCTGTCGCTGGAGCAGTCGCTGGAGTTCTGCCGCGACGACGAGTGCATCGAGGTGACCCCGGAGACCGTGCGGATCCGCAAGGTCGTCCTGGACCAGAAGGAGCGCGGGCGCGCCGCCTCGCGCGCCAAGCACGGCTAAGGGCCCCGTCAGGGCCCGTCAGGGGCGCGGGGAACTGCGCGCTCAGCCACCGCGCGCCGCGGGTCGTCAACGGCCCGGCGGGGCAGCTCGGTCCGTCCCGGACCACCGGGCCGGCGGGTGGCTGGTCGCGCAGTTCCCCGCGCCCCTTTGGGTTGCCCCCGCCCGCGCAGGGCGAGCCCCTGAACGAGGCGGCGACGTCCGTTATTCGGACACTGTTCACCGTTGAGCGGAGTGATACTGCTCACCATGCCCGATTGATTCCTGTCTGCGTACGTTCCGGAATGTCCGGATTCCGGACGCGATCGTGACCATAGCGAGACCCGGGACGGCGCCATCCGCCCCCATACGTGCCGGATAGTGGACGAAGTTGAGCTCGGGTCAATGGGTCACGCGCTGCTGGCAGCGCCGACTCACGAGCAGAGAAGGCCGCCGCGGCTGTCAGGGGTGTCAGCCCACGTTCGGCCTTCTCTTTCACGTAGTGACAGTGACTCCTGAGGAGGCATACCCATGCGCGGTGCCAAGAGCGCCAAGTGGGTCATAGGTGCGGCAGTCGTCGCCCTGGCAGCGACCGCCTGCGGTTCCGGCTCGGACAACGCGGGCGGATCCAACGACGGCATCGTCCGGGCCTGGTGGGGCGACCCGCAGAACCCGCTGGAGCCGGCCAACACCAATGAGGTGCAGGGCGGCAAGGTCCTGGACATGATCTTCATGAACCTCAAGGAGTACGACCCCCAGACGGGGAAGGCCAACCTTGAGGCCGCGGACTCCATCACCACCACCGACCAGCAGAACTTCACGATCAAGCTGAAGCCGAACCTGAAGTTCTCGGACGGCACGCCCGTCACCGCCAGCTCCTTCGTGGACGCCTGGAACTACGGCGCGCTGGTCACCAACAAGCAGCTGAACTCGTACTTCTTCGCGGACATCGACGGCTACGACGCCGTCCACCCGGAGAAGGAGGGCGCCGCCCCGACCGCCAAGACCATGTCCGGTCTGAAGGTCGTCGACGACAGCACCTTCACGGTCAAGCTGACCCAGAAGTTCTCGACCTGGCCGGACCGCCTGGGCTACAAGGCCTTCGCCCCGCTGCCGAAGTCGTTCTTCACCGACCACGCCGGCTACCTGAACAAGCCGGTCGGCGACGGTCCGTACAAGGTCGAGTCGTACAGCAAGGGCTCCAGCATGAAGCTGGTCCCGAACCCGTACTACACCGGCCCGAGCAAGCCCAAGAACAAGGGCGTGCTGCTGAAGGTCTACACCGACAGCAACACCGCGTACGCCGACCTGCAGGCCGGCAACCTGGACGTCCTCGACGACATCCCGGCCGAGCAGCTCAGCCACGCCAAGTCCGACCTGGGCGGCCGCTACCTGAACCAGCCCGCGGGCATCATCCAGACCGTCTCGTTCCCGCTGAACCAGAAGTCCTGGAACGCCCCCGGCATGGACAAGGTCCGCCTCGGCCTGTCGATGGCGATCGACCGGAAGACCATCACCCAGAAGATCTTCCAGGGCACCCGCACCCCGGCGAGCGACCTCACCTCCCCGGTGCTGGGCGCGTCCGGCGGCTACAGCGCGGACATCGCCGGCCAGGCCACGACCTACGACCCGGTCAAGGCCAAGCAGCTGATCCAGGAGGGCGGCGGCATCCCCGGCGGTCACATGACCATCGGCTACAACGCCGACTCCGGCTCCCACAAGCAGTGGGTGGACGCGGTCTGCAACAGCATCAACAACACGCTGGGCAACGACAAGGCCTGCGTGGGCGCCCCGACCGGCACCTTCGCGGACTTCCGCAACCAGATCACCAAGGGCCAGATGACCCAGCCGTTCCGCTCCGGCTGGCAGATGGACTACCCGCTGATCGACGACTTCCTGACGCCGCTCTACGCGACCGGCGGCAGCTCGAACGACTCGCACTACAGCAACCCGCAGTTCGACGCCCTGATCAAGCAGGCCAACGCCGAGCCGGACACGGCCAAGGCCACGGCGCTGTACCAGGACGCCGAGAAGCTGCTCTTCAAGGACATGCCCGTCATCCCGCTCTGGTACCAGAACGGCGAGGCCGGCTGGTCGTCGCGCGTGTCCAACGTGACGGAGAACGCCTTCAGCTACCCCGTCTACACCGACATCACGGTCAACAACAGCTGACCTGATGTTTCCAGTGCCCGTCCCCACCCCTAAGGGCGGGCGCGCTGGGGGGAACTGACAGCAACCGCTCGCGGTGCGGATGCCGGTCCGGGGCACGACCCCGGACCGGCATCCGCCCGATCCCTGGAGGGCACATGGGGCGCTACGTCATCAGGCGACTGCTCCAGATGGTTCCGGTCTTCATCGGTACCACCTTTTTGATCTTCGTCATGGTCTACGCGCTCGGCGACCCGGTGGCCGCCATGTTCGGCGACCGTGCGCCGGACCCCGCCACGGCGGCACAGATCAGGCACGACCTGTACCTGGACCACCCGCTGCCCATGCAGTACCTGCACTACATGGGGCAGATCTTCACCGGCAACTTCGGCAAGGCCGCCACCGGTCAGCCGGTCACCGAGCTGATGGGCCAGGCGTTTCCGGTCACCCTGCGGCTGACCCTGGTCGCGTTCGCCATCGAGGCGGTCGTCGGCATCGGCCTCGGCCTGCTCGCCGGCCTGCGCCGCGGGCGGTTCGCCGACAGCGGCGTGCTGGCGTTCACCCTGCTCGTGGTCGCCATCCCGACCTTCGTCACCGGCTACCTGCTGCAGTACTTCGTCGGCCTCAAGTGGGGTCTGGCCAACCCGGCGGTCGCCGAGGGCGCACCGCTGGGCGACCTGATCCTGCCCGGTGTCGTACTGGCCGGCGTCTCGCTGGCGTACGTGGCCCGGCTCACCCGCACCTCGGTCGCCGAGAACTCGCGCGCCGACTACCTGCGCACCGCGGTCGCCAAGGGCCTGCCACGGCGCCGCGTGGTGACCGTCCACCTGCTCCGCAACTCGCTGATACCCGTGGTGACCTTCCTCGGCACCGACATCGGCGGCCTGATGGCCGGCGCGGTCGTCACCGAGCGGATCTTCAACATCCACGGCGTCGGCTACCAGCTCTACCAGGGCATCCTGCGGCAGAACCCGCCGACGGTCGTCGGCTTCGTCACCATCCTGGTGCTGATCTTCCTCGCCGCCAACCTGCTCGTCGACCTGCTGTACGCGGTCCTGGACCCGAGGATCCGGTATGCCTGAAATGACCGACTCCCAGCCCCTGACCGACGCCGTCAGCACTCCCGCCGGCCCCGCCGCGATCGCCGCCGCGGGCCAGCAGGAGAAGGCGCGCAGCCTGGCCGGCGACGCCTGGCGCGACCTGCGCCGCAAGCCGATGTTCTACATCTCCGGCCTGCTGATCCTCTTCCTGATCGTCATCGCGATCTGGCCCAGCACCATCGCCAGCGGCAACCCGCTCGCGTGCGACCTGGCCAAGTCGCAGATGGGCCCGACCGGCGGCCACCCCTTCGGCTTCGACACCCAGGGCTGCGACGTCTATACCCGCACGGTGTACGGCGCCCGCGACTCGGTCGCGGTCGGCATCCTCACCACCCTGGGCGCCACCGTGCTCGGCTCGCTGCTCGGCGGCCTGGCCGGCTTCTTCGGCGGCTTCTGGGACTCGCTGATCTCCATGGTCAGCAACATCTTCTTCGGCATCCCGATCCTGCTCGGCGGCGTGGTCTTCCTGTCCGTCGTCAAGGGCGGCTCGGTGGCCACCGTCACCCTGTTCATGGTGCTGCTCGGCTGGCCGCAGATCGCGCGTATCGCGCGCGGCGCGGTGATCACCGCCAAGCAGCAGGACTACGTGCAGGCGGCCAGAGCGCTCGGCGCGGGCAACAGCCGGATGCTGCTGCGGCACATCATGCCCAACGCCCTCGCGCCGATCATCGTGGTGGCCACCATCGCGCTGGGCACCTACATCTCGCTGGAGGCGACGCTGTCGTTCCTCGGCGTCGGCCTGAAGCCCCCGGCGGTCTCCTGGGGCATCGACATCTCGCAGGCGTCCAACCAGATCCGCAACGCCCCGCACATGCTGCTGTGGCCCGCCGGTGCGCTGAGCATCACGGTGCTGGCGTTCATCATGCTCGGCGACGCGGTCCGCGACGCCCTCGACCCCAAGCTGCGCTGAGGGAGGCGTACGTTGACTGTCATCGATGAGACCGTGGCCGCGTCGGCTCCCACGCAGACCGCCCCACTGCTCGAAGTGCGCGACCTGCACGTGGAGTTCCACACCCGCGACGGGGTCGCCAAGGCCGTGAACGGCGTCAACTACTCGGTCCAGGCCGGGGAGACGCTGGCGGTGCTCGGCGAGTCCGGTTCCGGCAAGTCCGTCACCGCGCAGGCCATCATGGGCATCCTCGACATGCCCCCCGGCCGTATCCCGCAGGGCCAGATCCTGTTCCAGGGCCAGGACATGCTCACCATGTCCGGCGAGCAGCGGCGCCGCATCCGCGGCCGGAAGATCGCGATGATCTTCCAGGACGCGCTGTCGTCGCTGAACCCGGTGCTGTCCGTCGGCTACCAGCTCGGCGAGATGTTCCGGGTGCACCAGGGCCTGTCGCGCAAGGCGGCCAAGGCCAAGGCGATCGAGCTGATGGACCGGGTGCGCATCCCGGCCGCGGCCGAGCGGGTCAACGACTACCCGCACCAGTTCTCCGGCGGCATGCGCCAGCGCATCATGATCGCCATGGCGCTGGCCCTGGAGCCGGACCTGATCATCGCCGACGAGCCCACCACCGCGCTCGACGTGACGGTGCAGGCCCAGGTGATGGACCTGCTCGCCGAGCTGCAGCGCGAGTACAACATGGGCCTGATCCTGATCACCCACGACCTCGGCGTGGTCGCTGACGTCGCGGACAAGATCGCGGTGATGTACGCGGGGCGGATCGTGGAGACCGCGCCGGTGCACCAGATCTACAGCGCGCCGGCCCACCCCTACACCAAGGGCCTGCTCCAGTCGATCCCGCGCCTGGACCGCAAGGGCCAGGAGCTCTACGCGATCAAGGGCCTGCCGCCCAACCTGCTGCACATCCCGTCCGGCTGCGCCTTCAACCCGCGCTGCCCGATGGCGCAGGACATCTGCCGCACCGAGGTGCCCGTGCTCCACACGGCCGGCCCCGGACGCGGCAGCGCCTGCCACTTCTGGAAGGAGACCCTCGGTGAGTGACTCCGCGCTGAACCCCGCACCGCAGACCCGCGAGCCGATCCTGCAGGTGCGCAACCTGGTCAAGCACTTCCCGCTGACCCAGGGCATCCTGTTCAAGAAGCAGATCGGCGCGGTCAAGGCCGTCGACGGGATCTCCTTCGAGCTGTACCCGGGCGAGACCCTGGGCATCGTCGGCGAGTCCGGCTGCGGCAAGTCCACCGTCGCCAAGCTGCTGATGAACCTGGAGCAGGCCACCTCCGGCGAGGTGTTCTACAAGGGCCAGGACATCACCCGGCTGTCGGGGCGGGCCCTGAAGGCGGTGCGCCGCAACATCCAGATGGTGTTCCAGGACCCGTACACCTCGCTCAACCCGCGGATGACGGTCGGCGACATCATCGGCGAGCCCTTCGACATCCACCCCGAGGTGGCCCCCAAGGGCGACCGGCGCCGGCGCGTCCGCGAACTGCTGGACGTCGTGGGCCTCAACCCGGAGTACCTCAACCGGTACCCGCACCAGTTCTCCGGCGGCCAGCGGCAGCGCATCGGCATCGCCCGGGGCCTGGCGCTCAACCCCGAGGTGATCATCTGCGACGAGCCGGTGTCCGCGCTGGACGTCTCGGTGCAGGCGCAGGTGGTCAACCTCATGGAGAAGCTGCAGGACGAGTTCGGCCTGTCGTACATCTTCATCGCGCACGACCTGTCGATCGTGCGGCACATCTCCGACCGGGTCGGCGTGATGTACCTGGGCAAGATGGCGGAGATCGGCACCGACGCCGAGATCTACGACCACCCCACCCACCCGTACACGCAGGCGCTGCTCTCCGCGGTGCCGGTGCCGGACCCCGAGGCGCGCGAGAAGCGCGAGCGGATCATCCTGTCCGGCGACGTGCCGTCCCCGGCGAACCCGCCGTCCGGCTGCCGGTTCCGCACCCGCTGCTGGAAGGCGCAGGAGCGCTGCTCGCAGGAGGTGCCGCTGCTGGCCGTTCCGTCCGTGTTCGCCGGCAAGGACACCCCGGCCGCACACGAGTCGGCGTGCCACTTCGCCGAGGAGAAGGACGTCATCGCGGCGGCCTGACGCACGAGCTCCCGCAGTGGCCGGCCGAGGAACGAGGCCGTCCGCGGAGGGAGTGAGCAGGAAGGTCAACCCAGAACAGGCGCGGCCTGACGCACGAGCTCCCGCAGTGGCCGGCCGAGGAACGAGGCCGTCCGCGGAGGGAGTGAGCAGGAAGGCCGACCCAGAACAGGCGCGGCCTGACGCACGAGCTCCCGCAGCGGAACGCACAGGAGATCTCTGCAGCCCATGACAAGGGGCGTCCCGGTCCGGGAGGGAAGGACCGGGGCGCCCCTGCGTGCTGCCGGGGGAGGGGCGGCCGTCAGGCCGTGCCGCTCTCCCACCACCAGGACTGCGCCCCGTAGGCGTACTCCACTCGGCTGTCCATGTGCTGCCAGGAGTTGGTGTACGCCTCCAGGCCGGAGAAGCCGCTGCGCTCGCCCAACTGGTAGAGCGTCTTGGTGGCCACGCCGGACACCACGACGTCGGCCGCGATGCCGTACTGGTGCTGGGAGTTGGTCGCGTACCCGTAGATGCTGGTGTTGTACGCGACGCTGCGGAAGCCGGAGTTGATGGTCATCGGCTTGTTGCCGACCTTCGTGCGGACCGCCTCCAGCTTATACATCAGCCGCCGGACGTTCTCCTTCACGGTGGCCGCCGCGACCTTGCCGCCGGAGAAGCCCGCGCCGTCGTGGCTGTAGAACTCCGAGAAGTCGAAGTGCGCGGTCGAACCGTCGCTCGCCTCCAGCGAGTTGAGCACCCCGAAGGTCTGCGGTCCGGCCACGCCGTCCACGCCCAGCCCGTACGCGGCCTGGAAGCGCCGGACCGCGGCGGCCGTGCCCGGGCCGAAGTCGCCGTCGACGGACACGTAGCTGTGCGAGGCGGAGTCCGCCGCCCAGCCGGCGACCCGGATCTGCAGTTCGCTGACGGCCGCGCCGGTCGATCCCTGCTGCAGGGTGGCGGGCCAGCCGTACGCCGCCGCGGGCCCGGCGAATCCGACGCCGGCCGCGGTGGCCAGGCCGGCGGCCAGCGCGCCGGTTCCGAAGCGGAGCAGGGTGCGGCGGTCGGTTGCGGGGTGTGCGGGGATCGCGTCGCTCACGGGGTCTCCTCGGGTCGGACGCAGAGGCGGGTCCCGCCTCATGTCCCCCGCATTCTTGACGCGCACAGGTCACTTCATGCCGCCGTCCGGGTGAACTCGTGACATCGGGTGGCCTGGTGGCCAACGCATTGGGCGTCGCGACACGAGTACGAATGAGTGCGGGTTTGACCTGATTGCGGTGTGATGGGTCATGAAGTCTCATTTGTGACCATCGAGGAGGCAGCCGATGCACGGAGCCACACGCGTGAAGTGGGCCGCAGGGGCGGTGGTGGTCGCCCTCGCGGCCGGCGCCTGCGGCGGCGGCAGCAGCGGGAGCGGTGGCAGCGGCAACGGCATCGTGCGTGCCTCGTGGGGCGACCCCCAGAACCCGCTGGAGCCGGCCGACACCAACGAGGTGCAGGGCGGCAAGGTGCTCGACATGATCTTCCGGGGCCTGAAGAAGTACAACCCGAAGACCGCCGCGGCCGAGAACTGGATCGCCCAGTCGATCACCACCAGCGACTCGCAGACCTTCGACATCAAGCTCAAGCCGGGCTGGACGTTCAGCAACGGCGAGCCGGTGAACTCCGACTCGTTCATCAACGCCTGGAACTACGGCGCGGCCCTGAAGAACGCTCAGCTCAACGCGTCGTTCTTCGCGCCCATCGCCGGCTACGCCCAGGTACACCCGGACACCAGCGGCGCGTCGGCCGTCACGGACAAGCTGTCGGGTCTGCACAAGGTCTCGGACACCGAGTTCACGGTCAAGCTCAGCTCGAAGTTCGCGCTGTTCCCCGACACCCTCGGATACTCCGCGTTCTACCCGCTGCCCCAGGCGTTCTTCACCAACCACTCCGCGTGGCTGCAGAAACCAATCGGCAACGGTCCGTACGAGATCCAGTCCTACACCAAGGGCACCGGGATGAACCTGGTGAAGTGGGACGGCTACAAGGGCTCAGACGCGGCCGCGAACAAGGGCGTGGACCTGCGCGTCTACACCGACAACAACACCGCGTACACCGACCTGCAGGCCGGCAACCTCGACCTGGTCGACGACATCCCCGCCACGCAGTTGAAGAACGTCAAGAGCGACCTGGGCAGCCGGTACATCAACGAGCCGGCCGGCATCATCCAGACCATCGCCTTCCCGCTCTACAGCTCCCGCTGGAACACCGCGAACTCGGCGAAGGTGCGGCAGGGCCTGTCGATGGCGATCAACCGCCAGCAGATCACCCAGCAGATCTTCCAGAACACCCGCACCCCGGCGAGCGACTGGACCTCCCCGGTGCTCGGTGACGCCGGCGGCTTCAAGCAGGGCCTGTGCGGCCAGGAGTGCACGTACAACCCCACCAAGGCCAAGCAGATGATCGCGCAGGCCGGCGGCCTGCCCGGCGGCCACATCACCATCTCGTACAACGCCGACACCGGCTCCCACAAGGAGTGGGTGGACGCGGTCTGCAACAGCATCAACAACGCGCTGGGCAACAACACCGCGTGCGTCGGCGCCCCGGTCGGCACCTTCGCCGACTTCCGGAACAAGATCACCAACAAGCAGATGAACGACCCGTTCCGGGCCGGCTGGCAGATGGACTACCCGCTGATCCAGGACTTCCTGCAGCCGCAGTACTACACCAACGCCTCGTCGAACGACTCGCACTACAGCAACGCCAACTTCGACAACCTGGTCAACCAGGCCAACGCGGCGAGCAGCACCTCCGAGTCCGTCTCGAAGTTCCAGGACGCGGAGAAGCAGCTGGTGATCGACATGCCGGCGATCCCGCTCTGGTACCAGAACGGCAGCGCGGGCTACTCGACGAGCGTCAGCAACGTGTCGCTCAACCCGTTCAGCGTCCCCGTCTACAACGAGATCAAGGTCAGTTGACGCCGGCCGGAGGCCGCACCGGGACCGCCCGGTGCGGCCTCCGCCCGCCTTCCCGGGAGGCCCCATGGGACGCTATGTGATCCGGCGGCTGCTGCAGATGATCCCCGTCTTCATCGGCAGCACGTTCCTGATCTTCTTCATGGTGTACGCGCTCGGCGACCCGGTGGCCGCGCTCTTCGGCGACCGCGCCCCCGATCCGGCGACCGCCGCGCAGATCCGGCACGACCTCTACCTCGACCACTCGCTGCCGGCCCAGTACGTGCACTACATGGGCAACCTGTTCCGGGGGGACTTCGGGCAGGCCTTCAACGGGCAGTCGGTGATCGACCTGATGCGCGCCGCGTTCCCGGTGACCATCCGGCTGACCATCGTCGCGATCTTCTTCGAGATCATCATCGGCATCACGCTGGGCGTGATCACCGGCATGAAGCGCGGCAAGCCCGTCGACACCGGAGTGCTGCTGCTGACCCTGGTGGTCATCTCGGTGCCCACCTTCGTCACCGGCTACGTGCTGCAGTACGTCTTCGGCGTGCAGTTGAAGTGGACCGCGCCCTCGGTCTCGCCCAGCGCCCCGCTGAACGAGCTGATCCTGCCGGGCCTGGTGCTCGCGCTGGTCTCGCTGGCCTACGTCACCCGCCTCACCCGCACCTCCATCGCCGAGAACACCCGCGGCGACTACGTGCGGACCGCCGTCGCCAAGGGCCTGCCGCGGCACCGGGTGGTCATCCGCCACCTGCTGCGCAACTCGCTGATCCCCGTGGTGACGTTCATCGGCACCGACATCGGCGCGCTCATGGGCGGCGCCATCGTCACCGAGCGGATCTTCAACATCCACGGCGTCGGCTACAACCTCTACCAGGGCATCCTGCGCAACAACGCGCCGACCGTCGTCGGCTTCGTCACCGTCCTCGTCCTGGTCTTCCTGATCGCGAACCTGCTCGTCGACCTGCTCTACGCGGTCCTGGACCCGAGGATTCGGTATGCCTGAGAAAGACCCGCTCGAGCCCATCGACCCCAGCCAGGGGCCGATGGCACCGGCCGGCGGCTACGGCGGCGGGTTCGACCTGGCCAACGCCGACGCGGAGACGCTGGAGACGCCGCCGGGCCACGAGCAGGAGCCGGGCGGGCCGGGCGGAAAGCCGCGCAGCCTGTGGTCCGACGCCTGGCACGACCTGCGGCGCAACCCGATCTTCATCATCTCCGCGCTGATCATCCTGTTCCTGGTCTTCATCTCGCTGTGGCCCGGGGTCATCGCCACCCAGGACCCGCTCAAGGCCAACCTCGCCAAGGCCCAGGCCGGTCCGGAACCCGGGCACCCGTTCGGCTTCGACAGCCAGGGCCGCGACGTCTACACCCGGGTCGTGTACGGGGCCCGCGCCTCGGTCACCGTCGGCGTGTGCGCCACTCTCGGCGTGGTGCTGCTCGGCAGCGTCCTCGGCGGCCTCGCCGGGTTCTTCGGCGGCTGGTGGGACTCGGTCCTCTCCCGGATCAGCGACATCTTCTTCGGCATCCCCGTCATCCTGGGCGGCCTGGTGTTCCTGTCCGTGGTCACCAACAGCACGGTCTGGCCGGTGGTCGGCTTCATGGTGCTGCTGGGCTGGCCGCAGATCGCCCGTATCGCCCGCGGCTCGGTGATCACCGCCCGCCAGAACGACTACGTGCAGGCCGCCCGGGCCCTCGGCGCGGGCAACAGCCGGATGCTGCTGCGGCACATCGCGCCGAACGCCGTCGCCCCCGTCATCGTCGTCGGCACCATCGCGCTCGGCACCTACATCGCCCTGGAGGCCACGCTCTCCTACCTGGGCGTCGGACTGAAACCGCCGACCGTCTCCTGGGGCATCGACATCTCCGACGCCTCCAACCAGATCCGCAACGCGCCGCACATGCTGCTGTGGCCGGCCGGCGCGCTGAGCCTGACCGTGCTGGCGTTCATCATGCTCGGCGACGCGGTCCGCGACGCCCTCGACCCCAAGCTGCGCTGAGGAGCACGCGATGGCCACCAGTGCCGAGTTGAGCCCGGAACCCGTCGGCGAGGGCGAGGGCCCGCTGCTGGACGTCCGGGACCTGCACGTGGAGTTCCGCACCCGCGAGGGCGTCGCCAAGGCCGTGAACGGCGTCAACTACTCGGTGCAGGCCGGGGAGACGCTGGCGGTGCTCGGCGAGTCCGGGTCCGGCAAGTCCGTCACCGCGCAGGCCATCATGGGCATCCTGGACTCCCCGCCCGGATTCGTCACCGGCGGCCAGGTGATCTTCCAGGGCCGGGACCTGCTCACCCTCAGCGGCGAGGAGCGGCGCAAGGTGCGCGGCGCCCGGATGGCGATGATCTTCCAGGACGCGCTGTCCGCGCTCAACCCGGTGCTGAACGTGGGCGAGCAGCTCGGCGAGATGTTCATCGTGCACCGCGGGATGTCGCGCAAGGACGCCCGGGCCAAGGCGGTCGAGCTGATGGAGCGGGTGCGCATCCCGGCAGCCCGCGAGCGCGTCCGGCAGTACCCGCACCAGTTCTCCGGCGGTATGCGGCAGCGCGTGATGATCGCCATGGCGATGGCGCTGGAACCCGAACTGATCATCGCCGACGAGCCGACGACCGCGCTCGACGTCACCGTGCAGGCCCAGGTCATGGAGCTGCTCGCGGACCTGCAGCGCGAGTACAACATGGGCCTGATCCTGATCACCCACGACCTCGGCGTCGTCGCCGACGTCGCCGACAAGATCGCCGTGATGTACGCCGGGCGGATCGTCGAGACCTCGCCGGTCCACGACATCTACCGGGCGCCCGCCCACCCCTACACCCGGGGCCTGCTCGACTCCATCCCGCGCGTCGACCAGAAGGGGCAGGAGCTGTACGCGATCAAGGGCCTGCCGCCCAACCTGCTGCACATCCCGCCCGGGTGCGCCTTCAACCCGCGCTGCCCCCTCGCCCAGGACGTGTGCCGTACCGACGTGCCCCCGCTGTACCGGGTGAGCGCGACCCGCGCCAGCGCCTGCCACTTCTGGAAGGAGACCCTCGGTGAGTCAGCCGACAACGCATGAGCCGGCGCCGGCCCGGGCCACCACCCGCGAACCGATCCTCGAAGTGCGGGGCCTGGTCAAGCACTTCCCCCTCACCCAGGGCATCCTGTTCAAGAAGCAGATCGGCGCGGTCAAGGCCGTCGACGGCGTCGACTTCGACCTGTTCCCCGGCGAGACGCTGGGCATCGTCGGCGAGTCCGGCTGCGGCAAGTCCACCGTCGCCAAGCTGGTGATGAACCTGGAGCAGCCGACGGCCGGTTCGATCCGCTACAAGGGCCAGGACATCAGCAAGCTGTCCGGGCGCGCGCTGAAGGCGGTACGCCGCAACATCCAGATGGTGTTCCAGGACCCGTACACCTCGCTCAACCCGCGGATGACGGTCGGCGACATCATCGGGGAGCCGTTCGAGATCCATCCCGAGGTGGCGCCGAAGGGCGACCGGCGCCGGCGGGTGCAGGAGCTGCTGGACGTCGTCGGCCTGAACCCGGAGTACATCAACCGCTACCCGCACCAGTTCTCCGGCGGCCAGCGGCAGCGCATCGGCATCGCCCGCGGGCTCGCCCTGCGCCCGGAGATCATCGTCGCGGACGAGCCGGTGTCGGCGCTCGACGTGTCCGTGCAGGCGCAGGTGGTCAACCTGATGGAACGGCTGCAGGACGAGTTCCAGCTGTCGTACATGTTCATCGCGCACGACCTGTCGATCGTGCGGCACATCTCCGACCGGGTCGGGGTGATGTACCTCGGCAAGATCGTCGAGGTCGGCGCGGACGCCGCGATCTACGAGCACCCCACCCACCCCTACACCCAGGCCCTGCTGTCCGCGGTCCCGGTCCCCAACCCGGAGGCCCGCGAGCAGCGCGAGCGGATCATCCTGGCCGGCGACGTGCCGTCCCCGGCGAACCCGCCGTCCGGCTGCCGCTTCCGCACCCGCTGCTGGAAGGCCCAGGAGAAGTGCGCCCTGGAGGAGCCGCCGCTGGCCGTCCCCGCGGTCTTCCGCGGCACCGGCGGCCCGGCCGAGCACGAGTCGGCCTGCCACTTCGCCGAGGAGAAGCAGATCGTCCCCGAGGACTGAGGCCGCGCCGCCGACCCGGCGGTGCGGCCGGCCGGCTCGGCGGCCACCGGGTGCGCGCAGGATACCCGGGCTATGGTGAAGAGGCAGGAGCAGTCGCAGACCCCCTGGGAACGGCCATGCGCGAACGCGGGCGGCAGACGCAGCACCGGGACGGCCCCCAGTACCGGGACCAGCCCGACGGAGTCCTGCCCACCGCGAGCACCCAGGAGCTGCTCAGCACCCTGGGCGATCTCGTCGACGAGGCGCTCCAGCGGATCAAGGTCGAGCGGACCCGGGTCGAGCTGGCCCTGGCCCTGCAGCGGCACATGCTCCCACCCGAGCTGCCCCGCGTGGACCGGCTGCAGCTGGCGGCCCGCTACGCGCCCTCACAGCGCGGCCTGGACGTCGGCGGCGACTGGTACGACGCGTTCGCCATGGCCGACGGGACCGTGGGCCTGGCCATCGGCGACGTCCAGGGCCACGACGTGGAGGCCGCCGCGTTCATGGGGCAGATCAGGGTCGGGCTGCGCGCGCTGGCGGGCGCCACCAGCGACCCCGGCGAGGTCCTCGGCCACGCCAATGACCTGCTGGTCTCCATGGGCGGCGGCCTCTTCGCCACCTGCTGCTTCCTCCGCTTCGACCCGCAGACCGGCTGCCTCGACCTGGCCCGCGCCGGCCACATCCCGATGGTGTGGGCCTGCGGGGACGGCCGGTGGGGCATCGCCTACGACCGCGGCGGGCCGCCGCTGGGCGTGCTGGCCGGCGAGCGGTACCCGGTCACCCGCCGGCAGGTGCTCGTCGCCGGATCGCTGGTGCTGCTCACCGACGGCGTGGTGGAGGGACCGGACTGCTCGATCACCAGCGGCCTGGACGAGGTCGCCCACCGGGTGCGCACCGGCTACCTGACCGACGCGGGCGAGCTGGCCGAGCAGGTCATCGGGGTGGCCGAGCGCACCGGGCACGAGGACGACGCGGCCGTGCTCGTCGCGCGCTACGACGGCCCGGCCCTGCGAGCCGCCTGACGCCGCGAGCAATCCGGATTATGGCGTTATGTTCGGAAACATGCTGGACCCCGGCCCTGCCCGCACCCACCGCCTCCCCGGTGTGCGCGAGCTCGCCCGGGGGCCGGTCCTGCCGATCGTGCTGCTCACCGCCGCGTACTACGGCACCGCGCGGCTCGGCCTGCTCGAACAGCTGGTCCGCGGCCAGGTCACCCCGCTGTGGCCGCCGACCGGCCTGGCGCTGACCGCGCTGCTGGTGTTCGGGACGCGCATCTGGCCCGGCATCGCGCTGGGCGCCTTCACCGTGAACGTCACCCTCGGCCCGTCGATCGCCGTCGTGGTGGCCATCACCGCGGGCAACACCGCGGCCCCGCTCGCCGCGTACCTGCTGCTGCGCCGGGCCGGCTTCCACATCGAGCTGGACCGCCTGCGGGACGCCCTCGCGCTGATCTTCCTGGGCGCGCTCGGCGCCATGCTGATCAGCTCGGTCGTCGGCTCCTCGGCACTGCTGCTCTCCGGAGCCCTGGCGGCGGCCGACTACTGGCAGACCTGGTCCGTGTGGTGGACCGGCGACGCGATGGGCGTGCTGGTGGTGACGCCCTTCCTGCTGGTGCTGTACCAGGCCCTGACCCGCCGCGGGTGGCCCGCCCTCAGCGGCGCCCGCTGGGCCGAGGCGGCCGCGCTCGCCGCGGCCACCCTCGGCATCGGCTACCTGGTGACCGGCGCCGGACCGACCTCGCTGCTCTTCCTGGTCTCACCGCTGCTGATCTGGGCGGCGTTCCGCTTCCGGCTGTCGGGCGCCGCGCCCTGCGCGCTGGTCCTCTCCACGCTGGCCATCATCGCCGCGACCCGCGGCACCGGGCCGTTCGCCCACCACGACGTGCTGCGCAACATGGTCACCCTGCAGGCGTTCAACGGCGTGACGGCGCTGACCGGGCTGCTGCTGTCGGCCGTCATCGCCGAACGCGCCCGCACCCACGACGAGATCCGGCGGCTCTGCAGCCGCCTCCAGGAACTGGTCGACGCCGGGGACCTGCGCCGGGAGGACTGACCCTCCCGGCGCCGCTCCCCGGCGCCTCCCGTGCCGCATGCGTGCGGCCCGCGCCCCGTGGCTGCCCGTGCTACTTGGCGACGTGCGGCAGCGTGACGGTGCGGCCCGCCGGGTCGCTCGAACCCAGCGCCTGGATCAGCGCGGTGGCGACGTCCTGCGCGGTGACCGCGGTCTTGCTGCCGTTGGAGCGCTGGAGCAGCACGCCGTCGAACTTCGTGCCGTACAGCGACTTGAGCACCTTCAGGTCGATGTGCGGGGCGAGCTTGCCCTGCGCGTCCGGCACCATCGTCAGGAACGTGGGCAGCGTGTTGTTGAACGGGATCATGTGCGCGCCGTCGGCCCGCACGACGACCTGGCCGGACATCGCGGTCTTGCCGAACCCGTGGACGGCCTTGTCCAGCTCGGCCTGGGTGACCTTCGGCGGGACGGTCGTCACGGCGAGGGAGACCGCTTGGTCGGCGCCGGTCTCGGCCCGGGTCCGGTAGGCGGCGGCGACCTGGGCGGCCGCGGCGTTGACGTCGAAGGACGTGCCGGACGTGCCGGGCACGGCGATCGCCTTGTGGTTCGAGAAGCGGACCATGCCGTCGCTGCCGCTGCTGTTCCTGCCGGCGATCCCCTGGAGCGCCGCCTTCAGCTTGTCGTTGTCCACGCGTATCACCGCGTCCGCGGCCTTGCTGCCGCCGAACAGCGAGCCGATCACCGACACCGGGTTGTAGTCGGTGTGCGCGACGGCGCGGACGGTGGCGTCGGTGTCGACGGTCAGGCCCGCCACCGACGGCTTGAGCGACTGCTTCTTGCCGCCGATGGTCAGGGTCAGCGGCGCGGTGGTGCGGTTCCCCAGCGCCTTCGTCAGCTTCTGGGAGGCCGCGTCCTTGGTCATGTTGCCGATGTCCACGCCGAGCACGGTGGTGCCGCGGGGGACTTCGGCGTGGTTCATCAGCAGGCCCGCGCCGTAGGCGAGCACCAGCACGGCGCCGATCCCGGCACCGGCCAGCACCGCCTTGTTACGGCCCTTGCCCTTGCTCTTGCCGGCGGCGGCCGGGACGCGCTCGGGTGCCGGAGCGGGCGCCGGGCCCTGACCGGGCAGCGGGCCACGGGTCTCGCCCGGCGGGACCGCCGGGATGCCGCTGACCAGCGTGTCGCCCGACAGGCGCTCTCCGGGCGGACCGCCGGGGCCGCCGGGACCACCCGGGCGGGCGGGACCGCCGGGCGCCGGCGGGCGGAAGCCGTTCGGGCCGCCGGGGCCCGCGGCGCCGGGGCCCCCGGGACCGCCGGTCATGTTCGGGCCGCCCGGGCCGGGCAGGCCGCTCGTGAGCCCCGGGCCGCCCGGCCCGGACGGGGTGTACGGCGGCACCGGCATGGGCCCGGTCGCGGGACCGGTCGTGGGGCCCGCGGGTGGCGCGAACGGCGCCGCGGCGGCCGCGTCGAACGGTGCCTTAGGGCTGGCGAGCGGGTCGACCGGGCGCGGCACGCCGGGCGGGAAGTCCTCGGTGCCGAACGGGGCGGGGATGCCCGCGGCCGGGGTGTCGTGCGGGCCGCGCTGCCCCGGGCCGACAGCGCCGGGCCCGGCGGGGCTGCCGGTGCCGACCGGAGGCGGCAGGAAGGCGCCGGTCGTCGAGCCCGTGTCGGACTCGGGGAACGCGTCCGGGCCGGGGAACGGCCGCGGGCCCGAGTGGGTGTCGGACTCGGGGAATCCGGAGGGGAACGGGTGCGGGCCGGATCCCGTGTCGGACTCCGGGAACGCGTTCAGGCCGCCGAACGGGTGCGAGCCCGTGTCGGAGTCGGGGTATCCGTCCGGGGTCGGGAAGGGGTGCGGGCCGGAGCCGGTGTCCGAGTCCGGGAATCCGGGGGTGAAGGGGTGCGGGCCCGAGCCCGTGTCGGACTCCGGGAATCCGGGGGTGAAGGGGTGCGGGCCCGAGCCCGTGTCGGAGTCGGGGAAGGGGCCGGCGGGCGACGGGCGGAAGAAGTCCTCCGGCCCGTTGAAGGGGGCGCTGAACGGCTCGGCGGGGGCGTCCGGCCCGGGTGCGGGGGAGGGCGCGGCGGCCGGGGGCTGCGGGCGGTCGCCGAACGACGGGCCCGGCTCGGGGGCCGCGGGTGCCGCCGGCGGGACCGCCTTGCGGGGCGCGAACCAGTCGCTCGCCTTCTCCGGCTCGGGCTCGGGCTCGGCCGGGGCCGCCGTGGACCCGGTGGCCTCCGCGTCGGCACCTGCCGGGCCGCCCGGACCGCCGGAGGCGAGGTCGGGCGCCTGCGTGCCCTCCTCGACGGGCGTGCGCACGACGACCGGCGGGATCGGCCGCGACCCGGGGATGTTGATCCGGATCCGGGTGGTCAGCGTGGTCTCGGTCCTGGGCTCGTCCGGGGCGGGCTGGTCGGCTCCCGGTGCGCCCGCGCCGTCGGGCGCGGCCGGCTCGGGTGCGCCGTCGGGCGCCGGAGTGCCTGCGGGGCGGGGCCGCTCCTGGGGGTGCAGCGACGGAAACGGGCGGGCGCCGTACGGCGGGGTGCCCGACGGGTACGCGGCACCGCCGCGTCCCTGGGGACCCGAGGACGAACTGTCTGTTTCACGACTCAAAGCAGGCTCTCCCGGTTAGCTTCGCCGCCCTTCACGGTTCCTTCTCGGGCGGCTCGCCGGCGCGCACCACGATACCGACCGGCGTGGAACGGCAACCGTGCTGCGGCGGAACGCTCGGGGTCACCCAACCACGAGCGCCCCCCCACCTGCCAAGTCAGGTCCGGTTGCCACCAGATGAGGGCACATGGGGCACAGTGGCGCATACCACCGCGGACAGGGCGCCGCCGAGCAGGTAGATGTACGGACCGACACCGGCGGCGAACAGGAAGTCGCCTTCCGGCCGGCTGGTGCTCAGCAGGATCACGGACACGACCCACACCGCGGCCGGCACGGCGGCGCCCGCCCGCGACCCGGTGGCCTTCGCCCCGCCGTAGAACAGCGCGACGCAGCCCGCGAGGGCCAGCAGCAGGCCGCCGGGGAACAAGCCCGCCTGGACCAGGGCGCCGGCCGCCGCGACGAACGCGCCCAGCACCCCCAGCAGCACGTACAGGGCGATCCGCCCCGGCCGGGCGGTCACGCCTCGCTCCCGAACAGGTCGGCGGCCGGTCCCTCGCCGGCCGGGGCCGGCGGCTCGCCCTGGACCTGGCGGTAGTACTCGACGGCGAAGAACGGCTGGCCGAGGTCGTTGGAGAGGGCGAAGAACGGTCCGTCCACCGCGATCTGGGTGGCGTGCGCGCGCATCGCGGCGGTCTTGCGGTCGGCGTAGCCGCTGCCGTCGACCGCGACCGTGACGAACTCGTCGGCCACCACCCCGGGCACGTCGTCGACGCCGGCGACGCCCTCGAAGGGGACGTCCGGGCCGGACGCGGCGAGCCGCGCGAAGCCGTCCTCGACGACCGAGCGCGGGTGGCAGATCTCGTAGACGCGGTCGATCCGGTGGCCGCGCTCCGCGGCGAGTTCGGTGCCGCGCAGGGCCACCCGGTGCGCCTGGATGTGGTCGGGGTGCCCGTAGCCGCCGTTGCCGTCATAGGTGACGAGCACCTGCGGCCGGACCTCCAGGACGACGTCGGCGAGATGCCCCGCGGCCTCGTCCAGGTCCGCCTGCCAGAAGCAGCCCGGCACCTCGTTCTGCGCGGTGCCCATCATCCCGGAGTCGCGGTAGCGGCCGGCGCCGCCCAGGAAGCGGTGGTCGGTGACCCCCAACTCGGCCATCGCCGAGGCCAGTTCGCCGATCCGGTGGGTACCGAGGGTGTCGTCCCGGTCGGCCGCGAGATGGGCCAGCTCAGGCGGGATCACCTCGCCCTCCTCGCCCAGCGTGCAGGTGACCAGGGTGACGAGCGCGCCTTCGGCCGCGTACTTGGCCATGGTGGCGCCGTTGTTGATCGTCTCGTCGTCCGGATGGGCGTGGACGAGCAGCAGCCGCCTGGCGGGATGGTCGGTCATGGGGGAAGCCTACGTCCCGCCCGCGCGTGCCCTCAGAACTTGATGTTGGAGATGGTCTGCGCGACGTTGTTGGTGAGGTCGGTGATCTGTGGCGCCCACGACGAACTCGCCAGATAGAACCCGAGCAGCGTGCACGCGACTGCGTGCCCGGCCTTGAGCCCGGAACGGCGGATCAGCAGAACGACGACGATCAGCAGCAGCAGCACCGCCGAGATCGAGAGTGCCACAGCGGCTCACCTCCCAGTACGCAGGGTCATGTCAGTTGCCACATGCTTATTACCCACCCACGGCTACGGATCATAACTTTCCGTGCGACCGCATAGGTCGGGGCACGGAAGCACGCGGGGGCGCATGACGTGATCCGGCCATCCGCCTCCCGGCACCGGGATCGCGTGCCGGCGCGCGGCCGCGCACGGCCGCGCTGGTCAGCGCCGAGCGGGGGAGCAGGACGGGCGGCGCGCGGAAATCGGGCGGCGATTGTCGGAGCCACCCTCTAGTGTCACGGATATGACCTACCTCTCATTCCCGCGGCAGCACGCACGGACGCAGCGGTTCACCCTCGGGGTGCCGCGGGGCTTCGTGGTGGCGCCCCGGGAACCCGGCGGCGAGGGCGACGCCGGGGGGCGGGTGGTGTTCGTCAGGGCGCGAGCGGGGAGCGGGAGTTCGGCGGACGGCGGGGGCGGCGAGCACCTGCTGTGGGTGCTGGACCTGACGGCCGGCGGGGACGCGGTCGAGCGCGTCGCGGCCGATCCGGTGGCGCTGCTGGGCGGCGCCGACGAGGAGCTGCCGGCCGCCGAGCGGGCCCGCCGCGAGCGCAGCAGGGAGGGCTCCGCGGGCATCGTGGCCTTCGCCACCGACGACGCCGTCGCGACGGCCGCCTTCGCGCTGTCCGGCCGGCTGTTCGTCGCCGGGCTGGCGCCCGGGGCGGACGCGGCACGGGAGTTGGCCGTCCCCGGCCCGGTGGTCGACCCGCGCCCGTCGCCGGACGGCCGCCTCGTCGCGTACACCGCGCAGGGCGCGCTGCGGGTCGTGGAGGCCGCCGGAGCGGGCGACCGGGCGGTCGCCGAGCCGGACGGGGACGGGGTCACCTGGGGCCTCGCGGAGTTCATCGCGGCCGAGGAGATGGGCCGCAGCCGCGGCTACTGGTGGTCGCCCGACAGCACCGCGCTGCTGGCCGCCCGGGTCGACGAGACGCCGGTGCAGCGGTGGTGGATCTCCGAGCCCGCGCACCCCAACCGGGCGCCCGTCGAGGTGGCGTACCCGGCGGCCGGCACCGCCAACGCGGACGTCTCACTGAGCCTGTTCACCCTCGCGGACGGCGCGCGCCGGGACGTGGAGTGGGACCGCGCCCGCTACCCCTACCTCGCCGCCGTGCACTGGTCGGCGAGCGGGGCACCGCTGCTGCTGGTGCAGACCCGCGACCAGCGCGAGCAGCGGTACCTGGAGGTCGACCCGGCGACCGGCGCGACCAGCACCCTCGCCGTCGAGGAAGATCGAATTTGGCTTGATCTTTTCCCCGGTTCTCCGGTCAGGACGCCCGCCGGCGAGCTGGTCCGGATCACCGACGAGAACGGCGCCCGCGTGCTGAAGGTGGGCGAACAGACCCTGACCGGGCCCGAGTTGCACGTCCGCGCGGTGCTCGACGCGGGCGGCCCCGGGGTGCTGGTGTCCGCCTCGGCGGGCGCGGCCGCGGGCGACCCCGAGATCGGCGAGGTGCACGTCTACCGGGTCGACGCCTCCGGCGCCGAGCGCGTCTCCCAGGAGCCCGGCGTGCACGGCGCGGTCCGCTCCGGGGAGCTGACCGTGCTCACCTCCGCGGTCCTGGACCGGCCCGGCTCGGTGACGCGGGTGCTGCGCGACGGCAAGCCCGTCGCCGAGGTCGCCTCGCACGCGGAGACTCCGTCGCTGACCGCCCACCCCCGGCTGCTGGAGGCGGGCGAGCGGCGCATCCCCACCGCGGTGTTCCTGCCGTCCGGCTACCGGGAGTCCGACGGGCCGCTGCCGGTGCTGCTCGACCCGTACGGCGGCCCGCACGGCCAGCGGGTGTACGCGGCGCACAACCCGCACCTGGTGTCCCAGTGGTTCGCCGACCAGGGCTTCGCGGTGATCGTGGCGGACGGCCGCGGCACGCCGGGCCGCTCCCCGGAGTGGGAGAAGTCGATCGCCGGGGACTTCGCGGGGGTGTCCGTCGAGGACCAGGCCGAGGCCCTCGAGGCGCTCTCCGGCATGTTCCCGCTGGACCTGGAGCGGGTCGCGATCCGCGGCTGGTCGTACGGCGGCTACCTCGCGGCGCTGGCCGTGCTGCGCCGCCCCGACGTCTTCCACGCCGCCGTGGTGGGCGCCCCGGTGACCGACCTGCGGCTGTACGACACCCACTACACCGAGCGCTACCTCGGCCACCCCGACGAGCAGCCGGAGGTCTACGACGCGAACGCCGTGGTCACCTCCGAGGGCCTGCGGGACGCCGCGGAGCCGGCCCGGCCGATGATGGTCATCCACGGCCTGGCCGACGACAACGTCCTCGTCGCCCACTCGCTGCGCCTGTCGACGGCGCTGCTGGCCGCCGGCCGCCCGCACGAGGTGCTTCCGCTGTCCGGCGTCACGCACATGACCCCGCAGGAGCAGGTCGCGGAGAACCTGCTGCTGCTCCAGGTGGACTTCCTCAAGCGCTCGCTCGCGCTGGACTGAGGGATCGCCCGCGGCCGGGCGCAAGCCGGCGGCGGTGCGGGACCGGTGACCGGGAAGCCGCCGGGACTTGGGCCTGGGACCTGCCCGGCCGGGACCGGATCAGCCGGTACCGGCCCCGATGCCCCCGCCAGGTCCGGGCCGCGTCCGGGTCAGCGGGAGTCCGAGGGCCAGTCGCGGTGCGGCGGCGGGGGAGCGGCCGGGGGAACGGGCGGAGGCCCGGCGGGCGGCGGCGGGGTCCCGGGCGGCAGATTGGGCGGCAATTCCGGCGCCGGCCCGAAACCCCCGACGCCAGGCGGCTGTTGAGGCACCTGATACCCCTGGGGCGTCGGAGGCTGCTGGTACGGGGAGCCCCAGGCCGGCGGCTGCCCCCCGGCCTGCCAGGCGGGCGGCGGCTGCGGCGTCCACCCCGGGCGGACCGGCCCGGCCGGCGTCGTCGCGGCTTGCGCGAACAGGGCGATCAGCAGCAGCCCGGCGACGACCTGGAACACCGCGAACCCCTGCTCGGCCACCATGTAGCCGGGCATGTTCTTGGTCTTGAACAGCATGTGCGCGTGGTGCCAGTTGCACAGGTCGATCACGCCGTTGAGCAGGACCAGCAGGCCGAGCGCCAGCCCCAGCGGCCGGGCCGCGGGCAACCGCCGGAAGGCCAGCACGGCGCCGAGGACGGCCAGCGCCGCCGTGATCCACGCGGCGTAGGCGAAGGGCGTGTCCAGTAGCGAGGTCAGCGTGCCCTCGCCGGTGATCAGGTGCTTGTACAGATGCGGCGGGTACCCGGAGTCGTCGTACTTCTGGACGTAGTAGACCTGCCAGCCGACGGTCTCCAGCGCGACGGCGAGCAGCGCCAGCCCGCCGACGACCGCCGCGGCCGTCGCGGGCGCCGGCGGCTCCTGCGCCCGCGCGGCGGCCGGGGATGCGGGGCCCGCCGGTCCCGCCGCCGAGAAGCTGGGGATGCTGCGTTCCCGCCCGAGCAGGGCGAGCAGCGCCAGTGCGGCGCCGCCGACCACGAAGGCCACCGAGGTGGTGAGCGCCCGGTCGTGCAGCGGCGCGTCCTTGGCCCAGTCCGCGGTGAAGACCCACAGCCCGGACAGCCGGTAGACCAGGGCGAACAGGCCGGCCGCCAGGAAGGCCCAGGTGCCGGCGGGGCGGCGGCCGGCGACCAGCGCCCCCACGAGCGTGGCCGCCAGCGCCACGTCCAGACCGCTGGTGGCCGGGAACGCCTTGGCCTCGTCGGCGGACTTCAGGCCCAGCCACATCCACACGGTGTCGTGGAGTCCGGCCACGTGGATGTCGCGGACCACCCAGGCGATCTCGACCCCCAGCAGGACCGCGCACACCGCGATCCCGGTGACCCGCGCGCCGGGCGTGAGCCGCCCGCTGACCGTTCCCCCTGCGGGGCCGGATCCGGCCCCCTGTCCGGCGCTTCCCCAGCCGGGTTGCATGCTCTGGTGCATCGGCCTACTTCCCCCATGGGCCTGGTGTTGCCTCAGATATACCCGTCAGGCCCGGGCGGGAACAGCCGATCCGCAAGGGGAAATGGGGGGTTGAGTGGACTCGGCACGCTTTCGCGGGGATGGCCGGCCGGAGCCTCGAACGTCCCCCGGCCGGCCTACGGCACCCGCACGGCCGTACGTTGTTCAGACTGCTCGGTCCGTATATCGGTGTCACGACAGTCAAGTTGCCAGTATGTAAACGCGTTCTGCCCTGACATATCCGATGTGTCCGTTCTTGTCGAACGATGTCAAGCACGTACGGAGGACGATCTGCAAAACCTTCGCTCAAGATGCCAAACAACAAGCTTTCTTCCCCCCGTCACCCCTTGACTGGAAGTTGATTCCATTGCGAAAGTCCGCTCAACCCGCGACGCACGCAAGGCGTCGCAACGCACGCTCTCGGTCCCGGGGGATGTAACCAATGACGAGTCCAAGCCAGGCTGCCGCGGACGGCGACAGCCTCACCCTCGAGCCCGAGGGCATACCCGGCGCACCGGGTGGAAAGGGCACCCCGGATCTCGCCGGACGGACACCGCGCCAGCTGGCATGGCTCCGGTTCAAGCGGGACAAGACCGGCATCGTCTGTGCCGTCATCGTCGCCGGCTTCCTGATCGTCGCGGTGCTCGCGCCGCTGATCACCAAGATCTACGGGCAGAACGCCTACGACCTGTACGGCCAGGACGACGGCCTGCTGAACAGCTACGGTCTGCCCATCGCGCCCAACGGCGGCATCAGCTCCACCCACTGGTTCGGCATCGAGCCCCAGCTGGGCCGCGACGTGTTCGCGCTGCTGCTGTACGGCATCCGCAACTCCCTGGGCATCGCGGCGGTGGTGACACTGATCTCGGTGGTCACCGGTGTGCTCTTCGGCCTGGTCCAGGGCTACATCGGCGGCAAGACCGACTACTTCATGGGCCGCTTCTCGGACTTCATGCTGTCGTTCCCGTCCCAGCTGTTCTTCATCGCGTTCTCCCCGGTCGCCATCTCCCTGTTCGTGGGCGTCGGCGAGCAGGAGGGGTGGTGGGTGCGCCCGCTGGTCCTCGTCGGTGTCCAGTTCCTGCTGGGCTGGATGAGCATCGGCCGCCTGGTGCGCTCCCAGGTACTCAGCCTCCGGGAGCGGGAGTTCGTGGAGGCCGCCCGGATCAGCGGCGCCTCCTCGTGGCGGATCATCCGCAAGGAGCTGCTGCCGAACATCTGGAGCACCATCCTGGTCCAGTCGACCCTGATGCTGCCGGTGTTCGTCACGGCGGAGGCGGGCCTGTCCTTCCTCGGTGTCGGTCTGCTCGCGCCGACCCCGGACTGGGGCCTGATGTTCCAGACGGGTGCCACGTTCTACCAGAGCGACATCACCTTCATGTTCTTCCCCGGTATCGCGATGGTGATCTTCGTGGTCGCCTTCAACCTGCTCGGGGACTCGGTCCGGGACGCTCTCGACCCGAAGACCCTCCGCTAGTCCGCTAGCAGCTTCCAGTTACACCAGTTGTCCAGGTCGGCACACGGGCCCCGTCTCCTGCGGGCACGGACGCCGGCGTCGGTGGCAGTTCACCAGTGACAGGCAGGATTTCATGAGAAACAGCAAGGTTCGCTTGGCGGCAGCCCTCGTGGCAGCCGGCGCGCTGTCGCTGA
Source organism: Streptomyces sp. NPDC020917 (assembly GCF_044333795.1). NCBI lineage: Bacteria > Bacillati > Actinomycetota > Actinomycetes > Kitasatosporales > Streptomycetaceae > Streptomyces > Streptomyces sp. NPDC020917. Next base: position 71,444 of record NZ_JBIRRR010000018.1, on the reverse strand, counting down.
CCGCCGCTTGCAGCAGCGGTAACAGCGGCGGTGGTAACAGCGGCGGCGGCGGCAAGGGCAGCTCGGGGGGCCCCAAGGCGACGGTCCCGAACTACGGCCTCGGCACCGCGGCCGACTCCACCGGCCCGGCTCCGGCCGTCCCCGGTGCGGTCAAGGGCGGCACGGTCCAGGACATGGACCAGGCCGGCTTCGACTACCTGGACCCGGGGCAGCAGTACGTCAGCGACCAGCTGTCGGTCTCGCCCCTCTACGCGCGTACTCTGACCGGGTACAAGATCGACCCGACCACCGGGAAGACGATCCTCGTCGGCGACATGGCCACCGACACCGGCAAGATGTCGGACGGCGGCAAGACCTGGACGTACACCCTCAAGGACGGCCTGAAGTTCGACGACGGCACGCCGATCACGTCGAAGGACGTCAAGTACAGCATCGAGCGGCTGTACGCGGACTTCGAGACCCAGGGCCCGCAGTACCTCCAGTCCTGGCTGTACGGCCCCGACTACCGGAAGCTGTACAAGGGCCCGTACTCCGGCCAGGAGATCCCGGACTCGATCCTCGCCACCCCTGACGAGAAGACGATCGTCTTCCACTTCAAGGAGGCGCACGCCGACGCGCCGTACGCGATGGCGATGCCGGTCACCGCTCCGGTCGAGAAGTCCAAGGACGACAAGGCCGCGTACAACAACCACCCGGTCTCCTCCGGCCCGTACATGATCTCCTCGTACAAGCCGGGCAAGTCGCTGGTCTTCAAGCGGAACCCGTACTGGGACCCGAAGACGGACCCGATCCGCAACGCGTACCCGGACTCGTGGAACTTCCAGCTGGGCATCCAGCAGCCGGGTCTGACGCAGCGCATCATGGCCGGTGCCGGCACCGACAAGAACGCCCTCGACCTGTCCGGTGTGGCCGACCCGTCGCAGATGAGCACCCTGGTCAACGACGCGCAGTACAAGTCGCGCACGGTCAACGAGTACCAGCCGTACGTCGAGACCCTCGACATCAACACCAAGCGCATCACCAACGTCAAGGTGCGCCAGGCCATCGCCTACGCGTTCCCGATGGCGCAGGTGCAGCAGGCGTTCGGTGGCGCGGCGCAGGGCGACCTCGGCACCACGCTGATGAGCCCGACCGTGGCCGGCTGGAAGAAGTTCGACCCGTTCGGCAAGCTCGCCAAGCCGACCGGTGACATCGAGAAGGCCAAGCAGCTCCTGCAGGAGGCCGGCCAGCCGCACCCGAAGCTGGTCTTCCCCTACGCGAACACGCCGCGCTGGCAGAACATCTCGCTGACCGTCGCCAACGCCCTGCAGAAGGCCGGCTTCGAGGTCGTGCGCAAGCCGATCGACCCGACGTCCTTCTACACCGTGGTCGGCAAGGTCAACAACCAGTACGACATCTACCGCACCGGCTGGGGTGCCGACTGGCCGAACGCCTCCACGGTCATCCCGCCGACCATGGACGGTCGCAACCTCCAGGACGGTACGAACAACTACTCGTTCCTGAACGACCCGCACATCAACTCGGAGATCGACCGCATCAAGCAGATCCCCGACCTGAACCAGCAGGCCTCCGAGTGGGAGAAGCTGTCGGAGTACTCCCTGCAGACCGACACCGCCCAGGTGCCGTTCCTGTACGACAAGTACTTCAACATCCACGGCACGGGCCTGGGTGGCGTCACCTTCAACTCGGTGATCGGCACCGTCAACGCCAGCACCGTGTTCGTCAAGCAGTAGTTCCCGCATAGGACGGCCGGCCCCGGCACTCACCGCCGGGGCCGGCCTCCCTCGGATCCGGCCGCGCGGCCGTCCCGCCGGCCCGCGCCCCACGGAAGAGCCTCACCGATGCTCCGTTTCCTCACACGACGCGTCCTCGGCGCGATCGTCATTTTGGTGCTCATCACCCTCGTCACATACTTCATGTTCTTCGTGCTGCCGTCGGATCCGGCGCAGCTCGCCTGCGGCAAGAACTGCTCGAACAAGGACCTCGTCGCGGCGATCCACCACCGCATGGGGCTCGACCAGCCGATCTACCAGCAGTACTTCGACTACATGAAGGGCATCTTCGTCGGCCGGCACATGCCCGACGGACAGAACTGCTCTGCCCCCTGCTTCGGGTTCTCCTTCGTCAACGACCAGCCCATCTGGCCGATCCTGAAGGACCGCTACCCGACCACGTTCTCGCTGGCCATCGGCGGATCCGCGGCGTTCCTCATCATCGGCGTCGGCCTGGGCATGCTGGCCGCCTGGCAGCAGGGCAAGGCGTTCGACCGCGTCGCCAGCTCGATCTCGCTGCTCGGCAACTCGGTCCAGATCTACTTCATCGGCCCGCTGGCCATCGCGCTGTTCGCCGACCACCTCGGCTGGTTCGACCACGGGCACGACCCGACGTGGACGTCCGACCCGATCGGCTCGCTCAACGGCCTGGTGCTCCCCTGCCTGGTGATGTCGGTCATCTTCTGGTCCAACTACAGCCGCCAGACCCGCTCCCTGATGGTCGAGCAGCTCTCCGAGGACCACATCCGCACCGCCCGCGCCAAGGGCATGGGCTCCAAGTACGTGTTCTACCGGTACGCGCTGCGCGGTGCCGCCGCGTCCATCATCACCATCTTCGGCATCGACCTGGGCAGCGTCTTCGGCGGCGCGATCATCACCGAGGCCACGTTCGGCCTGCACGGACTCGGCAACCTCGCCGTCACCTCGGTGTTCTCGCTCGACCTGCCGATGGAGATGGCCCTGATGATCTTCAGTGCCAGCGCCATCGTGATCTTCAACATCGTCGTCGACGCCGCTTACGCCATCATCGACCCGCGGATCCGGCTCGCGTGACCGCGGCAGCCACGACCCGCCGCGACCAGCGCACCACCCGGTAGGAGAACCCGCCCGTGACCACTCTGACGAAGCCCGAGGCCCAGCCCACGCCTCAGGGATCCGAGCACTTCCTGTCGGTGCGCGACCTGTACGTCCAGTTCGCCACCGAGGACGGCACCGTGAAGGCCGTCGACGGCCTGTCGTTCGACCTCGACCGGGGCAAGACCCTCGGCATCGTGGGCGAGTCCGGCTCCGGCAAGTCGGTCACCAACCTGGCGATCCTGGGCCTGCACAACCCGCGCAACACCACCATCGCCGGCGAGATCGTCCTCGACGGCCAGGAGCTGACCGGCGCCTCCGAGCGGACGCTGGAGAAGCTGCGCGGCAAGAAGATGGCGATGGTCTTCCAGGACTCGCTCACCGCCCTGTCGCCGTACTACACCGTCGGCCGGCAGATCGCCGAGCCCTACATGAAGCACACCGGCGCCTCCAAGAAGGAGGCCAAGGCCAGGGCCGTCGAGATGCTGGCCCGCGTCGGCATCCCGCAGCCGCAGACCCGGGTGGACGACTACCCGCACCAGTTCTCCGGCGGTATGCGCCAGCGCGCGATGATCGCCATGGCGCTGGTCTGCGACCCGGACTTGGTGATCGCCGACGAGCCGACCACCGCGCTCGACGTCACCGTGCAGGCCCAGATCCTCGACCTGCTCAAGGACCTCCAGCAGGAGATGGGCACGGCGATCATCCTGATCACGCACGACCTGGGCGTGATCGCCAACACCGCCGACGACGTCGTGGTGATGTACGCCGGCCGCGCCGTCGAGCGGGGCACGGTGCGGGATATCCTCAAGACGCCGGAGCACCCCTACGCGTGGGGCCTGCTGGGCTCCATCCCCCGGCTGTCGGCGGACGTCGACGTGCCGCTGGCGCCGATCCCGGGCTCGCCCCCGAGCCTGCTGAACCCGCCCTCGGGCTGCCCCTTCCACACCCGGTGCGCCTTCATGGACGCCGTGGGCGGGGACCGCTGCCGCACCGAGCGGCCGCAACTGCCGGACGGGCGGGGGTCCGCGTGCCACCTGACGGCGGACCAGAAGCGTGACATCTTCATCGAGCAGATCCAGCCGCGGCTGCGCTGACCAGGAGTCGAGGGAACAAGCAATGAGTGAACAGCAGACCCTGGACAAGGTCCCGGCTCCGCGCCCCGCGACGGGCGAGCGGCTGCTCGAGGTCACCGGACTGCAGAAGTACTTCCCGATCCACGGCGGCTTCGTCGTAAAGCGCCGGATCGGGGACGTGCGCGCGGTCGACGGCGTCGACTTCCACATCAACGCCGGCGAGGCGCTCGGCATGGTGGGCGAGTCCGGCTGCGGCAAGTCGACCACCGGCCGGCTGGTGACCCGGCTGCTGGAGCCGACCGGCGGCAGCGTCAAGTACGCCGGCCAGGACATCACGCACCACAACCGCAAGCAGCTGGCGCCGATCCGGTCCGAGATCCAGATGATCTTCCAGGACCCGTACGCGTCGCTGAACCCGCGGCAGACCGTGGGCTCGATCATCTCCGCGCCCATGGAGATCAACGACGTCAACCCGACCGGCGGCCGGGAGCGCCGGGTCCGCGAGCTGCTGGAGATCGTCGGCCTCAACCCGGAGCACTACAACCGCTTCCCGCACGAGTTCTCCGGCGGCCAGCGGCAGCGCATCGGTGTGGCCCGCGCGCTGGCCCTGGACCCGAAGCTGATCGTCGCGGACGAGCCGGTGTCCGCCCTCGACGTGTCGATCCAGGCGCAGGTCGTCAACCTGCTGCAGAAGGTGCAGAAGGAACTCGGCATCGCGTTCCTGTTCATCGCCCACGACCTGGCGATCGTCCGGCACTTCTCGCAGCGCATCGCGGTGATGTATCTGGGCAAGATCGTGGAGATCGGCGACCGGGACTCGATCTACAACGGCCCCCGGCACCCGTACACCCACGCGCTGCTGAGCGCCGCGCCCGAGGCCGACCCGGACGACGACGGCCGCGAGCGCATCCGGCTGGCCGGCGACGTGCCCTCGCCGATCAACCCGCCGTCCGGCTGCCGCTTCCGCACCCGCTGCTGGAAGGCGCAGGACAAGTGCGCGACGGAGGAGCCGCCGCTGGTGCAGATCAGCGGGAACCGTGAGGGCCACCTGACGGCCTGTCACTTCCCGGAGGAGCCGACGACCGAAGCGCGCGACGAGGACATCGTCCTCGACCCGGCGCTGGCCGCGATCGAGGAGGCGGCGACTGAGGAGGGCTGAGCCCTCCACCCATTGACCCGGGCTCAGTCCCGGCCTCCTGCGGAAACGGCCCGTACCCGGACACCCCAGATTCACCCGGGTACGGGCCGTGCCATGTCCGCGGCTGGAGACGGCCGTCACATGACATCTGTCATGCGGAAGACACGACCGGCGGCACTGCCGCGCGGGGGACGCAGACGCGACCCTGATGGCATGACCGCACCTGCCGCACAGCCCGGGACCGGGACCCGTCCCGGCGCCACCGGAGAGCACGCCGCCCCGGCGGCGCCCGTCGTCGCCTTCTCCGGCGTCGACAAGAGCTTCGGCTCCGTCAAGGCCGTCGCCGACCTGAGCCTGACGCTGTACCCGGGCGAGACCGTCGCCCTGCTCGGCCCGAACGGCGCGGGCAAGTCGACCACCCTCGACCTGCTGCTGGGGCTGAAGAACCCCGACCACGGCACGGTGCGGGTCTTCGGGCAGACCCCCGCGCAGGCCATCGCGGCCGGCCGGGTCGGCGCGATGCTGCAGACCGGCGGCCTGATGGAGGAGGTCACGGTCCGCGAGCTGGTCCAGCTCGCCTGCGACCTGCACCCGCGGCGCTACCCGGTGGCCGACGTGCTGGCCGCGGCCGGCATCTCCGACATCCACGACCGCAAGGTCAACAAGCTCTCCGGCGGCCAGGAGCAGCGGGTGCGGTTCGCGCTGGCGACCGCCGGCGCCAACGACCTCATCGTGCTCGACGAGCCGACCACCGGCATGGACGTCTCCGCCCGCCAGGCGTTCTGGTCGACCATGCGCGCCCAGGTCGACCAGGGCAGGACCGTGCTGTTCGCCACGCACTACCTGGAGGAGGCCGACGCCATCGCCGACCGCGTCCTGGTGCTCCACCAGGGCCGGCTGATCGCCGACGGCACCGCCGCCGAGATCAAGGCCAGGGCCGGCGCCCGCCGGATCACCTTCGACCTGGACGGCCCGATCGACCTGGAGCGGCTCGGCACGCTGCCGCACCTGGTCGGCCTGGACGTCACCGGCCCCACCGTGCGCATCCGCTCCGACGACGCGGACGCCACCGTGCACGCCGTCTACGGCCTGGGCCTGTACCCGCGGAACCTGGAGGTCGCCGGCCTCGGCCTGGAGCAGGCCTTCCTCGCCATCACCGACGCTGCGACCGCCGAGGAGGCGGGGAACCGATGAAGACCCTGGTCAAGCTGGAGATCATCCGCACCCTGCGGAACCGCAAGTTCATGTTCTTCTCGGTGATGTACCCGGCGATCCTGTTCATGATCGTCAGCCTCAGCTACAAGAAGGACACCGCGGCCGGCACCACCGGGCTGACCGCGGTCGCCTACCTGATGACGGCGATGGCCGCGTTCGGCGCGATGACGGCGGTCCTGATGGGCAACGCCGAGCGGATCGCCCGCGAGCGCGAGAAGGGCTGGGTGCGCCAGCTCCGGCTGACCGCGCTGCCGGGCCGCGGCTACGTCACCGCGAAGATCGCGTCGGCGGCGACCGTCAGCCTCCCGTCGATCGTCATCGTGCTGGTGCTCGGCGCCACCGTGAAGGGCGTCCACCTGGCCGCCTGGCAGTGGATCGGCATCGGCGTCGCCACCTGGGCGGGCAGCCTGGTCTTCGCCGCGCTCGGCGTCGCCATCGGCTACCTCGCCACGGCCGACGCGGCCCGCCCGATCTCGATGATCTTCTACTTCGGCCTGGCGGCGCTGGGTGGCCTGTGGGTGCCGCTCTACACTTTCCCGCACTGGCTGCAGACCATGGCGGGCTACCTGCCCGCGGGACCGTACGCGGCCCTCGGCCGGTCCATCGAGCTGGGCGACGCGCCGCACGCCAAGGACGTCACCGTCCTCGTCGTGTACCTGCTGCTCTTCGCCGGCGCCGCGGCCTGGCTCTACCGCAAGGACACCCGGAAGGCGTGACGACCCGATGAGCTCCGACGAGCGGACGCGGGAGCAGTGGCCACCGTGGCGCGCGCAGGTGGAGGCCGCCGACGCGACCCCCATCGGCCGCCCGCCGGAGAACCGCCGCCAGGCGCTGATCAAGCTGGCCTGGGTCGGCATCTGGCTGGTGTACCTCGGCGCCCCGGTGAGCGAACTGGCGCACGGCACCTACGGGGCCCTGGTGACCACGGCCGCCGCGCTGGGGCTGACCGTCTTCGTCGTCTCCTACCTGGCCCTGGTCTTCCTGCGCACCAACACCCGCGAGACGCCCGAGCGCTGGGTGTACGCGGTGCTGGCCGGGCAGACCGTGCTGTCCACGCTGCTGTCGGCGACGCTCGGCAAGTCCTGGCTGGTGCTTTTTGTGTACGTGGCGGTGGCCTGCGGGGCGGCGCTGCCGGTCCGGCAGGCCCGCTGGGCACTGCCGGCCGTCACCGCGGTGCTGGCGGTCGTCGGGATCAGCGTGGACCGCAGTGGCCATTTCTACCCCGCGCTGCTGATCCCGGCGCTGCTGGGCGGGTTCGCGATGATCGGGGTCAAGCGGCTGGTCCGGACGATGCAGGAACTGCGCGAGGCGCGGGAGACGGTGGCGCACCTGGCCGCCACCGAGGAGCGGCTGCGGCTCGCCCGGGACCTGCACGACCTGCTGGGGCACTCGCTCTCCCTGATCACGCTGAAGAGTGAACTGGCCGGCCGGATGCTGCCGGACCGGCCCGCGGACGCGGCCGAGCAGGTCGCCGACATCGAGAAGGTCAGCCGCCAGGCGCTGGTCGACGTCCGCGAGGCGGTCAGCGGCTACCGCAGGCCCACGCTGGACGCGGAGCTGGCCGGCGCCCGCACGGCGCTGGCCTCGGCCGGCGTCGCCGCCCGGATCCACGCCGACGGCGCCCCTCCGGGGCTCGCCCCGGACGCCGAGGGGGCCCTGGCCTGGGCGCTGCGCGAGGCGGTCACCAACGTGGTCCGGCACAGCGGCGCGAGCACCTGCGTGGTGGCGCTGGCCTCGGAGGACGGCGTGGCCACGCTCACCGTCTCCGACGACGGCCGCGGCCCCGCCGAGGACCACCGGCCGGGCAACGGCCTCACCGGCCTCACCGAACGGCTGATCCTGGCCGGCGGCACCCTGGACACCGCGCGCTCCGGCGACGGCGGCTTCACCCTCAGGGCGTCCGTCCCGCTGGACGCGGCGCCGGTCGTGGCGGAGCGGCACGGCCCGGGCGAGTAGCGCGGGCCTCGCGTCGCGCGCGGACCGGGCGCCTGCGGGCGGCGGGCGGCACGTGCGGCCCGGGCAGGCCGGGCAGGCTGGGGTGGGTGGCCGCGCGTGGCGCGCGGGCGGGCGGCGCACGGGCGGGGAGCGGCGGGTAGTAGGGTCCGGGACGTGCCCGAGACCCCTGAGACGTCCCGCAGTTCCGACTCCGCCGAGAGCGCCGGCGGCCCCCCGCACGCCGACGGCGCCGGCGAGGGTGCGACCGAAGGCCGGAAGGACGCCGCGGACGCGGCCGAGGCCGCCGCGGACGGCACCGGCGACGGCCCCGCGACGGGTCCCGGCACGGCCGCTGAGGACGCTGTGGACGGCGAGGCGGCCGAGGAAGTCGCCGGCGCCGCGGGCGAGGACGGCGGGGCCTTCGAGCCCGCCGGGTCCGCCGACGAAACCGTGGGCGGGGTGGACGACGTCGACCCCCTCCAGGTGGTCGAGAACGCCGTGCGGGCGGCGGCCGGACGTGCCACGCTGCCCTTCCAGGCGGCCCGTGCCGACCGCAGCTTCGCCACCGCGTTCTGGTACAACGACCTGGTCGAGGCCGGGCCCGGGCGCGAGGTGATCCGGCAGTACCTGGTCACCGCGGAGGCCCGCACCCGCTTCGAGCTGGGCCAGTTCACCCTCCGCGAGGGGCTGGCGTCCCCGGAGCTGCCCGCGGACGAGCTGGTACTGCCGTCCTTCGCCAAGAAGTGGACGCGGCTGGGCGGGCTCGGGGTGGCCGTGATGCCGACCACCGACCTGCACATCCACGCCGAGAAGCGCGGCTGGAGCTGGACGACCGACGAGGTCACCGCGGGCCTGGCCGCGCAGCCCGCGGACATCGCGTTGATCGGCGCCGAGCCGCTGCCCGCGTACGTGCTGGGCCACGCGGTCGACCAGGAGGGCGGCCGCAAGCACCCGGAGCGGCCGCAGGTGCTGCTCGCGGGCGCGGTGACCCGGACCTCCGACGATCCGACGGCGCCGGTGCGCTGGACCACCCCGCTGCCCGAGGGCTTCGACGGCGCCCCGGTCTTCGCCGCCCTGCCGATGGACGACGACCAGGTCAAGCTCGTCTGCCTGGGCCTGGTGCTGCCCGGGGCCAGGCCGGCGACCGTGCCCGACTCCCGGCCCGCACCGGACGGCGCGCCCGGCGCCTCCGCACCGGCCGCCAGCGCCACCGTCGTCACCTTCGACCTGTTGCGACCGGCCATCCACGCGGTGACGCCGTCCCGCAAGCGCCGCTGGTGGCAGAGCCGCTGACGCACGGGGCGCGGGGCGGCACCCTGACAAATGTCATGGCCGAGTGATGGGTGAACTCACTGCCGGAGAGAGGCCGTTGAAGGCCACTCTGACGGTATGAACGCACTCGACGCGAAGACCGCGACCACCGACCGCCCCTCCTGCGACCTCGACTCCACCTCCTCCGCCGACTCCACCTCCTCCGCCGCGTACCGGCACGGCGAGCGGGCGTTCCGCCGGATCAAGCAGCTCATCGGCGGCCACATCGCCCTCAGCGTGCTCACCCTCGCCGTCGCGGCGGTGCTGCACGGCCACACCTCGCTGGTCACCCCCGCCGTCTGGATCCGGGGGGCCCTCGTGGCCGCCGGAGGCGTGGTGCTGGCCCTGTGCGCCGCCCGCGCGGCACGCGGCTCCCGCGGCGCCTACCGCAGGCTGCGCATCCTGTCCGCGGTCACGCTCGCCGCGCTCGTCGCCATCGTCTCGGTGCCGGGCACGCTCCCGGGCTGGATGAAGGTCGAGCAGGGCGCCTGCGGCCTGGCGCTGGTCGCCACCGTGGCCATCCTCAACAGCCGCGCCGTCCGGCAGACGTTCACCTGCTCGCCCGCCGGGACGGCCCGCTCGTGACGGCGGCTCCGGCCGGCGGCGAGGCCGCGGGCGCCCCGGCGCCCGAGCCCCTGCGCGATCCGCTCCCCGACCCCTCCCAGGGGCCGGGGAGCGCGTCGTCGCCCGGCGGCGAGGCGGAGTTCTGGCCGCAGGGCTGGCGCCTCACGATGCTGTCCGCGGGCATGCTCGCCTACCCGTCCGTGACCGCGGCCAACCTGTCGCAGTACGCCTCCGGGGGCCGCGCGCTCGCCGGGTACCTGATCGTGGCCGCCTTCGCCTGCGCCTACGTGCTGGCGGCGGTCGGCGCCGCCCGGCACGCCTGGAACCTGGTGTTCGCGGTGCTCGGCGTGATGGCCGCGCTGTTCGTCGCCGAGCTGCCGTTCGCCCGCGAGTACGCGTTCTTCCTGTGCGCGGTCGTCGTGTCGTTCGCGGCCTCCTTCCAGCGCAGGTACGCGGTGCCGATCGTGGCGGCCGGCGCGCTGGGCGCCCTCGTCGTGCCGGCGGCGGTGCGGCCGTGGCACAGCGGGCCCGGCTGGTTCGAGGCGATCGCCGTGGTGTTCACCGCGGTGACCGTGTACGGCTTCTCGGGGCTCACCGCGACCAACCGGGCGCTGCTGGAGGCGCGGGCGGAGGTGGCCCGGCTGGCGCAGGAGGCCGAACGCAACCGGATCGCCCGGGACCTGCACGACCTGCTCGGCCACTCGCTGACCGTCATCACCGTCAAGAGCGCGCTGGCCCGCCGGCTCACCGCGGCCGGCTCGCCGCTCGCCCTGGCCGAGATCACCCAGGTCGAGGAGCTGACCCGGCAGGCGCTGGCCGACGTGCGGGCCGCGGTCACCGGCTACCGCGAGGTGAGCCTGGCCGGGGAGCTCGCCCGCGGGCGGGAGACGCTGCGCGCCGCCGGGATCCTCGCCGACCTGCCCCCCGCCGCCGACGAGGTGCGGGCCGAGCACCGCGAGCTGTTCGGCTGGGTGGTCCGCGAGGGCCTGACCAACGTGGTCCGGCACTCCCGCGCCACCCGGTGCACGATCACCCTGTCCGCCTCCCAGGTGGAGATCCGCGACGACGGCACCGGGGCGCCGCAGCCGGCCGCCGCCGTGCCGTCGGGCGGCGGCAACGGGCTGAGCGGGCTGCGGGAGCGGGTGGCCGCCGCCGGGGGCACCGTGGAGGCCGGCCCCCTCGCGCCGCGCGGCTGGCGGCTGCGCGTGACGCTCACCGGGACGGGCAGGACTCCGTCATGACGATCCGCCTGCTGCTCGCAGACGACCAGGACCTCATCCGCGGCGCGCTGTCCGCCCTGCTGGACCTGGAGGAGGACTTCGAGGTCGTCGCCTCGGTGGGCCGCGGGGACGAGGTCGCCGACGCCGCCGCCGCGCACCGGCCCGACGTGGCGCTGCTGGACATCGAGATGCCCGGCCTCGACGGGCTGGCGGCGGCCGCCGTCCTGGCCGCGCGCGTCCCCGGGTGCCGTGTGGTGATCCTGACGACCTTCGGCCGCGCCGGCTACCTGCGCCGGGCGATGGAGGCCGGCGCGGTCGGCTTCGTCGTCAAGGACGCGCCGCCCGAGGCGCTGGCCGACGCGATCCGGCGGGTGATGGCGGGGCAGCGGGTGGTCGACCCGGTGCTGGCCGCGGCGACGCTCGCCGCCGGAGAGTCCCCGCTGACCGCCCGGGAGCGCGACGTGCTCAACGCGACCCGGTCGGGCGCGAGCGTGGCCGACATCGCCGCCCGGCTCTTCCTGTCCGAGGGCACCGTACGCAACTACCTGTCCGCGGCGATCGCCAAGACCGGCACCCGCAACCGGACCGAGGCGCTGCGCACCGCCGACGACCGCGGCTGGCTCTGACCCGTTCCCGGTCCGCCCGGTGCCTTCTCTCGGGCCTCCTCGGAGTGCGTCCTGCTCCCTGGTCTGCCCTGCCGCCTGCCGCGCCGTCGTGGTTGTTCGCGCAGTTCCCCGCGCCCCTTCGGGCTCCGGGGTGCCTCGCGCTGCGCTTGGCCGTCTGCTGGTCTCGTCCCGCCTGGTCGCGCCGTTCCCGGCGCCCCCTGCGGCTTCTGGGGTGCCTCGCGCTGCGCGTGGCCGTCTGCAGGTCTCGTTGTGGCTGGTGGCGCAGTTCCTCGCGCCCCTGGCGGTGCACCTTCGGTGGGTGGGGTCGGGGCCGCCACGGGAGTATCTCCTCGGAACTGTGCGTGCGGGTCTTTTCGTTGGGTGGGCCGGGTGTGTGCACAGTTCCTGCGGGGACACTCCCGCACCGTCCCCTCCCGGGCCGGCCCCCGTCTGCGGGAGGAATATGGGCCGGGGGTCACCCCAAGGGGCGCGGGGAACTGCGCGACCAGCCACCCACGCACCGTGCACCCGGCAACCCACCCCCGGAGGCAGCCCGGATTCCCGCCCCGGAGGGGCGATGCTCCCAGGAGTGCGGGGAACTCCGCGCCCAGCCACCTGAGCGCGTTGCAGACGGCAAAGCGGCCCAGGGGGCTGCCGAGCTGCCGCTGGGGCGCGGGGAACTGCGCGCTCAACCACAGCGGCGACGCGGGCCCGGGGGCAGCCCGGATTCCTTGCCCCGGAGGGGCGGAGGCGCAAGCGTGGGGCGCGGTCGTCCCGAGGGCGGGGTGGGAGGAACTCGTCAGGCGGATTGGAGGCGTTGGCGGGGGGTTCACGCCGTGGACATCGGCGGCGGTGAGATTCACGGGGAGACACCGGCCCGATGAGCGTGTGCCGATGCGGCGCACCGCACCGGAGGACCCCCATGACCGGGACCCGATCCGCCGTCAACCGCCGTCACATCCTTCTCAGTTCCGGTGCCGCCGTCGCGGCGGCCGCCGCCGCGTGGCCACTGGGCGCGCTGGGCGGACGCAGCGGGGCGGCCGCTGCCGCCGCGCCCCGTCCGCCGCTGCCCGCGCCGGCCCCCGTGGTCCGCGAGGCGCACCGGGCCGTCGTGCGGCGGGCCGCGCCGTACGGGCTGACCACGCTCGACACGACCGCCCGGCTCGCCGGGAGCCACGGCTACCGCCGCATCGTCGAGGGGCCTGGCTGGCCCCTGACCGTCCGGGCCGAGCTCGCGTCCGCCGGCTCCCGGCGGGCTGCCACCCGCACCCCGCTGGCCGGCTTCGTGCAGCTCACCGACCTCCATCTGGCGGACGTGCAGAGCCCGTTGCGCACCGAGTTCCTGCGGGCCCGCTCGCCCGGCTCGTGGCGGCGCCAGGAGGCGCTGACCGTGCAGGGCGCGGTGGCCCTCGTCGAGCAGGTCAACGCGCTCGGAACGGGCCCGCACACCGGCCGCCCGCTCTCCTTCGCGGTGTCCACCGGCGACAACGTCGACAGCAACCTGACGATCGAGCTCCAGTGGTTCCTGACCCTGATGAGCGGCGGCCGGATCACCCCCAACACCGGCGACCCCGCGCGCTACGAGGGCACCCAGGACTCCGGCCTGCCCCTGTTCTGGCAGGCCGACAGCGCGCTGCGCGACAGCGACAAGCTGCTCGGCATCCCGCACATCCCCGGGTACCTGGAGGCCGCGATCCGCCCGGTGACCAGCCCGGGCCTGGCCATCCCGTGGTTCTCCACGCCCGGCAACCACGACGCCCTGCCCGGCGGCTGCCTCGCGCCCGAGGACCCGCAGCTGCGGGACCTGGCCGTCGGCGGCCGCAAGCTGCTGACCGTGCCCGACGCCGACGTGGCCGCGTACGCCAAGGTGCTCAACAGCGGCGACGACCCCAAGAGTTCGGTGTTCAAGGACATCCTGCGGCGCAACGCGGCCAGGGCCCGCACGGTCACCCCCGACCCGCTGCGCCGCCCGTTCACCCCGCACGAGTACCTGACCGCGCACCTCGACCCGGCCTACGCCGGGGCAGGGCCGGCCGGCCACGGCTACACCGCGGACCACCTCGACGACGACCGCCTGTACTACGCCTTCCCGATCGCCGACGGCGTCGTCGGCATCAGCCTCGACACCACGTACCGCAGCGGCCACTTCCAGGGGTCGGTGGGCGGCGCCCAGATGGCGTGGCTGGAGCGGACGCTGCGCGCGTACAGCGCCGTGTCGTACGACACCGACGGGCACCGGGTCCGCAACGCGGCGGCCGACGACGCGCTGATCCTGGTGTTCAGCCACCACCACAGCCCGAGCATGACCAGGCGCCGCGACGCCGCGCGGCCGGAGGAGGACCGGCACGACGGGCAGGACGTCATCGACCTGCTCGGCCGCTTCCCCAACGTGGTCGCCTGGATCAACGGCCACAGCCACGTCAACCGGATCACGCCGCACCCGCACCCCACCGCGAGCCGGTCGCTCTGGGAGGTCAACACCGCCTCGCACGTGGACTATCCGCACCACGCCCGGGTCTTCGAACTGGCCGACAACCACGACGGAACGGTCTCGCTGTTCACCACGCTCATCGAGTCCGCGGCGCCGTACCGCACCGACCTCGGCGACCTGTCGCAGACCGGACTGGCGTCCCTGTACCGGGAGTTGTCCTACAACGCCCCCGGCCTGCCCGAGGCCATGTCCGGCGGGGTGCGGGAGTCCTCGGCGGGCGCCGCAGGCGACCGCAACACCGAACTGCTCGTGCGCCGCGCCTGACGCGGGCGCGCCGGAACGGGGTTCCGCACCCCGTTCACGGCCGGTGCGCGGCCTTGCGGGCGCTGTGCGCCAGGCAGGTGGCCGCGACCAGCAGCACGCCGGTCGGCACCACGAACACGCCGATCAGGAAGGTCACGAAGCCGGCGAGGGCCGCGGCCAGCAGCACGACCGACAGCGTCCAGGCCACCGGCAGCGTCCAGCGATCCTGGCCGTGCCGGCCCGCGTGGAGCACGGCGGTCACCAGCGCGGCGACGAGCAGCGGCACGGCGGACGGCAGCAGCACCGCGGCGCCGTGCACCTGCAGCAGGCTGTGCCGCGGCTGCACCCCGGCCCGCCCGGTGTCGACCGTCTCGATCGGCAGCACCGCGGCCAGCAGCAGCACGACCGCGCCCGACGCGACCGCTGCCAGCGCGGCCGTGTCCCCGGCCCAGCGCCAGGCCGCCCGCGGCCCGGCCGGCGGCATCGGCCGTGCGGGCCAGGCGGAACCTGATGCGTCCATGCGGCATCGACCTCCGGTCGGCGGAACGGAATCCGGCCTCAACGCTCCGGCGAGGGCAAGCGTACGGGCGGCCGCGCCGGTTGCGCCCTCGCGGGGGCGTGACGCTCGTGCCGACGGCCCACCGCCGCGTGGCCGGGGCGCGGCAGCCGTGAATCGTCCGGCGTGGCCGGTTCGTTGCGGTGCCGGGGGCCGGGTGCGGGCCTAGCATCGACGGATGACGCGCAGCAGCAGAACGCCGCGGCAGCTGGTGGTCGGCGGCGACACGTTTCTCTGGTCCGTCCGGCACGAGCACCACGGGGATGCCGGGTGTTACGAGGACTGCACCGAGGTCCTCACCGTCCGCAGGCCCGGCGCGCTCGGACGCCTCCGCATCGTCTTCGCGAGCTGCCCCGGCCATGTCGTGCCGGACGGGCACACCCCCTCCGGCATGGTCGGCACCGCGGACGGCCTCAGCCTGAACCTCCACGAGCCCGGTACGGTCCGGGCTCTCGTCGACGCGGTCACCTCGCGTGGCGGGCTCATCGGTGGGGACGCGGTGACCGAGGTCGACGGGTGGGGGCTCTTTCCGTCCGTGGCGCCGCGGGGGCCTGTCGTCGGCTGAGGGGTCCCCTCCGGGGCGGTCGGGGGTCCGGCTTCCCTTGTCCGGCTGCTCGGCTTCCGGGGTGCCTTTCGCTGCGCGTGGCCGTCTGCTGCTCTCGTCGTGGCTGGTCGCGCTGGGGGCACCTCCCAGGCGAAGCCCTGGGGGACCCCGCGCCCCTGCGGTGCACGTGTGGTGTGGGGACACTCCCGCACCGTCCCCTCGGGCCGGTCCCCGGGTGCGGGAGGGGTGGGGTTGGGGCGCGCGGGGTCGATGGGGGCGGGGGACACTGGAGGGCAGGGGGCTGGCTGCCGGTGGAGGTGACGGTGGATGCTTCACGGGTACCTGACGTGGACGACCATGCAGAACCTCCCCGCCCACCTGCCCACCCACATCGCCGTGTCACCGGCGCTGATGGCCCGGCTGCCGCGGCGCAGGGGGCAGGGGCCCGCGACGGCGCACGGAGGGGGGCAGTACAGCGTGCGGCGCGACACGATGCCGGTCGCCGTGGCCGCCGCGCTGGAGGCGATGGACGCCTGGCACCCCGAGGATTTCGCCGCGGCGGTCACCGACGACGCGATCCTGGAGGACGCGGAGGGCACCGAGCTGCACGGACGGCCCGAGCTGAGGGACTGGTGCGCCCACGAGTGCGCCGACCCGCGGCTGAAGATGCGCCTCACCGGCGACCGCACCAGCGGCGACGTCACGGAGGTCGGCGCCCAGGTGCTGCCGCCGACCCGGGACACGGCGCCGCACGACGCGACCCTCACCTTCTTCGTCGAGGACGGGCTGATCGCCGTGATGGAGATCGAGGGGTGGAGCGGGTTATCCACAGGGGGCGCGGTAGGCCGGGACGGGGTCCGGCCCGCACCGGTAACCTGCCGGAATGACGGGGATCATCCGGGTACTGCTCGCCGACGACCAGTCCATGGTCAGGGAGGCGCTGGCCACCCTGCTCGGGCTGGAGGACGACATCGAGGTCGTCGCGCAGGTGGCGCGCGGCGACGAGGTGGTGGCGGCCGCCCGTGAGCACGCCCCGGACGTGGCGCTGCTGGACATCGAGATGCCGGGCATGACCGGCATCGAGGCCGCGGCGGAGCTGCGCCGGGAGACCCCGCTGGTCAAGGTCGTCATCGTCACGACCTTCGGCCGGCCCGGCTACCTGCGCCGGGCCATGGAGTCCGGCGCCCAGGCCTTCCTGGTCAAGGACGCGCCGGCGGCCGAACTCGCCGAGGCGGTACGGCGGGTGCTCAAGGGCCACCGGGTGATCGACCCGACCCTGGCGGCCGCCGCGCTCGCCGAGGGCGCCGATCCGCTGACCGCCCGCGAGCGGGATGTGCTCAACGCGGCTGCCGACGGTGCGGTGAACGCGGAGATCGCCCGCCGTCTTCTGCTTTCCGAGGGCACGGTCCGCAACTACCTCTCCACCGCCATCCAGAAGACGGGCGCGCGCAATCGCGCGGAAGCGGTGCGCATCGCCCGCGAAAAAGGCTGGCTCTGACCCCTCTCCCCGCCTCCGCGCCGTCCCCGGTGACCGTTCGCGCAGTTCCCCGCGCCCCTTCGGCAACGGGGTTGCCCCGCCCGGTGGTTTGCCGCCTGCGGCGTGCGTTGTGGCTGGGCGCGGAGTTCCCCGCGCTCCTGGAGCATCGCCCCTCCGGGGCGGGGGCCAGGGCTGCCCCGGGAGGTGCGTTGCCGGGTACGCCGTCCCCGGTGACCGTTCGCGCAGTTCCCCGCGCCCCTTCGGCAACGAGGTTGCCCCTGGCCTTCGTTGCCGTCTGCGACGTGCTTTGTGGCTGGGCGCGGAGTTCCCCGCGCTCCTGGAGCATCGCCCCTCCGGGGCGGGAATCTGGGGTGCCCCCGGGCCCGCGTTCCCGGGTGCGGACCGGCTGTGGTTGAGCGCGCAGTTCCCCGCGCCCCCATGGGTGGACGCTGTCGTCATTCCTCCCGCAGACGGGGGGCGGGCTGGGAGGGGACGGTGCGGGAGTGTCCCCGCAGGAACTGTGCATCCGCCCGGGCACCTTCGCGGAGGGAGCCGCACGCACGGTTCCGAGGAGATACTCCCGTGGCGGCCCCGACCCCACCCACCGAAGGTGCACCGCCAGGGGCGCGAGGAACTGCGCGATCAGCCACAACGACGCGGCAGACGGCAAAGCACACCCGGGGGCACCCCGGACGCCGGCAGGGCGCGGGGTCCCCCAGGGCTTCGCCTGGGAGGTGCCCCCAGCGCGATCAGCCACGACGAGACCAGCAGACGGCCACGCGCAGCGCGAGGCACCCCGGATGCCGCCAGGGCGCAGGGAACCCGGATGGGGGTCACGGCGTCGCGGTAGAGGGGGAGCAGCGCGGAGCGCTGAGTGGGAACCCGGGAGAAATCCCTGGAGCAAGGAGACGTTGGCGCGGCACCGCAGCCCGCGAGGGCCCCGCCGATAAACTCGACCGCCGTGTGAGACACCCGGCGCGCAGGGGTAAGTGAGGGTCAGGGCGAAGGGGCCCGGCCTGCCGGCGGGGGGAGCTGCGGGTGACATGGGACATCGAGTTCGACGCCGGGTGCGGCATCGACGACGCGAACAGCCGCGACGAGATCCGGTCCGCCCTGGTCACCGTCGCCGCCACCACCGCTGAGAGCGAAGCCCCCGCGCCCGGCCGCTGGCCGTCCACCGTCCGCACGGTCCGGGTCTGCCGGCGCCTCGCCGGCGGCCGCAGCGGCTCCGAGGTCCTGGAGATCGCCGTCGTCCACGCCGGAGGCGACGAGGCGTTACAGGTCGCCAAGCTCTCCGACCGCGCCTCGGCCGCGAAGGAGTGGGCGGCCTTCCGCCGCATCGACCGCAGCAACCGGTTCGCGATGTACGTGCCCATACTGGCCGTCAGCCGCGCCGTGCTGGAGCCCGAGCGCCACGACAGCCTCGGCCGCCAGGTCGTGGTCTACCAGCACGCCGGCGACCGCGACCAGAGCGGCGGCGAGGTCCGCTCGCTTGAGGACGTGGTGGTCGCCGGGATCCGCGGCCACACCGACTCCCGGGCCGCGTCGGACGCCGTCTCGGCCGTCACCCGCGCGCTCGCCCGCGCCCTGCACCGCAGCCCGGACACCACCTCCGGCAGCCTGCGTGCCCGCAACCGCGACCTGGGCAGCGACCTGGCCCTGGACTTCGACATCGTCAGGGACGGCGACGACGAGGGCCCGCAGTTGATGATGGGCAACCCCAGTGAGGACGAGGTCCTCGCCGCCTTCCTGCCCGGGGACGCCCTGCTCCGCAACTCCACCGCCCCGCCCGGCGACCAGCGCACCCTCGCCGTCCGCGACCTGGTGGCGGTCCGCCTGGAGGACGTCGAGCTGACCGAGCACGGGCTGACCGGCCGGGTCGAGGACACCCGGGTGAAGGTCAGGGCCCGCGGCCAGGCGAAGGAGACCGACCTGGAGTCCGCCCTCGCCGGCCAGAGCAGCGTCGAGGTGTACGGCAGCGTGGCCGCGAGCCGCGCCGACACCTGGTCCCGGCGGCTGCGCACCTTCCTCGACGAGGACGCGGCAGGCGCGGCCGGCGCTGTGGGCACGAGCGCGGCCGGCGCCACGGGACTTCCCGGCTACCGCGAGACCGCCACCCACCTGGAGTGCGCGGGTGTCGCCGTCGCCCACCCGCTGCGCAGCCTCCACCAGGTGCTCACCGGGCCGCCCGAGCCCCGCGTGCACTCGATGGTGCACGGTGATCTGAACCCGCGGAACATCCTGCTGTGCGGCCTCAACCCGTACCTGATCGACTACGCCCAGGCCGACACCTCCGGCGCCACCCTCGCCGACTACGCGTGGCTGGAGGTCTGCGCGCTGCGCGAACTGACCGCCGAGGATCTTCCGTGGTCCGAACTGGTCCAGCTCCAGCGGGACTTGGCGGTGCTGACCGCGCTCGCCCCGGTCATCGCGAACAAGTGCCAGAAGGATCTGCTGACCGCCCTCGTCGCGTCGGCACAGGACCGCTCCCCGGTGCTGGCCCGCTGCCTCGCGTACCTGTGGGCGCTGCGCGCCGCCGCGCTGGAGGTGGCCGAGGCGGTGGGGCCCGAGGCGGCGCCGCGCCACCTGTTCCAGCACCTGACGCTGGCCGCGTGCCGCAGCCTGAAGTTCCCCGACGAGGACCAGAGCACCCACAAGGTCGCGGTGTCCGCGGCCACCGCGGGCGTCGCCTCCGAGGCGCTGCAGGGCCTGGACGAGGCGTTCTTCGCGCAGTGGCCGCCGCAGCAGGTCGCGGCGCTGACCGGCGTCCTGCTGCGGGCGCCGCGGCTGGAGTGGGCCGCCGCCGAGGTACTGCTCGCGGCCTGGCAGGCGTGCCGCGCCCAGCAGGCCCCGGACGGCCCGACGGCCGCCGAGGTGCTCGGGAGCCTGTTCGGCGGGCCGCTGGCCGCCACCCTGGACCGCCGCAGGGCCGAGTGCGCCCGCCCTGACCCGTACATCCCGCTCACCGGGCGGGTGCTGACCGCCGGCGAGCCGCTGGTCCAGCGCGGCGACGGCGCGCTGGTGATCTCGCCGGACCACGCCGTGGACATCCTGATGCGGTACCACCGCGTGGTGCTCGTCGGCGATCCCGGCGCCGGGAAGACCGTCGTGGCACGGGAGTTGCAGGCCCGCCTGCTCCAGGAGGGCGCCGCCGCCCGGCCGTACGCCCCGCACGAAGCGACCGGCGCGGCGAGCCCCGACGGCCCCGACGGCTCCGGTGCGGGCGCGAGTACGGGCACGGGCAGCGGCTCCGGCGGTTCCCTCGGCGGCAGCTCCCTTGTCGGGCTCGGCGGCCTCGCCGGCGCGAGCGGGCCGGGCGGCCCCGGCGACGCGCACGGCGGCGGCCCCTGCTGGCCGGTCACCGCCAGCGCCCTGCGCATCATCGAGCAGCTGCGGGACAGCGGCGCCCGCACGGCCGCCGCCCCGGGGGTGCGCCACTCGGCCGTCGAGGTGCTGCGCGCCTGCTGCGCCGTGCCGGACAGCGTGCCCACCGCGGCCCTGCACCGGCTGCTGCGGATGGGCGGGCTGCACGTGGTCGTCGACGAGCTGAACCGGCTGGACGCCACCGAGAAGCCGGTCGTCGTGCGCTGGATCCGGGCCCTCGGCGAGGACTACCCGGAGCTGCCGATCGTGGTGTGCCAGCGGTCCTGGGAGTTCCGGCCGGAGAACCTGCCGTGGCCGGCCGTGGTGCTGCACGAGGTGCGCAAGCAGCAGGCCCGCGACTACATCGAGGACACCCTGCGCACCCGCGAGCCGCAGTCCTGGCGCGGCCGCGTCGCCGCCCTGGAGAAGCAGCTGTTCGACGACCCGGACGCGGCCGCGCTGCGCGACATGGCCGGCAAGCCGCTGTTCCTGCGGATGCTCGTCCAGCAGTACGGCGAGCGGTACCACGGCGACGACCCGCAGATCTCCGCGAACCCCGGCGCGCTGGTCCACCTCTACCTCACCCGGCTCCAGCTGGGCGTGGACGAGAACGAGGCGGAGCGCCGGATGCAGCTGCTGCAGCTGCTCGCCCACAAGATGGGCGACCACGGCTCCGCGATCCGCTACCAGGACGCGCTGCAGACCCTGCAGAAGATGCAGCCCAAGGACACCGACTCCACCCTGCAGGCGCTGCTCAACATGGGCCCCCTGCAGACCGATCCGTCGCAGTCCTGGGTGACCTTCCGCGACCCGCTGGTGCACGCCTACTTCGCGGCGGCGGCCCTGCAGGCCGAGGCCGAGCGGGACCTGGTGTCGGTGACCGAGCGCGTCATGCGCTTCGACTGGCGGGACGCCGCGCAGATGCTGGTCGCCGACCCCGACGCCGACAAGCGGCTGGTCAGCGCCGTGCTGGACGCCGCGGTGCGGGCCAACGCGGTCTACGGCGCGTGGCTGCTGCAGGCCACCCCGCCGGACTCCTACCCGGGCCTGCGCGACCGGCTGCTGACCGGCGTCCAGGAGACCCTCACGTCGGCGGACAGCGGCGGCCCCGCCTGGCGGCAGGCCGCGTACGCGCTGGCCAAGTACGGCACCCCGCAGGCCATGGAGATCCTGCACGACGTCGCCGTCCGGGGCGACGCCGCGCCGGCCGCCGCCGACGCCCTCGACGGCCTGGTGATGATGCACCAGTGGTTCGCGCCGGGCGCGGGCGAGACCCTGCGCGAGGCGCTGCGCACCCTGCTGGAGACTCCGGCCGACGTGCTCAGCGACGAGCTGACGGTGCGGGCGCTGCGCAGCGTCGCCGCCACCGAGCAGCAGGCGCTGTCGGGGTACGTCTGGTCCCGGCTGCAGCCGGGCGCGTCCTGGCCGGTGGTCCGGCAGGCCTGGCAGACCCTGGAGGAGCTGGGCGTGCTGCCCAGCGGCGCGATGCGGACGGTGTACGCCGGGGCGTGCGCCCGGCAGCTGGCCCAGGTCGACGCGGACCTGCTGGAGTGCGCGGACACCGCCACCGCCGGGCGGCTCAACCGCGAACGCATGGACCTGCTCGGCGTGCTGGCCGGCGAGGGCCGGCTGGCGGAGCTGCTCGACCACCGGTTCCGGATGGGCCTGGCCGACCAGCCCGGCTGGGAGGACTACCTGCGGGGGGCCGCCGAACTGGTGCTGCACGACTCCCCGCAGGACGAACTCGCCCACTGCGTCCTGGAGGTGGACGAGAAGGCGCAGGCCGGCTGGCTGGAGCTGCTGTGCGGCGCCGACGAGGCGCGGGCCACCGCCGCCGCGCACCGGCTGCTGATGCAGGGCACGGTGGTGGCCGGGACGGTGCTGGAGGAGCTGGGCACCGCGCTGGGCGACGCCGGCTCGCCGGCCCGGCTGATGGCGGTCGCGGCGTTCGTCCACGGCCTGGGCGCCGAGGACGTGCCGGCCGTCGAGCGGATCGTCGAGGGCATCGTCGCCCGCCTCGGGGAGCGGCCCGACCCCGAGGTCCTGGAACCGCTCGCGGCACTGGTCGCGGCGGTCGGCCGGCACGACCTCGCCCCGCGCCCCCGGCTGGCGCTCGCCGTGGACCGCGCTGTACGCGAACACGGCCTGCCGCAGGCCCGGTTCTGGCCCTGGGCGGCGACCTGGCGGGAGGCCATGCCGGACCGCACCGACACCGGGCTGCTGCTCGCCGACCCCGACCTCGACGACAACGACGTGCTCACGCTGATCAGCACCACCGACGTGCTGCTCGACGCGCCGCCCTTCCAGCCGCTGGCGCTGGACTTCGAGCAGCGCGAGCGGCTGCTGGCGCTGCGGCCCGGCGACCCCACCGGGCTCGCCGCCCACCGCTACGTGCTGCTGGCCGCGAGCGCCGGACTCTACGAGAGCCTCGGCTTCGTGCACGAGGTCGCCCAGCACGTCGCCAACAACACCCGGACGATCACGCACGCGCACCCGGTGCACGGCCTGGTCGAGGTGTCGATGGCCGCCCACGCCGTCTCCGCTCTGGGCCTGCTCGCCAAGCTGGCCTTGAGCGACGGCGCGGTCCTCAGCGTGCGCTCCCAGATCGGCACCCTGATGGGGATGGCGGGCACCACCCAGGGCCGCCACCCCAGCCTGGAACGGGCCCGGTTGGTGGGTCTGGGCTTCCTCGGCGACTGGGAGGAACTGCTCGACTCGCTGCCGCCGGACGACGCGGTCATGCACCAGGCCGCGCGCAACATCACCTCCCACTGGCTGCCGGGACCGCTCACCCAGGCCGGCGACTCCCACCTCGAGGAGGTCGCCCGCTGGATCGGCACCACCCTGCGCACCCAGACGCTTCCGGCCAGCACCCGCACGGTGCTCGCGCAGATCCGCGACTCCGCCGAGTCCGCGATGAGGTGCTATGTCCCCTGACGGCGGCCGCGGCCACGCGAGCGCACCCCCGGACGGGCACGCCGGCCCCGGGGGCGGGCACGTCGCGCCCGCCGGCAGGCGCGACGCGCGGGGACGCCCCGCCTCAGGCCAGGCCCATCGCCTTCTTCGCCGCCGCGACGACCGTCATCCGCGCCTCGGACACCGCCTCCAGGGCCTCGCCCTGGACCTGCGGCGTCTCCGCCTCCTGGACCCGCCGCTGCAGGTGCAGCAGCCGCTCGCCGGTGGCCACCACGTCGTCCGAGGTGAGCAGCCGAAGCCGGGTGAGCTGGCTGCGCATCTCGCCGTACTCGCGGGCCAGCCCCGGCTGGACCGCGGGGTCGCCCGGCGGCCCGGTGCGCGCGACATCGGAGTGCCGCCAGCTCGCCGCCAGGAACGCCACGAAGGCGTCGGTCAGCGCGTCCCGCGCCCAGCGGTGGTGCTCACGGCGCCCGCCGACCAGCGTCGTCACGACGAGCGTCGCCGCGCTCGTCACCGCGGCAGCCCAGGCCGCGTATCCCCCTGCGTCCATATGCCGTCCATTGTCCCCGACCGGCGCTCCCCGCGCGGGAGTTGTCCACAAGCCGGCCCACCGGCGGGTGTCCCGCCGGGCCCCCGGCCAGGGCCCGGTCGGCGGTGGACCGCCGGTACCCGACCCCGTCCCCCCGCGCACCCCATCGGAAGCAGTCTTCGCCACCGCAGGAGTGACCAGCCATGACGGACGACGCACAGCCTCACGGCAGCACGGAGGGCACCTCGCCGACGCTGACCGCGCTCCGGCAGGACCTGCTGACCCGCCTGGCCGACGCCCCGGCACTCAACTCGCCGTCCGCGTCACGGGCGTTGCTGCGGTTACTCGCCCGGGACCCGCAGACCGCCCCGGCCGACGTGCCCGACATCGGCGCGCCCCCCGGCGTCCAGCTGCACCAGCTGGTGCAGTCGTGCAGCACCCGCACCGACCGGGCGGACGCCCTCGCCGACGCGCTGGACTACGTCACCGGCGGCCCCGACACCGCGATCCCGCTGCGCGCCCTGTCCGACGTGCTGGCCGCCCGGCAGTGGCTGGGCGTCGGCGAACTCGACGGCCTGCAGCGGCTGGTGGAGCGCGCCGCGGTGCCCGACGTGCAGGCCGTCGCGCAGGCGTCGCTGCAACCGCTGGCCGCGACCCTGCCGCAGCACTGCACCGACGCCTGGCCCACCGTGCTGCACCTGCTGCGCCGCAACGTGCTCCCGAGCGGGCTGCCGCCGTTCCTGGCGTTCATGGAGTACCTGGCCGCCGCCGGCGCCGGGACCGCCGACAGCACCCGCCAGCTGCGCGCCTGGACCGACCGCAAGGCGTCGGAGTGGCAGGTGCTGAGCGAGCTGCACGACTGCCGGGCCGCCGCCGACTCCCGCCCGGTCCTGCGCACCGTCGCGCCCCGCGTGATGTTCGTCTTCCTGCCCGACGGCCTGCTCAGCGACTACTACACGCTGCGCACCTGGCACCGCGACTCCGGCGCCGAGGGCTCCCCGACGCTGCGCGACGACGACAAGCAGATCGGGCAGCGCGACATCGCCCGCACCGTCTACCAGCGGCTCCAGCAGCTGGTCCGGCAGGCGGGGGAGAGCGTGCGCAACCTGTCGGTGGAGTTCTTCCTGCCGCTGCCGCTGCTCAACCAGCCGGTGTGGGAGTGGTGCCGGTCCGCCAACGACCCCGCCGGGATCTCCCGGTTCGACGTGGTGGTGCGCAGCCTGGAGCGGCTGCAGACGCCCACCCTGCACTCCAAGTGGCGGGACCGCTGGGCGACCCTGCAGACCCCGGCGGCGGCCGGGGACGCCGCCGACCCGGCGGAGCCCGGCGAGCCGCGGCCGGCGCCCGAGGACGCCGCGGGCGACCAGGTGGTGGTGCTCTCGGCGCCGCCCACCTCGACCGAGGGGCGCAGCGAGCTGATGGACGCCATCCGCAGCGGCGCGCCGGCCATCCTCTGGCACCGGCTGGACTGCCGCTCCTCGGCGTTCCGCGCCTCGGTGCGGCGGCTGATCGACACCGGCCCGCTCAAGGACCTCCCGCAGCGGGTCAGCGCGCTGCACGCGGACGCGGCGGCGGCACCGGTCGGCGAGGACACCGGCACCCTGCACGACATCACCCTGCTGTGGGACGACCCCGACCACCCGCTGCCCGCCATGCCCGCGCTCGTGCCGCCCGGGGAGGCGAAGGTCCCGTGACGCCTGTCGACTCCGGGTCCGTGGACAGCGGCGCCTGGCTCGTCACCATCTCGCCCGAGGACGACCGGGCGCACTCCGGCGGCCTGCTGCGACTGCGCGCGCACCCGCCCAAGCCGGTGTTCGCCCCGCCGCCGCCCGAGTGGCCGGCGCCCCGCCCGCAGCCGGGCGCGGCCGCGGCCGCCCGCGCCCTGGGCGTCCTGGACGCCCTGCGCCGCGACCCCGGCGACGACGGGACGCTGTCCATCCCCAACGCCCCGGGACCCGTGCCGGACGCGCCGCACCACCCGTCGGTGTGGGACCTGGTGCTCGTCATCGACACCGGCGCGTCCATGCCCGCCTGGTACCCGACCGTCGACTGCTTCGTGGCCTGCGCCCACGACCTGCCGCTCTTCGCCGACGTGCACATCGTCAAGCTGCACTCGCAGCGGCCCGACGACGCCGACGACCTGTTCGACGCGGCGTCGGTCAGCAGCGCCGGGCTGACGCTGTCGCCGCGCAAGAAGATCGTCCTGGTGCTCACCGACGGGGTCGGCGCGGCCTGGTCGGGACGGCAGGTCTGGCGGCGGTTCCGGCAGTGGTCGGCCCGCTACCCGCTGGCCGTCCTGCACCTTCAGCCGCACGCCGACTGGCCGCGCTCGGCCCTGCACACCCGCCCGCTGAAGCTGCGCTCCTCGGTGCCCGGCGGCGGCAACGGCACCATCGCGACCCGCGAGCCGGAGGAGAGCGCGGCGACCGACCTGGTGCCCGCCGCACCGGTCGCCAAGGGCGACCTGATAGTGCCGGTCATGGAGCTGCGCAAGCCGTGGGTCGAGCAGTGGTGCCGGCTGGTGCTGTCCGACCAGTGGGTGCAGCAGCAGGTGCTGGTCGTGCCCGAGAAACCGGAAGGGGCGGCGCTGCCGGCCCAGCGGGCGGGGGAGACGGGCGCCGGGTCCGGCGGGACGGCGATCGGCGTGACCGAGCCCGCGGCCGGGGAAGCCGACCGGGACGCGCCCCTGCCGCCCGCAGCCGCAGCCGCAGCCGCGCCGGCCGACGCCGCCCGGCGGGTCGTCGCGTTCCTGGCCGGCGCCTCCCCGCGCACCGCCCAGCTCGCCAGGCTGCTGGCCGCGGCGCCGCTGAACCGGCACGTCATGCAGCTGGTGGCCGACCAGCTGGTGCCGTTCTCGCACCCCGCCGACCTCGCGGAAGTCCTCAGCAGCGGGCTGATCCGCGCGGTCGACATGGACTTCCCCGACGACGCGCCCGCGGACCGGGTGACCTACGACTTCGACCCGGGGGTGCGCGCCGAACTGCTGTCCCGGGAGAGCTGGGAGCGCTCGCGGCGGGTCGCCGAACTCGTCGAGCGCTACCTGTCCCCGTCGGTGAAGGCCGTCGAGGGCCTGGCCCAGCGGGTGGAGTACGTCAGCCCGCCCGACGCGCTGGTGGTGGACGCGGCCAACCTGCCGTTCGTCCAGGTCGAACTGGCCGTGCTGATGGCCATGCCGACCGGCCCGCACAAGCGGGTGGTGCGGCAGATGAAGGACAAGATCGACGCGTTCCTGGCCGGGACGACGGTCGGCTGACGCCCGCGGCGCGCGGCGCGCGCCGCGGGCGTCAGTTGAGCATCGCGCGGGCGGCCCGCGCCTCCGCCCGGATGCCCGACGCCGAGTCCGGGTCGAACGTCCCGATCACCTTCGCGTACTCCTCCAACTCCAGCGCGCCGCCCAGGAAGTCGCCCATCGCCACCAGCAGCCGGGCCCGCTCGTAGCGCAGCTTGGCCGGGTGCCGCGGCAGCAGCAGCGTCAGGTCCAGCGTCCACAGCTGCACCGGACGGTGCTCGGGGCGCGGCGCCGCCCAGGCCCGGATGTTGTTCAGCACCCGCTGCACGATCTCCAGCGGGTCGGCCGGCGCCAGCATCGACGGGGTCAGGGCGGCACCGGTGGTGCCGGCCACCAGCAGCCCGGTGTCCTCCTCGGACAGCACCCGCCCGCCCTCGAACGGGTCGACGAGCACGTGGTCGCCCTCCGGGTCGCCGAGCCCGACCACGAAGTGGCCCGGCAGCCCCACCCCGTACACGGCGGCGCCGGCCCGCCGGGCGACCTCGATCCACACCACGGACAGCAGGATCGGCAGCCCGCGGCGGCGCCTGAGCACCTCCTGGAGCAGCGACGACTCCAGCCGCCCGTAGTCCGCGGGGGAGCCGTGGAAACCGTGTCCCGCGGCCAGCACCCGGTGCAGCGCGGCCGCCCACTCCCGCGGCGTGCCCAGCCCGAACGGCAGCAGCCCGGCCAGCCGGTCCAGCTCGATCTGGGCCAGGTCGGACGGCTCGCCGTCCAGCGCGGGATCGGCCTCCGCTCCGATGAGCAGGCACAGCTCCGCCAGGTCCGGGCGCTCCTCCCGGGCCGCCGCGGCGAAGCGCTCGCGTACCGTCGGTCCTGTCATGCCGTCGGACGCCGGTAGTGGTAGCCGTGGTGGTCGGTGAAGCCCATCCGGTCGTACAGCGGCCGCGCCGCCGCGTTGTCCGCCTCCACCTGCAGGTACGCCGCGGTGGCGCCCTCCGCCGCCGCCTGCCGGGCGAGCGCGCCCATGACCGCGGTCGCCAGCCCGCGGCGCCGCATCTCCGGTATCACCTCGACCGCGCCGAACAGCGCCCACGGCCCGTCGACCACAGCCCGCCCGATCGCGCCGGGCATCGTCGCGAACCACACCGACGGACCGCCGGCGACCACCTTCAGCGCCGCGTCGGCGAGATCGCCGGTGCGGTGGTAGGCGGCCAGCCAGGCCGCGTCCGGGGTGCGGGTCAGCGCCACGTCCGC
This sequence comes from Streptomyces sp. NPDC020917, assembly GCF_044333795.1. NCBI lineage: Bacteria > Bacillati > Actinomycetota > Actinomycetes > Kitasatosporales > Streptomycetaceae > Streptomyces > Streptomyces sp. NPDC020917. The sequence goes on along the minus strand of NZ_JBIRRR010000018.1, from coordinate 42,929 downwards.
CGGGCCCGCCGGCAGCCGGGTGAGCGGGGCCAGCGGCGCGGTGCGCACCAGCGTGTCCCCCTCCCGCGCCCAGCCGCGGTCCTCGAGCGACGCGCCGTACGGCGAGCTGTCGGGCAGCTGGACCAGCGGCGGGAGGCCGCGCTCGGCGTACCAGGCGACGACCCGGCCGAGCGCGTCGTCCAGCGGCACGCCCGGGTCACCGCCCACCAGCACCGAATTCGCCCGCCTGCTGAACCCGCCGGCCGCCCGCAGCGTCCAGTCCCCGAGACGTTCCGTCTCGGTGGCCGGCCAGGCGCGGGACGCGGTCGCCTCCAGATCCTCCGCCGTCACCTCGGGGACGCCCCGCGACCGGCGCTGCGGGGCGGGCGGCACCACCTTCCCCGCCACCAGCGACGCCTGCGCGATGCGGACCGTCTCCCCGGATCGCCGCGTGACGCACACCACGCCGGCATCCCACGATGCGAGAACACCCACCGTGTCGGTGAACGTAGGATGCCCGTCGACGATCTCCACCAGTTGCCGTACCGACACGCGTTTTCCCACGTCAGCGGGGGTAATCCGGATTTCGAGCCGACCTCCGGACGAGAAATCCCCTGGCATGCCTGCCCCTCCTGTTCGGATCGTGCCCAGGAACGGAGATACTAGGTGCGGGCATCGACGACGCCGCGCTCCCGCGCGAGATGAGCCCAACTCGAGGAGGAACGACAGCGTGACCTACGTCATCGCGCAGCCTTGTGTCGACGTCAAGGACAAGGCGTGCATCGAAGAGTGCCCGGTCGACTGCATCTACGAGGGCTCCCGGTCCTTGTACATCCACCCGGACGAATGCGTCGACTGCGGCGCCTGTGAGCCGGTGTGCCCGGTCGAGGCCATCTTCTACGAGGACGACACCCCGGAGGAGTGGAAGGACTACTACAAGGCGAACGTCGAGTTCTTCGACGAGCTCGGCTCGCCCGGTGGCGCCTCCAAGCTCGGCCTCATCGAGCGCGACCACCCCTTCATCGCAGAGCTGCCGCCGCAGAACCAGTGACGTCCTGCGTCGGCTGACTCCGCCGGGCCCCGTACGGCGCACCGCCGTACGGGGCCCGGCGTTCGTCCCCCAAGCGAGAGTGAGCACGTGAGCATCTCCGCCCGCCTCCCGGTGTTCCCCTGGGACCGCCTGGAGCCGTACAAGGCCACCGCCGCCGCACACGCCGACGGCATCGTCGACCTGTCGGTCGGCACCCCGGTGGACCCGGTCCCCGACGTGGTGCGCCAGGCGCTGGCCGCCGCGTCCGACAGCCCCGGCTACCCGCTGACCTACGGCACCGCGGCGCTGCGCGAGGCGGCTGCCGCATACCTGCGCCGCTGGCACGGCGTGACCGGCGCGGACCCGCGGCACGTGCTGCCGCTGATCGGCTCCAAGGAACTGGTCGGGTGGCTGCCCACGCTGCTGGACCTGCGGGAGGGCGACCAGGTCGGCTACCCGCAACTGGCCTACCCGACCTACGAGATCGGGGCGCTGATCGCCCGCGCCGAGCCGGTCGCCTACGACGACCCGGTCACCGGCCTGGACCCGGCGCGCACCCGGATGCTGTGGCTGAACAGCCCCTCCAACCCCACCGGGCGGGTGCTGCCCGCGGCCGAGCTGCGGCGGATCGTCGACTGGGCCCGGGAGCACGGCATCCTGGTCGTCGCCGACGAGTGCTACATCGAGCTGGGCTGGGAGGGCCCGCAGCCCGTCTCCGTGCTCCACCCCGACGTCTGCGGGGACAGCCACGACGGGCTGATCGCCGTCCACTCGCTGTCCAAGCGCTCCAACTTCGCCGGCTACCGCGGCGCGTTCCTGGCCGGCGACCCGGCGGTGGTCGCCGAACTGCTCGGCATCCGCAAGCACGCCGGCATGATCGTGCCGCAGCCCGTGCAGGCCGCGATGGTCGCCGCGCTCGGCGACCGGGCCCACGCGGTGGAGCAGAAGGAGCTCTACGCCCGCCGCCGCGGCGCACTGCGCACCGCGTTCGAGGGCGCCGGATTCCGCATCGAGCACAGCGAGGCCAGCCTCTACCTGTGGGCGACCCGGGGCGAGGACTGCTGGGAGACCGTCGCCGACCTGTCCAAGCAGGGCATCCTCGTCGCCCCCGGCGAGTTCTACGGCCCCGCCGGCAGCCGGTTCGTCCGCATCGCGTTCACCGCGACCGACGAACGCGTGGCTGCCGCGGTACGCCGTCTCGGCTGACCGGACCGCGCCCGGGCCCAGGCCCGGGCCGTTCGGCCGGCTCAGACCACCGGCAGGCCCCTGAGGGGCAGGTGCTCGGTGGTCGGCAGGGCGCCGGTGTTCGGCAGCAGCGACGCGAGCGGGGCCGTCGGCAGCAGCTCGGTGCGCGGCAGCGCGCCCGTCGCCGACTCGGTGGACCCGCCGGCCAGCCGCCCGGCCGCGTCCACCGCGCCCCCGGCCGTCCGCTGGGCGGTCGGCACGGCGCTCCTGGCCGTGCTGCCCACCACGTGGTCGGCCGTCGGCAGCGTCGCCTTCATCGCGTCGGTCCCGCCCTCCGCGGCGAGCACCGCCGCCTGGTGCGTGGTGCTGCCGACCGTGTCGCCCAGGGCCGGGCCGTCCAGGTTGCTCACCCCGCCCAGATCCGGCTGCGGCAGTGCGGCGGCATGCGCGGCACCCGCACCCACCAGGGGCGCGGCCGCCGCACCGATCAGCAGAGCAGCCTGGACGATCCGGCGTGGAAGGGGGAGGGACATGATGCTCCTTGTTGCTCTCTCCGGACGTGCGACCCCCGCGGGGTCCCCGTGACTACCGCCCAACTCGCCCGAAGGTTGCGGCCGTTCGAGTGATAAGCAGCAAACGGGGCTCGTATGGGTGAATGTGGGTGGGACGGGGCGAGCGATCGGTGGAGGTAGCTCGCAGGGTGAACGTCCTGGCCCTTTTTTGCCGGCCTCTCGCCGCCGGGCCCTTAGACCCGGTGTCCGCCGGTCGATCGTGCTCGCTCGCTGCGCTCACTGCGCGCGTTCTCCCTCTAGACACCGGCGGGCCCTTTGGCTCGATGCCTACACGGAGCAGCCGGGAGAATTGGTGCGGGCCTATGGGGCACCCCAGACAGGTAGTCCAGGGTGACCCTGACAGCGAACCCGGGGACATTCCAAGCGTGCTGCCTCACCCGTTTTTGTAGCGCCCGAGCCGAAGGGCCCGCCGGTGTCTAGAGGGAGAACGCGCGCAGGCCCCGAGGTACGAGGGGGCGAGCACGATCGACCGGCAGACACCGGGCTTAAGGGCCCGGAGGCGAGGGCGCGGCAATAAGGGCCAGGACGTCCACCTTTCGAGCTAGGGCAACCGATCACGCCCAGCCGATCCGTTCACCTGACGAGCTACGCCCGCCCATCACGTCCAGCCGATCACGTTCACCCGGCGAGCTACCTCCCGCCAGCACCTCACCTCGCCACCGTGATCCTCACCAGGCCGTCCGAGGGGGTGCCGGCGGAGGCTTCGGCGCCGGGGGTGGGGGTGGTGGTGGGGTTCTGTTTCTGCCAGCCCTTGGCGGAGTGGGCGGCCTGCCAGCGCATCGTGCCGAAGGCGACCTGCTCGACCTTGAGTTGGTGGGCGTGGGCGACCGCCCACTGGGCCAACTCCCAGCCCCTGCGGTTCCCGTCGCCCTCGGCGGCGCCGCCGACCGGGGCGGACGGGACGGCGACGGTGCGCGCCAGGCCGTCGGTGCGCGGCCGCGCCTGGCTGCCGAACTCCCTTGTGAGCGAGGCCTTCAGCTTCGCGGTGTCGCCGCCCGGGCCGCCCGCGCTGTCCGCGCCGGTGGCGCCGGTGGTGCAGCTGAGCGCGCCCGCGTCGTGGCCGCTGAGCGCGGCGGACAGCATCGTGGCGTCCGCCTCGTGCTTGGCGTACGCCTGCGGGTAGCCGCTCTTCTGCACGCGCTGGGCGGCGACGGTCAGCGGCAGCCGGGTGTAGCCGTCGATCTTCACCAGGCTGTCGAAGAACGAGTTGGACGCGAACACCGGGTCGAGGATCTGCTGGGCGGTGCCCCAGCCCTGCGAGGGGCGCTGCTGGAACAGGCCGAGCGAGTCCCGGTCGCCGTGGTTGATGTTCTCCAGCCGGGACTCCTGCAGGGACGTCGCGAGGGCTATCGTCAGCGCGCGTTCGGGCAGGCCGCGCGAGGTGGCGACGGCGGCGATGGTGGCCGCGTTGGACGCCTGCTCGACGGTCAGCTTCAGCTCGTTGCCTGCGGCCTGCACCGTGCAGCCCGCCGGTCCGACGCCCTTGCCGCCCATCAGCCGGGCGAGCAGGATGCCGACCCCGAGCAGCACGATGACGCCGACGACGAACTTGAGTCCGCAGCCGGTCTTCCCCTTGGCGGGCGGGCTGGATGACCTGGGCACGAGGCGACCTTACCGAGAACGCGGGCCCCCGCCGCACCCCTGGACACGCCCGCGTTGACTAGGGTGCGGGGCATGGGTAACGGACTGGACCTGGGGATGGACGTGGCCGCGCTCACCGCGGCCCTGGTGGACGTTCCGTCGGTGAGCCGCGAGGAGAAGCCCCTCGCCGATCTGGTGGAAGGCGCGCTGCGGGCGGTGCCCCACCTCAGGGTGGACCGGGACGGCGACGCCGTCGTCGCCCGCACGGATCTCGGCCGGGCCGAACGCGTCGTGCTCGCCGGCCATCTGGACACGGTGCCGATCGCGGACAACCTGCCGTCCCGGCTGGACGGCGACGGTCTGCTCTGGGGCTGCGGCACCTCCGACATGAAGGCGGGCGTCGCGGTCCAGCTCAAGCTCGCCGCGGAGCTGACCGCTCCCAACCGCGACCTGACGTTCGTGTTCTACGACGCGGAGGAGATCGCCGCCGAGTTCAACGGCCTCGGCCGCCTCGTGGCCCATCACCCGGAGTGGCTGGCCGGTGACTTCGCGGTGCTGCTGGAGCCCACCGGCGGCCGGGTCGACGGCGGCTGCCAGGGCACGCTGCGGGTCCGCGTGCAGACCAGCGGCCGCCGCGCCCACTCGGCGCGCAGCTGGCTGGGCGACAACGCCATCCACAAGGCCGCGCCGATCCTCGCGCGCCTCGCCGGGTACGAGCCGCGCCGGGTGGAGATCGACGGGCTGGTCTACCCCGAGGGCCTGAACGCCGTGATGATCGAGGGCGGTCACGCCGGAAATGTGATTCCGGACACGTGTGCCGTCACCGTCAACTACCGTTTCTCGCCCGACCAGAGCGAGGCGGAGGCGCTCGCCCGGGTCGAGGAGATCTTCGACGGCTTCGAGGTGGTCCTCACCGACACGGCTCCGGGCGCGCTGCCCGGGCTGTCCCACCCGGCGGCCGCCGCCTTCGTCGCGGCCATCGGAACTCCGCCCGCTGCCAAGGAGTCCTGGACCGACGTCGCCCGCTTCTCCGCGCTGGGCGTGCCCGCGGTGAACTACGGCCCGGGCGATCCGACCCTGGCCCACACCCGCGAGGAGAACGTCGCGGTGGCCGCCGTCGAGGACGCCGAGCGGAAGCTGCGGGCCTGGCTCACGGCCTGAGGGGCGGTTCCGGCCCGAGCAACCGAACTGGGGTGCGCAACGGTCTTTCTTCCCGGCATGGTGTGATCGGGTCCATCCGGTCGACAGGGGGGAAGAAGGCGCGTCGTGGGTCTGACGAGCAGATGGTTCGCGATAGTCCTGATCGCCCTGGCGATAGGGGCGGTGGCCGCCGCGGTGGTGCTGTGGCCGCGGGTCAGGGGACCGCACCCGCTGCGGGTGGCCAGCCGGGTCGGCATGATCATCCTGTGCCAGGTCACCGCGGTGTTCGTGGTGATGGTGACCATCAACAACCAGTACGGCTTCTACGCCTCCTGGGACGACCTGCTCGGCAACGCCAACTCCGGCGGCCGCCCGTCGGCCACCCCCGTCGGCGCCCCCAGCCCGGCGGTCCCCGACTACCGAGTGAAGTTCACCCCGTACTCCCAGGGCTTCGAGCGGGCCAGCGTCCGCGGCTGGGACTCCGGCACCAAGGGCGACGTGATCGTGTGGCTGCCGCCGCAGTACTCCAAGAAGGAGTTCGCGCACACCCGCTTCCCGGTGATCGAGGTGCTGCACGGCATACCCGGCACGCCGCACAGTTTCCTGCGGGGCATGCGGCTGGGCCGGATCATGCAGGACCAGATCACCGCCGGCCGCGCGGAGCCGGCGATCCTGGTCCTGCCCACCATCACCCCGGACCGGGTCAACACCGGCTGTGCGGACGTGCCCGGCAAGAGCAAGGTCGCCACCTGGCTGACCAAGGACGTCGTCACCACCATCAACCACAACTTCCGCACCCTGCCGGCCCCGCGCGGCTGGGCGGTGATGGGCATATCGACCGGCGGCTACTGCGCCGCCCGCCTCGCCCTGGACCACCCCGAGACGTTCGCCGCCGGCGCCGCGATGGCCCCCGACAACCCTGCGGTGGGGGTCCGCAACCCTCTGTGGCTGGCCCAGAACACCCGCCCCGACGTGCAGCTGCTGATCGAGTCCAGCCTCCAGGATCCGGAGAGCCCGCCGAAGTTCGCCGACCTGATCACCGCCGCCGTGCGGCCGCCGACGACCGTCACGACCGTGCGGCTCCCCAACGGCGGGCACAACTGGAAGACCTGGGGCCGGATGTTCCCCGACGCGTTCACCTGGGTCAGCGGGCGGATCGAGGCGCCGCGCGCCGTCCCGCTGGCGCCGTCCGCGGCGCCGTGATGCGTACCCTGCCGGTATGACTGATACGAAGGGCATGGACGACCCCGGCGGCACCGACCGCACCGACGCCACCGACGCCACCGACCGCTCCGACGAGATGTTCGGGGAGGCCGACGACTGGCAGGAGGCGGCAGCGGCCGCCTACGCGGCCGCCGAGACCTCCGCGGAAGGTCCCGGCTGGCCCGAGCGGCACACCGGCCCGGTGATCCGGCGACGCGGCCAGGTCCAGTCCGGCACCACCGACCAGCGGCTGCTGGACAGCCGCGGCTCGACGGACTGGGTGCACAGCGACCCCTGGCGCGTGCTGCGGATCCAGTCCGAGTTCGTGGAGGGCTTCGGCGCGCTCGCCGAACTCGGCCCGGCCGTCAGCGTCTTCGGCTCCGCCCGCACCCCGGTGGACTCCCGCGAGTACGACTCGGGCGTCCGTATCGGCCGGGCCCTGGCCGAGGCGGGCCTGGCGGTCATCACCGGCGGCGGGCCCGGCGCGATGGAGGCGGCGAACAAGGGCGCGCTGGAGGCGGGCGGCGTGTCCGTCGGCCTCGGCATCGAGCTGCCCTTCGAGCAGGGCCTCAACCCGTACGTCGACATCGGCGTCAACTTCCGCTACTTCTTCGTCCGCAAGACGATGTTCGTGAAGTACGCCCGTGGCTTCGTGGTGCTGCCCGGCGGCTTCGGCACCCTCGACGAGCTGTTCGAGGCGCTCACCCTCGTCCAGACGAAGAAGGTCACCCGCTTCCCGATCGTGCTCTTCGGCACCGAGTACTGGGGCGGGCTGGCCTCCTGGGTCCGGCACACCCTGGTCGCCGAGGGGAAGGCGTCCGCCGCCGACCTGGAGCTGTTCCACATCACCGACGACGTCGACGACGCGGTGGACCGCGTCACCAAGGAGTCCTCCTGACCCCGGCCGGCGGCGCCCTGCCCGCGCCCGGTCAGACCAGGCCGCGGCGGGCGACGGCCGGCGGGCGGTGGCCGGCGATGGCGGCGACCATGTCCAGGACCTGCCGGGTCTCGGCGACCTCGTGGACGCGGTACACCTGCGCGCCGAGCCAGGCCGAGACCGCCGTGGTGGCCAGCGTGCCGATCAGCCGCTTCTTGACCGGCCGGTCGAGCGACTCCCCGACGAAGTCCTTGTTGGACAGCGACACCAGCACCGGCCAGCCGGTCGCCGTCATCTCCGGCAGCCGCCGGGTCGCCTCCAGCGAGTGCCGGGTGTTCTTGCCGAAGTCGTGGCCCGGGTCGATGAGCACCGCGTCCCGCCGCACCCCGAGCGCGACCGCGCGCTCGGCCAGGGCCAGCGTGACGTCGAGGATGTCGGCCATCACGTCGTCGTAGCCCACCCGGTGCGGCCGGGTCCTCGGCTGCGCCCCGCCCGCGTGCGTGCACACCAGGCCCACGCCGTGCCGCGCGGCGACCTCCGCGAGCTGCGGGTCCACCCCGCCCCACGCGTCGTTGAGCAGGTCGGCGCCCGCCTCGCAGGCCGCCTCGCCGACCTCGTGCCGCCAGGTGTCCACGCTGATCACCACGTCCGGGTGCCGGCGCCGCACCTCGGCGACGAACGCGACCGTGCGGCGGATCTCCTCCTGCGCCGACACCTCCGCGCCCGGCCCCGCCTTCACCCCGCCGATGTCGATGATCGCGGCGCCGTCCTCGACCGCCCGCGCGACCCGTTCCAGCGCCGGCTCGTCGGTGAACGTGGCCCCCTGGTCGTAGAACGAGTCGGGGGTACGGTTCACGATCGCCATGATCACCGGCTCCCGTTCGGCGAATTCCCGGGTGCCCAGCCGAAGTGCCACTGCCGCTCCTCATCTCAGACTCATGCGATCGTGGCACGATCGTGCCTGACATGTTGGACCTGCCGTCGCCGGCCGGACCCCGGGAGATCGACTTGTTGTGGTTCATGCTCATCGCGCTGGTCGCGGTGGTCGCCGCCGTGGCCATGGCCGTTCTGGGGGACGGCGGTGCGCTGAAGGACTCCGAACCCGACCGCCTGGACGACCGGCTGCCCCCGGACCGGCCCCTGCTGCGCTCCGACATCGACGGCGTCCGGCTGCCGGTCGCGGTCCGCGGCTACCGGATGCTCGACGTCGACGAGATGCTCGACCGGCTCGGCGCCGAGCTGGCCGAGCGGGACGCCCGCATCGCCGAGCTGGAGTCGTCGCTGGCCGGGGTGCAGGCGGCGCACGGCGCGAGCCTGCTCAAGGACGACGGACACGACCTGCCGCCGGCCGCCGAGGGCCCCGCCGGGGGTCCCGCAGGTGAGTGAGCCCGAGAGCCCCGCGGCGGCCGCCGGCCTGGTGGTCGGCGAGGACGGGCTGGCCCGCTGCCCGTGGGGCCTGTCCACGCCGGACTACGTGGCGTACCACGACACGGAGTGGGGCCGGCCGGTGCACGGCGACGACGCGCTGTTCGAGCGGATCTGCCTGGAGGCGTTCCAGTCCGGGCTGTCCTGGATCACGATCCTGCGCCGCCGCGAGGGGTTCCGCGCCGCCTTCCGCGGCTTCGCGATCGACGAGGTCGCCGCGTTCACCGACGCGGACCGGGAGCGGCTGCTGGGCGACCCGGGCATCATCAGGAACCGCGCCAAGATCGACGCGTCCATCGCCAACGCGGCCGCCGCCCAGGAGGTCCGCAAGACCTACGACGGCGGCCTGGACGCGCTGGTCTGGTCGTTCGCCCCCGACGCCGCCACGCGCCCGGCCCCGCGCACCGCCGCGGACGTCCCGGCGACCACCCCGGAGTCCGCGGCGCTGGCGAAGGACCTGAAGAAGCGCGGTTTCCGGTTCGTCGGCCCGACCACCGCCTACGCCCTGATGCAGGCGTGCGGCCTGGTCAACGACCACCTCGCGGGCTGCTCCGCCCGCTGAGAGCGGCCGGCGGGCGGCGGGGTGCCCGGGTGGCCGGGCAGGGCGCGGGCCGCCCGCAGGGCGCCGTCAGCGGCCCTCGAAGACCGGCGTCTCCTTGCGCAGGAACGCGTCGACCGCGGCCCGGTGGTCCGCCGAGGCGCCTGACCTGGTCTGCAGCACGTCCTCGCGGGTGAGGGACTCCACCAGCCCGTGCCCGGACCCGTAGGCCAGCGCCTCCTTGATCCCGGCGTACGCGACCGTGGGGCCCTCGGCGAGCTGCCGCGCCACCGCGAGCGCCTCCGCGGCCAGCTCGGCGGCCGGCACCACCCGGTGCACCAGGCCCAGCTCCAGCGCCTCCGCGGCCCGCACCGGGCGCGGGAACAGCAGCAGCTCGGCCGCCCGCCCGTAGCCCACCAGCCGCTGCAGCGTCCACGACATCCCGGAGTCGGCGGACAGCCCCACGCCCGCGAACGCGGTGGTGAAGGACGCGGTGTCGGCGGCCACCCGGTAGTCCGCGGCGAACGCGAAGCCCGCGCCCGCTCCGGCCGCGACGCCGTTCACCCCGGCGACCACCGGCTTGGGCATGGTCGCGATGGCGGTGGCGATCGGGTTGTAGTGCTCGGCGACGGTGGTCATGCCGCCGCCCGCCGCCAGGACGGCCACGTGCTCCTTCAGATCCTGGCCGACGCAGAAGGCCTTGCCGGTGCCGGTGAGCAGCACCGCGCGGACGGCCGGGTCCGCGCCCGCCTCCTGCAGCGCATCGCGCAGTGCGTCCTTGGTTGCCGTGTCGAGGGCGTTCATCGCCTCGGGACGGTTGAAGGCGACGGTGGCGAGCCCGCCGTCCACCCCGTACTGCACGCTGTCGGCCATCGCGGATGCTCCTTCGTCGCGGTCGCTGGCGGTCGTTCGCTGCCCTCGCGGATGTCGTGGTGGCCAGAATGCCGGACGGCGTCGAGGGGCGGACATGTGACGTACGTCAAACATTCCGGGCGCGCCCGGGTCCGGGCACGGACCCGCGTTCCCCGTCGGCCCAGCGAATTGGCCGGATATGGGCATGTGCGCCGTTCAACGTCCTCACATCGCTATTGGTCATCAGGTCGGGAGATGCGGGATAATGGCCGAGAACCAATGTGTTCGAGTCCGAGCTGGTTTCAGGAAGGGGAACGAGCATGGCGGCCATGAAGCCGCGGACGGGTGACGGCCCGCTCGAGGTGACCAAGGAGGGGCGGAGCATCATCATGCGCGTTCCGCTGGAGGGCGGCGGGCGGCTTGTCGTCGAGCTGACCCCGGACGAGGCGGATGCCCTCGGCGATGCGCTGAAGAAGGCCATCGCCTGAGACCAGCTGTCCCAGACCCTGCCGCGGCCACGCACCCCGGGATGCGTGGCCGCGGCATTTTGGTGCCCCGATGCCCTGACGCGCCCTGATCCGATCCGGGCTCGCGCTCAGGCGCGCACCGCGCACAGCAGGCCGTCGTCGGTGGGGAGCAGCACCGGCGCGAGCCGCGGGCTGTCGCGGACCACTCGCATCAGCTCGCGCAGCCGCAGCGCCTCGTCGTCCCGGTGGGCCGCGTCCAGCGCCCGGCCCCGGGCGAACGCGCCCTCGAAGCAGACCACGCCGCCGGGCCGCAGCAGCCGCAGCGCCTCGTCCAGGTACTCCAGGTACTCGCGCCGGTCGGCGTCGCAGAACACCAGGTCGTAGCCGCCGTCGGTGAGCCGGGGCAGGACGTCCAGGGCGCGGCCGCAGATGAAGCGGGAGCGGTTGGCGGCGAAGCCGGCCTCCCGGTACGCCTCCCGGGCCAGCTGCTGGCGGTCCGGCTCGGAGTCCACCGTGGTCAGTACGCCGTCCGGGCGCATCCCGCGCAGCAGGTGGATCCCGGAGACCCCGGCGCCGGTGCCGATCTCCACCGCGGCCTTCGCGCCGCCGGCCGCCGCCAGCAGCCGCAGCGCGGCGCCGGTGCCGGGGGAGACGGGCCGCAGCTCCGCGGTGTGCGAGCGGGCGCGGGCGCGTATCAGGGCATCGTCCTCGGCGACGAACGCGTCGGCGAAAGCCCAGTTCGCCTGCCGGTTCCCGCTAATGGCCCTCTCCCACGTCACCTGGGGCGCCGTCCCGGGCCTGCCCCGGGCTGCGCGCTGCTGTGCTCCGCCCGGGCGACTGTATCCGCTGGGGTGGGGAACCCGCAGATGGGACTGTGCGTTAGTGACAGCGAAGGCAAAGGGCGGGACGTGAGCCAGGTACCCGCCCCCAAGGCAACAGCGCATTTATCCGGAGCTAACGGGCGAGGTGGATATGGTAGGGGCTCTACTGGACACCACCAGAGCCGACAGGGGAGGTGCGGCTGCGGCCGGTGACCACCGGGGAGTGCTTGCGCGCTTCCGCAGGTCGGCCGGACAGCCCGAATCCGTGACCAAGACTGCTGATGACGACCGTTCACGCGACACCGTCTCCGCCGACGCGAACCCCGCCACCGCGACCTTCGCCGACGGGGACGCGCCGACGTGGACACCTCCCTCCTGGGAGGAGATCGTCAGTACGCACAGTGCCCGGGTGTACCGGCTGGCCTACCGGCTGACCGGCAACCAGCACGACGCGGAGGACCTCACTCAGGAGGTCTTCGTGCGGGTCTTCCGGTCCCTGTCCACCTACACGCCCGGCACGTTCGAGGGCTGGCTGCACCGCATCACCACCAATCTGTTCCTGGACATGGTGCGGCGCCGCCAGCGGATCCGGTTCGACGCCCTCGGCGACGACGCGGCGGAGCGGCTGCCCAGCCGTGAGCCGTCCCCGGCGCAGCACTTCAACGACACCCACTTCGACGCGGACGTCCAGCAGGCGCTGGACACCCTCGCACCGGAGTTCCGTGCCGCGGTGGTGCTCTGCGACATCGAGGGGCTGTCGTACGAGGAGATCGCCGCCACCCTCGGCGTGAAGCTGGGCACGGTGCGCAGCCGCATCCACCGCGGCCGCTCGCACCTGCGCAAAGCTCTGGAGCACCGGGCCCCCGCTGCCGCTCAGCAGGCCCCGGCGTTCGCTGCCACCGCACGCAAACCTGGCCTGGAGGGCGGGAGAGAGTGAGCAGCAGCGGTTCCGGCGAGCAGCGTCCCCAACGCACCCAGCGTTCCGCGCCCGCCGAGCAGCATCTTGGCGACCGGCTGTCCGCGTTCGTCGACGGCGAACTGACCGACGACAGCCGGGACCGGGTACTCGCCCATCTGGCGACCTGCCCGCAGTGCAAGACGGCCGCCGCCGAGCAGCGGCGGCTCAAGAGCGTCGTCGCGGCCTCGGAGCTGCCTGCCATATCGGCCGGGCTGCTGGCCCGTCTGCAGGGCCTGCCCGGCATGGGTGGCGACGGCCCGGGCGACGACGACGGCTCCCGTGACCTGCCCGGTGACCAGGGCATGCCCCCGGCTTCGGAAGAGCGCCGCGGCCCGTTCGACGGCGGTCTGCTGGGGTCCGGTGTGTTCGGCTCCGGGCGGCGCGGGGGGTACTCCTATCTCGGCCCCGGTCGCGACCTGACCGCGCCCGTAGGCTCGCGGTCGCGCGGTTTCCGCATCCACCAGCCGACCAGGGCCGTCGCCCCCGTCGTCCCGGACCCGGAGGAGCGTGCTGCCCCGTCCGGTTCGGGTACGGCGGCGGCATCCCGCGGCCGACGGATCGCCTTCGCGGCGGCCGGCGCGTTCTCGCTGGCGGCTATCGCCATCGGCACCGCGCTGCCCATGGAGGCCGCGGTCGACGGCGGCGCACGTCCCGACGACGGACCCGCGGTCAGCCCGCTGACCGCCGACACCAGCACGGTCGGCGACACCCGCGGGGTCAATCCGCGCGGAGTCCTGGACGCCCGCGACGCGCCGAGTCGGCGTGCTCCGGTCGTGGCGGCGTCGGCCGCATCGGCCACCTCCGTACCCCTGACGTCGCATTCCTCCGTCGTGTTGCACTGAGTTCGCAGGCCCCGCTTCACCCCGAGGCTGGATACTGGTCGGCATCCTGTTGGCCGCACCCACTCCCGCGTCGCCGGTGTGGGCAGGTACCGTAAAGTCCGCCGGACCCTGCCCAGCCGGCTGTGGACGACCAAGGAGCTGCAAGGTGTTCTTCGACATAGGCCCGCTGGAGCTGGTCGCGATCGTCGTCCTTGCCGTCCTCGTCTTCGGCCCGGACAAACTGCCGAAGGTCATCCAGGACACGATGGCCTTCATCCGAAAGGTGCGGGAGTTCTCCGACAGCGCCAAGGAGGACATCCGCCGGGAGCTGGGTCCGGAGTTCAAGGACTTCGAGTTCGAGGACCTCAACCCCAAGACCTTCATCAAGAAGAACCTGATGAAGGACGGCGAGGACGAGTACGGGCTCAACGAGCTCAAGGACCTGCGGGACAGCCTGGATCTGCGCAAGGAGATGGCCGAGGTCACCGACCTGCGCAAGGACATGCGCGACGTCACCGACGCGGTGAACGGCGTCGAGCCGGGCACCCCGGCCCCGGCCGCCGCGACGGGCACCCCGGACCGGCTGACCAAGCGCGACAAGCTGGACCCGGGCGAGGCCCCGCCGTTCGACTCCGACGCGACCTGATCCGCCCCGGAGCGCGGCCCCGGCACCTGCCGGGGAGGCCGCGTCCGACGTCAACTTCATGGCGCCTTTTCACCCCATAGAGTGAGCTTTGGGCGTGTGTTCGCCGTCACCCCGCGCCGTTTCGGCCCCCGAACCCACCCAGGGTCGGGCAAGATGGCGAGTCGCCCAGAAGGGCATGGAGGAGGCGCGACCCGTATGGAGACGAGGACCGACACTGCATCGGGGGCGGTCGACGGCTACTTGATGGCCGACTTCCCTTGGTACGGACTGGACGGTGCGTTCACCGGACGCCGCTGGCTGGGTGCGGTGGGCGTCAGCGCCGACGGCACCGTCGAACACGGCTCGATAGGGCACGGGGACGAGCCGTCGCTGAAGGCCGAGGCCGCCGACCCCGAGGGGCAGCGGTTCGCCGTGGTCGTCACGGTCGCCCGGCGGCCCGGACGGCGCAGCGCCGACGGCACCGGCGTGCTGGAGGCCACCTCGGTCACCACGGCCGCCTGGCTGGCCGGCTCCGGCCTGCTGTCGTGCACCTGGCCCACGCACATGGAGCGGGCGCTGCGGCAGGACTGGATGGACCAGCAGACCGCCACCGCCTGGGAGCTCGCGGACGACCTGGCCGGCCCCGGCTGGTCGGCGCTCACCCTGCCCGTGGACGGCGAGCCGACCCCGTTCCACTACCGCGAGTCCGAGTACGGCTGGGTGATGGCCGGCGCCGCCCGCGGCGTCCACCTCGGCGCGTACGGCCGCGGGATGTCCGCCTACGGGCTCGCGCTCAGCGTGGTGCGCGACCTGTCCCTGTACGCGGCCTGAAGGCCCGCAGAACGCACCGGTGCCCCCGCTCCCTCAGGAGTGGGGGCACCGGTGCGTTCCGGGCCCCGCGGCGCCTGCCGGGCCCTTCACGGGCCCTTCAGGGGCGCGCGCGGGGGCGCGTCAGAACTTGTTGCGCGGGGTGATCCCGAGCGACATCCCGGCCAGGCCCCGGGCCCGGCCGCCGAGCTTGCCGGCGATGGTGCGCAGCGCGGCACCGGCGGGGGAGTCGGGGTTCGAGACGGCCACCGGGCGGCCGTCGTCGCCGCCCTCGCGCAGCCGCACGTCGATCGGGATGCGCCCGAGGACGGGGACGGTGGCGCCGGTGGTGCGGGTCAGGCCCTCGGCGACCCGGTCGCCGCCGCCGGTGCCGAAGACGTCCACGATCTCGTCGCAGTGCGGGCACGGCATGCCCGACATGTTCTCCACCACGCCGACGATCTTCTGGTGCGTCTGCACCGCGATCGACCCGGCGCGCTCGGCGACCTCGGCCGCCGCCTGCTGCGGGGTGGTGACCACCAGGATCTCCGCGTTCGGCACCAGCTGGGCGACGGAGATCGCGATGTCGCCGGTGCCGGGCGGCAGGTCCAGCAGCAGCACGTCCAGGTCGCCCCAGTACACGTCGGCCAGGAACTGCTGCAGCGCGCGGTGCAGCATCGGGCCGCGCCACACCACGGGGGCGTTGCCCGGGGTGAACATGCCGATGGAGATGACCTTCACGCCGTTCGCCGCGGGCGGCATGATCATGTTCTCGACCTGGGTGGGCCGCCCGTCCACGCCGAGCATCCGCGGCACGCTGTGGCCGTAGATGTCCGCGTCCACGACGCCGACCTTCAGCCCGTCCGCGGCCATCGCGGCGGCCAGGTTGACGGTCACCGAGGACTTGCCGACGCCGCCCTTGCCGGACGCGACCGCGTACACCCGGGTCAGCGAGCCGGGCTGGGCGAACGGGATCTCGCGCTCGGCCTGGCCGCCGCGCAGGGAGGAGGCCAGCTCGCGCCGCTGCTCGTCGCTCATCACGTCCAGCGAGACCCGCACGCCGGTGACGCCCGGGACCTTTTCCACCGCGGTGCTGACCCGGCCGGTGATCTCGTCCCGCATCGGACAGCCGGAGACCGTCAGATAGACGGTGACCGCGACCGTGCCGTCCGCGGCGATGTCCACGGACTTCACCATGCCCAGCTCGGTGATCGGCTTGTGGATCTCCGGGTCGTTCACGGTGGCGAGCGCGGCACGCACCGCCTCGTCGGTCGGGGTGCTGCCCGGAGGCACATCCCGGGCGGGCCCTGCGGGGGTGGAGGTAGCCATAGGTTGATGGTACGGCGGTGCCGGGGGGCGGATCAGCGGCCCCGGCCGTCTCCTTCGTCACGGGGCGCGGCCTGCTGGCCCGGGGGCCTGCCGTCCGCCCTGCGCTCGGCCCGCGCGTGCGGCCGGCCGTCGGCCCGGCCGTCGATCTCCTTGAGCAGGTCCTGCAGTTCCGAGCGGATCCAGTCGCGGGTGGCGACCTCGCCCAGGCCCACCCGCAGCGCGGCCACCTCGCGGGTCAGGTACTCGGTGTCGGCGATGCTGCGCTCGTCCTGCTTGCGGTCCTGCTCCAGGTTCACCCGGTCCCGGTCGTCCTGCCGGTTCTGCGCCAGCAGGATCAGCGGCGCCGCGTAGGACGCCTGCAGCGAGAGCGCCAGGGTCAGGAAGATGAACGGGTACTCGTCGAACCGCAGCAGGCGCGGCGCGAAGACGTTCCACAGCACCCACAGGATGATGACCGCGGTCATCCAGACGATGAACCGCCCGGTGCCCAGGAAGCGCGCGATCCGCTCCGAGAAGTTGCCGAACGCCTCGGGGTCGTAGCTGGGCAGCAGGCTGCGGCGGGGGGCGCGCGGCTGGTCCAGCCGCGTCCGCGGCCGCCCGGTGGCGGTCGCCCCGGCGGGCTGCCGGGCCCGGTCCTCAGCCGCCATCGGGGACCTCCCTCGGGCCCCGCGCCGCCTCGTCGGCGTCCGCCGCCTCGCGGCCGGAGTCGCCGTCCGCCTCGTCGCGGCCCTGGCCCTGTGCGCCGCCCGCCGCGCCGTGCAGGTCCCGCTCCCGCCAGTCCTCGGGCAGCAGGTGGTCCAGCACGTCGTCGACGGTGACCGCGCCCAGCAGGGAGCCGCCGGCGTCCACCACCGGCGCGGAGATCATGTTGTAGGTGGCAAGGAAGCTCGTCACGGCTGGAAGAGCGGTCTCGGGCGTCAGCGGTTGCAGATCGGTGTCCACGATCGAGCCGAGCAGGGTGAACGGCGGGTCGCGCAGCAGCCGCTGGAAGTGCACCAGGCCCAGGTACTTGCCGGTGGGCGTCTCGTCCGGCGGTCGCGTCACGTACACCTGCGCCGCCAGCGCGGGGGACAGGTCGGGGTTGCGGATCCTGGCCAGCGCGTCGGCGACCGTGGCGTCCGGCCGCAGCACGATCGGCTCGGTGGTCATCAGCCCGCCCGCCGTGCGCTCCTCGTACGACAGCAGCCGCCGCATGCCCGCCGCGTCCTGCGGTTGCATCAGGGCGAGCAGCCGCTCCTGCTCCTCGTCCGGCAGCTCCGCCAGCAGGTCGGCGGCGTCGTCCGGGTCCATCGCCTCCAGGACGTCGGCGGCCCGCTCCTCCTTCAGCTTGCTGAGGATCTCCACCTGGTCGTCGTCCGGCAGCTCCTCCAGCACGTCGGCCAGCCGGTCGTCGTCGAGCGCGGCGGCGACCTCGCCGCGGCGCTTGGGCGACAGGTGGTGCAGGACGTTCGCCAGGTCCGCGGGGCGCAGCTGCTCGAAGGTGGCCACCAGGTTCTCCGCGCCCTGGCCCTCCTCGGGCAGCCGGAACCCGGTCACCGCCGACCAGTCGACGGTCAGCGTCTCCCCTTTGCGGCGCAGCGCCCCGGTCTTGCCGCGGCGCACGAAGACCTTGTCGATCTCCCAGTCGCGGCGGGCCGGCAGCTGCACCATGGCCACGTCGAGCACCGTGACCTCCTCGCCGGCCTCCGCGCCGTCCGCGCCGGCACCTGATCCCGAGCCCGGTCCCGCGCTCGCGCCGGCCGGGGCGTCGGGGTCGACCAGGCGCACCCGGCGGTCCAGCAGCTCGCCGAGCACCAGCGTCTCGGTGGGCCGCTGCTCGAACCGCCGCATGTTCAGCACGCCGGTGGTGATGACCTGGCCGGACTCCACGCCGGTCACCCGGGTCATCGGCAGGAAGATCCGGCGCCGGCCGACCACCTCGACGACCATGCCCAGCACCCGCGGCGGGCGCCCGCCGACGCGGAGCATCACGACGACGTCGCGGACCCGGCCCACCTGGTCGCCATTGGGGTCGAAGACGGCGATACCGGACAGATGGGAGACGAAGACCCGGGGGGCGCCGGCGACCATCGGGTGCCTCCTCCCGGGCCCGCGGAGGGCCGCTCCGCTCCACTGCACATCCGTCGCCAGGCTACTCCGGGGCGATCTTGGCCGCCGCGCGGGATGCTCTGCCGGGGTAGCGTGCGGTAGCTTCGCGAGGGCCCGGCCCTTCGCCGCAGGCCCCGCAGGACCCCCGCAGGAGGACGAGAACCCGTGACACACGGCCGCAGGACCCTCGCCGCCGCTCTCGGAGTACTCGGCACCGGCGCCCTGCTCAGCGGCTGCCTGGGGATGGGCGGCGGCAACCCCGACGCCGGGACGAACGGCGTGGCCAAGCTACCCGCGGAGACGATCGAGCAGCAGGCCAAGGCGGCCGCGACGGCCGCGCAGACGGTCCGGCTGTCCGGCACCGTCGTCAGCGTCGGCCAGAGCTACCGGCTGGACATGCGGCTGAGCGACAAGGGCGGGGTCGGCGAGGTCACCACCAAGGGCAGCACCTTCCAGCTGCTGCGGATCGGCACCGACCTCTACCTGAAGGCCGGCGCGTCGTTCTACGGCAGCGGCGACGACAAGGACAGCCAGGCCGCCGCGGCCAAGCTCAACGGCAAGTTCGTCAAGGTGCCCTCCGGCGATCCGGCCTACCGGCAGTTCAGCGGCCTGACCGACAAGAAGCTGCTGCTCGGCGACCTGTTCCTGCTCGACGGCTCGGTCTCGGTCGGCGACCACGGCAAGGTCGACGACGTGAAGACGATCACGCTGAAGGGCTCCAAGGGCGGCTCCCTGGAGGTCTCGCTCGTGGGCACCCCGTACCCGCTGCGCTACCAGCGGGTCGCCGACACGGGCACGCTGACGCTGTCCGACTGGGGGCAGGACGTCGTGCTCAACGCGCCGGCCAAGGACGCCGTCGTCGACTACGGCTCCACCGTGGGCGCCACGCCCACGCCGACCGCGTCGAAGAAGTAGCCGCAGGACTCGGGCCGGGCCCCCGGGGCCGCCCGCAGCGAACTCCGCGGTGACCGGGACCTCGCGACGGCCGGTCAGCGGCGGCCGGTGAGCAATGCCCGGTCAGCGAGCGCCGGTCAGCGCCGCCGGTCAGTGAAGCGGCCGGTCGGTGAGGCAGCCGGTCAGCGGCGGCCGCGGCGGGCCAGCAGCCGCGGCAGGCCCGCGGGGATCGGCCGCCGGGTGACGGCGTCGCTCGGCGGCGGCGGCGCGGCGCCCGAGCCGTCCGGCATCGCACCCGGGTGCTCGGCGGGCGAGCCGGCCGGCGCCAGCCGGAACAGCGTGCACTCCCGGGCCCAGCGGTCGACGATGCCCTCGCCGTCGGGGGAGTTGAGGCGCTTGCCCTTCAACTCGGCGGCGGCGGCCTGCCACGCCTCGCTGCCGGGCGCGAGCAGGCTCACCCGGGCCGGCCAGGACACCAGGCGGCCGCCCTTGTCCTTGCTGCGCACCGTCACCTCGGCCGCGCCGCCGTCCCGCAGGTCCGGCAGCGGCTGCTCGCCGGGCCCGCCGACGACCACCATCGCCCCGTCCACCCAGGCGTGCCACAGCGCCTGCCCGTTCACCCAGACCAGGCCGGACTTCTTGGTCGCCTCCTCGACGAGGGCGGTCAGCGCGTCACTCATGGAGCCCACCCTAGGCCCTGCCCGGCCCCTCCTGCCCGGCCCGCCCGGGCCCGGTGGACGGGAACCCGCGCTGCCCGTCAGCGAGCTCCCGGGCCTGGCCCTGGGCGAGCGGCGTCCGCGCCCTGGGACGACAGGCGCTCGGGCGGTCCACGCGCCTTACTCTGGGCACTCCGGCCCGCACCCGCGGGGCCCCGCGACGCCCGGACGACTCCCCGACGCCCGCCGACTTCCCACGACAAGGAGCACCGTGACCGCCCCGCAGCGCGCCGACGCCCGCCCCGCCGCGGTCCCGGCCGCGCCCGCGCCGGCCGGTACGCCGGGCCGGACGCCGGACTTCGCGCTGCTCGCGGTCGCCGTCTGCGGGGTGTCGACGTCGGCGCCGCTCATCGCGTCGATCGCCGCACCCGCGCTGGCCATCGCGTTCTGGCGCAACGCCATGGCGGTCGGGGTGCTCAGCCCGGTCGCGCTGTGGCGGCACCGCGCCGAGCTGCGGGGGATGGGCCGCCGCGGGCTGCTGCTGTCCATGGGCTCCGGCGTGCTGCTGGCCCTGCACTTCGGCCTGTGGCTGCCGAGCCTGGGCATGACGTCCGTCGCCACCTCCACGGCGCTGGTCACCACCACCCCGATGTGGACCATGGTGATCCTGCGCATGCGCGGCCACCGCCCGCCCGGCCTGGCCTGGGCGGGCACCACGCTGGCCCTGGCCGGGGTGCTGCTGCTCACCGGCATCGACCTGTCCACCGACACCCGCGCCCTGGCCGGCGACGCGCTCGCGCTGGGGGCCGGCCTGGCGGCGTCCGTCTACATGCTGCTCGGCTCGGCGGTGCGGCGGACCACGAGCACCACCGCGTACACCTACGTCTGCTACTCCACGACCGCGCTGGCGCTGCTCGGCGCCTGCCTGGTGTCCGGCTCCGCGCTCGGCGGGTACGACGGCCGGACGTGGCTGAAGATCGCCGCGCTGACCGTGGTCGCGCAGCTGCTCGGGCACTCGCTGTTCAACCGGGTGGTGCGCGGGCTCGGACCGTCCACGGTCTCCACCGCGATCCTGCTGGAGACCCCGGGGGCCGCGCTGATCGCCGGGCTGTGGCTGGGCCAGACCCCGCCGGCCGCCGCCTACCCGGCGCTCGCGGTCATCCTGGCGGGCCTGGCCCTGGTCGTCCTCGCCGACCGCAGGAACGACGCCGGCCAGAACGCCGACCCTGGCGGGGCCGCCGGGACCGCCGACCTTTCCGAGGCCGCCGGGGCCGAGCCGGCCGGGTAGCGCGCACCGTCCGGCACGCGCCGGACGTCCGGCGCCGGCGTCAGAGCCAGCCGTTGCGGCGGAAGCCGCGGTGGATGGCGAAGCAGATGGCCAGGATCGCGGCGAGCACGACCGGGTAGCCGTACCGCCAGCCCAGTTCGGGCATGTGCTTGAAGTTCATCCCGTACACGCCGGTGATCATCGTCGGCACGGCCAGGATCGCCGCCCACGCGGTGATCTTACGCATGTCCTCGTTCTGCACCACGGTCGCCTGCGCGAGGTTGGCCTGCAGGATGGAGTTGAGCAGGTCGTCGAAGCCGGTGACCTGCTCGTGCACCCGGGCCACGTGGTCGGCGACGTCCCGGAAGTACTTCTGGATCTCCGGGTCGATCAGCCGCATCGGCCGCTCGCCCAGCATCTGCATCGGCCGCAGCAGCGGGGACACAGCGCGCTTGAACTCCAGTACCTCGCGCTTGAGTTGGTAGATCCGTCCGGCGTCGCCGCCGCGCGAGGTCTTGCCGTTGCCGGCGGAGAAGACGTCGATCTCCACCTCGTCGATGTCGTCCTGCACCGCCTCGGTGACCGCGAGGTAGTCGTCGACGACCTGGTCGGCGATGGCGTGCAGCACGGCCGACGGGCCCTTGGCGAGCAGCTCGGGGTCGTCCTCGAGGCGGTGCCGCAGCGCCCGCAGCGAGCCGTGGCCGCCGTGCCGCACGGTGATGACGAAGTACCGGCCGGTGAAGACCATCACCTCGCCGCTCTCCACCACCTCGCTGGTCGCGGTGAGTTCGGCGTGCTCGACGTAGCGGATGGTCTTGAAGACGGTGAACAGCGAGTCGTCGTACCGCTCCAGCTTCGGCCGCTGGTGGGCGTGCACGGCGTCCTCGACGGCCAGCGGGTGCAGTCCGAACGCCTCGGCGATGCCCGCGAACTCCTGCTCGGTGGGCTCGTGCAGGCCGATCCACACGAATCCGTTGGCGCCGTCGCAACTCTCCGCGGGGCGGCCGGCGCGCACGTTGTCCAGGGCGTCGCGCAGGCTGATGCTGTCGCTGCAGCGCACGCCGTCGCGGTACACGGCGCAGTCGACGACGGCGCTGGTGGCGGCGGGGTCCTGGGCCGGGCCGTAGTCGTAGGACGCCGGGGACTTGCGCAGGGTGGGGCGAACGACAGCGCGCAGATCGCGGATCATCGACATGGCAAGCTCCTTCACGGACTGGCCGACGGCTTCACGCCGCACTGAAATGCTGATCAGGACAGGTTGATCACCTGCAGTTCAGGGCGCTCTTCCGCCGCGGAGACAGCCGCGGGCAAGCCGGGGGCGACACGCGTTTCAGGGCAGGACAGCCGGGTATGGAACGCGGGGGCTCAGGATGCGGGTCGGCGATACGCGGAAGAGCTGCCGGTACTGCACGGTCGACTTCGATCCATGTCAGTCCCACCTCCTCCAGCCGTTCCCCGCTAGGGGATCACTTGCGTGAACGCTCCACTTTATCAAGCCCGCACGGGGGTACCGCTCGCCTTTGCGTCATTCTTACGCGTTCTATGCTCGCCCTATGGCAGAAGTCCTGGCACTGGTGGAGGCGCGGCTGCGGTCCGCACTGGGTGAACCCGACGCCCGGGCGGCGGTGACCTTCCTGGGGACCGAGCGCATCGAGGTACTCCGTTTCAGCGACGGCGACCTGCTGCGTTACGCCACCCTGGGCATGTCCGCGCACCCCATGACCGACCCGGCCGGCCCCTCGCCCGACAACCACTCCTCGGCGGGCCGCTTCGCGGCGCCCCTTTCCGTCACCGTCGCGGACCCCGTGCGCGGACCGCGGGCGGAACTGGTGGTCACCGTGCGGGCCGGGAGCGCCGACACCGACAAGCTGCTCCGCCCGCTGGCCGTGCTCGCCGCGTCGCCGCAGGTCGAGGGCGTGGTGGTGGCGCCCGGCAACTCCCTGGACGTCGGCGAGCCGCTGTGGCCGGGCGCGCCCTTCTCGGCGGTGCTGGTCGCGGAGAACGGAGGGCTCGTCGAGGATCTCGACCTCGACGAGCCCATGGACCCGGTGCGCTTCCTGCCGCTGCTGCCGATGACGGCCAACGAGGCGGCCTGGAAGCGGGTGCACGGCGCGGCCGCGCTGCAGGAGCGATGGCTGGCCCACGGCACCGACCTGCGCGACCCGCGCCGCGGTCCGGTCCGGCTGGACTAGATCCGCCGGACCGTTCCTGCCGCTGCGCCGGTTCCTGCTGTTCCTGCTGTTCCTTGCGTTCCTTGCCGGACCGCGTCCGGTCAGCGTGTGGCGGCCGCGGCACCCGGGGCGGCGTGGTGCGCCGGGTGCGACTGCGCGACGACGTCCTCGGCGTGGACGACGGTCAGGTGCCGGCGGCGCACCGCGATCACGCCGGCGCCCGCCAGCGCGGCCAGCGCCGCGACCACGAACGGGATGTGGATGTCGGTCCACTCCTCGATCTTCGGCGCCAGGTAGGGGGCCGCGGCGGCGGCGAACCAGCGGACGAAGTTGTAGCCGGCGCTGGCCACCGGGCGCGGTGCGTCCGAGACGCCGAGCGCCAGTTCGGTGAAGACGGTGTTGTTCACGCCGATCAGGGCGCCGGAGACGATCGTGCAGACGATCGCGGTGGTGTGGTCGCCGTAGCCGAGGACGACCAGGTCCGCGGCGAGCAGCACCAGGGAACCGCCGAGCACCGTCAGCGACCCGAACCGGGCCTGCAGGCGCGGCGCGACCAGCACGGAGAACACCGCCAGCAGCACGCCCCAGGCGAAGAAGACCGCGCCGGAGCGGTACGGCGACATGTTGAGCACGAACGGCGTGAAGGCCAGGACCGTGAAGAACGCGTAGTTGTAGAAGAACGCGGACGCGGCGGCGGAGGCGAGGCCGCCGTGGCCGAGCGCCTTGATCGGGTCGAGAAGCGAGGTGCGGGCCGCGGGCTTGGGCTGCTCCTTGAGGAACAGCGAGATGGCGATGAAGCCGATCAGCATCAGCACGGCCGTGCCGAAGAACGGGTAGCGCCACTTCATGTCGCCGAGCACCGCGCCCAGCAGCGGGCCGCAGGCCATGCCGAGGCCGAGCGCCGACTCGTAGAGCAGGATCGCCGCGGCCGCGCCGCCGCTCGCGGCGCCGACGATGACGGCGAGCGAGGTGGAGACGAACAGCGCGTTGCCCAGGCCCCAGCCGGCCCGGAAGCCGACCAGTTCGGCGACCGAGTTCGAGGTGCCGGCCAGCGCGGCGAAGACCACGACCAGCGCCAGCCCGGCCAGCAGCGTCTTGCGGCCGCCGATCCGGCTGGAGACGAAGCCGGTGACCAGCATCGCCACCGCGGTGATCAGGAAGTAGCTGGTGAACAGGAGCGAGACCTGGCTCGGCGTGGCGTCCAGGCCCTTGGCGATGGACGGCAGGATCGGGTCGACGAGGCCGATGCCCATGAAGGCGACGACCGCCGCGCCGGCGGTGGCCCACACCGCGGTCGGCTGGCGCAGGAAGCTCACCTTGTCGCCCGCGGAAGTGGCGGGGTCCGCGTGATCCATGGCGTTTCCCTTCTCGCCTGTGGGGACGGGCGACAGAAGTAGTTGTGACATACACATAATAGGTTGGCTATACCAACTAATGCAACTACCACGTATCTCGCCGGTCACCGCCGGTGCGAACCGCGTGCCGCCGCCGCCCGGGGTCCGCCGCGCGCACCCTGGGTCCGGACGGGTGATCGTCCTTGACGCGAGCACGCACCGGGAGGACCGTGGGGCGTTATGAGGGGCGAACCCAGTTGCCCGAAGTGCGGTGGCAGGGTCCGCGCGCCCGGGCTCTTCGCCGATTCCTGGCAGTGCGATGTGCACGGCACCGTGCACCCGTTGCAGCCGGTCGTGCCGCCGAGCGTGGAGGCGCTCGGTGTGGTGGTCAACCGCTCCCATGTGCCGGTGTGGATGCCGTGGCCGCTGCCGGTGGGCTGGCTGTTCTCCGGCATCGCCGGCGCGGGTGACGACCGCAGCGGGGGCCGGGCCACCGCGGTGGCCTGCTCGGGGCCCGGACCGCTCGGGGGTCCGGGAGAGCTGATGCTGGTCGCCGAGGAGCTGGGCGTCGGGCTCGGCGCCCGCTACGCCGGCATCCAGGGACCCGACCCCGGTCCCGACATGTGCGTGGACAAGCCCGCGCACGCCAAGGTGCTGGCCGCCGGCCGGCCCACCCCGCTGTGGCACGTCAAGGGGACCCCGGACGACCGGGTGGTCTTCGCCGGCGAGGCCCGCGGGCTGTGGCTGTGGGCGATCGTGTGGCCAGAGGAGACCGGGCTGCTGATGTACGACGAGCTGGTGCTGACCGACCTGCGGGACGCCGGCGCCGAGGTCGACCTGCTGCCCTGCGGCGCATTGTCGCCGCGGCTGCTCGCCTGATCGCAGCAGCACCGGGGCCTTCCCAGGAATGAGGGCGGAGGGGCCGGGGATCGTAAGTGCCGAGGCGGGCTGCGCCCTGGGAATCGCAGGCGTGCGCGGGCGGTATCCTTATCACCGCTCGCGTGTCCCCCTGTCCGTCCCGTCCTCTTGGAGCCCGTGCCGTGCGCGTCGACCTGCACACCCACTCCACGGCGTCCGACGGCACGGACACCCCCGCCGAGCTGGTGCGCAACGCCGCCGCCGCGGGCCTGGACGTCGTCGCGCTCACCGACCACGACACCGTGGCCGGTTACGCCGAGGCGGCCCGCGCCCTGGCCGGGCCCGGCGTGCGGGGCAGCGGGCTGGCGCTGGTCACCGGCGCCGAACTGTCCTGCCGCATCCAGGGCATCAGCATGCACATGCTGGCCTACCTCTTCGACCCGGCTGAGCCGGAGCTGCACCGCGAGCGCGAACTGGTCCGGGACGACCGGGTGCCGCGGGCGCGCGGCATGGTCGCCAAGCTCCAGGAGCTGGGCGTGCCGGTGACCTGGGAGCAGGTCGCGCGGATCGCCGGCGTGCCGGCCGGCCCCGGCGGCGAGCCGGGAGCCGCGGCACCCGGCGTCTCGGTCGGCCGGCCGCACGTGGCCGCGGCGATGGTCGAGGCCGGCGTGGTGGACAGCGTCTCCGACGCGTTCACCAGCGAGTGGCTCGCCAACGACGGGCGCGCCTACGTCGCCAAGCACGAACTCGACCCCTTCGACGCCGTCCGCCTGGTGAAGGCCGCCGGCGGCGTCACCGTCTTCGCGCACCCCGGAGCCCACAAGCGCGGCGAGACCGTGCCGGACGCGGTGATCGCCGAACTGGCGGTCGCCGGCCTGGACGGTCTGGAGGTCGACCACACCGACCACGACGAGGCGACCCGCGCGCGGCTGCGCGCCCTGGCCGCCGACCACGGCCTGCTCGCCACCGGATCCAGCGACTACCACGGCAGCCGCAAGCCGGTCCGGCTCGGCGAGTGCACCACCGATCCCGAGGTCTACCGGGAGATCGCCCGCAGGGCGACCGGCGCCCAGCCGATCAGCGCCGTCTAGCCGGGCACCGCCGAGCCCGAGCCCCCCGCAGCCCGACCCCTTCCCCGAGCCGTCCGCCGCCGCGCGCCTGGAGCGCGCCCGCCGCGGAGGGCACCCCCTGAGCGCCCCCTGCCCGCAGGACGGGTCCGTCCCCGGCCCCGTACGACCCCGAAAGCCCCGCCATGTTCGACTTCACCCTGTTCGGGTCGGTCTTCGTCACGCTGTTCGTGATCATGGACCCGCCCGGGATCACTCCGATCTTCCTGGCCCTGACCTCGGGCCGCGCCGCCAAGGTGCAGCGGCGGATGGCCTGGCAGGCGGCGTCGGTCGCGCTCGGCGTGATCACCGTCTTCGGCATCTGCGGCCAGCAGATCCTCGACTACCTGCACGTCTCGGTCCCGGCGCTGCGCATCGCCGGCGGGCTGCTGCTCCTGCTCATCGCGCTGGACCTGCTCACCGGCAAGGCCGACGAGCCGACCCAGACCAAGGACGTCAACGTCGCGCTGGTCCCGCTCGGGATGCCGCTGCTGGCCGGTCCCGGCGCGATCGTCACCGTCATCCTCGCCGTGCAGCACGCGGACGGCTTCGGCCAGCAGACGTCGGTGTGGCTGGCGATCATCGCGATGCACGCCGTGCTGTGGCTGACCATGCGCTACTCGCTGGCGATCATCCGGCTGATCAAGGAGGGCGGGGTCGTGCTGGTCACCCGGCTGTCCGGCATGCTGCTCTCCGCGATCGCCGTCCAGTCGGTGGCCAACGGCGTCTTCGGCTTCATCCACGGCCAGGGCTGACACCGGCGCGGGCACCCGTGCCCGCGCCCGTGCGTGCCCGCGGGCATGCGAAAGCGCCCCGTACTCCATCGGTACGGGGCGCTGTTGCGTGTGCTGCGTCGAGCCTGAGCCGGGTCAGTCCGCCGGGCGGATGTAGATGCGCTGGCCCAGAGCTGCGGCCTGCTGCACGACCTCGTTGACGGCGGAGGCGTCCACGACGGTGCTGTCCACGGCAGTGCCGTTCACGTCGTCGAGTCGCATGATCTCGAAGCGCATGGGGCTTCTCCCTTCGTCGCGCGATACATGTACGGTCAACGAACACCCCCTTCTAACTATTCCTTAGGCTAACGAAAACTTCTGCCGGCCTCACTACTCTTCGGTAACACCCGTCCAGAACGCCACGAGCGCGGCTGCCGTCTCGGCCGGCCGCTCCGCGTTGGGGGAGTGCTCGGCGCCCTTGACGACCACGCGCCGCGCCCGCAGCCGGACCGCCATCTCGTCCATCCACGGCACGGGCCACGCGTAGTCCACCTCGCCGGAGAGTACGAGCTTCGGCAGCGGTACGGCGGCGAGTTCGCCGACCCGGTCGGGTTCGGTCATCAACTGCCGTGCAGTGGCGATCAGTTGCTCGGGGATCGTGGACACCCAGCGACGGTGCAGGAACTCGTCCAGCCACGCCGGGGCCACCGGCTCGCCGTCCGCCGCCTCGGGCGCGTTCTCGGCGTCCATGGCCCGCATCGCGTGCCAGGCCGTCTCCATGTCGGTCGTCGGCAGGAAGTCCACCGCCATCTGCGTGCGCACCTGCTGGTCCGGAGCGATGGCCGCGGGTCCCGAGCTCATCAGCGTCAGCGACGCCCACGGCAGCGGACCGGCCGCCAGCACCGCCGCCCTGACGAGGTGCCCGCCCAGCGAGTGGCCCAGCAGATGCACCCGGCCGGTCGCGTACGCCACGGCGACGGCCGCCGTCTGCGCGGTGATGTCGGCCGCCAACTCGGCCTGCGCGTAGGCGGCTTCGTCACGCGGACCGCCCGACTCGTGCTGCCCGCGGCCGTCGGCCGCCACGACCCGGAAGCCGGCCGCGGTCAGCGGCGGCATCAGGTCGAGGAAGTCCTCCTTGCTGCCCGTGTACCCGGGGACGAGCAGGGCGGCACCGCGGTACGGCGCCTGCGGGTCGGGGGTGCCGTCGAGCACGGCGAAGGAGCCGCGGGCGGTCTCCAGCCGGCGGGCGGCCACGTTGGCGGGCAGTTCAAGGGCGGTGGGACGGCTCATGAGGGGAGATTACGCGTCGTGTATGTCCGTCAGGTTGCGATCCGGGATGATCCGGCCGCACGTCGCGGGCGGGCGCGTACCCGGAGGACGCAGAGACGCCCGCAGCCCGGCCGAAGGGCCGGGCTGCGGGCGTCACACGTCATCCGGTCAGCTCGCCTCGACGGGCTCGGCCGCCTTGCGGGTGCGGCGGCGCGGTGCCGTGGGGGCCTCGTCGGCCGGTGCCTCGGCGGGAGCCGGGACCTCGGTGGCGACGGCCTTGCGGGTGCGGCGGCGCGGTGCCGTGGGGGCCTCGTCGGCCGGTGCCTCGGCGGGAGCCGGGACCTCGGTCGCGACGGCCTTGCGGGTACGGCGGCGCGGCGCCTTCGGCGCCTCGTCGGCCTCCGTCGCGGGAGCCGGGACCACCGCGGTCGCCGCCTCCGCCACGGGTGCCTCGGCGGCCTTGCGGGTCCGGCGCCGGGGAGCCTTGGGGGCCTCCTCCGCGGGCTCGGCGGCCGGCTCGGCCGCCGGCGTCACCGGAGCCTCCGCGACGGCCTTGCGGGTGCGGCGGCGCGGCGCCTTGGGCGCCTCCTCGGCCGGGGCCTGCGCGGCGGGAGCCGGGCTCACCGGTTCCGCGACGGCGGCGGCGTCCGCGGTGGCGACCGCCTCGACGGTGTCCACGGCCGCCTCCGCACGCTTGCGGGAGCGGCGGCGCGGGGCCTTCGGGGCGTCCTCGGCGGCAGCCTGTGCGGGCTCGGCGGCCGGCTCGGCCGCCGGCGTCACCGGAGCCTGTGCGGCCACCGGCGCGGCCGCGCCACCGCGGGTGCGGCGACGGCGGCGCGGGGTGCGCACGGCCTGCTCCTCGCCCGAGGAGACGGCCGTCGCGTCCGCCGCGGCGGAGCCGGCGGCTTCCGGGGCGTCCGCGACCGCGGTCGAGCCGCCGCGGGTGCGGCGCCGCTCCCGCGGCGTACGGGTACGGGCGGGACGCTCCTCGGCGGGGGCCGGACGGCCGCCGCGGCGGCCGCGCGCTCCGCGCCCGCCGGTCTCGCCGAGGTCCTCGACCTCCTCCGCGTCCAGACCGGCCCTGGTCCGCTCGGCCCGCGGCAGTATCCCCTTGGTGCCCTCGGGGATCCCCAGCAGCTCGTAGAGGTGCGGCGAGGTGGAGTACGTCTCCTCCGGGTCGCTGAACGGCAGGTCCAGCGCCTTGTTGATCAGCTGCCAGCGCGGGATGTCGTCCCAGTCCACCAGCGTCAGCGCGGTGCCGGAGGCGCCGGCCCGGCCGGTGCGGCCGATCCGGTGCAGATAGGTCTTCTCGTCCTCGGGCGTCTGGTAGTTGATCACGTGCGTGACGCCCTCGACGTCGATGCCGCGGGCGGCGACGTCGGTGCAGACCAGCACGTCCACCTTGCCGTTGCGGAACGCGCGCAGCGCCTGCTCGCGGGCGCCCTGCCCGAGGTCCCCGTGCACGGCACCGGAGGCGAACCCGCGCCGCTCCAGCTGCTCGGCGATGTCGGCGGCGGTCCGCTTGGTCCGGCAGAAGATCATCGCCAGGCCGCGGCCCTCGGCCTGCAGCACCCGCGAGATCAGCTCCGGCTTGTCCAGCGAGTGGGCCCGGAAGACGTGCTGGGTGATGTTGGCGACGGTCGCGCCCTCGTCGTCCGGCGCGGTCGCCCGGATGTGCGTGGGCTGCGACATGTAGCGGCGGGCCAGGGAGATGACCGCGCCCGGCATGGTCGCCGAGAACAGCATGGTCTGCCGCTTCACCGGCAGCATGCCCATGATCTTCTCGACGTCCGGCAGGAAGCCGAGGTCGAGCATCTCGTCGGCCTCGTCCAGCACCAGGCTGCGCACGTGGCGCAGGTTGAGCTTCTTCTGCCCGGCGAGGTCCAGCAGGCGGCCGGGGGTGCCGACGACCACGTCGACGCCCTTCTTCAGCTGCTCGACCTGCGGCTCGTAGGCGCGGCCGCCGTAGATCGCGGCGACCCGCACGTCACGCACCTTGCCGGCGGTCAGCAGGTCGTTGGTGACCTGCTGGCACAGCTCGCGGGTGGGGACCACCACGAGGGCCTGCGGGGTGTCGGTGAGCTGCTCGGGGGTGGCGCGGCCGGCTTCGACGTCGGCGGCGACGGTGACCCGCTCCAGGAGCGGCAGGCCGAAACCGAGGGTCTTGCCCGTGCCGGTCTTGGCCTGGCCGATGACGTCGTTGCCCGCGAGGGCGACCGGGAGCGTCATCTCCTGGATCGGGAAGGGAGTAATGATGCCGACGGCCTCGAGGGCCTCGGCGGTCTCGGGAAGGATTCCCAGGCTGCGGAACGTCGTGGTGGTCAGGATGTTGCCTCTTCTGTGAGACGGCACTGTGCGGCAAGGGGGGTCAAGCGCCGGCACGCCGTGAGGATCACGGCGTCGGCCACTGACCGCGCAGAGGTGTGTCGTGCAGCCGTAGGTGGCTGCGAAGCGCGGGACCGCTGCCCTCGCTCATGCCGCGAGCGGGCCCCTCCCGATGTCGGGAAGGCGGTCGGTTCGGAGCCGATCGGGCCACCGACCGGGCATCCAGGTGTTGCACACGTCGCCCGCCGGATCGGAAACGCGCCGATGACCGACGGGTGCAATACCACTCTACCCCGGAAAGTCTTAGCTGCACCCGATCAAATGTTTCGTTCGGGACGTCATCGCGGCGGTGACGGTCGCGCGACGCCCGTGCCGCGGTGCGCGCGGGCACGTGTGCCGCAGCCGGCGCACTCGGCGCGGCCTGCGGCGGCACGGCCCGCCAGGGGTCTTACGCGGGGCCCGGACTTGGCTATTGTGCGCTGCATGGAGACGCCTGACACACCCGACCGGAATCCCGCCCCCGCTCCCACCGGGATCGCCGCCCAGGACTGGGCCGCCGCGTCCGCTGACCCGCAGTACCGGGCCGCCGTCGTGGACCTGCTCGGCGCGCTGGCCTACGGCGAGCTGGCCGCGTTCGAGCGGCTCGCCGAGGACGCGAAGCTCGCGCCGACCCTCGAGGACAAGGCGGAGCTGGCGGCCATGGCGGCGGCGGAGTTCCACCACTTCGAGCAGCTCAGGGACCGGCTCACCTCGGTCGGCGAGGCGGCGAACCAGGCGATGCTGCCGTTCGGTGCCGCGCTGGACGAGTTCCACCGCCAGACCGCGCCCTCGGACTGGCTGGAGGGCCTGGTCAAGGCGTACGTCGGCGACTCGATCGCGTCCGACTTCTACCGCGAGGTCGCGGTCCGGCTCGACACCGACACCCGCACCCTGGTGCTCGCGGTCCTCGACGACACCGGGCACGCCACGTTCGCGGTGGAGAAGGTGCGCGCCGCGATCGAGGCCGACCCGCGGGTCGGCGGCCGGCTGGCCCTGTGGGCGCGGCGGCTGATGGGCGAGGCCCTCTCCCAGGCGCAGCGCGTGGTGGCCGACCGGGACGCGCTGTCCACGATGCTCGTGGGCGGCGTCGCCGACGGCTTCGACCTCGCCGAGGTCGGCAGGATGTTCTCCCGCATCACCGAGGCTCACACCAAGCGGATGGCGGCCCTGGGCCTCGCCGCCTGACGCGGCCGCGGCGGTCCGGCGCGGCCGCGGCGGGCCGCCGGTCCCGTCCGGCGGCCGGTCGGGCCGTCAGTCCTTGACCAGGCCCCAGGAGGAGCGGGTGTCGGGCCGGGCCAGCAGGCTCAGGAGCGCCGCGGCGACCGCGAGGGCGCCGGGAAGCGTCGCCTCCAGGTGGCCGGTGCCGACGATCGCGCGGGTGATCAGGCCGCCGGCGAGCGCGGCGCCCGGGCCGGTGCCCATCACCAGCGGCGAGCGGGGGAGCCGCCGGGGCAGCAGACGGGTGGCCGCGAGTGCGGCGGCGAGTCCGGTCACGGCGTAGGCCACGGCTTCCCACCACATGGTGATCCCCTCCGGTCGTGTACGGGCCGGCGTGCTCACGGGGGGTCTACCCCCGCAGGCCAGGGGACGAAACGGAGAGGCGGCAACCGGTCACCACCGGTTGCCGCCTCCGCGGTGTCGTGTCAGGGGCGCCTCAGAGCGCGGCACCGAAGCCGACGCGGCGGGTCGCCGGCTCGCCGATCTCGACGTACGCGACGCGGTCCGCGGGCACGAGGATCTTGCGCCCGTGCTCGTCCTCCAGGGACAGGACCGCCGCGGTCCCGGAGAGCGCCGCGGTGACGGCCTTCTCCACCTCTTCTGCGGACTGCGCGCTCTCGATGCTGATCTCGCGCGGCGCGTGCTGCACGCCGATCTTGACCTCCACGGCTTGGATACCTCCGATGGTCGGGCGGTGTGCGCGGTCGATCGCGCCGTACGCAGCACAGACTAGCCCCGCGCGGGCGGCGGAAATCGACGGCTGGGGAACGCCGTGAGCGAACAGCCCCGGAGGAAGACCGACCGGAAGTCCGACCGGAAGGCCGGGGGCCGGGGTCAGTGGTGGAGGTCGGTGCCGTGCAGGGGGAAGCCGGCGATGCCGCGCCAGGCGAGCGAGGTGAGCAGCTGCACCGCGGTGTCGCGGGACAGACCGCTGTCGCTGGCCAGCCAGTAGCGGGCCACGACCTGGGAGACGCCGCCCAGGCCCACGGCCAGCAGCATCGACTGCTCGCGGGCCAGCCCGGTGTCCTCGGCGATGACCTCGCTGATCGCCTCCGCGCACTGCAGCGAGACCTTGTCGACGCGCTCGCGGACCGCCGGCTCGTTCGTCAGGTCCGACTCGAAGACCAGCCGGAAGGCGCCGCCCTCGTCCTCGACGTAGGCGAAGTAGGCGTCCATCGTCGCCTCGACGCGCTTCTTGTTGTCCGTGGTGGACGCCAGCGCCCCGCGCACCGACTGCAGCAGCGCCTCGCAGTGCTGGTCCAGCAGCGCCAGGTAGAGCTCCAGCTTGCCGGGGAAGTGCTGGTAGAGCACCGGCTTGCTCACCCCGGCGCGCTCGGCGATGTCGTCCATCGCGGCGGCGTGGTAGCCCTGGGCGACGAAGACCGCCTGGGCCGCCCCCAGCAGCTGCTCGCGCCGAGCCCTGCGGGGCAGGCGGGTGCCGCGCGGGCGGGCCTGAGTCTGCTCGATGGCTGTCACGCCGCCTCCCAGTTCCGGTGAATGAAGTGAACGATGGACTGAACCACAGGGACGTTGCGTTGGCCATCGTACTTTTCGGTAACGATCCTGTGCGCTGTGCGGGCGGACATTCTCACTCCCTGGAACTGCTCAGCGGTAGTCGTCCTCGTCCTCCACGACCACGCGGCGCTGTTCCGCGGTGTCCGCGGGGTTCGCCTCGCCGTTCCGGTCCGAGGGTCCGGCGGTGACCGGCTCGTCGCGGCGCTGCACCAGTTCGGTGTGCTGTTCCGCGGCGTCGGCCTCCGGGGCCTCCAGGCCGATCTCGGCGGACGCCTCCTGCGCGCCGTTGTCGTCGAGCTCGTCCGCTTCCCGTTCCCGCTCCATCACTCCGCCCTCAAAGCGGTCGGGTTTCCGGTGGTCGCGGCTGTGCTGGGTCCGGTCGGACATGACGTCTCCGGTCTTTCGGTCGGTCCCTGCCCCTGCTCCAAGGGTGCGCCTTTCTCCCTGATCCAAGGGTGCGCCCCTTTTGTCTTCTCACCACTTGTGGCGGCGAACACACGGTCGCCCGCGTGATCGTCTCGTAACATTGGCCCATGCCAACGACCGATTCCCCTCGCGCGGCCGGTGTGACGGCGGCCGTTCCGCCCGCGGGACCGGTGCTCGCCGCCGGGGAGTCGGCCCGCACGGTGGACCTGCCGGGCCTCGGCCTCATGGTGCGCTCCGGACCCGGGGGCCGGGACGCCGAGCCCGCGCTGTGCGTGCACGGCCTGGGCGGCTCCTCGCAGAACTGGTCGGCGCTCATGTCCCGGCTGGCGGGCACCGTCGCGGCGGAGGCGCTGGACCTGCCCGGATTCGGGCACTCCCCGCCGCCGGACGACGGCAACTACTCGATCGCCGGGCACGCCCGGGCCGTGGTGCGGCTGCTGGACGCCGAGCGGCGCGGCCCGGTGCACCTGTTCGGCAACTCCCTGGGCGGCGCGGTGGCGGTCAAGGTGGCCGCGGCCCGGCCCGACCTGGTCCGCACCCTGACGCTGATCTCGCCGGCGATGCCCGAGGTCCCGCCGCAGCTCACCGCCTGGCCGACCGCGCTGGCCTCGGTGCCGGGGCTGCCGCAGCTGTACATGCGGGCCACCCGCGGGTGGACGATCGAGCAGCGCACCGCGGCCCTGCTCGCGCTCTGCTACGGGGACCCCTCGGTGGTCGACGGGCCGACCCGCGCCGCGGCGATGGCGGAGTACGAGCGCCGGCTGGACCTGCCGTACTTCTGGGACGTGATGATCCGCTCCACCCGCGGCATCGTGAACGCCTACACCCTGGGCGGCCAGCACGCGCTGTGGCGGCAGGCCGAGCGGGTGCTCGCGCCGACGCTGCTGGTGTACGGCGGGCGGGACCGGCTGGTGTCGGTGAAGACCGCGCGGCGCGCGGCCCGCACCTTCCGCGACGCCCGGCTGCTGACCATCCCGGACAGCGGCCATGTGGCGATGATGGAGCACCCCGATCTGGTGGCCCAGGCGTTCCGCGACCTGCGGTACGAGGTCGCCCACCGGAGCGGGACGCCCGGGGAGATCACGGACGGGCGGGACGTGGCGGCCGCCGGTGGTGTAGGTTCCGGCGCCGGCGCACAGAACGGTCCGAACAGTCCGACGAGCACCGCTGCGACCGGGAGCTGATCGAGGGCGTGGGCAAGCACAGCGCGAGCGAAGGCACGGGCGGCCAGGAGGGCGCCGACGGCCGTACGCCGTGGCACGGCACGTACCGGACACCGCCTCCGGCCGGCGCACCCGGCACCGGGCGGCGCCGGCGCGGCGACGCGCTCGGGGACACCGGCGGGTTCGCGGTGATCAGGCCGCGCGAGGCCGGCGGTCCGCCGCAGGCCCACCCCGAGCACCGCGAGCACGCCGCATGGGGTGCCTCGGGCGGCTGGGCGTCGCGCACCGGTCCCGTCCGCCGCCGCGACCTGCTGCCGGACCCGGTGGAGGAGTGGGCCGCGGACTGGGCGCCCTACGACACCGCCGCGCTGCTCAACTCGCCGGTGGCCGGCGGCTCCGGTGCCCGGGTCGCGTCGCACGCGCCCGGGCAGGGCCGGCTGGTGCCGCGTCCCCGCCAGGAGTTCGTCGACGCCTTCGACGCGCCCGCCTCGGCCCGTACCGGGGTGCAGGCCCCGGACGTCCCCGACCGCGACGCCGGCTCCGGCGACGGCGGCGACGACGGGACGGGGGACGGCGGCGCGGGCAAGGGCGGGGGAGGCAAGGGCCGCACCCTGGGCGGGGCGGCGGCCGCAGCCGTCGTCGCCGTGCTCGCCGTGATGGTGAGCAACCATCCCGCGGGCGAGGAGCACCACGCCGCCGACGGCAGCACCGGCCAGGACGACGCCTCGCGCTCCACCGGCGGCGAGGCGTCGCGTTCCCAGGAGCGCACGGCCACGCCCACCGCGACGGTCACCGCCGCCCCCTCGTACGACGAGCTGATGGCCCGGCAGTACCCGCTCGACCCCCGGCTCAGCCTGTCGGGGGCGTTCGAGACGGTGCCCGGCCACCAGGCCGCGCCGGGCGCGGGCAAGGTCCTGCGGTTCCGGGTGGACGTGGAGAAGGGGCTGCCGCTGGACGGGCGGCTGTTCTCCGACGCGGTCTTCACGACCCTGAATGATCCGCGCAGTTGGGGCCACGACGGCGCGATGACCTTCGAGCGGGTGTCAACCGGCCCGGCGGACATCGTGGTGACCCTCGCCAGCCCCGGTACCACCGCCAAGTGGTGCGCGAAGTCCGGTCTGGACACGTCGGTTGAGAACGTGTCATGTGACGCTGCGTCAACGCCGCGGACGATGATCAACGCCTACCGGTGGGCCCAGGGCGCCGTCACCTACGGCTCCTCGCGGATGCACGAGTACCGCCAGATGCTGGTCAACCACGAGATCGGGCACCGCCTCGGGCACGACCACGTGGGCTGCCCCAAGGAGGGCGCGCTCGCCCCGGTGATGATGCAGCAGACCAAGTTCCTGTCCCTGGACGGCGGTCCCACCTGCACACCCAACCCCTGGCCGTTCCCCTAGCCGCGGTCGCCTGAGGGGCCCGCGTCCGGTGGGCCCCGTCCCGCTCCATAAGTGATCCTTATCGCTTCTCTTGATGTCACTTTGACATCCGGGGGTGCTTCGCTGCACTCTTCTGTCCATGTCGCACCGCCACGCAACGCCGTCCCTGCGCGCCAGCATCGAGCTGGCGCTGATCGGCGTGGCCGCGCACTGCGTCGCCGACGTGCACTGTCGGTGACGACGCCCGGCCCTGACGCGTAGAGGCAGCCGCCTCCGCCTCCGGGCCGCTCCCGGCGGATCGCTCCGCCCTTCCCCTCCGCGCCCGGCGCGGCCACGTGCCGTGCCGTCCCGCGGACGGAATCCCCCCGTGCAACGGCTCCACCCTGCTCCGCCGTCGCTCCGCCTCCGTGCGGGGCGGCTCCTCTGTCTCGGCTTCGTCCTGCGTGAAAGGTCCCACGATGCGTCATCTGCCCGTCACATCCCGCCGCCTCGGCGTGATAGCCATCGGTCTGGCCATTGCGGCGGGGGCCGTCGCCTGCGGCCCGAAGAGCGGGAGCGACGCGAAGGCGGGCGCCGGCGCCAAGCCCCAGAAGGGCGGCACGCTCTACGTCCTCAACAACCAGGCGCAGGAGGACTTCGACCCGGCCCGCCTCTACACCTCCGGCGGCGGCAACATCCCCTCGCTCGTCTACCGGACGCTGACCACCCGCAACCGCGCGGACGGCGCCGCGGGCACCAAGGTCGTCCCGGACCTCGCCACCAACACCGGCGAGCCCAGCCAGAACGCCACGGTGTGGACGTACCACCTCAAGGACGGCCTGAAGTACCAGGACGGCACGCCCATCACCACCGCCGACATCAAGTACGACATCGAGCGGTCCTTCGCCCCCGAACTGTCCGGCGGCGCCCCCTACCTGCGCGACTGGCTGGTCGGCGCGGCCGACTACCAGGGCCCGTACAAGGACCCCAAGGGCCTGGCCTCGATCGAGACGCCCGACGCGAAGACGATCGTCTTCCACCTGGACAAGCCCGAGGGCGAGTTCCCGCTGCTGGCCACCCAGACCTCGTTCGCCCCGGTGCCCAAGGCCAAGGACACCGGCACGAAGTACGCCGAGCACCCGGTGTCCTCCGGCCCGTACGTGGTGGTGAGCAACGAGAACAACGGCGAGCACATCGTCCTCAAGCGCAACCCCAACTGGTCGGCGGCCACCGACGACCAGCGCAAGGCCTACCCCGACGTCATCGACGTGCAGTCCGGCATCGACCAGGCCGTGATCAACCAGCGGCTGGCGGCCGGCGTGGGCAAGGACGCGGACGCCGTCACCACCGACACCAACCTCGGCCCGGCCGAACTCGCCAAGATCACCGGCGACAAGACCCTGGCCTCCCGGGTCGGCACCGGCCACTTCGGCTACACCGACTACATCGCCTTCAACCCGAAGGTGAAGCCGTTCGACAACGTCAAGGTGCGCGAGGCCATCGCCTACGCGATCAACCGCACCACCGTCGTCAACGCGCAGGGCGGCTCCTCGCTCAACGAGGCGGCCACCACCTTCCTGCCCCAGCAGGCGGCGTTCGGCTACACGCCGTACGACCCGTTCCCGGCCGGCGCCACCGGCGACCCGGCCAAGGCCAAGGAGCTGCTGAAGGAGGCCGGCTACCCCGACGGTCTGACCGTCTCCCTCAGCCACGACGTCACCAAGGGCGACGAGCAGGGCCCGGAGGTCGCCACCGCGATCCAGGAGGCGCTCAAGCTCGCCGGCATCACCGTCAAGCTGGACGGCCAGGAGCACAACGCGTACAGCGACAAGATCCACAACGTGAAGACCGAGCCCGGCTTCTTCCTCGCCGGCTGGGGCGCCGACTGGCCGTCCGGCGGCCCGTTCCTCGGCCCGATCTTCGACGGCCGGCAGATCGTCACCGGCGGCGACAACTTCAACAACGCCCAGCTGAACGACCCTTCGGTGAACAACGAGATCGACGCGATCAACAAGATCACCGACCTGAAGGCCGCCGCGGTCCGCTGGGGCGCGCTGGACAAGAAGATCGGCGAGCAGGCGCTGACCGTGCCGCTGTACCACCCGGTCTACAAGCGGCTGTACGGCAAGAACGTCAAGAACATCGTGATCAGCGACTGGACCGGTGTGCTGGACGTCTCCCAGGCCGCGGTGAAGTGACGCCGTGAAGGTTGCAGGGACGGAAGCGATACGGCCCGCCGAGGGGGGAGCAGGCGCACTCGCGCCGGCTCCCCCCTCGGGGGCCCGCCAGGTCTGGCGGCGGCTCCGCGGCCGCCCCGCGGCCCTGGCCGGCGGTGCGGTCATCGTGCTGCTGGTCCTGATCGCGCTGGGCGCGCCGCTGCTCGCCGCGATCGAGGGCCAGGACACCACCAGCTACCACGCCGACCTGGTGAACTCCGCGTCCGGCGGAGTGCCGCGCGGCACCTTCGGCGGCATCAGCGGCTCCCACTGGCTGGGCGTCGAACCGGGCACCGGGCGCGACCTGTTCGCCCGGCTCGCCTACGGCGCCCGGGTCTCGCTCGGCGTCGCGATCGCCGCCACCGTGCTCCAGGTGCTGATCGGCGTGGCCTTCGGGCTCGCCGCCGGCCTCGGCAACCGCTGGGTCGACAACCTGCTCAGCCGCATCACCGACATCTTCGTCGTGATGCCCGCGCTGATCCTGGCCATCGCGCTGCTCGCCGTGGTGCCCAGCGGGTTCCCGCGGCCGGTGCTGCTGACGCTGGTGCTGGGCTTCATCGCCTGGGGCGGCTTCGCGAAGATCGTCCGGGCCCAGGTGCTCACCCAGAAGTCGCTGGACTACGTGGCGGCGTCCCGGCTCGCCGGCTCCTCACCGTGGCGCACCGCCCGGCGCGAGCTGCTGCCGGCGCTGGTCGCGCCCGTGCTGACGTACGCCGCGGTGACGCTGCCCACCAACATCGTCTCCGAGGCGGGCCTGTCCTTCCTCGGCATCGGCGTCACCCCGCCGACCCCGTCCTGGGGCCAGATGCTGTCCAGCGCGACCACCTGGTACCAGGCCGACTCGGCGTACGTGCTGCTGCCGGCCGCGCTGCTGTTCGTCACCGTGCTCGCCTTCACCGTCTTCGCCGACGGCATCCGCGCGGCGCTCGACCCGCGGGCCGCGAGCCGGCTGCGGGTCGGCACCCGCGCGGGCCGGAAGGCCGGCGCGGCCACCGGGGGAGGGGAGACCACATGACCGGGCTGCCCGCCTTCCTGCTGCGCCGCGCCCTGCAGGCCGTCGTGGTCCTGCTGGTACTGGCCGCCGTGCTCTACGCGGTGTTCTACCTCGCCCCCGGCGACGCCGCCCGGCTCGCCTGCGGCCCCAAGTGCTCGACCGCCCAAGTCGCCCAGATCCGCGGCCAGATGGGTCTCGACGACCCGGTGTACCTGCAGTTCTGGCACTTCCTCCAGGGCATCGTCGGCGGCCACACCTACAGCACCGGCACCGGCTCGGTGCACTGCCCCGCGCCGTGCCTCGGCCAGTCGTACCGCACCGGCGAGCTGGTCACCGACCTCATCACCCAGAAGCTGCCGGCCACCGCGTCGCTGGCGCTGGGCGCCATGGTGCTGTGGCTGGTCATCGGCGTCGGCACCGGCCTGGTCTCGGCGCTGCGCCGCGGCGGCGTCACCGAACGGCTGCTCACCGGGTTCACCCTGGTCGGCGTGGCCACCCCGGTGTTCATCACCGGCATCCTGCTGCTGCTCGTCTTCTGCTCCTGGCTGCAGTGGCTGCCCTACCCCTCTTACGTCCCGTTCACCGACGACCCGCAGCAGTGGGCCTGGAACCTGCTGCTGCCGTGGCTCGCGCTGGCCCTGGTCGAGGCGGCCAAGTACGCGCGACTGACCCGCTCCTCGATGCTGGAGACGCTCGCCGAGGACCACATCAGGACCTTCCGCGCCTATGGCGTCGGCGAGGCCGCGGTGGTCAGGCGGCACGCCCTGCGCGGGGCGCTCACCCCGGTCATCGCGCTGTCCGCGCTGGACCTCGGCACCATGTTCGGCGGCGCGCTGCTCACCGAGACCCTGTTCGGCATCCCGGGCCTGGGCCAGCAGCTCGTGCAGTCCGTGCAGCTCAAGGACCTGCCGGTGGTCGTCGGGATCGTTCTGGTGATGGGGCTCGCGGTGGTGCTGGCGAACGCCGTCGCCGACGTGCTCTACGCGCTCGCCGACCGAAGGGTGGTACTGGCATGACGGCCACGAACGGCACGCCGCGGACCGGGGACGGGACGCGGACCGCCGGCGCCTCCCAGACCGCCGGCGCCCCCCAGACCGCCGGCGCCACACGGACCGGCGGTGCGGCGGCGCCGGCATCCGCGCCGCTGGTCGAGGTCGCGGGCCTGCGGATCGAGTTCCCGACCGACGGCGGTGCGGTGCGGGCCGTCGACGGGCTGGACTTCACGCTCGGCGCGGGCGGCGCGCTCGGCCTCGTGGGGGAGTCCGGCTCCGGCAAGAGCGCCACCGCCTACGCCCTGCTCGGCCTGCACCGCGGCACCGGCGCGCGGGTCTCCGGCACGGTCCGGGTCGACGGCACCGACGTGCTCGCCGCCACCGACGCGGAACTGCGCCGGCTGCGCGGCGGCTCGGCCGCCATGATCTTCCAGGACCCGCTGTCCGCCCTCGACCCGTACTACGCGATCGGCGACCAGATCGCCGAGGTGTACCGGGTGCACCACCGGGTGGCGCGGTCCGCGGCCCGCGCGCGGGCGGTGGAGGTGCTCGACCGGGTCGGCATCGCCGACGCCGCCCGGCGGTCCCGGTCCCGCCCGCACGAGTTCAGCGGCGGCATGCGGCAGCGCGCGCTGATCGCCATGGCGCTCGCCTGCGAGCCGCGGCTGCTGATCGCGGACGAGCCGACGACCGCGCTGGACGTCACCGTGCAGGCCCAGATCCTCGACCTGCTGCACGAGTTGCGGGCCGAGACCGGCATGGCGCTGCTCCTGGTCACCCACGACCTGGGCGTCGTCGCCGGGAGCGTCGAGGAGATCCTCGTCATGCGCCACGGCGCCGCCGTCGAACGCGGCCCCGTCGGCACGGTCCTGGCCGAGCCGGCCGCCGCCTACACCCGCGCCCTGCTGACCGCCGTCCCGCGGCTGGAGGGGCCGGTCACGGCGGGCGCGGGGGCGACGGTTCACGGGGCCGGGACGGTGGAGCCGGCGGAGGAACCGCCGGAGCCGGCCGGGACGGTCGAGGACGCCGCCGGGGAGGCCGGGACGGTCACCGCCGTCGCGCCCGCGGCGGCGCCCGCCCTGGTGAAGGGCGGTGCGGGTGCCGGCGACGACGGCGTGCTGCTCGCCGCGGAGGGGCTGCGGCGCGAATTCGGGCGCGGGCGGCGGGCGTTCACCGCGGTGGACGGCGTCTCGCTGAGCGTGCGCGAGGGCGAGACCCTGGGCGTGGTCGGCGAGTCCGGCTCCGGCAAGACGACGCTCGGCCGGATGCTGGTGCGGCTGCTCGACCCGACGCAGGGCACCGTCCGCTACCGCGGCCGGGACATCGGCGCGCTCGGCGAGAAGGCCCTCCGGCCGCTGCGCCGCGAGCTGCAGATGGTCTTCCAGGACCCCGTCTCGTCCCTCAACCCCCGCCGCAGCATCGGCGAGTCGATCGCCGACCCGCTGCGGGCCGAGGGCCGGCTGACCGACGCGGCCGTGGTCGCCCGGGTCAAGGACCTGCTCGACCGGGTCGGCCTCGACCCCGACTGGTACCACCGCTACCCGCACGAGTTCAGCGGCGGCCAGCGCCAACGGGTCGGCATCG
Organism: Streptomyces sp. NPDC020917; assembly: GCF_044333795.1. Taxonomy (NCBI): domain Bacteria; kingdom Bacillati; phylum Actinomycetota; class Actinomycetes; order Kitasatosporales; family Streptomycetaceae; genus Streptomyces; species Streptomyces sp. NPDC020917. The sequence continues at coordinate 533 of NZ_JBIRRR010000018.1, read as the reverse complement.
CCCGGGCTTTGGCGCCCGAGCCGAAGCTGGTCGTCTGCGACGAGCCGGTGTCCGCGCTCGACGTCACCACCCAGGCGCAGGTCGTCGCCCTGCTCGGCGAGCTGCAGCGCGACCTCGGCCTGGCCCTGGTGTTCATCGCGCACGACCTCGCCGTCGTCCGGCAGGTCAGCGACCGGGTCGCGGTGATGCGCGGCGGGCGGATCGTGGAGTCCGGCAGCGTCGACGAGGTCTACGACGCGCCCCAGGACCCGTACACCAAGGGCCTGTTGGCCGCCGTGCCGGTGCTCGACCCGGCCGAGGCGGCCGGCCGCCGGGAGAGCCGGCGGGCGCTGCGGAACGTGATGGTGGACGCACCTTAGGTCACGACAACGCGCTCCTGAGAGAGAAGTTACGTCTCTTCACCCCTTTTGGTGGCGCGGCGGGCCAACCGCCCCCCCCCCCCCGCCCGGCCGGATTAACCGCGGGGCGCCCCGGGCCCCCCGGGAGATTAACCCCACACCCCGGCCAACGCCCCGAAAGGTGGGGTACCCCGC
>NZ_JBIRRR010000017.1:0-200263 GCF_044333795.1 Streptomyces sp. NPDC020917 | reverse complement strand
TTCGACCTGGTCGACTACGGCGTGGTCGGCGACCTCTTCCAGGTCCTGCCCCAACTCACCGACGAGATCACCACCCGCAAGAACTGACCACCGGCAGCAGCCGGAGCGCGAGGGAGCCGGGGCCGCGGCAGCTACTGCTGCGGCCCCGGCTCCCTCGCCGCTCTGCGCAGCCCGCGCACCACCTCGGCGCCGCCGCCGAGACCGGACTCGGCAAGGGCGCGGCGCAGTTCGTCGGCGGCCGTGCGGGCGGCCGCCATCAGCTCCTCGTGCCGGGCGTCCTCCGCCTCGGTCCACGGCGGGAGGTCGGGACCGGCCCACGGCCGGGCGGGATCGGCTTCCGCCCCTTCGACCTGTGCGTCCCGGTGCCGGCGGCCGTCCACATCGCGACGGTGCGCCTCGACCTCCGCCCATGCCAGGTCGGATCGTTTCTGCAGCTCGATGAGCGGATCGGGGAACTCGGCGTCCGGCATGGCCGCATGCTAAGGCCGCGGTGTGACAACCCTGCCCCGCGACACTCGCCGGCGGCCAGGGGCGGCCTCCGGGCGGCGGCCGTCACACCGCCTGCTCGACCCAGATGGTCTTTCCCGTGCCGGTATAGCGGGTCCCCCAGCGGTCGGCGAGCCGCCCGACGAGGTAGAGGCCGCGGCCGCCCTCGTCGGTCAGGCGGGGCAGCCGCATGTGCGGCGCGGTGCTGCTGCCGTCGGACACCTCGCAGATGAGGGCGTCGTCCCGGATCAGCCGCAGCGTGATGGGCCCGGTGGCATGGCGGACGGCGTTGGTCACCAGCTCGCTGACCACGAGTTCGGTGGTGAACCCGGCCGCCTCCAGGCCCCAGCCGGCCAGTTGCGCGGCCGCCGCCGACCGCGCGGTGCCGGCCGACCTGGGGTCCGCGGGCAGGTCCCAGGTCGCGACGCTGCCGTCCGGGACCGACTTGACGCGCGCCAGCATCACCGCGACGTCGTCGTCGGAGTCCGCCGGCGCCTGGTCGTACACCCGGTCGCACAGCTGCTGCAGCGAGGCGGTGGGCGAGGTGAGGACGCCGGCGACCGCGGCGAGGGCGGCGTCGGTGCCGCGGTGCCGCAGGTCGAGCAGGCCGTCGGTGTAGAGGGCGATCACGGTGCCCTCGTCGAGGGTCAGCTCGGTGGCGGCGAACGGGGTCCCGCCGATGCCGAGCGGCGGGTGCTCGGCCAGTTGCGGGAACTCGACGCTGCCGTCAGGGCGCAGCAGGGCGGGCGGGGTGTGGCCGGCGCTGGCGAGGGTGCACACCCGTGAGATCGGGTCGTAGACGAGGTACAGGCAGGTGGCGCCCAGGCCGTTGGTGTCGTCCTCGTCCAGTTGCTCGGTGAGGTCATCCATCCGCGCGAGCAGCTCGTCGGGGGCCAGGTCGAGGTCGGCGAGGGTGCGCACGGCGGTGCGCAGGCGTCCCATGGTCGCGGCGGCGTGCACGCCGTGGCCGACGACGTCGCCCATCACCAGGGCGACGCGGGCGCCGGACAGCCGGATCACGTCGAACCAGTCGCCGCCGACGCCGGCCTCGGCGTCGGTCGGCCCGTAGCGGTGGCACACGTCGACCGCGCTGCTGCGGGGTATGGCCCGCGGCAGCAGCCCTTCCTGCAGGGCGAGGGCGATGTCCGTGGCCCGGTTGAGCCGGCGTTCCCTGGAGCGGGCCTGGCTGATGAGCACGGCGACCGCCCCGGCCGCGGACACCAGGCCGAGCTTGATCACCGCCACCCCCGGCTCGTCCTCGGTCCGCCACATCCGCAGCGCGGCGAACACCGCCACGGACAGCGCGCCGATGACGGCGGTGGCCTGCGCGCCGTGCACCGCGGCGGCGAGGAAGGGCACGACCGCGATGAGCAGCCCGAAGTGGTCGTCGGGAGGTGCGGCGACCAGCAGGGCGGCCGCCACCAGCAGCGCCGCCGAGGGGAGCAGCCGGGTCAGCCGGGCACCCGCGCCGGGCCGGCGCAGCAGGGCGCCGGCCCTGATGATCGGCCGGCGCCCTGCCGGGGCCCGGAACTCGTCCTCCACGGCGCGCATGCCTCCCTCCCTGTCGCTTCACATGGGCATTACGCGTGCATTACGCCGATTTTACCAAATGGTAGGTAAGGAGCGTTATGCCCGAATGCTCGGTCAGCGGCAGGTCAGGAGGCGCGTGACGGGTGCCCGAGGTGCGCCGGGCAGCGGCGCCGGACAGGGGTGTCGGGCAGGGGTGTCGGGCAGGGGTGTCAGACGGGGGTGTCAGACGGGGATCAGCCGCCACTGCTGGGCCGTTCCGCCGTCGGGCGTCTGCTGCTCGACGGCGGCCAGGTCGGCGGTGGAGCCGCCCGCGACGCCGAGCACCTTGCCGCTGCGCACGCTGGTGACCGTCACCCAGCCGTCCCCCGCGTCGGCGAGCGTCCACTGCTGGTTGGTGGCGCCGGTGGGGGTCCACTGCACGATCGGGGCGCCGTCGGCGGTGGTGCCGCCGGAGACGTCCCAGACCAGGGCGTCGTGGGTGCAGGCGACGGTGAAGACGCCGCCCGCGCCGGGGACGAGCGCGAAGTGCTGGTCGGCGCCGTCGCCGGGCGCGTTCTGGACGACGCCGGCCCCCGCCGCGGTGGCGCCGCCGGCGACGCCGGCCGCCTTCCCGCTGGCGCGGTTGACGATCTGGAACGTCCTGCTGGGCTTGACGGTGACCTTGCCGGACGGCGCGACGGTGACCTGCCGGCTCCATGCCCCGGCAACCACGGTGGTGCTCGCCCCGGCCGGGCCGTGCACGGTCGCGCTGGTGACCTGACCGTTCGCCCAGGCCACGTCCACGGTGAAGCCGCCGCGGGCGCCGACACCCGTGACACGGCCGGTGGCCGCCCACGCGGACGGCAGCGCCGGCAGCAGCTCGATCCGGCCGGGCCGGGACTGCACCAGCATCTCCACCATCGCCGACGGCGTGCCGAAGTTGGCGTCGATCTGGAACGTCGAACTGGTGCTGCCGAGCTGGTACATGTCGAACATGTTGATGCCGGTGCCGTTGCTGTGGTTGACCGACGGCCGCAGCACGGCCTGCACCAGCTGGTACGCCTTGTCGGCGTTCTTCAGCCGCGCCCAGCAGGCGGCGCGCCAGGCGCTGCCCCACCCGTAGCTGATCATGCCGCGCGCGGTGAGCAGCGCGGTCGCCCCGGCGACCAGCGGGGCGGGCGAGTCCTCGATCGTGATCCGGTCGCCGGGGAACAGGCCGGCCAGCGGCGACAGGTGCCGGTGGGCGGGGTCGCCGAGGTCGGCGTCCGTCATCCACTCCTCCAGCCGGCCGGTGGTGGCGCTGACCCGGGGCAGGTAGAGCCGGTCCTGGAGCCCGGAGATCACCGAGGCGTAGCCGGCGTCCCGGCCCAGGAGGCCCGCCGCCGCGCGGTAGTTCTCGAACAGCTGCCAGACCAGCTCCTGGGCGTAGGTGATGCCGATCGCGTTGGTCGGCCCCTGCTCCGGCGACCAGTCGTGGTCGTCGACGAGCACCTGGCGGGTGGCGCCGGTGTCCGGGTCGGTGACCGAGGTGGTGATCAGCCGCGCCTCCCAGAACTCGCAGGCACCCTTCAACAGCGGGTAGATGCACGCGAGATGGGCGGCGTCCTGGGTGTAGGCGTAGTGGTCGTACAGCGCGTTGGACAGCCAGGCGCCGCCAGCCGGGTGCCACCACCAGCCGTTGCCGCCATAGGGGTTGGTGGAGATCGCCACCGTCCAGCCGGCGACCTTGCCCGAGGTGTTGCGGAACCCGTTGCGGCCGTCCTGGAACAGGCGGGTGGTGGCGTCCTTCCAGGACGGCAGCTGGCTGACGCAGTAGTCGGTGAACGCGTCGAAGCAGCCGGGCAGTCCGGCCCGGTCCGGCAGCCAGTAGTTCATCTGGATGTTGATGTCGGTGTGGTAGTCCGCCATCCACGCCGGGTCGTTGCGGTCCAGCCACAGGCCCTGGAGGTTCAGCGGCAGGCTGCCGCGGGAGCCGCAGAGCAGCAGGTAGCGGCCGAACTGCAGGTAGGACGCCTCCAGTTCGGGGTCGGGCGCGGAGCCGGCGGCGGCCCGGGCGGTGAGCCGGGCGGCGGTGTCCATGGCCCGCTGCCCGGCGGTGGAGGTGCCCAGGTCGACGGTCATGGTCTGCTGCAGCCGCTGGTAGTCGGCGACATGGGTGGCCAGCAGGGCGGCGCCGGCCACCCCGGCCGCCGCGGCCGCCTTGCCGCGGGCCAGGGCGAGCGGATCGGTACCGGCGTCCATGAAGCCCTTGGCGGGGTCCGGGGCGTAGTTCGTGCCGCCGCTGATCACCAGCAGCACCTCGCGGCAGCCGGTGAACACCACCTGCCCGCCGGAGACCGCCACGCTGCCGCCGCTGCCCACCGCCCGCGCCACGGCCGCGTACCGCAGCCCGTTGGCGAGGGCCGCGCTGAACGAGACGGCCTGGGGCCCGGGTTCGGCGGCGGTGGTCTCGCCGCGGGTGCCGTTCAGGGCGAACGTGCCGCTGTACGTCCCGCCGCCGCTCTGGGTGAGCCGGACGACGACCACGTCGTCGGGGTGGCTGGCGTAGACCTCGCGGCGGTAGGTCACGCCGCCGAGCACATAGCTGGTGGTGACCAGGCCGTTGCTCAGGTCGAGGGTCCGCCGGTAGCCGGAGACGGCGGCCGCGGTGTGCGCGGGCAGATCGAGATAGGCCTTGGCCAGCAGGCCGAAGGTGCCGAACCCGGTGGACTCGTAGGGGAACTGGCCGTCCGAGCCGAGGACGGCATTGGCGCCGCCGGTCCACAGCGTGGCGTCCGTGACGTAGAAGGCGTCGCGGGCCGGGTCGCCGGTGGTCAGGGCGCCGAGCCGCCCGTTGCCGAGCGGCAGGCCCTGCTCCAGGATCAGCGGCTCGGTGCCGGGGCTGCCGTACCAGAGGGTGACGGCCTCGTCGTCGGGCACCAGGTGCGCCGCGTGCGGGCGGTCCTCGTTCCCCGGCGCGGCGGCGGCCGCGGCGGTGAACCGGGGCAGCGCGGACATCGCGAGCAGCGCCCCCACCGCGCCGGCGGCGCGCAGGGCGCCGCGGCGGGTCATCCCGGCCGGGCCGGCGGCGTCCGGACCCCCGGCGAAGGCAGCGGGTCGGGACGGATCGGACGGGACGGTCGCTCTGGACTCGTGCATGCGGGGACTCCGTTCTGCGGCGCGGTGCGGCGCTGGGCGGGGCGCGGGACGGGACGGTGCACAGGCGGGGTATCGCCATGATCACGACTGGCGACAGATCCGATGTCTGATGGTGGAGTCCGTGTGTGAGGGTGTCAAGACGTGTGCACATGCCGGGTAGATCGCTCAGGTTCGCTCACGATCACCCATGAAAGGCCGGGAGTTGGCGCAGGTCTGTCGGCGCGTCACCCCCAAGAAGATCCCTCGCAAAGGACGTGAGATCCGATGTCTCCGCGCAACCCTCGCCTTTCACCTCATCGGACCCGGCGCGCCGCGGTTCCGCCTGCGGCTTGATCGCGGCGTCCACGAGGCGCAGTTGAGCCCCGCTCCTACCGGCAGGCGTAATCTTGGCCTCAACGTTGCCCAGGGCAAGTAATGGATCTCCCGCCCACGGGCCGGCCGGTGACGGCCCCCACGCGAACCAGCACCAGGAGGACAGGGCTCCATGACAGCTGCAGCAGACGCCGCACCGGCGGCCGGCGTCGAGGAAACGCCGCCGACGGGCTACTCCCACCGCCAGATCATGGTGATCCTCTCCGGACTGCTGCTGGGCATGTTCCTGGCCGCGCTGGACCAGACCGTCGTCTCGACCGCGATCTACAAGATCGGCGAGAGCCTCAACGGCCTCACCGCGCAGGCCTGGGTGACCACGGCCTTCCTCATCACCTCGACCGTCGCCACCCCGCTGTACGGCAAGCTCTCCGACCAGTACGGCCGCAAGCCCTTCTTCCTCTTCGCCATCGCCGTGTTCATCGTCGGCTCGGCGCTGTGCATGCTCTCCACCTCGATGTACATGCTGGCCGCCTTCCGGGCGTTCCAGGGCATCGGCGCCGGCGGCCTGTTCTCGCTGGCCCTGGCGATCATCGGCGACATCATCCCGCCGCGTGAACGCGCCAGGTACCAGGGGTACTTCATGGCGGTGTTCGCCACCTCCAGCGTGCTCGGCCCGGTGATCGGCGGCGCGCTCGCCGGCCAGGACCAGCTGCTGGGCATCGACGGCTGGCGCTGGATCTTCCTGATCAACGTGCCGATCGGCCTGGCGGCGATGGCCGTGGTCGCCCGCGTCCTGCACGTCCACCAGGAGCGCCGTGCGCACCGCGTGGACTACCCGGGCGCGGTCGCGCTGATGGTCGCGCTGGTGCCGCTGCTCATCGTGGCCGAGCAGGGCCGCGACTGGGGCTGGGGCAGCGGGACCTCGGTGCTCTGCTACGTGATAGGCGCGGTGGGCACCGCGGCGTTCCTGTTCTTCGAGCGCCGCGCGGGCGAGGAGGCCCTGCTGCCGATGCGGCTGTTCCGCAACGGCGTCTTCTCCGTCGGCTCCGCGCAGTCCGCCATCATCGGCATCGGCATGTTCGGCGGCATCACCCTGATCCCGCTGTACCTGCAGCTGGTGAAGGGCGACTCCCCCACCAAGGCCGGCCTGCTGACCCTTCCGCTGATGCTGGGGATCATGGTGTTCTCCATGGTGTCCGGCCAGATCACCTCGCGCACCGGCCGCTACAAGATCTTCCCGGTGATCGGCTGCGTGCTGCTGGTCGCCGGCATGCTGATGCTGTGGGGGCTGCGGGCCGACAGCAGCCTGTTCTACATCGACATCGCCATGTTCGTGGTCGGCGCAGGACTCGGCCTGAACATGCAGACCCTGGTGCTGGCGATGCAGAACGCGGTGTCCCCGCGGGACATCGGCGTGGCGACGTCGTCGGCGACCTTCTTCCGCCAGATGGGCGGCACGCTCGGTGTCGCGGTGTTCCTGTCCATCGTCTACTCCGTGGTGGGCGGGAAGATCGCCTCGGCCTTCGCCGACGCACGCGGCACCGCGGCGTTCCAGCAGGCCGCACAGGCCCACCCGGACCAGGCGAAGCTGCTCACCTCGTCCGGCAGTTCGAGCTCGCTCAACGACACCTCGTTCCTCAAGCACCTCGACCCGGCGCTGGCGCACCCGTTCAAGGTCGGCTTCACCGAGGCGATGAACGTGGCGTTCCTGGTGGGCGCCGGCGTGCTGGTGATCGCCATCGTGCTGTCCCTGATGATCAAGGAGATCCCGCTGCGCGCCTTCGCCGCGGCCTTCGCCGAGAAGGCGGAGACCCCCGCGGACAGCGCCACCGGGTCCGACCGCGTCCAGCCGTAGGCCGCGGTGAGTCCACCAGGCAGAGGCGACGGGGCCCGCGTCGTCGTCGCGGGCCTCGACGACTCCGACTCGTCCTGGCACGCCGTCGCCTACGCGGTCGGCCTGGCCCGCCGCCAGGAGGCGCTGCTCGTCCTGGTCCACGTGCTGCCCGCGCACCCGATCGCCCTGCTGGCCGGCGCCGCCTGGCTGCTGGCCGGCACGGACGTCACGGCCGCGGACGAGCTGCGCGGCCGGGTGGCGGCGGGCCTGTCGTGCATGACCGAGGCGCGGGCGCTCCGCTGGGAGTTCGTGGTGCTGCCCGTCGGCGACCCGGTCGCCGGGATCGCCCACGTCGCCGACGAGAGACGCGCCGACACCGTGGTCGTCGGCGCGTCCCACACCTTCACCCACCGCCTCGGCGGCGCCACCGGCACCCGCCTCATCAAGGCGGGCCGCTGGCCGGTGGTGGTGGTGCCGTAGTTTTTGCCGGCCTCTCGCCTCCGGGCCCCCCTTTTTGCCGGCCTCTCGCCTCCGGGCCCTTAGACCCGGTGTCTGCTGGTCGATCGTGCTCGCCCCCCCTTTTTGCCGGCCTCTCGCCTCCGGGCCCTTAGACCCGGTGTCTGCCGGTCGATCGTGGTCGCCCCCCTCGTACCTCGGGGGGCTGCGCGCGTTCTCCCTCTCGACACCGGCGGGCCCTTTGGCTCGATGCCTACACCGGCGTACCCGGGAGCATGGGTACGGGTCCCTGGGGCGCCCCAGATGGGTGGGCCGGGGTTCAGGTGGGGCGTTGGACGGCTACGAGGGCGACGTCGTCGGCGAGGCTGGAGGCGGCGTGGCGCATGAGGTCCTCGCGGAGGTGGTGGAGGAGGGTCTCGGGCGGTTCGGCCGACCAGGCGGGGAGGCGCTCGGCGAGGGGGTAGAAGACGCCGTCGGCGTTGCGGGCCTCGGTGACGCCGTCGGTGTAGAGCAGCAGGATGTCGCCGGCCTCCATCGCGTAGGTGTCGATGTCGTGCCGCTCGTCGCCGAGGTCGCCGAGGCCGAGCGGCAGCGCCGGGACCTCGGGGAGCAGGCGCCGCACCATGCCGTCATGCAGGAGCAGCGGGGGCGGGTGGCCGCAGTTGGCGACGTGCAGCTTGCTGCCGTCGTCGGTGACGTCGACGACCACGGCGGTGACGAAGCCCTCCAGCAGGCGCGGGCCGCTGCGCGGCGCGGCGCGCACGCCGTCCGGGGCGGGTGGTGCGGTCTCCTCGGCGTCCGTGAGGTCCTCGCGCAGCCGGCAGTCGAGATAGCCGGGCAGGTCGGGCAGCTCCACCCGGCGGCGGGCGGCCCGCCGGAAGCCGGCCAGCAGGAAGCCGGCCACCTCCACCGCGCCGAGCCCCTTGCCCTGGACGTCGCCCACCAGCAGCCGTGCGTCGCCGGAGTCCAGCACGGCCGCCGCGTAGAGGTCGCCGCCGATCTCCGCCTCCTCCTCGGCCGCGAGATACAGGGAGGCCATCGTGAGCGGGCCGAGCCGGCCGGGCAGCGGGCGCAGCAGGAGTTCCTGGGCCACGGACGCCACCCAGCGGGCCTGGGCGAGCTGCTGCTCACGTCTGACACGGATCCGGGACGCGGTCACGGCGCCCACGCCGATCAGCACCTCGGTCGAGATGACGATCGGGAAGTTCGTGGCGTCGAACTGGTGGTTGTTCACCGCCGCCACGATCACGCAGCCCATGGTCACGACCGTGAGGACGAGCACCTGCCCGGGCCTGAGGAACACCGCGCACAGCGCGGGCACCGCGAGCATCAGGCCGCCGATCCGGATCGCGGTGCCGCCGGCCAGGTCGATGGCCAGCAGCAGGGCGACGACGGCGAACGGTGCAGCCAGCCGTACCCACGGGGATCGCATCGCCCGCGATGCCCGGGGCCGCCCGGCGGTCGCGGTCGGCTCCATACATCCAAATTACCGTTCGCCGCCCGCCGCCACCTGTCCGAGCGGCCGTTCCGGTGCAGGCCGGAGCGCCTGCGGGCGCCGCGCGTTCGCCATACTCTCCGGGGACCGGCGGTGCGAGGGCTCCGCGGCGGGCGGAGGGCGGAGAGCGTGGGCGCGGACAGGGAGACGGACGGCGGCCCGGGCGCCGGGAGCACGGGCGGGACCACGCTGGCGGACGTCGCCCGGCAGGCGGGTGTCTCGGTCTCCACCGTCTCCAAGGTGCTGCACGACCGCTCGGACGTGGCCTCCCGCACCCGCGCACGGGTGCAGCGGCTGCTGGAGCAGCACGGCTACCTGGCCCGGTCCCGGCCGGCGGCCACCGCGCTGGCGCCCGGCGGGCTGCTGGACTTCGTCATCAAGGACATCGACGGCCCGTGGGCGGTGGAGCTGATCCGCGGGGCCGAGGAGGCGCTGCACGCGGTCGGCATGGGCATGGTCGTCTCCGCGGCCCGGGAGCGCGGCGGCCCCACCGCGGGGCGCTGGCTGGACTCGCTGGCCACCCGCAGGACCCGCGGGGCGATCCTGGTCGTCCCGGAGCTCGACGAGGACGAGCACGCGGAGTTGCGCCGGCTCGGCGTCCCGTACGCGCTGATCGCGCCGGTGGAGGAGCCGCCGCCGGGCGTGCCGTGGGTGGGCGCGACCAACTGGCCGGGCGGGCTCGCCGCCACCCGCCACCTGGTGCGGCTCGGCCACCGCAGGATCGCGGTGATCGGCGGCCCGCCGGACCGGCTGTCCTCGCGGGCCCGGGTGGACGGCTACCGCTCGGCGCTGGAGGAGGCCGGCCTGCCGGTCGACCCTGACCTGGTGCGCCACGGCGACTTCCGGAACGAGCCGGCGTACCGGCACGCGCTGGACCTGCTGCGGCTGCCTGACCGGCCGACCGCGATCTTCGCGGGCAGCGACCAGCAGGCGCTCAGCACCTACCGGGCCGCCGCCGCGCTGGGGCTGCGGGTGCCGCAGGACGTGAGCGTGGTCGGTTTCGACGACCTGCCGTTCGCGGAGTGGGTGACGCCGCGGCTGACCACGGTGCGCACGCCGCTGCCCGAGATGGCCGCGGTCGCGGCCCGGATGGTGCTGCACCTGCTCGGTGGGGAGCAGCCGGAGACGACCCAGGTCGAGGTGGCCGGCGAGCTGGTGGTCAGGGACAGCACGGCCCCGCCGCCGCACGGCTGACCGCAACCTGCGGGGGCGCCGGGCTCACCAGGGCGAGGGCGCGTAGTCCTTGAGGAAGCAGCCGTGGAGGTCCTCGCCGGCCTCGCCGCGCACGATCGGGTCGTACACCCGGGCCGCGCCGTCCACCAGGTCGAGCGGCGCGTGGAAGCCCTCGGCGGCCAGCCGGAGCTTGTCCGGGTGCGGGCGCTCGTCGGTGATCCAGCCGGTGTCGACCGCGGTCATCAGGATGCCGTCGGTCTCCAGCATCTCCTGGGCGCTGGTGCGGGTGAGCATGTTCAGCGCGGCCTTGGCCATGTTGGTGTGCGGGTGGCCGGGGCCCTTGTAGCCGCGGCTGAACTGCCCTTCCATCGCCGAGACGTTGACCACGTACTTGCGGCGGGCGGCGGCCGCGGCCATCGCCGGCCGCAGCCGGCTGACCAGGACGAAGGGCGCGGTGACGTTGCACAGCTGGACCTCGAGCAGCTCGATCGGGTCCACCTCGCCGACCGTCTGCACCCAGGTGTTGCTCGCGTCGAGGTCCGGCACCAGGCCGCCCGCGTCGATGGCGGTGCCCGCCGCGATCCTGGCGGGCGTGGCCGAGCCGCTGACCAGGGCCAGTTCGGTCACGTCCTGCGCGGTCAGCCCCTGGGTGCGGGGCCCGGGCAGCGCGGGGGCGGCCGGTGCGCCGGAACCGAAGGCCCCGAACACCTCGCAGGAGGGCAGCGCCCCGGCCGGCAGCGGCGCGGCCTCGGCCGCCACCAGCTCGCTGTACGCGGACGGCGAGCGGCGCACGGTCTGCGCCGCGTTGTTGATCAGGATGTCCAGCGGCCCTTCGGCGGCCACCGAGTCGGCGAGCGCGACGACCTGGGCGGGGTCGCGCAGGTCTATGCCGACGATCTTGAGCCGGTGGATCCAGTCGGCGCTGTCGGGCATGGCCGTGAACCGGCGGATCGCGTCGTGGGGGAAGCGGGTGGTGATCGTGGTGTGGGCGCCGTCGCGCAGCAGCCGCAGCGCGATGTACATGCCGATCTTGGCGCGGCCGCCGGTGAGCAGGGCGCGGCGCCCGGTCAGGTCGGTGCGTGCGTCGCGCCTGGCCCGGTTCTCGTGGGCGCACGGCGGGCACAGCTGGTGGTAGAACGCGTCCACCTCGACGTACCGGGTCTTGCAGATGTAGCAGGACCGGGGACGCTGCAGGATGCCGGCGATCTCGGTGGTGACCGAGGGGGCGAGCTGGATGCCGAGGGTCTCGTCGTCGATGCGGTCGGCGGCGCCGGTCGCGGTGGCCTCGGTGACGGCCTTGTCGTTGGCGGTCTTGGCGGCCCTGCGCTCCTGGCGGCGGCGCTGCTTGACCGTGCGGTAGATGCCCGCGGTGGCGCGCCGGACGGCGACGGCGTCGGGGTGGTCCACCGGCAGCTCGTCGAGTTCTGCCAGCACCGCCAGGCACACCTCCATGCGCGCCGGGTCGATCCCGGGCGCGCCCGCGATGGGGTCGTCCTCCGGCCCGAGGCCGTGCACGTCCTGTGTGGTCGCCGTCATCCCGCCGCTGCTCTCTTCGTCGCTCCCCCGCACCTTGGGCCGAACTTTACGTAGAGACGTCCGGCTCCTCCAAACCCGTCCGCCCCAGGTCCCGGCGGTACCCTCGGGGCGTTTCCCGTTTGCTGCCGCCGTCCCGACCCGACCCGTACCGGCCGCGTACCGCCGAGGCGCCCCGCGCACCGGTGGCACCCGCCGGCTCCGGAACCCTGGAGGCCCGTTGAACGCCGTGAACCCGTTCGCCGTCCCGCAGGACTCCCCCTTCGGACCGGACAACCTGCCGTACGGCGTGTTCAGTACGGCCGGCGGTCCGCGCCGGCTCGGCGTCGCCTACGGCGACCACGTGCTCGACGTGGGCGCGGCGGCCCGCGCCACCGGGGCGGCCGGCGAGCTGGCCGGGCTGCTGGAGGCCCCGTCGCTCAACCCGCTGCTGGCGGCGGGCCGTCCGGCGTGGCGGCAGGCCCGCGCCGCGACCACCGCCTGGGTCACCGCCGAGGAGCACCGGGCGGCCGTCGGGCCGTGCCTGGTCCCGCGGGGCGAGGTGACGCTCCACCTGCCGTTCGAGGTCGCCGACTACGTCGACTTCTACGCCTCCGAGCACCACGCGGCGAACCTGGGCCGGATCTTCCGCCCCGGTGCCGAGCCGCTCACCCCGAACTGGAAGCACCTGCCGATCGGGTACCACGGCCGGGCGGGCACCGTGGTGGTGTCCGGCACGCCCGTCGTGCGGCCGTCGGGCCAGCGCAAGGCGCCCGCCGAGCCGGCGCCCTCCTACGGGCCGTCGCAGCGGCTGGACATCGAGGCGGAGCTGGGGTTCGTGGTCGGGGCCCCGACCACGCTGGGCGAGCGGGTGGCGCTGCGCGACGCCGACCGGCACGTATTCGGCGTGTGCCTGGTCAACGACTGGTCGGCGCGGGACCTCCAGGCGTGGGAGTACGTGCCGCTCGGGCCGTTCCTGGGCAAGTCCTTCGCCACCTCCGTCTCGCCCTGGGTCGTGCCGCTGGACGCCCTCGCGCACGCCCGCACCGAGCCGCCGGCCCGGGACACCGAGCCGCTGCCCTACCTCGACGACCGGTCGGGGCTGCCGCCGGCCGGCCTGGACATCGCACTGGAGGTGCGGCTCAACGGCCATCCGGTGTCCCGGCCGCCGTTCGCCGCCATGTACTGGACGTACGCGCAGATGCTGGCCCACATGACGGTCAACGGCGCGAGCCTGCGGGCCGGCGACCTGTTCGCGTCGGGCACCATCAGCGGCCCGGACCGCGAAAGCCGCGGCGCGCTGATCGAGCTGACCTGGAACGGCGAGCAGCCGCTGGAACTCCCCGACGGCACGACGCGCGCCTTCCTCCAGGACGGCGACGAGATCACCATCACCGCCACCGCCCCGGGCCCGAACGGCACCCGCATCGGCCTCGGCGAGGTGACCGGCCGCATCTCCCCCGCCCACTGACCCGCCCCGCGGCCCGTTCCACCGGCCACTGCGGGCGCTCGTGCGCCAGCCCTCCGGCCCTGCCTGATCGGTCCTCCTGCTCTCCCCCCCCTTCACGGACGGGCCCGTTCCTCACCCGGCCACGGCGGGCGCTCGTGCGTCAGCCCTCCGGCCCGCCTGATCGGTCCTCCTGCGCTCCGGGCTCCCCATTCACCCGCGCGGCCCGCAGGGGGAGCCGGGGAGGCTTGGGCCGCGGATACTGGGCGGGTGGTCTCCGAACCCTTCGCCGTCCGGGACGCCGCGGCGCAGCCGGGGCGGGGCGGCGCGGTGCGCCGCCGTTCGGTGCTGCTCGGGGCCGCGGGCGTGACCGCTGCCGGGCTCTGCGGCTGCTCGGGCGGCGGCACCTCGGCCCCTCCCGGCGCCTCCGCCGCCCCCTCGGGCACCGGCACTTCGCCGCGGTCGCAGCCCGCGGCCGGCACCAGCTCGCCGGCGGCGCTGCCCGCCCCGACGCAGTGGGTGCCGGGGCCAGGCGAAATCCAGCCGGCGGCCAAGCTCGCCGCGGTGCGGCTGGTCGAGGCGTTCGGCACCTGGCCCGCCGGCCAGGGCGGGGTGGCCGACCGGGCGGCCCGCGCGGAGAAGCTCGGCATCCCGGCCGCGCAGGCCACCCGGCTGGCGGGCCAGACGGGCTCGCTGACCCCGGCGGCGGACGCGGCCGTGGTGCGGGTGATCGACGCGCAGTACGGCGGCATCCTCACCGACTCCGCGAGCGTGCTCGTGGTGTGCGCGCAGACCACCAGGACCGGCTCGACGATCGCCGACGGCGGCACCACCGTCGACGTCCGCCTCTCCCGGACCGCGTCGGGCTGGTCGGTCACCGCCCTGCACCCCGCGCAGCCGGGTCCCGCCCGGCCGCTGGACGCCACGCAGCGCGACGTGCTGGCGGACCCGCGGATCGAGCTGCCGCCCGCCTCGGCCGCCGACATCCGCAGCGGCCAGGTGCACACCAGCGTGCTGGACGCGATGCTGCGGCTCGCCGGCCCCTACCGGATGTCGGTCAGCGTGGTGCGGTCCGGCCACCCGCTGGACGTGTTCGGCACCAACCGGCCCAGCGACCACCCGCGCGGCCGGGCGTTCGACGTGTGGCGCATCGACGGCCACCGGGTGGTGGACCCGGCGACCTCGCGGACCCTGATCACCGCCTTCATGCGCGCGGCGGCCGCGGCCGGGTCGTACAACGTCGGCGGGCCGGTGCTGCTGTCCGGCGGGACGACCGCGAACCAGTTCTTCTCGGACGCCACCCACCACGACCACGTGCATATCGGCTTCACGAGCTGAGCTACGCCCCGGCGGCCGCGCGCATCACCGCGACCAGCGCGGCGTCGTCGCCGAGGCTGCCGTGGCTGTGGTCGAGCAGGTCCGCGCGGATCCGTTCCAGGAGTTCGCCGGGCGTGCGGCAGCCGCCGAACGTGCCGAGCCGCTCGGCCAGCGGGTAGAAGCGGCCCTGCGGGTCCCGGGCGTCCGTGGCGCCGTCGGTGTACAGCAGCAGGATGTCGCCGGCGGCGAAGGAGAAGGTGTCGACGGGCGGGTCATCGGCGTTCACGGCGCCGGCGGCGTGCTCGGCGTTCGCGATGGGCTCGTCGTTCGCGGCCCCCTCGGCGTGCGCCGCTTTCCCGGCGTGCCCGGCGTCCTGCTCCCCCCGGCACAGGGCGAGGTTGACGCCCATCGGCGGTGCGGGCTCGGTCGGCGTGAACGCCTCCACCTGCCCGGCGCGCAGCCGCAGCGGCGCCGGGTGCCCGCTGTTGAGGATGTGCACGACGGGGGTGTCGTCGGGGACGTCGATGAGGGCGCACGTGATGAACGACTCGCCCGCCAGGGTGTCCTCGTCCTCCGGACCGCCCTCGCGGGCCGGCTGGTCGAGCCCCCAGTCCACGATGGCCTGCAGCTCCCGTTGCAGCTCCGGCAGGCTCAGCTCGCGGTGCGCGCAGCTGCGGAACGCGCCGAGCAGCAGCGCCGCGTCGTCGACCGCCGCCAGCCCCTTGCCGCGGACGTCCCCGATCAGCAGCCGCGACCCGCCGCGGGCCCGGACCGCCGCGTACAGGTCGCCGCCGATCCTGGCCTGGTCGGCGGCCGCCTGGTACGCGGAGGCGACGTGCAGCGTGCCGATCCGCTCGGGGAGCGGGTGCAGCATCGCCTGCTGGGCCGCCTCGGCCACCGACCTCACCTGCCGCAGCTCGGCGTCGTGCCGTTCTCGCAGCCGCGCGAAGACCACCGTGATGACGGAGATCAGGAGCAGCGACGCCAGCTGCGACTCGAAGTTGGCGGTGCCGAGGGTGGCGCGCACCGCCGCGATGACCAGGAGGGCGGCGACGGCCAGCGCACCGATCGCGGCGGTGAGCCGGGAACCGCCGAACGACGCGGTCAGCGCGGGGGCGACGACGAGGAGCGGGCCGAGGTGGATGTCCTGCGGGGAGAAGATGTCGGCGAGGGCGATGGCCACGATCAGCACGAGCGGAATCCACACCAGGCCCCGGTTGTCCTGCCAGGACCGGTGACCGCCGCCGGGCTGGGACCGCATGCTTCTTGGATACACCCCGCCGCCGCACGCCGCCCGCCGGAGTCCGGCGCGCGGGTGCGGACGCGGCGGGCGGCGGGCGGCGGGCGACGGGCGACGGGCGGGGTGCGGCGGCGGGGTGCCGGGCTACTCGTTGTGCAGCACCTGCGCGATGGCGAGGCGGGCGGCCGAGCGGGCCGGGACGAGGGCGCCGAGGACCGCGATGGCCACCCCGGCCAGGACCAGGCCGGCCAGCTGCGGCGCGTGCCAGACATCCTTGGTGGACTCGGGGAAGGCGATCACCGGGACGTGGTCCACGATCATCCGGTGGGCGACGAGTCCCAGCGGGACCCCGGCCAGCCCGCCGACCAGTCCCGGCGCGGCCACGGACGTCACCGTCATGGCCACCACCTGGCGCGGCGTCATGCCAATGGACTTCAGCATCCCCAGGTCGCGGCGGCGCTCGCGGGTGGTGAGCAGCACCGTGTTGAAGACGCCGAGCGCGGCGACGATGCTCAGCAGCACGGTGACCGCGGTGGAGAACCCGATGACGGTGACCTTCGGGGCGATGCCGCCGCCGTCCGTCGACGGGTAGAGGCCCGGATCGACCGTGCGGGCCGCGGCCGCGTACGCCTGGCGGTCGGCGCCGGGGGCGAGCCGGACGTCGAACTCCATGGCGCGCTGGACGGCGTGGAGCAGCGCCAGGGTCTGCGCGTTGGAGTCGAGCGCCCGGGCGTTGCCCTCGACCAGCTCGCCGACGACGGTCGCCGGCACCTGCCGGCCGTTCAGGCCGAGGGTGATCCGGTCGCCGACGCGCAGCCCGTTCTGGCCGAGGAACTGCGGCCCGGCCACCACCTCGCCGGGCCCGGTCGGCAGCCGCCCCTTGACGATCTGCGCCGCCTCCGCGGTGATGTCGCCCCGGTAGAAGTTGCCGAACACCGGCTGGCTCACGCCGGAGACGGAGACCTGGACCAGGGTGCGGACGGTGACCCGGTCGGCGCCCGGCAGGGCCGCCAGCCTCGCCTCAATCGTCCGGTCGTCGAGCCTCGGCACCACCTGGTGGTCGTGGTCGGGCACCCCGGCCATCACGCTGACCCCGGGTGCCCGCCCGCCCAGGTTCTGCAGCGCGATCATGGTGCTGCTCATCCCGGTCGCCAGCGTCACGGTGGTGACGCCGAGCCCGATGGCGGCCAGCGTCATCAGGGTGCGGCCCGGGCGGGCGAACGGCTGGCCGAGCCCGAGGCTGATCGCGCGCGGCAGCCGGGTGCCGCTCAGCGCCCGCTGCACCCGCAGGCCCCGGCCGGCCCGGGGCGCGCTGCCCGCGCTGATCGCGCCGGCCGCCGACAGCCGGTGCGCGCGCAGCGCGGGAACCAGCGCGGCGACCGCCACCAGCGCGGGCATGCCCAGCAGGGCGGCCAGCGCGGTCCAGGCCGGGCTGCCGATCGAGGCGGTGCCCGTCTGGATCCCGGTGAACGCCACCCGCAGGAACGGCTTCGCCAGGGTGCGGCCGAGCAGGGTGCCCAGCACGCTGCCCGCGACCGCTGGCACCGAGACCATCGTCAGGTAGACCGCGGCCACCTGGTTCGGGGTGAAGCCGAGCGCCTTGAGCATGCCGATGTGCCGGGTCCCGGCGATCACCGCGCCGGAGACGACGTTCCCGACGATCAGCACCGACACCAGGAGGCCGAGCACCCCGAAGACCGTCACCATCGGCAGGTAGGACCTGGCCTGCGCGGAGAACGCCTGCTTCAGGACTGCGGAGGACTGGGTGCTGGTCACCGCGCCGGCCGGCAGGCCCGCGGTGGCCGCGGCGGTCCCGGCGCGGATCCGGCCGTCGGAGCCGGCCGCGTCGAAGCGGTACAGCATCTGGCGGGCCGAGGGGTGCAGGGCGGGCATCTGCGCCGGCGCCACCCAGGCGCCCGCGGACCTGCTCATGCTGTCGGCGAAGCCGACGACGGTGAGCGGCGGCGCCCCGGTGGGGTGCAGCACGGTGCCGAGCAGCTCCCGCGGGGCCGACCCGAAGCTCTGGCTCACCACGACCTCGCCGGGCCGGGTCGCCCACCGTCCGGCCAGCATCTGCACCCGGTCCACCGGGCCGCCGGGGCCGGGGCGCCCGACGACGGTCATCGGGCCGGGCGCCCGGCCCAGCCACTCCTCGGGCATGTGCAGCACGGCCTGGGAGAAGGGCCCGGCCGCGGCCGCGACGCCGGGGCGCTTCGCGGTGGCGGCGAGCCGGGCGTCGCCGGCCTTCGCCGCGTCGAAGGTGACCACCGCGTGCGCGCCGCGCTGCCGGCCGAAGGCCGCGTCGAACGGTGACGACGCGGCGGCCAGCAGGGACAGCGCGAGCACGGTCGTGGCGGTGGAGCACAGCACCACCAGACCGATCACGAACGTCTGCAGCCTGCGCCGGCGCACCGCGCCGCGGGAGGCCCGCCACACCGCGCTCATGCGCTGCGCTCCAGGTCGTCCAGGCTGCTCTCCCGGGCCACCCGCCCGTCGGCCAGCTCCACCAGGCGGCTGGCGCAGCGGGTGGCCAGGTCCCGGTCGTGGGTGACGATGAGCAGCGTCTGCCCGATCTGGTTGAGGTCGATGAGCAGGTCCATCACCTGCTCGCCGGAGCGGCTGTCCAGGGCGCCGGTCGGCTCGTCGGCCAGCAGCAGGGCCGGCCGGTTCATCAGGGCCCTGGCCACGGCGACGCGCTGCCGCTCGCCGCCGCTGAGCGCGGCCGGGTAGGTGTCCCTGCGGCCGGCGACGCCGAGCTCGTCGAGCAGTTCCAGGGCGCGGCGCCGGGCGTGCCGGGCCGAGGTGCCGGTGAGCTGGGCGGCGAGGGCCACGTTGTCGAGTGCGGGCAGGTCGTCGATCAGGTTGAAGAACTGGAAGATCATCCCGATGTGGCGGCGGCGGAACAGCGCCAGGCCGGTCTCGCTCAGGCCCGCCAGGTCCTGGCCGTGGACGTGGACGCTGCCCGACGTCGCGCGGTCCAGGCCCGCCACCATGTTGAGCAAAGTGGACTTGCCGCAGCCGGAGGGGCCCATCACGGCGACCGCGTCGCCCGCCGCGATCTCCAGCCGGACGCCGTCGAGGGCGACGGCGTCCCCGTACTCCTTGCGGACGTCGTGCAGGCGCACCACCGTCTGCGGTGCCGTGTCGTTGTCACTGGTCATGCCCCGAACCTAGGGAGCGGCGCACGGCCGCTGCGTCGGCCCCCGGAGGTAACCCGCGTCCGGGGTCGTACCAGGGATGTAGGCGCTGGGCCCGCAGGAGGATGCGGGTGCCGTGGCGGCCTGCGAGGCTGTGCCCGTGGGAGGTCCGGGTACGCAGTGGCTGGCAGGGGCGCTGGCGGTGGTGTGCGCCGCCGCGGGCTGGCTCGGCATCGCGCTGGCCAGGGAGCGGCGGCG
This sequence comes from Streptomyces sp. NPDC020917, assembly GCF_044333795.1. NCBI lineage: Bacteria > Bacillati > Actinomycetota > Actinomycetes > Kitasatosporales > Streptomycetaceae > Streptomyces > Streptomyces sp. NPDC020917. Next base: position 180,949 of record NZ_JBIRRR010000017.1, on the reverse strand, counting down.
GCACCGGGCGGCGGTGGGCGAGCGGGGCTGGCTGCTGGAGCGCGAGCGGGAGAGCGCGGCGCGGGCGGCGGTCGGCGCGGAACGCGCCAGGATCGCGGCCGAACTCCACGACATCGTCAGCCACAACGTGAGCCTGATGGTGGTGCAGGCAGGCGCGGCCCGCGAGGTGCTGGACACCCTGCCGGCGCAGGCCGCGGCGGCGATGGGCGCGGTGGAGACGGCCGGGCGCGCCACGATGACGGAACTGCGGCATCTGCTGGGGCTGCTGGCCCCTTCACAGGACGGCGAGGACGGGCCTACGGGTGGTGCCGGGCAGGGCCCGGCCGGGGCGGCTCCGGCCGGCGCGGCGGGCGGGGACCTGTCCCCGCAGCCGAGCCTGAGTCGGCTGAGCCCGCTGATCGACCGGATCGCCTTCGCGGGCCTGCCGGTCGAGGTCCGCGTCTCCGGCGACCCGCGCCCGCTCCCGCCCGGGATCGACGTCACCGCCTACCGGATCGTCCAGGAGGCGCTGACCAACGCCCTCAAGCACGGGGACGGCGTGCGGGCCGAGGTGACCGTCCGGTACGCGGACCACTCCCTGCGCGTGGAGGTCCTCAACTCCGGCCCCAGCGTGCTCACCCCGCGCCCCGCAGCCCCGGCGGGGTCCGAGGGGGCGCGGCCGGCGGGCCCGGGCGCGGGACCCGGCCGGTCCGGTCCCGGCGCCGGGCGCGGGCTGCTCGGGCTGCGCGAGCGGGTCGCCGTGTACGGCGGGGACCTGGACGCCCGGCGGCGCCTCGGCGGCGGCTTCCGGGTCCGTGCCCGCATCCCCCTGGACCGCCCGGCCCCCGACCACCTGGACAGCCCGTGAACCCGTACTCCCCCGAACGCGCGGCGCCCGCGCCCGGCGCCGGCGAACCCGTGCCCCGGGTGGTCATCGCGGACGACCAGGAGCTGGTGCGGACCGGGTTCCGGATGATCCTCACCGCGCGTGGCGTGGACGTGGTCGGCGAGGCGGCCGACGGCGCCGAGGCGGTGGCCCTGGTCCGGGAGCTGCGGCCGGATGTGGTGCTGCTGGACATCCGGATGCCGGTGATGGACGGGCTGGAGGCCGCCCGCCGGATCCTGGCGCTGCCCGGTGCCTGCCGGGTGATCATGCTCACCACCTTCGACCTCGACGCCTACGTCTACGCCGCGCTCAGCGCGGGTGCCAGCGGGTTCCTGCTCAAGGACGTCACCCCGCGCCATCTGGCGGCCGCGGTCCGCCTGGTCAGCACCGGGGACGCGCTGCTGGCGCCGTCGATCACCCGCCGGCTGGTGGAGCGCTTCGCCGCGGCGGAGCCGGCTGCGGCCACCGCGGGGGTGGCGGCAGCGCCGCCGGTGCACCGCGACCTCGCGGCGCTGACACCGCGGGAGCGGGAGGTGCTGACGCTGATGGGCCGCGGCCTGTCCAACACCGAACTGGCCGAGCGGCTCACGCTCAGCGCCTCGACGGTCAAGACGCACGTCGCCCGGATCTTCGCCAAGCTGTCGCTGCGCGACCGCGCGCAGGCGGTCGTCCTGGCGTACGAGACCGGGCTGGTGGCCCCGGGCGACGCCGACACGGAAGCGGAAGCCGACCCCGGCACCGCGCCCGGCACCGGCGCCTCGGAACAGCGGCCCGGCGGCGCCCGGCCGCGGTGAAACGGACCGTCAATACCCGGTCGCGGCCCGGCCACTGACCATCATGCCCGGTATGATCACTCTCACGTACTCTGCGGCGTTCATCACCTTCTTCTCGGTGATCGGCCCGCCGAAGGTGCTGCTCGCGTTCGCGAGCCTGGCGCAGAACCACCCGCTCGGCCAGCTGCGGACCATCGCGCTGATCTCGTCCGGCGGCGCGGTGCTCGTCGGTGTGGTCGCCGGGTTCACCGCGCCGTGGCTGCTGGAGCTGTTCCACATCTCGACCGCCGCGCTGGCCCTGGCCGGCGGCATCATCTTCTTCCTCTACGCGGTGGGACTGGTGCTGGGCCTGCACGTCGGCGGTGTGGAGGGCGACGACGGCCCCGATCTGACCAGCGGGGTGCGGGAGTTGCTGATGCCGTACGTGGTCAGCCCGCTCGCGCTGACCGCCGTGCTGATCGAGGCGGCCGAGCGCGACGCGTGGAGTTGGCGCTCCACCGTCGTCGGGGCGTACGTCACGGTGATCGCGATCGACCTGCTGTGCGTGTTCGTGCTCGGCGTGCTGCTGCAGCGCACCCACCACACCGCCATCGAGCTGCTCGCCCGGCTGATCGGCCTGCTGCTGGCGGCCGTCGGCGTCGACCTGTTCCTCGACGGGCTGTTCGACCTCGGCATCACGGCCCTGGGCAAGCGCGGCTGAGTGCGAAGAGAATGCGGCCTGGTGCGCGAGGCGCACCGGCGTCCGCGCTGTTCGGGGGCCTTCACCGGAAGGGAGGGGGTCCGTGCGATGCTGAACCCGGGTCCGAAAGGTGAGGAACGCGCAGCACGATGACAGGCACGACGGCGGCACGTAGACACCTCGCCGCGTTCTGGGACCGGTACGCGGCCTCCGATCCGGGGCTGCTGCGGCTGATGGCCGGGCTGCGCACGGTCGGCGCGATCGGCCTGACGCTGCTGGTGCTGTCGGTGATGGGGATCCCGGTGCCGCAGATGGTGGCCGGGGCCATGGGCGCGATGGTCTCGACGTTCGCGATCCGCGACCGGGCGGTCCGCGACCAGGCCGTCACCCTGGGGTTCGGGCTGGTGGCCGCGCTGGCGTCGGTGACGCTCGGCGCGCTGCTCAACCCGCACATCGTGATCGGCGACATCTTCTTCATCCTGCTGATCTTCGGCGCCGCCTACGCCCGCAGGTTCGGCGAGCGCGGCACGGCGCTCGGGGTGATCAGCTTCCAGGTGTACTTCGTCGCGCTGTTCGTGCACGCCACGCCTGCCACGCTGCCGAAGCTGTGCCTGACCGTCGTCCTCGCGTTCGCCTCCAGCGCGGTGCTGCGCTTCGTGCTCGTGCCGGCCCGGCCCGAGCACGCGCTGGCCCGGCTGCGGCAGGCGTTCCGCGCCCGCATCGCCCAGCTCTTCGGTACCCAGCTCGCGTTCCTCGAGGCCGATCCCGACGAGCACGAGGACGCCATCGCCGACCTGCGCCGGGACACCGCCCGGCTGCACGAGACCGCGCTGATGATCCAGGCCGGCCTGGAAGAGGGCATGGAGGACGAGCGGACCGCGGAGCTGCTGCAGCGGCGGGTCGCCGCGGCCGAGATCGCCGCCGAGCGCCTCGGTGTGCTGCTGCTGGGCGCGGGCAGCGCCGAGCGGTCCGACACCACGCTGACCCTGCACCTGCCGGACGCGCCGCTGCCCGCACCCGCGCCCGCACGCCGGGACGAGGACGTGATGCGGCTGCTGCGCTCGGAGGTCCGCGCGCTGCAGCTGCTGGTGACCCGGCTCGCCACCGACGGCCGCGGCACCGGCATCGCCCAGGTGCGCAACCGGCTGCTGGGCTACCGCGACGACGACAACCTGCCGCAGGCCTCGACCGCCGTGCAGGACGCGTTCCGCGGCGTGGGCGAGGCCGCCCGCGCCGTGCTGGGTCTGCGGCTGGCCATGGAGGGCCCGGGCGACACCTCGGACGACGCCCCGGAGACGACCAGGTCCCGCGAGGAGATCGAGGCGGAGGACGCCTCGCTGGCCGGCGAGGCGGAGGCCGCCGAGGAGCCCACGGGGCTTAAGCGCCGCACCACCCGGGCGGCGCTCCAGGTCGCGGCCGGCTCCGGACTGGCCATCGCGGGCGGCGAGTTCCTGTCCACCCAGCGCTGGTACTGGGCGGTGCTGACCTGCTGGGTGGTGTTCCTCAACACCTCCTCCACCGGCGAGATCCTGGTCCGCGGCTACCGCCGGCTGCTCGGCACGGTGGGCGGCGTGGTCGCGGGCGTGCTGCTGGCCGGGCTGGTGGGCCGGCACACCTGGACGGCGTTCGCCCTGGTGCTGGTGCTGATCTTCGCGATGTTCTTCACCGCGCCGGTGTCGTACGCGCTGATGTCGTTCTTCGTCACCGCCATGCTGGGCCTGCTCTACACGCTGCTGCACACCTACAGCGCCTCGGTGCTGGTGCTGCGCATCGAGGAGACGGCGCTGGGCACGGCGTGCGGGATCGTCGCGGCGGTGCTGGTCTTCCCGGTCCGCACCGATCTACGGACGGACCAGCTGCTGTCGACGGTGCTGGCCCGGCTGCGGGACGTGGCGACGGCCGCGGTCGAGCAGCTCAGCGGCGGGCCCGCGGTGGACCTGGTCGACATGGCGCGCGACCTGGACACCGCGCTGGACGAACTGCGCCGCTCGGCGGGCCCGCTGACGCACCCGTTCACCCCGCTGCGGGTCAGGCGCCGCACCGCCCAGTACGTGGTGGCACTGCTGGAGACCTGCGCTTACCACGTGCGCTCGCTGGCGGCGACCGCCGAACTCGTCCCGTACAGCAGGCGCGTGGCGGCCGACCCGCGGCTGGCGGCGGTCGGCCGGCGGCTGGAGCACAACCTGGACCTGCTGATCGCGGGGGTCGCCCCGGCCGAGGAGGCCGCGGCCGCGAAGGAGGCCGGGAGCCGCACCGCCGAGGGCGGGGCGGTCGACGAGATCGAGACCGGGCCGAGCATCGCGTCGATGCTGGAGGAGTCCGGCTCGCCCGTGGTGCCCTCGCAGAGCGTCACGTACCGGGTGCTGCGCCATCTTCAGCGGCTCGACGAGAGCGTGGTGGCGCTGGCCCGGCCGCTGGGGGTGCCGGTGGCCGCCGCGCCGGGGACCGGCAGCCCGGGCGGCAGCACGCGGCTGCCGCCGGCCCGGGTGTGAACGCCGGCCCGCCGCCGCCCCGCGCAGCCGTCCGGGTCCTGCCCGCGCCCCGACGGCAGGTCACGCCGGGGCACCGTGCGGCCGGGCTGGTTGCATGTGGGGCACACCGCCCGCCATCTGTCCGCTGACGTCGTCGAAGGGGACCCGTGCTCAACGCGACGGCCGCCGAGGCCCTGTCCGCCGTCCTGCTGGTCCTGGTGCTCGCCTTCGCCGTGGTGCGGCCGTTCGGCTGGCCGGAGGCGGTGGTGGCGGTGCCCGCGGCGGGCCTGGTGCTGGCCACGGGCGCGATCTCGCTGGACCACGCGAAGGCGGAGGCCCAGCAGCTCGGCCCGGTCATCGGGTTCCTGGCGGCGGTCCTGGTGCTGGCCCACCTGTGCGACGAGGAAGGGCTGTTCACCACCTGCGGGGCGTGGATGGCGCGCAGCGCGGCGGGCAGCCCGCAGCGGCTGCTGGTGCAGGTGTTCGCGGTCGCCTCGGTGATCACCGCGGTGCTCAGCCTGGACGCGACGATCGTGCTGCTGACCCCGGTGGTCTTCGCGACCGCGGCCCGGCTCGGCGCCCGGCCGCGCCCGCACGTGTACGCCTGCACCCACCTGTCGAACACCGCCTCGCTGCTGCTGCCGGTGTCCAACCTGACGAACCTGCTGGCGCTGGCCGCCACCGGCCTGACGTTCACCCGGTTCGCGGCGCTGATGGCGCTGCCGTGGCTGCTGGCGATCGGCACCGAGTACCTGGTGCTGCGCCGGTTCTTCGCCACCGACCTGAGCGCCGGGGCCCGGCTGCCGGACGTCGGCGAGCCGCCGCGGCCGCCGGTGTTCGCCCTGGTGACGGTCTGCTGCACCCTGGCCGGGTTCGCCGGCGCCTCGGCGGCGGGCGTCAATCCGGCGTGGGCGGCGTTCGCCGGTGCGGCCGTGCTCGCGGTCCGGGCGCTGATCCGCCGGACGACGACGCCGGTCGCGCTGGTCCGTGCGGCGGCCGTGCCGTTCCTGGCGTTCGTGCTGGCGCTGGGCATCGTGGTGCGGGCGCTGGTGGACCACGGCCTGGGCGCGGGCCTGGGCCATCTGGTGCCGGGCGGCACGGGACTTGCGGACCTGCTGGCGGTGGCCGGGCTGGCCGCGGTGCTCGCCAACCTGATCAACAACCTGCCGGCCGTGCTGGTGCTGCTGCCGCTGACCGCGCCGCACGGTTCGGTGGCGGTGCTCGCCGTGCTGCTCGGCGTCAACATCGGACCCAACCTGACCTACGCGGGATCGCTGGCCACCCTGCTGTGGCGGCGTATCGTGCGCGAACACGAAACGGATGTGGATCTCGGGGAGTTCACCCGGCTGGGGCTGCTGGCCGTGCCTGCCACCCTCGTGGTGGCGGTCCTGGCACTGTGGGTGTCGTCCACCGTGATCGGAGGCTGACCGGAGGCCACCCCGCATGACACGTGTCGTCGCCTGGATCGTCGAGGGCACCTGGCCCTCCTGTGTCGACGCCGTCCGCGCGCACGCGCCGGACGACGCCGGGATCGTCCTGCTGCACGTCCCCGATCCCGAGGTGGCCGCGGCCGCGCACGCTGCGTACGCCGGGCTGCTCGGCCGCGGCGGGCGCCCGGCCCGGGACCCCGGCACCGAGCTGGAGCACGAGGCCGCCGCGTACGGCGAGCAGTTGCTGCGGGCCGCGGCCGAGCGCCTGGGCCGGCCGTGCGAGCTGCGGCGGCGCACCGGACGCGTCGAACGCGAGGTGGTCGCCGAGGCGGAGGGCGCCGACCTGCTGGTCCTCGCCCGCGACGGCGACCACAGCAGGCTCGGCCCGCACAGCCTGGGCCCGCACAGCCGCTTCGTCGTGGACCACGCGCCGTGCCCGGTGCTGCTGGTGTGGCCCGACACCCCGCCGGGCACCGACACCATCCCGCCCCCGCCGCCGCACCACCCGCACCATCGCCCGCACCACGAGCCGGGCCCGCCTCCCCCGCCGCCGCACGAACCTCCCCCGCACGAGCCCCCGCCGCCGCACGATCCGCGCTGACGGCGGGCGGCCGCGGTGCGGGCGACGTCAGCCCTCCCGGGGCAGGCGCTCGGCGAGGAACTCCTCCCAGGTGCGCTTGCCGCGGTCGGCGCCCTCCAGTGCGAGGTTGTCACCGGCCCGGTAGGCGCGCCCCGGCTTGCCCGGGATGCGCACCGGCAGCCGCATCCGGCGCTTGCCGCGGGCGTCCAGGTAGCCGCCGGCCAGGTCGCCGAGCCCGTACACGCGGGGGCCCGCCAGGTCGGGCACCAGGCCGGTGGGCTCGCCGAGGGTGAGGTCGGCCAGCCGGCGGGCCACGTCGCCCGCGTCGACCGGCTCGAAGCGCAGCCCGCCGGGCACGGGCAACACCGGCAGCTTGGCCATCTTCTCCACGACCATCAGCACCAGGTCGTGGAACTGCGCGGCGCGCAGCGTGGTGAACGGGATCCCGCTGCCGGCGATCTCCTGCTCGGCCGCGAGCTTGGTCCGAAGCCAGGCCAGCGGGACCCGGTCCGCGCCGATCACCGAGATGAACACCAGGTGCCGCACCCCGGACGCCGACGCCGCCCGGACCAGGTTGCGCGCCACGACGTCGTCGCCCTTGGGCCCGCCGGCCAGGTGCAGCACCACGTCGGCGCCGTCCACCGCGGCAGCGACGCCCTCGCCGGTGGTGAGGTCGCCGGTCACGTACTCGATGCCGTCGCCGGCGCCGCCCGGCTCGCGGCGGCCGCGGCTGAGGACCCGCAGGTCGCATCCCGCCGCGCGCAGCAGCGGGGTGACCCGCCGTCCCAGGTTGCCGGTGCCGCCGGTGATGGTGATGGAGGGTGCCATGGTCGTCTCCCAGGTCGTTCTCGGTCCCGTTCCGCTCTCTACTTGCACGACACCGCCCGATGCAGGAGTGTGACGGCGTGGATGATCTTGGCTGGCTGACGGCGCGATTCGCCGAGAACCGGGCCCAGTTGCACGCGGTGGCCTACCGCATGCTCGGCTCGGCGACCGAGGCCGACGACGCCGTGCAGGACGCCTGGCTGCGCGCGGAGCAGGCCGGCGCGGCCGGGATCGAGAACCCGGCGGCGTGGCTGACCACGATCGTGTCCCGGGTGTGCCTGAACATGCTGCGCTCGCGGGAGCGGCGGCGCGAGGATCCGCTCGAGGCCGTGGCGGCCACGCCGGCCGCCGCCGCGGAGGACGGCGGCGACCCCGAGCGCGAGGCCCTGCTGGCCGACTCGGTGGGCCTCGCCCTCCTGGTGGTGCTGGACACGCTCGCGCCCGCGGAGAGGGTGGCGTTCGTGCTGCACGACATGTTCGCGGTGCCCTTCGACGAGGTCGGCCCGCTGCTCGACCGGTCCCCCGCCGCGGCCCGGCAGCTCGCCAGCCGCGCGCGGAGGCGGGTCAGGGGCGAGCCCGCGGTGCCCGGCGAGGACCTGGCCCGGCAGCGCCGGGTCGTCGAGGCGTACCTCGCGGCCGCCCGGCAGGGCGACTTCGACGCGCTGCTCACCCTGCTCGACCCGGAGGTCGTCCTCCGCGCCGACGCGGCCGTCGGCCCCACGCCCGCGCCGGTCAGCCTGCGCGGTGCCGCGACGGTGGCCCGGGGCGCGTTCGCCTCCGCGGTCCGCGCGCAGTCCACCGCTGCCGCGCTGGTCGACGGTACGGCGGGGCTGGTGATGGCCCGCGACGGCCGGGCCGCGGTGGTGCTCGCCTTCACCCTCGACGCACAAGGGGTGATCACCGCGATCGACGTGATCGCGGAGCCCGCCCGGCTGCGCGCCCTCGACCTCGCGGTCCTCGACGCCTGACGGCCGCCGCTTTGGGGCGGCGGAGTCCGAGGAGCCGGCGGGATCCCGCGGAGCGCCGACGCGCCGTCGCCGCGGGCCCGCGCTCGCCGCCGGCGCTCGGCCACCGGCGCCGGCTCATCCGGCGCAGCGGGCGGCCTGGAGGCGGTAGTGCTGGAGGACCGCGCCGACGGACGGCTGCACGGCGGACAGGACCAGGCCGGCGGCCGCGGCGAGGTCCTCGAACCCGGCGGGGGTGTACCAGTGCATCACCCAGGGCCGGTCCACCACCGTGCTCCGGCCTCTGACGTGCCGTTCGTAGCGCAGCACCGTCGTCTGCGTCCGCTCGGTCTCGTTCCGCTCCTCGGACACCACCGACACCCGCAGTTCCGCGCCGTCGTCCGCGGTCGCGACGCGCGCCTGGCCGATCTCCTCGGGGGGCGTGGGCGACGGGACGAACAGCGGCACGAGCAGCGTGCCCGACTCGGCGAGGTGCGCGCGGACGCCGCGCAGCGCCGCCACGGCGGTGGCGTCGTCGGGCAGCAGGTTGAAGGTCGGCCCGGCCAGGAAGATCGCGCGGTACCGGCGCATCAAGTGCAGGGACTCCAGCCGCTGGTGGTGGAGGACGACGCGGAGGCGCTGCTTGCGTGCCCGGCGCCGACACCGCTCCAGCATGTTCGCCGAGGACTCGACGCCCTCCACGTCCAGGCCGCGCCGGCGCAGGTCGAGCAGCGGATCGCCGTCCCCGCAGCCGAGTTCCAGCGCGGGCGCCCCGGTCTCCTCGACGAACGCCGCATAGGGCTCGGGGTCCTGGGCGACCGCTCTCAGCGGCCCGTACACCTCGGCCACGATGCCGGTGTAGAAGTCGGCTGCATCCACCCCTGCACCTTAACCGGGCATTTGTCCCGATATGCGCAGCGCGACGGGCAGGTCGGCACCGCCAGGCCGGTCATCCGGCCAGCAGGTCGTCCACTTCCGCGGCGAACATCAGCCCGGGGTCGAAGGCCATCCCGGTGAAGTGGCCGGAGAGCTCCAGGGACAGCACGCCGTGCAGCCGGGTCCAGAAGGCCAGCGCCCGGCGCAGCACCGGGGTGCCGGCGGCGTGCCCGCGCGCCCAGTCGCGGTGCTCGGCGAGGTCGGCGTCGAACGGCGTCGCGGGGCGGTCGGCGAGCGGCAGCGCGGCGCAGGCGTCGAGCAGCACGGCCATGATCTCGGCGGCGATCGCCGTCACTTCGTCGGGTGCGTGGTACCCGGGCACGGGCGTGCCGTAGATGAGCAGGTAGCGCTGCGGATCGGCGAGGGCCCAGCGGCGCAGGGCGTAGGCGAGGACGGCCGCGTCGGGGCGCCGGCCGGCGCCCGCATCCGCTTTGGCGTCCGCATCCGCATCCGCATCCGCGTCGACTGCCGCCTCCCCTTCGGCGGACGCGTGCGCGCCGTCGGCGACGGCGGCGTGGAAGGTGTCGGCGAGGCTGCGGTACGCGTCCCTGATCAGCTCGGTGATGAGGGCGTCGCGATTGTCGAAGTACCGGTAGAGGGCGGGCCCGCTCATCCCCATCTGCTTGGCGATCGCGTTGAGCGAGAGCGCCGAGGCCCCGGCCGTGCCGAGCTGGTCCCAGGCGCGCTCCTTGATCTCCGCGCACACCTGGGTGCGGTAGCGCTCGCGCGGGCTCGCCGCACCCGCCGCGCCGGTCTCCGGCATGGCCGCCATCCTGCTGCCACCCTTCAATCTGCTACACCTTCAAGATTCAGTGAGAGGTTATCACGCAACGGCTTGACGCTGCCCGCGCTCGGGAGTTACAACTTCTTACAGAAGCAAGAACCAGTAATCAGCGGAGCGCGGGAGCGCGGAAAGCGTGGAGGCCGTCATGAACGCCGAAGGACTCGTCGAGGTCGTCCTGCCGGGCAAGGTCGAGCCTGAGGGGCTGGAGATCCGGAAGGGCCCGGCGCCCGCCGCGGGCCCGGGCCAGGTCGTGGTGCGGATGGAGGCGACCGGCGTCTCGTTCGCCGAGCAGCAGATGCGCCGCGGCCGGTACTACGACCAGCCGCCGTTCCCCTTCGTGCCCGGCTACGACCTCGTCGGCACGGTCGCGGCGACCGGCGAGGGCGTCGACGCGGACCTGGCCGGCACCCGGGTCGCCGCCCTGGTGAAGGTGGGCGGCTGGGCCAGCCACGTCGTGGTCGACGCGGCGGACCTGGTGCCGGTGCCCGACGGGATCGACCCGGCGGAGGCGGAGACCCTGGTCGTCAACGGCATCACCGCCTGGCAGATGCTGCACCGCAAGGCGCGCGTCCGCGCCGGGCAGACGGTCCTGGTGCACGGCGCCAACGGCGGCGTCGGCTCGGTGCTGGTCCAGCTCGCGCGGGCCGCGGGGGCCAAGGTGATCGGCACCGCGTCGGCCCGCCACCACGACGCACTGCGCGCGCTGGGCGCCGTCCCCGTCGACTACCGCACCGAGGAGGTGCCCGCCCGGGTCCGCGAGTTGGCTCCCGGCGGCGTGGACGCGGTGTTCGACCACATCGGCGGCCGCAGCGTCGTCGACTCCTGGCACCTGCTGGCGCCCGGCGGCACGCTCGTGTCGTACGGCAGCGCCTCCACGCGCGACGACCAGGGCAGCAAGCAGTGGCCGGTACTCAAGCTGCTCGGGCGGGTGTGGCTGTGGAACGCGCTGCCGAACGGGCGGCACGCGTACTTCTTCAACGTCTGGGCCGGGCGCGCGCTGAGCAGGAACCGCTTCAGGGCCCGGCTGCGCGACGACCTCACGCAGGTCTTCGCGGCGCTGCGGCGCGGCGACGTCACCGCGCAGATCGCCGCTCAGGTCCCGCTCGTCCAGGCCGCGGACGCGCTGCGCCTGGCGGAGTCCGGCACGGTCGCCGGCAAGGTCGTCCTCACCCCGTGAGGCCGCGCCCGTCCGGCCGGCGGGGCGCGGGAGAAGCGGGCGCGGGCGCAGGTGCAGGTCAGGCGGGCGCGGCGGGCGGCACCGGAGTGTCGGCGTCGAGGGCGGCGGCACGCAGGGCCGCCGCGACACGGCGGACCGGCTCGGACGGCGGCTGCGGCAGCCGCGCCAGCATCAGCCGGCGCAGCTCCTGCGGGCCGCCGCGGACCGGGAGGATGCGCACTCCGGGCGGCGCGGCAGCGGCAAGGACGGCGGGCGCGGTCGTCACCCCGCACCCGGCGGCCACCAGATGGAGCTTGGCCAGCCAGTCCCGCGCCGTCTGGGCGATCTCGGGGCGCTCGTCGAGCCCCGGCCACACGCCCATCGCCCGGTCGCCGTCCGCCGAGGGCCCGGCGATCCAGCGCAGGCCGCGCAGGTCCGCCACGTCGACGTAGTCGCCGCGGGCCAGCGGATGGGAGGCGGGCAGCGCCAGGCACAGCGCGCGCTCGGTGAGGGTGTGCAGGGCGAGCGGCGGCGACTCGGCGTCCGGCGGCCGGAACGGCGGCGCCGACGCGAGCAGCGCCAGGTCCACACTTCCGGCCCGCAGCGCCCGCGCCAGGGCGGGGGTGCTGCCCTCCCGGCCGACGACCTGGAGTCCGGGGTCGCTTCGGCGCAGCGCGGCCAGCGCACGCGGCACCAGGACGGCGCCGGCACTGGGGAACCAGCCCAGCCGTACCGTGCCGGCCTGCCCGGGCAGGCCGGACAGCTCCCGGGCGGCCGCGTCGATCTCGTCCAGCACGACGGTGGCGCGCCGCATCACGACCCGGCCGGCCGCGGTGAGCCGCACCCCGTCGCGGCGCCGCTCCAGCAGCTCGGCGCCCGCGGCCCGTTCGATCGCGGCGATCTGCCGGGACACTGCCGACTGGGTGTAGCCCAGCGTCGCGGCGGCCGCGGTGAACGTCCCCTGCTCGACCACCGCGCGGAAGACCCGCAGCGCGGTCAGCGACACTTCCGTGAAGTCCATGACGATCACGCATACTACCGGTGCCCAACTTTCGTTGGACTCATGGATGCGGGGTTCCTAGCGTGGTCCTCATGAACGCTTCCCGTCTCGCCCTCGTCACGGGCGCCAACCAGGGGCTCGGCCGCGCATTCACCGAAGGGCTCGCTGCCCGGATGGACCCCGGCGACCTGGTCCTGCTCACCGGCCGGGACCCGCAGCGGGTGGCGGCGGCCGCCCGCGAGGTCGCAGCACTGCCCGGCACCCGCGCCCGCGTCGAGGGCCGCGTCCTCGACGTCACCGACACCGAGGCCATCGCCCGCCTCGCCGAGGACCTCGGGGCCCGCCACGGCGGGGTCGACGTGGTCCTGTCCAACGCGGTCGCGCGCGTGCTGCCCGACGAGTCGCAGTCCGCGCGGGCCGACGAGTTCATCGACGTCTCCAACACCGCCACCCACGCGGTGCTGCGCTCCTTCGGACCGGTGCTGCGCCCCGGCGGCCGGCTGCTCGTCGTGGCGAGCGGGCTCGGCACCCTCGGCCACCTCGACCCGCGGCTGCACCCCCTGTTCGACGGCGCGAGCCTGGACCAGGTCGAGTACGCCGTCGAGTCGTGGCGCGGCGCGGTCCACCACGGCACCTCCGAGGAGGCCGGGTGGCCGCGCTGGCTGAACATCCCCTCGAAGGTGGCCCAGGTCGCCGCCGTCCGCGCGGTCGCCGCGGAGCGCCGCGAGCAGGACCTGGCGGCGGGCACCCTGATCGCCTCGGTGTGCCCCGGCATGGTCGACACGCCCACCTCCCGCCCCTGGTTCAGCGACTACAGCCAGGCGCAGACGCCCGAGCAGGCGGCGGAGGCCGTGCTCGACCTGGTCTTCGCGGAGGGCGCGGACCCGGCCCTGTACGGCGAGTTGGTCCAGTTCGGCAAGGCCCTGCCGTGGCACGCGGGCGCCCCGCTGACCGAGCAGGACCGCCTCCTCACCCCCTGAACGCCGTCCCACGCGCCGCGGGTTCGGGCCCCTGCGCGGGCGTCTCGTCCTCGTCCGGTGATGCGCGCCGCCGCGCCCTCACGCGCGCCCCTGGCGCGCATCCACCTGCGAACACGCACCAACTCACGCCCGGATCAGTTCCGGTGGCGGCCCGGACCTCCACCGGACCGGCAGGCACGGCCAGTTCTGCCCAGCATCGCCGCACGCAGGCAGCGGGGAGCGCCGGTCCGCCGGCGCCGGCGCGGACCGGTGCGGCGCAGACCGGTGCGGCGCGGACCGGTGCGGCGCGGCGCGGCGGCCGCCGGATGCGGCCGCGGTTCCGGTCCGGGACGCGCTGGGCCCGGGCGGGTGCCTCGTCTATCGTTCTCCGATATCGGGTGCCGTAATGCTCGGGCGAGGGAGTGGACGTGGGCAGGGTGGCGGCGGGGCGGGCGCCGGAGGAGCTGGAGCGGCGGCTGGGGCTCAACGACGCGGTGGTGATCGGCCTGGGGTCGATGATCGGCGCCGGGGTCTTCGCCGCGCTGGCCCCGGCCGCGCGTGCCGCGGGGTCGGGACTGCTGCCGGGTCTGGCGGTGGCGGCCGTGGTCGCGTTCTGCAACGCCACCTCGTCGGCGCGGCTGGCCGCCCGCTATCCGGCGTCCGGCGGCACGTACGTGTACGGGCGGGCGCGGCTGGGCGACTTCTGGGGGTACCTGGCCGGCTGGGCGTTCGTGGTGGGCAAGACCGCGTCGTGCGCCGCGATGGCGCTGACCGTCGGCGCGTACGCGTGGCCCGGGCAGGCGCACGCCGTGGCGGTCGCCGCGGTGGTGGCGCTGACCGCGGTGGACTACGCGGGCGTGCAGAAGTCCGCGTGGCTGACCCGCGTCGTCGTCGCGATCGTGCTGGCGGTGCTGGCCGCGGTCGTCATCGCCTCGCTGACGTCGGGCGCCGCGTCCGCGGCCCGCCTGGACGTGCGCGGCGACGCCTCGTTCGGCGGGGTGCTGCAGGCCGGCGGGCTGCTGTTCTTCGCGTTCGCCGGCTACGCGCGGATCGCCACGCTGGGCGAGGAGGTGCGCGATCCGGCGCGGACCATCCCCCGCGCCGTCCCGCTCGCGCTCGGCATCACCCTCGTCGTGTACGCGCTCGTGGCCGTGTCGTGCCTGGCGGTGCTCGGCCCGGAGCAGCTGGGCCGGGCCTCGGCGCCGCTGTCGGAGGCGGTACGGGCCGCGGGCGCCGACTGGCTGGCGCCGGCGGTCCGGGTCGGTGCGGCGGTGGCGGCGCTGGGTTCGCTGCTCGCGCTCATCCTGGGCGTCTCACGGACCACCCTGGCCATGGCCCGCGACCGGCACCTGCCGCACGTGCTGTCCGCCGTGCACCCGCGCTTCAAGGTGCCGCACCGGGCGGAGCTGGCGGTCGGCGCGGTGGTGGCCGTCCTCGCGGCGGTGGCGGACGTCCGCGGGGCGATCGGCTTCTCGTCCTTCGGGGTGCTGGTGTACTACGCGATCGCCAACGCCTCGGCGTGGACGCTCACTTCGGGCGAGGGGCGGCCACCGCGGCTGGTCCCCGGCGCGGGCCTCGCCGGGTGCCTGCTGCTCGCGTTCGCGCTGCCCGGCGCGTCGGTCGTCACGGGCGCGGCGGTGCTGGCGGCGGGCGCCGCGGCCTATGCCGTCCGCCGCGTGCTGACCGGCCGTTCGGCCGCCTGACCCCGGGACGCGCACGCCGCCCGGTCGGCAGGGCTACGGAGTTGTGTCGTCGCCGAGGACCTCGCGGGCGAGTTCGCGCAGCGCCCTGCGGTCCTCCTCCAATGCCGTCCGCCCGGCCTTCGTCGCCGTGTAGACGCGCCGCGTCCGGCCGTCGACCACGTGCTGTTCCGAGGTGAGCAGCCCGTCGGCCTCCAGCCGGTGCAGGGTGGGGTACAGCGTGCCGGGGCTGATGTCGTACCCGTGCCGGGCCAGTTCCGCCGTCATCCAGGCGCCGTGGATCTCCCCCTCGGCCGCGTGGTGCAGGATGTGCAGCCGCACGGCGCCGCGCTGGAACTCCCGCACCGGATCTCCCACCTCCACGCCGCCGACCGGCAGTGACGAAGCCGATATCGGCCCCCGATCCTACGCCCGGCCCGGCGGGCCGTCGGCCACGCCGGTCCTTGACCTGCGGGCGTTTCCTTCGGGCCGCGCCGGTCGTCGGTCCCGTTCCCGCCCGAGGAGGAGGCGCCCGTTGCCCAGCCACCCGTCCGGGTCGTCCCACGGTTCCACCGGTCGGGGGCGGCGCGCGCCGAGACGTTGTTCGGGGCGTGCGGGACCGCCTCGGGCCGCGGGTGGCCCGGCCCGCGATTCCGGTGACGGGCTCTGGCGGTCCCGCCCATGCTGGACGGCATGCCCTTTCCTGACGAGTCGGCCCCGGTGGCCGTGGTGGACCACCGGCCCCAATGGGCCGGGGAATTCGAGCGGTTGGCGGCCGTGCTGCGCGGTGCGCTGGGGGACGAGGCCCGCGCGGTCGAGCACGTCGGGTCCACCGCGGTGCCGGGCCTGGCGGCCAAGGACTGCGTGGACGTCCAGGTCCTGGTCGACGCCGTCGACCAGGCCCGGCAGGTGCCGCTGATGACCGCCGCCGGCTTCCGCTGCCGGCCCGAGCCCTGGAACCGCGCGGAGACCGCGGGCGGCCGGCGCTGCCCGAAGCTCGTGTTCGCGCCGCCGGCCGGTGCGCGCCGGTGCAACGTCCATCTGCGCGAAGTGGGCGGCCCCAACGCCCGGTTCGCGCTGCTGTTCCGCGACTACCTGCGCGCGGACGCCGGGGCACGCGAGGCGTGGGGCGCGTTCAAGCAGCGCCTGGCCCTCAGCGTGCCGGACCTGCTCGACTACGGGCAGATCAAGGCGCCCGCGACGCAGGTGCTGATGGCGGCGGCCGAGGGGTGGGCGGCCGCGACCGGCTGGCAGCCGGCGTGGCTGACCGCGGGTCCGCTGCGACCGGCTTGAGCGTGGTCGGACCGGCCGCGTGACCGGCCTTACGGGCGGCGGGAGTTGCCCGGCTCCCGCCGCCCGCGCGGATCGTCCGCGGGCGTCAGCAGGCGCCGGAGCCCGGACCGCCCAGGTGGAACGAGGTGGCGGTCGCCTTCCCGTAGTCGTAGCTGTCGGGGCTGCTCGCGGTCACGGTGAAGCGGGGGCTGTCCGCGGCGCCCTGGAGCCGGTAGCCGTCGATCCACGAGGAGTTGGGGCCGCTGCCCGGCCTGCCGTTGCCCATGTCGGTGCAGGAGGGCAGGTCGTCGCTGTTGAGGGCGACCTCGCCGAACGCGGTGACGACCTGGGCGCGGGTGTAGGTGCCGTCCCACAGCGAGCCGGGGAAGTAGCCCACCTCCTGGTGGTTGTAGAGGACCCACCAGTCGCCGTCGACGTTGCGGAGGGCGAACTCGGCGACCTGCCCAGGGTGCAGGGCCATGCCGGCCGTGACCTTCTTCGAGACGGGGACGAAGCCGCAGCCGTTGTAGCAGGACTCCTGCCCGTTCACCCAGTGGTAGACGAACAGGTGCGGGGCGCTGTCGCCGTTGAGTTCCGGGTCGACGGTCCAGCCGATCTCGACGGTGGACACCCGGTCGGTGTCCTGGAGCGCCAGCTCTTGAAGGGAGTGCTCGCCGCTCTGCGCCGGGTCGACCTCGGGGGCCTCGATCTTCATCCGGACGGCGGCGCCCGCGGTGTCCGTGATCTGACGCCCGTACACGTAGTCGTAGCAGGCGCCGTACCAGCAGGTGGGGCCGGTCGGGGCCGCGGCGGCGGTGGGCGGCACGGTGGGCGCGGCGGAGGAGGACGCCTCGGCGGGGGCGGAGGAGAGCGTGGACAGCAGGATCAGGGCCGAGGTGGCGAGGGCTCCGGCAAGGGCGGGGCGTATGCGCATGGCGGTGCTCCGGTGGGTGTCGTGGACGGGCGAGGGCGTGCCGGACCGTCGGGGCGGCGGGGTGGTGCCGGCGGCGACCAGGGGCGTAAGTCGGTATGTAAGTCGCCTTACGTTGCGAGTTAAGCTAGGGCCAATCCGGCAGCGGGACAAGGGCCGCCGGGGCGTCAACTCGCCCTCGTACCAACCGGCTCCAGGCGTGATAGGAGTGGGCCGGGCGGGACCGCCCGACGACAGGAAGGTGCTCATGCCGACGGCTGGTACGGAGGAGTCCGCGCACGGCGACGCCAAGGGGATCGGGGAGCGCGTCCAGGCCCTGCGGACCCGGCTGGGGCTCACCCAGCGGCAGTTGGCCGAGCCCCGGTACACGGCCGCCTACGTTTCCACCGTCGAGGCGGGCAAGGTCCGGGCGTCCGAGACGGCCCTGCGCTACTTCGCGGGCAAACTCGACACCACCTTCGAGCAGTTGGCGACCGGCGTCCCGGCCGGGCTGCGCGCCGAACTGCGCGAGGGCCTGGTGCGGGCGGCCGAGTTGGTGGACGCCGGGTCCGGCGACGACGCCGAGCGGCTGCTGGCAGCGCTCGTCGCGCAGGCGGCGGGCCATCGACTCCACGACCTGGAAGCGCAGTTGCGGGTGGCCCTCGGGAACTGCCTGCTGCGGAGGGGTGAACTGGCCGTCGGGCGCGAGCAGTTCGAGCAGGCTCAGGTCCTGCTCGCCGACGAGCCGCTGCCGGCCAGGGTGCGCGCGGTGCGCGGCCTGGCCACCGCCCACCAGTTGGAGGGCGACGTGCGGTACGCCTGCTTCCTGCTGGAGAAGTGCATCAACGAGCTGAACGCGGACGGGCTGCCCGACCCGGACGCCCTGCTGCTCATGTACGCCACCGTCATCACGCCGTACATGGACCTCGGGGCCTACGAGCGCGCCACCAGGGCCGCCGGCCTGGCCCTCGACCTGGCGCCCCAGGTCAAGGACCCCGTCGCGGTCGCCGGCCTGCACCGCGCGGTGGCCCGCACGCTGGCCGCCCGGGGGCGGTACGAGGACGCCGAGGGCTACCTGGTCAAGGCCCAGGAGCTGTACCAACGGCGGGAGATCCGCTCCGAGTTGGCACAGTGCCATTGGATGCGGGGCTATCTGCACACCCAGCACGACCGGCTGGCGGACGCGGAGGACGAACTGCGGACGGCCCTCACGATGCTGCGGGAGACCGGGGGGACGTTCTACGCGGCGCAGGTCGAGGTCGAGCTCGCCGACGTGCGGCGGCGGCTCGGCCACCACGCGGACGCGGAACGCCTGCTGCAGGGCCTGCTGGAGGAACTCGGCCCGGGCCGCGGCGCGGTGCACGCCGCGGCGGCCCACCGGCTGCTCGGCCTGATCCACGAGGAGCGGGGCGACGCCGGCGAGGCCGAAAGGCACTACCGGGCGGCGATCCCGCTGCAGGAGGAGGCCGACGTCATCGGCGACCTCGCCGACACCTCACGCCTGCTCGGCGACCTGCTCCACCGCCAGGGCCGCACGGACGAGGCCGTCACCGCCTACCGCCACGCCCTCACCCGCCTCGCCCGCCCCGGCACCGTCACCCTGGGCCCCGCCCCCACTCCCCCACCCCTCCACGCCCCGCAGTAGATCCGCGCCGCAGCGCTCGACGGCGCGAAGTACGGGGCTTTCGCAGTGCGGCCGGCCCACTCCAAGGATCAGAGGTCGTCGGCGCGGGTGAGGGCTTCGGTGATCATGCGGGTGGCGAAGTCGCGGTCTTCGGTGAGGCGGTTGATGTGCTCGGCGAGCAGGAAGGCGGTGGCTTCCAGGGGGTTCATCTCGTCGTTGGTCCAGTAGCCGTACTGCTTGCGCCACAGGCCGGGACTCTGGCCCATGCCCGCGGCGACGAGTAAGCCGGCCATGGTGGGGATGGCCTCGGGGCGGACGCTCCTGGGCATCAGCCGCATCGTCGCCACGAGGTTGGGCACCACGTACTCGATGACGTCCTTGCCGTGGTCCTCGTAGGCCATCCGCAGCCACTGCATGAACATGTAGATGAGCGTGCAGGCGCCGTCCAGCACGTCGTCGGCCCCGCTCGGGCCGAGCGACGCGACGAACTGCTCGGTGAGCGCCTCCTCGACGGCGTCGGGCTCGACCTTGTTGTCGTAGATGGACTTCAGACGCGAGTCGACCATCATGAGCGCGGCGCCGACGTCGCCGAGGGGGGCGTACTGGGGGTCGCAGGGCGATGACAAGGTTCCTCCTCGGCAGACCGCCGGTCGCGCGGTGTGTCCGTACGGTAGCCCACCGTTGACACGACGGTCCGACGAATCCCGAGGAAGATCTACGAGGGGCTCTCGCTCACGGAGACGTCCGGGAGGGAGGCGTCCGGGGCGTCGGGGACGTCCGGAACTCCCGTACGCACGGAGGGAGGCGGCGGATCGTCGGGGGCCGGCAGGCCGGAGCGGCGGCGCAGCCGCTCGGCGAGGCGGCGCGCCGCGGGTTCGGTGAAGCGCGCGCTGATCGGCCCGAGGATCACCAGGAGCAGGACGTAGGCCGTGGCCAGCGGCCCGATCTTGGGGTCGACGCCGACCGCGAGCCCCGCGATGACGATGGAGAACTCGCCGCGGGCGACCAGGGCCCCGCCGGCCCGCCACCGTCCGGCGGTCTTGATGCCCGCCCGCCGCGCGGCGAAGTACCCGGTGGCCACCTTGGTGAGCGCGGTGGTGACGGCGAGCAGCAGCGCGGGCAGCAGCACCGGCGGTATGTCGGCGGGGACCGTGCTCAGCCCGAAGAAGACGAAGAAGACGGCGGCGAACAGGTCCTTGAGCGGGGCGAGCAGGCTGACGGCGCCCTCGGCGACCTCGCCGGACAGCGCGATGCCGACGAGGAACGCGCCGACCGCGGCCGACACCTGGAGCTGCTGGGCGATGCCCGCGACGAGCAGTGCGAGCCCGAGGACCACCAGGAGCAGCATCTCCGCGTCGTCGGAGGACACCGCGCGGCTGATGATCCGGCCGTGGCGCAGGGCGACGTACAGCACGGCGCCCACCGTGCCGAGCGAGATGAGCAGCGTCAGGCTGCCGCCGGCCAGGCCGACGCCGGAGAGCAGGGCGGTGAGGATGGGGAGGTAGACCGCCATGGCCAGGTCCTCCATCACCAGGACGCCCAGGATGACGGGCGTCTCGCGATTGCCGAGCCGCCCGAGGTCGCCCAGGATCTTGGCGATGACACCCGAGGACGAGATCCACGTCACACCGGCCAGGGCGACGGCGGCCACCGGCCCCCAGCCCATCAGGAGCGCGGCCGCGGCCCCGGGGAGCGCGTTGAAGACGAAGTCGACGGCACCGGTGGGGTACTGCGTCTTGAGGCTGGTGACGAGGTCGGAGGCGCTGTACTCGAGCCCGAGCATCAGCAGGAGGAGGATGACGCCGATCTCGGCGCCGGTGGCGACGAAGTCCTCGCTGGCGTCGAGCGGCAGCAGGCCGCCCTCCCCGAAGGCGAGTCCGGCGAGCAGGTAGAGCGGGATGGGTGAGAACCCGATGCGGCCGGCGAGGCGGCCGACGAGGCCGAGGGCAAGGACGATGGCGCCGAGTTCGATGAGCAGCGAGGTGTCCTGCACCGGCCCTACCCTCCCGCGATCAGCGTGCTGACGGCGTTGACGCCTTCGCGTGTCCCGACGACGACCAGCACGTCGCCGATGGCGAAGCGGAAGTCGGGCGTCGGCGAGGGGTGGGCTCCGGTGCGCCGCAGCACGGCGACGATCGACGCCCCGGTGCGGGTGCGGGCCTGGGTGTCGGCGAGCTGCCTGCCGGCGTAGGGCGAGTGCTTGGAGACCGGGATGCGCTCGGTGACCAGGTCGATCTCGACCTGCTGGCGCAGGCTGCGCAGCGAGTCGGGGGCGAGCACCTGGGCGAGGGCGGCCGCCTCCTGCGGGCCGAGGACGACCGTGTCCCGGCAGCTGTCGTCGTCGCGCGGATCGTGGAAGCCGATGGTGCGGCGGCCGTCGAAGTGGACGACGACGGACAGGTGCTGGCCGGACTCCGTGTCCAGGTCGCACCGGGTGCCCACTCCGGGCAGTGCCGTCGACCGCGTGCGTGCCGCGTCCACCATGATCAGCTCCTCCACTCAGAGATCAACGCCATTCATTAATACAGTAATGAAATGGTCAAATCCAAAGGTGGACGATGCCGACCTCGCCCGCACCGCCGGCGGTGAGGTGGTCACCGCCGGCGGCTTCCGGTCCTGCGGAAGGGGTCAGCTCCAGGCGGCGGCGACGTTCCAGCTGGTGTCGTCGTTCCAGAGGGTGCTGGAGTCGAAGGCGTTCGCGCCGCCGTCGGACGCGATGTACACGGTGTAGGCGTAGTGGCGGATGGAGCGGTCGGGGTAGTTCTCCGAGGCGAAGGAGTAGCCCTGGCCGTTGTGGCCCGCCTGCGGGCAGAAGGTGGCGTCCTGCTGGAACAGCGACGTGCCGTCGCTCGTCGCCAGCTGGAGCTGGTAGTTGGAGTGGCGCAGGTAGTGGCCTGCCTGGTTGGCCGACTCGAAGGACACGCACGCGCTGTTGGCCAGCCCGGCGCGCACGATCCAGGTGGCGTCGCCCTTGTCGGTCGCCGAACTCGACGACGTGATGCCCGAGATGACGACGTTGTTGTCGCTGTCGTCGTGCCGGACGTAGTCCGCGGTGCAGCAGGACGTGGTCGCCTGGAGCGAGATCCGCGACCCCGGCGTCAGCCCCGTCCCTCCGGTCGAACCACTGCCGTAGTTCACGGAGTTGATGTTGGCCTGGACGGCGTTCTCGGTGGCGTCGGACGGGTAGCCGGAGGTCATGACGCCCTCGTAGAAGGTGCCGGCCGAGCCCTTGCTGTTGTCGCCGCCGATGCCGAGGATGATCGCGCCCTCCTTGTGCATCGGGTTGTAGCCCGAGACGTTGGGGCGGGCGCCGCTGTAGTAGGTCGACAGGCCGCCGGACTGGGCGTTGCCGCCGCGGATGGCCCACTGGTTGGGGCCGCCCTTGACCATGGCGGTCAGGTAGCGGTGGTTGACCGTCGGGTCGTTGGCGTTGTACCCGGCGTTGACGCCGGAGAACAGGCCGTTCTCCAGGTCGGCCATCACCCAGGGGCCGTTGCCGGCCCCGTAGCCCCAGACCTTGATGTTGCCGAAGTAGATGGCCTCCATGTGGCCGTTGCCGGTGTCGTTGTTGCTGGTCTCGGCGTTGCCGTAGTCGAAGCAGCAGCCGCCGTTGTAGTGGGTGCCGTCGAGGATCGCGTACATGCCCTCGGGGCTGTCACCGGTGGCGATCCCGCTGGTGTGGTCGTTGCGGTAGCCGGTGCCGGGGGCGACGAAGACGCCGTAGGCCTTGTGGCCGCCGGCGATGGTGGGGGCCGCGGTGGCACTGGCCAGGTTGTCGGGGCCGCCCGCCGCGCCGCCCGCCGGTGCCTGGGTCAGGTTGTTGCCGCGGCCGGACTGGTCGTAGATCACGGTGATCACGCAGGTGGTGCCGGCGCAGAAGGAATCCTGCGCGGCGGCGTCGGCGTAGCCGCCGGCGCTCAGCACGCCGATGTTCTGCGTGGCGTTGTCCGAGGCCCGCCTGACCTGGTACAGCGAGCCGTTGTAGGCGGAGTACAGGGCTCGGGTGGTGCTGTGCGCGGCGACGCAGGGCGTCCCGCCGGAGGCGTAGATGTCGCAGGGCAGCGAACCGGCCGCCTGCGAGGCCGGCGAGGTCCCGGCGAGCACCCCGGCGATCAGGGCGGCGGCGGCGAGGAACGCCAGCGCCCACCTTCTGAACTGCCGGTGGACATGGGCCTGTGCGAGTGCGGACACGAAGTCCTCCTCTTGTGTGGGGGGGTCCGGGCGCGTGCGCCCGGCCTGGTGGTTCGGCCGCGGCCACACGGTGGCCGCGGACGTTCGCGGGCACGACGGACCGGTGGGGCGGCTCCGTGCCAAGTACGGGAGCCGCCCCACGAGGTGTGGGCCGTGTCAGATGCGGGGCGGAGGCTTGGGGGGCCGCCCTCGCCGGTGCGCGACCGGTCGGGGTCAGCCGCGTCTGGCGACGCTCCGGGCACGCAGCCGGTCGGCGGTGATGGCCAGACCGAGGACGCAACCGAGGACGATGTTGGTGTAGTTGGAGTTGATCTGCAGGGTGGTCAGACCGTTGTTGATCAGTTCGAGCAGCACGGTGCCGGCCACGATGCCCAGGATCCGGCCCTGGCCGCCGACGAGGCTCACGCCGCCGATGACGGCCGCGGCGATCGCCGACAGCTCCCAGCCGACGCCGACGCCGCTGGCCGAGCCGACGCCCATCCGGCCGAGCACCATGATCCCGGCGAAGGCGGACAGCAGTGAGCTGGTCACGTACATCGAGATGATGCGGCGGTCGCCGCGGATGCCGGCCAGCCGGGCCGCCTCGGGGTTGCCGCCGACCGCGTACACCTGCCGTCCGACGTAGGTGCGTTCGAGGAAGAACCACGCGGCGACTGCGACGACGGCGAACAGGATCAGCGGCAGCGGGATCTGCGCGACGTAGCTCTGGCCGACGTCGGAGAACAGGCCGCCGATGCCGATGATCGAGGTGCCGGAGGTGATGGCCAGCGTGACGCCCTGGGCCACGGTGTAGGTGACCAGGGTGACGACGAACGGCGGCATCTTCAGCCGGGTCACGGCCAGTCCGTGGATCAGCCCGACGCAGCCGGCGATCACCAGCGTCACCAGGATCGCGAGCACCGGCGGCAGCCCGGCGCGGACGTTGAACCAGGACATCAGGATGACGCTGGTGCCCAGCAGGGCGCCCACCGACAGGTCGATGCCGCCGGTGAGGATGACCAGCGACTCGCCGATGGCGATGAGCCCGTACTGCGCCAGGTCGAAGCCCATGCCCTGCAGGTTGACCGCGCCGGCGAAGGTGGACTTGTCCAGGGCCAGGGCGACGAACACCACCACGCAGGCGGCGACCACGCCGACCTCCGGGGTCTCCAGCAGCCGCCGGGCGAGCGGGGTCCGCGACGCTTTGCCGGCACCGGCCTCGGTAGGTGCCGGAGCGGTACTGGTATTCATGCGCTTGCCTTCCCCTGCGTGGACGCCCCGGCGTTCGTTCCGGCCGCCGCCGTCATGATCGTTTCCTTGCTGAACCTGTCCCGCGGGATGTCCGCGACCACCCGGCCGTGCGCCATCACCACAATGCGGTGGCAGATCCACATCAGCTCCTCCAGTTCGGAGGAGGCCACCAGCACCGACAGGCCCTTCTCCGCCTCGGCGTCGATGAGGTGGTAGATCTCGGCCTTGGCCCCGACGTCCACGCCGCGGGTCGGCTCGTCGAGCAGCAGCAGCTTCGGTTCGGTGGCGAGCCAGCGGCCGAAGACCGCCTTCTGCTGGTTGCCGCCGGACAGGTCGCTGATCGGCTGTTCCTGGGTGTGCAGCCGCACACCGAGGTCCTTGACGATCCGGGCGGCGTGCTCCTTGTCGGACCGGGGGCGCAGCACGCCCCGGCGGCTGATCCGGCGCAGGGTGGTGAGCGTGACGTTCCAGCGCACGGAGTGCGCCGGCAGCAGCGACTGCACCTTGCGGTCCTCGGGCACCAGACCCATGCCCGCCTCCACCGCGTCGGCGGGATGGCGGGGCCGGAAGTCGGCGCCGTCGAAGGCGACCGTGCCGCCGGTGCGCGGCTGCGCGCCCATCACGGTGTGCAGCAGCCGGCTGCGGCCCGAGCCCATCAGCCCCGCCACGCCGACGATCTCGCCGGCCTTCACGTCGAGGTCGACCGGGCCGAGCCCGTCGGCGGTCAGGCCGCGCACCGACAGCGTCGCCGCGCGCTCCACCGAGGACGGCGGCGCCAGGTCCGCGCGGGCGAGTTCGGCGCCGACCATCTCGCGGATCATCCGCTCCTCGGTCGCCTCCGCCGGGGTCAGGTCCGCCACGAGCTTGCCGCTGCGCAGCACGATCACCCGGTCGGCTACCGCCTGGACCTCGTCGAGCCGGTGCCCGATGAAGAGCACCACTCCCCCGGCGGCGGCGTGCTCGCGGGCCAGGTTCAGCACCCGCTCGGCCTCGACCGGGCCGAGCGAGGAGGTGGGCTCGTCGAGGATCAGCACCACCGGGCGCTGTCCCCAGCCCTTGGCGATCTCGATCATCTGCCGGACCGGCACCGGGAAGCGCTCCACCGGCCGGTCCACGTCCACCCCCGTGACGCCGACCTCGGCCAGCAGGATCCGCGCCTCGGCGCGGGTGCGGGCGCGGTCGAAGACCACCCGGCCCAGCGGCCCGCCGCTGCCGGCGGGCCGGCGGCCCAGCAGCAGGTTCTCCGCGACGCTCATCTGGCCCACGAGCGGGAACTCCTGGGCCACCAGGGCGACTCCGAGTTCCCTCGCGTGCTCGGGCCGGCCTGCCGCCAGCGGGCTGCCGGCGATCTCGATGGTCCCCGTGGTGGGGGTGACGGTGCCGGACAGCACACCCATCAGGGTGGACTTGCCGGCGCCGTTCTCCCCCACCACGGCCACGATCTGCCCACGCGCCATGTCCAGGCTCGGTATGTCCAGCACCTTCACCGGGCCGTAGGACTTGCTCACGTCGCGCAGGCGGACGGCGGGCTGGGAATCCATCAGCCGAGGCCCATCTGCTTCAGCTTGGCCTGGTAGTCGGCGAGGTTGGCCTGCGTGACCAGGCCGACGCCGGAGCTCAGCGTGGTGCCGTCCGACTCCAGGTAGGACTTGACGAGGTTCAAGGTGGCGTCCTTGCCGAGCACCTTCAGCGCGGCGAGCAGGTACGCGCCGGTGTAGCCCTGCTGGTAGGGCTGCTGGAGGACGGTGGCCTGGATGACGCCGGACTGGATGAACTTCAGCGTCTGCGGGTCGCTGTCGTCGGAGATGACCTTGACCTTGCCGGTCTTGCCCGCGGCCTGGACCGCCTGGCCGGCGGACGGGCCGTCGTACGAGTAGACGCCGTACAGGCCGTTGACGCCTGCGTTGGTCTGGATCGCGGTCTGCGCGTTCGACAGGGCCTTGGAGGCGTCCATGTTGTCGCTGAGCTTCTGGACGACCTTGATGTCGGTGCCCTTGAGCGCGTCCTCGAAGCCCTGGATGCGCTCCACCGCGTTGGACGCGGTGAGCGAGCCGACCAGCACCACGACCTGGCCCTTGCCGCCGAGCGCCTGCTTCATCGCCTCGCCGGCCTTCTGGCCCGCCTGGTAGTTGGGCGTGCCGAGGTAGAGCGCGGCACCGTCCTCCGGGGGCAGCGGGGAGTCGATCGCCAGCACCGGGATCCCGGCCTTGTTCGCCGAGCTGATCGGCGCCTTGATGGCCGTCGGGTCGATCGCGGAGACGCTCAGACCGGTGATGCCCTGGCCGCGCAGCGTCTGGATGATGGACAGCTGCTGGTCGAGGCGGCCGTTGGCCGGTGCCTGGTAGGTGCCCTTGACCCCGAGGTCGGCCAGGCCCTTGTTGAAGCCGACCTTGCCGGCGTTCCAGTAGTCCACGGCGACGTTGACGACCATCGCCTCGCGCAGCTTCGACAGGTCCTTGCCCGCGAGCGCCTGCTTCAGCGCGTCGTCCAGCTTGGCGAGGTTGGCGTCGTTGAAGGTGATGTCACCCTGGATCGCCGGGGCGCCGGCCGCCGAGGTCGTCCCCGAACTTCCCTTGTCGGACGTAGAGTTGCCGCCGCCCGCGCCGGTCTTGCTGCACGCGCCGACGCCCGCGAGCATCGCCGCCGCCACCACGGCGACCGCGGCCGAGTGTCCCAGTCTGCGCTTACCGGTCCGCACATCACGCATCTTCAACATCCTGTTCCGAGGGCCCACTTGGCCTCTGTTAGCGCTCACACACTTTTCGGGTCGAGAACGGATCTGGCGCCGGCCGCCGGCCGGCACGAGCGCACGCATCGTGGGATCCGCACGTGAGGTCACCGACGTGTACGAAGGCGGCGACCTCCTCGACCTGCGACGCCCCGTCCACCCGGACGCCCGCGGAACGAGCCCGCCTCGCCCGCCCGGGCAGTACCCGGAGGCACTGCCGGCGCACGCGAGGAACCTGTCGTGCTTCCCGCTTCACTGCTTCGCTGAGATTGTTAGCGTTCACTGCCGCTGCGTCAAGGTGTTACACGGAAGAAAAGTTGGCCGTGTCCTGAACGCAATCACGCGGGTGCGGCCCCCATGACAGAAGCCAGCAGCGTCGGGCAACGACGCTGCTGGCAACGGGTCTTGGGAGGTGCGGACACCGCGGTGGCGGCGCCCCAGAGGTGTCAAGGCAGCTGCGTCACGGCTCAACTCCGAGCCGGTACACCGTCGTTGACCGGTAGATCCCACCGGGCTCGAGCCACGTCGACGGGAAGTCCAGGCGGTGCGGCGCGTCGGGGAAGTGCTGGGTCTCCAGGGCGATGCCGCCGTACGGCGCGACGGGACGGCCGTGCAGGTCCGGGAACGAGCCGTCGAAGGCGTTGCCCGTGTAGACCTGGAGGCCCGGTTCGGTCGTCAGGCACTCCAGCCGGCGGCCGGATGCGGAATGGACGAGCCGCGCGGCCGTCGCAGGAGCGCCGGGATCCCCCGGGCCCAGGACCCAGTTGTGGTCGAACCCGCCACCGGCCAGGCGTACCTGCTCGTCATCGGTGTCCAGCACGTGCCGGAGCGTGCGGGGCGCGGTGAGGTCGAACGGCGTCCCGGCCACCGCCCGGGGCGTTTCCGGAACCGGCAGCAGGTCCGCGTCCACGCGGGTGTACCGGTCCGCTGCCACCTGCAGCGCGTGGTCGAGCACGGTCCCCTCCACGCCGCCGGAGAGGTTCCAGTAGGCGTGGTTGGTGAGGTTGACGACCGTGAGTGCGTCGGTGCTGGCGCGGTAGTCGATGCGCAGGTCGCCCTCGTCGCCGAGCGTGTAGGTGACGGCGGCCTCCAGCGTCCCGGGGAAGCCCTGGTCCCCCGCCGGGCTGACGAGACGGAACTCGACGCCGGCCCGGGACCCGTCGCCCGCGGGGCGGCCCGACCACGACCGCAGGTCGAACCCGTCCGCCCCGCCGTGCAGGGTGTTGCCGTTCTCGTTGGCGTCCAGCCGGAGCGCCCCGCCGGGCACCGGCAGCCGGGCGTGCCCGATCCGGTTGGCGTACCGGCCGATCGTGGCGCCGAAGTACCGTGCGGCGCCGAACCGTTCGGCGATGTCGAGTGGGCTGACGAGCACCTCGGCGACCTGCCCGGCGCGATCGGGGCAGCGCACCGAGTGCAGGGCGGCCCCGAGGTCGAGGACATCGGCGGTGACGCGGCCGGCGGCGAGCCGCCAGCGGCGGACCGTGCGGCCGTCGGGAAGGGTGGCCGCAATCGATGGTGTGACGGTGGGCATGGCGCTCCGGGCAGGTGGGACGGCGGGGCGCGGCGCCCACCGTCGATGGGGCTTGTCGAGGGGGGCGGGCCACGGCACGCGTCCGCCGGGCGGGCCCTTCGGCAGGGCGCCGCCCGGCGGAGCGCAAGCGGTGCGGGCCGGGGTCAGAGCCCGCCGGCGAGGCGGTAGTAGGCCTGGTTCCAGCGGATCTCCTTGGCGAACTGCCGCACCGTGGTGTCCTTGTCGATCATCAGCAGTTCGGTGCCGAGCATGTCGGCGAGGTCGCCCAGCTCCTCGGCGCCGACCGCGGAGGACAGCACGGTGTGGTGCGGGCCGCCGGCCGTCAGCCACGCCTCGGTGGAGGTCCTGAGGTCGGGAGCCGGCCGCCACACGGCCCGCGCGACGGGCAGTCGCGGCAGCGGCTCGGCGGGCGGGACGACGTCGATCTCGTTGGCGACCAGCCGGAAGCGGTCGCCCATGTCGGCCATGCCGACGACGACCGCCGGTCCCGGGCGGGCGTCGAAGACCAGCCGCACCGGGTCCTCGCGGCCGCCGATGCCCAGCGGGTGGATCTCGCACGACGGCTGCTCGGCGGCGATGCTCGGGCAGACCTCCAGCATGTGCGCGCCCAGGATCACCTCGCTGCCGGGCACCAGGTTGTAGGTGTAGTCCTCCATGAACGACGTGCCGCCGGGCAGCCCGGCGCTCATGGTCTTCAGGGTGCGCAGCAGCACCGAGGTCTTCCAGTCGCCCTCGCCGCCGAAGCCGTAGCCGTCGGCCATCAGCCGCTGCACGGCGAGTCCCGGCAGCTGCCGGAGCCCGCCGAGGTCCTCGAAGTTGGTGGTGAAGGCCCCGAAGCCGCCGTCCGTGAGGAAGGTGCGCAGGCCCAGCTCGATCCGGGCGGCGTAGCGCAGCGAGTCGTGCCGGTCGCCGCCCTCGGCCAGTTCCGGTGCCAGCCGGTAGTCGGCGGCGTACTCCTTGACCAGCTCGCCGACCGCGCCGTCGTCGATCGAGTCCAGCACGTCCACCAGGTCGTTGACGCCGTAGGTGTTGACGGACACGCCGAAGCGCAGCTGGGCCTCGACCTTGTCGCCCTCGGTGACGGCGACGTCCCGCATGTTGTCGCCGAAGCGGGCGAGCCGCAGCTCGCGCAGCGCGGTGGCGCCCAGCGCCGCGCGCATCCACGCGTGGATCCTGGGCAGCACGGCCGGATCCGACACATGGCCGGAGACCGTCTTGCGGGCCACCTTCAGGCGGGACTGGATGTACCCGAACTCCCGGTCGCCGTGGGCGGCCTGGTTGAGGTTCATGAAGTCCATGTCGATGGTCGCCCACGGCAGGCCGGCGTTGGCCTGGGTGTGCAGGTGCAGCAGCGGCTTGCGCAGCAGGTCGAGTCCGGCGATCCACATCTTGGCCGGCGAGAACGTGTGCATCCAGGCGATCAGCCCGACGCACGCGGCGCTGGCGTTGGCGTCCAGCACGGTGGCGGTGATCGCGGCGGCGTCGGTCAGGACCGGCTTCCACACCACGCGGACCGGTGAGCCGGCGGCCGCGGCCAGTTGCCCGGCGATGCCCTGGGACTGCTCGGCGACCTGGCGGAGGGTGTCCTCGCCGTACAGGCCCTGGCTCCCGGTGAGGAACCAGACCTCACGCACGTCCGACGATGTCATGGTTCAGGCTCCTCGCAGGGTGGACGGCCCGGACTGGCCGTAGACGTTCTGGTAGCGGTCGTAGAGGCGGTCGATGTCGGGCTGCACCAGCGGCAGCGGCTCGCCGAGCTGCCGGGAGATGTGCACCGTGCGGGCCACGTCCTCGCACATCACGGCCGCCTTCACCGCGGCGCGGGCGTCCTTGCCGATGGTGAAGACGCCGTGGCTGCGCATCAGCACGGCCGGCGAGCGGTGGTCCCGGAGGGTCTCGACGATCCCGCGCCCGATGGAGTCGTCGCCGATGAGGGCGAACGGGCCGACCGGTATCTCCGCGCCGAACTCGTCGGCCATCGCGGTCAGCACGCAGGGCACCGCCTCGCCGCGGGCCGCCCAGGCGCAGGCGTAGGTCGAGTGGGTGTGCACCACGCCGCCCACCTCGGGCATGTTCCGGTAGACGTAGGCGTGGGCGGCGGTGTCGGAGGACGGCGCGAGGTCGCCTTCCACCACCCGGCCGTCGAGATCGCAGACGATCATGTTCCCGGCGGTGAGCCGGTCGTAGTCGACGCCGCTGGGCTTGATCACGAACACGTCCCGACCGGGGACCCGCGCGGAGACGTTCCCGGCCGTCCAGACCACCAGCTGGTAGCGGACGAGCTCCTGGTGCAGGTCGCTGACCTGCTGCCGCAGCGAGGCGACCGTCTCGTCGGGCACCGGGGGCGGTGGGCTACTACTCACGGAAGGCTGACCTCGCTTCGAAGGATGAGCGCTCACATTCATGGTGAGCGCTAACAAATCAGGACGCGGTGCCGGGCAGACCGTCCGCCTGCCCGCGCAGCGTACGGAGGCGGTGCATGACGTCGCTACCGCGCCGGCCGAAGTGGTCGTGCAGCGCGCGGTACTCCCGGTAGAGCTCGTCGTAGACGGCGGCGCGGGCCGGGTCGGGGCGGTACGCCTCCCGCTCGATCCTGCCCATCGACGCGGAGGCCGTGCGGATGTCGGGGTACGCGCCCGCGGCGACCGCGGCGTGGATGGCGGCGCCGAGCGCCGGTCCCTGCTCCGAGGCGAGGACGTTGATCGGCCGGTTCAGCACGTCGCTGTAGGTCTGCATGAGGAAGCCGTTCCTGAGCAGCCCGCCGGCCACGGTGAACTGCTCCACCGGCACGCCGGACGCCTCGAAGGTCTCCACGATGGTGCGGGTGCCGAAGGCGGTGGCCTCGATCAGCGCCCGGTAGATGTCCTCGGGCCTGGTGTCGAGCGTCAGGCCGACGATCAGTCCCGACAGGTGGTGGTCGACCAGTACCGACCGGTTGCCGCTGAGCCAGTCCAGCGCCATCAGGCCGTGCCCGCCCACCGGTTGGGCCGCGGCCTTCTCCGTCAGCAGCTCGTGCACCGAGATGCCGCGGGTGCGCGCCTCCTGGGCGTAGGCGTGCGGGGCGGCCGTGCGCACCGCCCAGGCGAAGAGGTCGCCGACGCCGCTCTGGCCGGCCTCGTAGCCCCACAGCCCCGACACGACGCCGTCCTGGACCGCGCCGCACATGCCGGGCACGTCGGCCAGCACGTCGGAGTTCATGATGTGGCAGGTGGAGGTGCCCATGATCGCCAGCATGTGGCCGGGGTCGAGCGCCCGGGCCGCGGCGCTGGTGACGTGGGCGTCGACGTTGCCCACCGCCACGACCGTGCCCTCGCGCAGACCGGTGAGTTCCGCGGCCGCCTTGCTCAGCGCGCCCGCGGGGGTGCCGAGTTGGGACAGCGGGTGGTCCAGCTTGGCGGTGAAGCCGGCGAAGTCCGGGTGCAGGGAGGCGAGGTACGCGTCGTCGGGGTAACGGCCGTCCTGGTGGATGCCCTTGTAGCCGGCGGTGCACAGGTTGCGGTTCTCGGCGCCGGTCAGCTGCCAGACGATCCAGTCGGCGGCCTCGATCCACCGGTCGGCTGCCCGGTAGACCTCCGGGTCCTCGCGCAGCATCTGCAGCGCCTTGGCGTACTGCCACTCGCTGGAGATCTTCCCGCCGTAGCGGGCCAGCCACGGCTGGCCGCTCTCCTGCGCGCGCTCCACGATCAGGTCCGCCTCGGGCTGGGCGGCGTGGTGCTTCCACAGCTTCGGGTAGGCGTGCGGCCGGTCGGCGTACCCGGGCAGCTCGCACAGCGGCGTGCCGTCCCAGGTGGCGGGCAGCACCGTGCAGGCGGTGAAGTCGGTGGCCACGCCGACCACTTGCTCGGGCAGCACGCCGGCCGCGGCCAGGGCGCGCGGTACCGCGAAGCGCAGCACGTCCCGCCAGTCCTGCGGGATCTGCAGCGCCCAGTCCGGCGGCAGCGCGCGGCCGTCCGGCAGGGCCGACTCCACCACGCCGTGCGCGTACTCGTGCACCGCGGTGCCCAGCTCCCGCCCGTCCTCGACGGCGACGACCAGGGCACGGCCCGAGAGGGTGCCGAAGTCGATGCCGACGGTGACGGCGGGTAGATCGGTCGTCATGGTTGTCTCCAGATATGCGGGAAGTTCCGGCCGGCCGCCGGAACTTCCCCATAAGTGTGTGCGTGTCAGGTGGGAGTGGTGCTGCTGCGGACGATCAGCCGCGGCTCGATCACCACGCGCTCGTCGTCCGGCAGCCCGCTCGACTCGAGCCGGCTGACGAGCAGCCGGATGCTGGCCTGGCCGACCGCGGCGAAGTCCTGCCGGACGGTCGTCAGCGGCGGCGCGAAGAACTCCGCCTCCGGGATGTCGTCGAAGCCCGCGATGGCCACCTGCCCGGGAACCGACAGGCCCGCCTCGCGGAACGCCCGCATGACGCCCAGCGCCATCTGGTCGTTCGCCACGAACACCGCCGTCACGTCCGCGGAACGCCGCCGCGCGCCGCTCGCCGCGACCCGGCCGGCCAGTTCCTGGCCGGCGCGGTAGCCCGACAGCGGCGTCCAGTCCCCCACCAGCGGCGGGGGCACCTCGACGCCCGCCTCCTCCAGCGTGTCGCGCCAGCCGCGCTCCCGCGCCTCGGCCTCCAGCCAGTCCGAGGGGCCCGCCACGTGCCAGACCGTGCGGTGCCCGGCGCCCAGCAGGTGGCCGGTCACCAGTCGGGCGCCGAGGTCCTGGTCCACCGAGACGCCGGGGATCGGAAGGGAGTGGCCGCCCTCGACGGTGACCACGGGGAACGGCAGCCGCAGCTCCGCCAGCGCGGCGACGGCGGCGCTGTGCGGGACGATCACGACTATGCCCTCCACCCCCCAGTCGCTGAGGTGGTCGATCGCGTCGGAGAGGGCCTTGGCGCTGTAGCGGCGCAGCGTGACGGCGGAGACCATGAACCCTTCGTCGCGGGCGGCCTCCTCCAGCCCGAAGAGCATGCTCGCCGGACCGAACAGCGTCGGGTTGCAGGCCACCACGCCGAGCGTCAGGGTCCGCCGGGTGACCAGGGCCCGCGCGGAGGAGTTCCGCCGGTAACCCAGCTCCTCGATCGCCCGCAGCACGGCGTCCCGCGTCGTGTCCCGTACATTGGGGTGGTCACTCAGGACCCGTGACACGGTCTGGTGCGACACCCCGGCACGCTGAGCGACGTCCGCCATCGTGGGGGCCCGGCGGGGACCAGTGCTTTGCGCGGTCTGCGACATGCTACTCCGATCACTGTTAACGCCATTGTTAGCGTTCACAGACTGGGTCGTCAAGGCCCGCACCGCAAACTCTCGTGCAGGTCGGCCCCGTTCGGGCGGCGCCGTCACCGCAGCAGGGCTCGGGGTGCCCGCTCCGTGGAGCGGGCACCCCGAGCCCTCGTCGTTACCGCGCGGTCAGGACTGCGGAGCCTGGGCCCACGGCGTGCCCGCGATCCAGCTGGAGTCGTCGGCCCAGCCGGCCGGGGCGTCCTGGGCGTTGCTCCCTCCGTTGCTCGCCAGATAGACGGTGCCGTTGAAGGACCGGATGTACTTCGTCGGGTAGTTCACCGACTGGAACGACACTCCCGTTCCGCTGTTGCCGGGAGTCTGGCAGAACGTCGCGTCCTGGGAGAACAGCGTGCTGCCGTCGTTCGGCTGGAGGTGGAACTGGAAGTTCTGGTGCCGCAGGTAGCTGCCGGGCTTGTTGACCGACTCGAACGAGACGCAGCTCGGGTCGTCCAGGCCCGGGGCTTCCACCCAGGTGGCGTCCTGCTTCACCGCGGCCGGGCTGCTCGCCGTCACCGGGGCGGTGGTCACGAGGTCGTCGGCGTCGTCGTGGACGACGTAGTTCGACGTGCTGCCGGCCGTCGTCATCTGCAGCGAGACCAGCGGCCCCGGGTCGAGCGAGAAGCCCTTATTGGCGGCGCCGGGCGTGGGGTTGTTGGACGTGGTGAAGTCGCTGCAGTTGCTGTCCGTGTCGACGCCGTCCGGGAAGCGGCCGGCGCTGCTGCCCGCACCGGGGGCCGGGACGCGGCAGCCGCCCTGCCCCGAACCCGACGTGCCCTGGTAGCCCTCGGCGGTCCAGGGATCCACGAGGCTGCCGTAGTTGAGGCTGTCGGCGACGTGGCCCTTGCCGTCGGTCAGCACCATGTTGCCCGCGCTCGCGGACAGCGCGGGTCCGCCGAACCACTGGTCCGGCGCGTCCTGTCCCTGGTAGCCGGCGGTCGTGGCGGCCGCGTCGCGCACGGGTGCGTCGATCGCGTGGCGGTGCTGGAGCGGCTGGTCGAGCGTGACACCGGAGCCGAGGGCCTGCACCGGCTCGTTGCTGGCGTGGGCGAAGGCCGTGGCGGGCGTGAAGGTCACGCCGGTCCCGCGGTCGCTGAACGGCAGGTTGGACGAGTGGCCGGACTTCAGGGGCGCGGTCAGGTCGACCCCCGTTCCCGTGGCACCCGAGGTGCCGACCGCGGCGACCGTCACGCTCTCGATCCGCGAGCCGATGTCCAGCCTGATGGTGTCGCCGGCCGAGATGTTGGTGGTCGACGAGACCTTGATGTTGGTCGCACCGGCGGCGGCGTCCGCCGTCAGCCGGGCCTGCGTTCCGGGCTTGCCGACGGCGGTGACCGTCGCGACGTCCAGCTGGTCGCCGTGGCCGAGAGCCACCTTCTGCCCCACGGTGAAGCCGGAGGTGCTGGTCACCGGGACGTT
Source organism: Streptomyces sp. NPDC020917 (assembly GCF_044333795.1). NCBI lineage: Bacteria > Bacillati > Actinomycetota > Actinomycetes > Kitasatosporales > Streptomycetaceae > Streptomyces > Streptomyces sp. NPDC020917. The sequence continues at coordinate 145,696 of NZ_JBIRRR010000017.1, read as the reverse complement.
CGTCGAGCCGGCCGGGACGGTGAGGATCGGGCCGTCGGGAAGGGGCTGCCAGAGCGGGGTACTGGCGGCAGCGGCCGTCCCGACTCCGGCGATGGTGCGGGTCTCGGCGCCGAAACCGGTGTCCAGCGTGATCCGGTCACCCGCGTTCAGCCCTGTGGTGCTCCTCAGCTCGACGGTGGTGTCGCCGGATCGGGCGGGCACGGCCAGACCGGACGTGGACAGGCCCAGGACGTAGTGCCCGCCGGCCGGCAGCGTGGTGCCCGGCGGGACGGTCACCGTGGAGGAGACCGCCTGCTGGGTCGGGTGCTCGGTCAGCGTCCAGTGCGAGATGTCGACCGCCGTCGTGCCGGTGTTGGCCAGCTCGATGAACTGGTCGGTGGAGTCGGCGGAGGTGCGGGTGCGGAACTCGTTGATCTTGATCGCGTCGGTGTTCCGCACGTGCTCGGCCGTCGTCGCCGAGCCGGCCACGGCCGATGCCTGGTCCGTCCAGGTCGCGCGGCCGCCCAGGTCGCCCTCGAAGGCGCCCGCCCCGGAGGTGATGGTGAACGTGGTGCTCACGCTCTGCCCCGGCTTGACGGACGCGAAGACGTGCGTGCCCTTGGCCCTGGCGTCCCAGCCGCCGGGCAGCGCGAGGTTCAACCGCACGCCCAGGGCCGGCGACCGGCCGGTGTTCGTGAACGTCAGGGTGGAGTCCTGCGAGGTGCCGGGCGCGAAGGTCTGCAGTCCCGGCGGGGTGTCGGTGGCCGCGGCCGGCGCGAGGCTCAGCTGCTGCACGCCGTAGCGGGCGGCGACGACGTTGGCCTGCACCGCCTGGTCGGTGGCGTCCGACGGGTACCCGGAGGTCATGACGCCCTCGTAGAAGGTGCCCTGGGAGCCGTTGCTGTTGTCACCGCCGTTGCCCAGCACGATGGCGCCCTGCTTGCGCATCGGGTCGTAGGTCGAGTTGACCCGCTGGCCGTCGAACATCGTGGTGAGGGCGCCTTGCTGGGCGTCTCCGCCCAGGGTCGCCCAGTGGTGCGGTTCGCCCTTGGCGACCGCGGTCACGAAGCGGTCCGTGACGCTCGGCAGGTCGGCGCACAGCTTGGACGAGCTGCCCGGGTTCACGCAGCCCACCAGGTTGTTCTCCTGGTCGGTCATGATCCACGGGCCGGGTGCGGCGCCGTGGTACCAGCCGGTGGAGTCGCCGAAGTAGGCGGTCTCCATGGTGCCGTTGCCGTCGTCGCGGCTGTCGGTCTCGGCGTTGCCGTAGTCGAAGCAGCAGCCGTTGTTGTAGTGCTGGCCGTTGATGATCCAGTACATGCCCTCGGACTGGTCGTCCACCGCGATGCCGCGGGTGTCGTTGTTCCGCAGCCCCATGCCCGGCTCGATGGAGACGCCGTAGGCCTTGTGGCCGCCGACGGTGACCGGCGCCATGTCGGCGATCGGCAGGTTGTTGGCCCCGCCCATGGCCGGCCCGCTGAACCCGCCGCGCGGCGCCTGGGTGAGGTCGTTGTGGTTCGGGGACTGGTCGTACACGACACTGATCAGGCACGTGGTGCCGGCGCAGAACTTGTCCTGGGCCGCCGCGTCGGCGTAGCCGCCCGCGTCCGGCACCGGCTGGGACGCCGGGGCGGTCACCCCGATGTCCCGGACCTTGCCGTCCGACGTCCGGCGGACCTGGTACAGCGGCCCGTCGTAGGAGGCGTAGAGCGCGCGGGTGGTGCTGTGCGCGGCCGAGCACGGCGTGCCGGCCTTGGCGTAGATGTCGCACGGGCCCTGGGGCCGCGCCGGAGCGGTCGGGTTCGCCGTGGCCGGCGAGGCGGTCGTGACCGAGAAACCGATCAGCGCGAGCAGGATCGCCGCGAGCGCGGTGATCATTCTGCGGAAGGTGCGGGTGGTGCCGGGTCTGAACATCTCTGGAATCAACTCCTGCGTCGTTCAGTCACCTTGACGAAGATCGCGCCGGCGCCGACTCGGCTTCGCCGCCACGCAGGTTCGGGGGCGGACCGTCGCAGAGCAGCGCACAGGACAGAAGGGCGCACAGGTGTGGGGGGACGTTCGTGGTTGAGCATCCCTGTTCTGTTAGCGCTAACATTCCCGTGCGTGTTAACGTATGGCACTTGACGAAGTTGCGTCAAGGTTTCCTGCACGATTCGGGCTCGGCCCGCTGTGGACGGGCCCGACCTCCAGGCCCATGACCTGGGCCAACCTTCCTTCTACGGCGTCGCGTTGACGTCCCGTCACCAGGGTGAACGCGAACATGGGCGGAGGACGCGGGGTGCCGGCGGCCTCGAAGGACCGGGTGGTCAGCCGTGGGTGTCCGGGTCGTTGCGGTCGAGTTCCGCCCGGATCCGGGCGAGCCACTCGGTGCCCATGCGGCGGCCGTCGGGGAACTGGTCGTGGCGGTCCCAGCGCCATGCGGTGACGATCGCCAGGACGAGGATCCGGCACTGGCGCAGGAGGTCGGCGTCGGCGCCCGGGTAGTGCTCGGCGACGTCCTCGGGAGCGTGGGCGAGGTCGAACTCGACGGGGCCGCGGCAGCACGTCTCGAGGTCGATGAAGAGCAGCCCGTCCTTCGTGGCGAGCAGGTTGCCCGGGTGCGGCTCGCCGTGCAGCAGCTGCTCGGGGCCGCCGTGCTCGCCGATCACCCGCCGCAGGTTCCGCAAGGTGCCGCCGAGCAGCTCCCGGTCCTCCTCGGCGAGGTCCGGAGTGCGGTCGCGGTCCGCGACGAGTCGCCGGGCCTCGTCCACCCGGTCCGTGAAGTGCGGCGTCGGGACGTCGAGCGTGCGCATGCCGGCGTGCAGCCGCTCCAGCGCACGGGCGTATCCGGCTGCCGGGACCTCTCCCTGTGCCACGGGTTCGTAGTGGGTCCACAGCGTGGTCGCGAAGCCGTCGCGCTCATGGACGCGCGGCTCCACCCGGGGATCGAGCGCGGCCACCGGACACCCGGCCCCGGCGAGCCGCTGCCCCAGCTCCACCTCGAACCCGGCCACCTGATCCGCGACCGGCGCCACCCGCGCCAGGACGTCGCAGGGCAGCACCCGCAGAGTGAGCTTGTTCGAGTCATGGAGCACGCGCGCCTCGTCAGCCGCCAGCCCCAGCCCCGACACGGTCGCCAGGACCGCGTCCACCGCCCGCGAGCCCTCCGCCGCCTGCATCGTCGCCCGACCCCTCTCCCGTGAGCGCTGCGACCGCGCTCCCCGCGGTGCGGCCCGCCCGCCCTGCCGAGCCGTCGGCAGCGGAGGGCTGGGCCTGCAGCGAGTATGGGGGTGCCGGGCGGCCGGGCGCATCCGGGATTGCGGCGGCCGGCGGGGGCGGGGTGTGCGGGTCAGGGGGGTGGGGCGGGGAGTTGGACGGTGATGCGGAGGCCGCCCGTGGGGCGGGGGGTGAGGGTGAGGGTTCCGTCGTGGGCGCGGGTGATGGTCTTGACGATGGCCAGGCCGAGGCCGACGCCCGCGTGGTCGGTGTGGATGCGCTCGGTCCCGCGCTGGAAGGGCTCGGTGAGGGTGGAGGCCAGCTCCGGGGTGATGGTCTCACCGGTGTTCTCGACGGTGAGCACCACGCTGCCGGGGCGCACGCCGGTACTGACCCACACCGCGCCCTGCCCGGGGAGGTTGTGGACGATCGCGTTGTGCACGAGGTTCGTGGTGAGCTGGAGCAGCAGCGCCTGCGAGCCGGTCGCGGGGGTGACGTCGCCCCGGGTCTCGACCGCGACGCCGTGCTTCTCCGCGAGGGGCAGGAGCGTCTCGGTGGCCTCCTCCGCCAGGAGCGACAGGTCGACGCGTTCCCGGGTGAAGGACCGCTGGTCGGCGCGGCTGAGCAGGAGGAGTGCCTCGGTGAGGTCGATCGCCCGGGTGTTGACGGCGTGGAGCCGGTCGATGAAGGCGACCGGGTCGTGGCCGGGATCGGTGCGGGCCACGTCGATGAGCGCCTTCGAGATCGCCAGCGGGGTGCGCAGTTCGTGGGAGGCGTTGGCGGCGAACCTCCGCTGCTCGGCCACGTGCGCTTCGAGCCGCGCGAGCATCGTGTCGAAGGCGTCGGCGAGTTCGCGGAACTCGTCGCGCGGACCCGGCAGCCGGATCCGGTGGGAGAGCGATCCGTCCGTGGCCAGCCGGGTGGCGTCGGTGATCCGGGTCAGCGGGGCGAGCATCCGCCCCGCCAGGATCCACCCGCCCGCGAGGCCGATCACCAGCAGCAGCGCCAGCACGGCGGCTGCCCTGGGAGCGAAGACGTGCAGCAGGCTGGACCGGACGGGAAAGACGCCGTTGGTGAGGTTCGGGGTGCCCTCGGGGATGAGGAGCGCGGCCCGGTCGGGGACGTAGCGCAGCAGGAACAGCCACACGGCCGCGAGCAGCAGCACACCCGTCACCATGAGGAAGCCGGCATAGCTGAGGGTGAGCTTGAGCCGCACGCTCATCCCGGGCGCCCTATCCACGGTCCCCTCCCCCGTGCCCGGCCGTCGGCTCGGCGTCGATGCGGTAGCCGACACCCGCCACGGTGGCGATGACCCAGGGTTCGCCCAGGCGTTTGCGCAGGGCCGAGACGGTGATGCGCACGGCGTTGGTGAACGGGTCGGCGTTCGCGTCCCACGCACGTTCCAGGAGTTCCTCGGCGCTGACGACACCGCCCTCGGCGGCGACCAGGACCTCGAGTACGGCGAACTGCTTCCTGGTCAGCGCGACATAGCGGCCGTCCCGGTAGACCTCCCGGCGGAAGGGGTCGAGCCGCAGCCCGGCGATCTCCCGTACGGGCGGCCGGTTGTGGGCGCGTCTGCGGTCGAGCGCCCTGAGCCTGAGGGTGAGTTCCTGGAGCTCGAAGGGCTTCGTGAGGTAGTCGTCGGCGCCGAGTTCGAACCCGGAGACCTTGTCGTCGAGCCGGTCGGCCGCGGTGAGCATGAGGATCGGCATGCCGCTGCCGGAGGCGACGATGTGCCGGGCGATCTCGTCGCCGGACGGCCCGGGGACGTCGCGGTCGAGGACCGCGATGTCGTAGGCGTTGACGGCGAGCAGTTCCAGGGCGGTGCTGCCGTCCCCCGCGACATCCGCCGCGATCGCCTCCAGCCGCAGGCCGTCGCGGATGGCCTCAGCCATCAGGGGTTCGTCCTCGACGATCAGCACGCGCATGCCGTCGAGGCTACGAGCCGGCACATATCGCCGGCGTATGGCCGACGGCGCATGGCACCGGCCCGTCCTTATCGCCGGCGTATCGGAATCCGCATACGCGCCGGCAACACCGCCCCGCCTTGGGTGGAGGCGTGACCTACGAGAACGTGACCGTCCGGCCGATCAGCGCCGCCGAGCACCTGGCGTTCGTACGGGCGCGGGCCTCGGTCAGCTTCCTGCAGACCCCGGCGTGGGGCCGCGTCAAGACCGAGTGGCGCAGCGAGTCCGTCGGCTGGTTCGACGGGCGGCGGCTGGTGGGTGCCGGGCTCGTCCTGTACCGCCCGGTGCCGCGGCTCGACCGCTTCACGCTGGCCTACCTGCCCGAGGGCCCGGCCATCGACTGGACCGGCGAGATCGGCGCGTGGCTCGACCCGCTGGCCGCCCATCTCAAGGCGCGCGGCGCGTTCGCCGTCCGGCTCTGCCCGCCGGTGCGCACGGACACCTGGAGCGCCGCCCAGGTCAAGCAGGGCCTGGCCGACCCGGGCGTCAGGCGGCTGACCGACATGGCCGGCCTGCCCGACCCGGTCGGCGCCCGTGTGACCGGCCGGCTCAGGGCGGCGGGCTGGCTGCCGCAGAGCCCGGAGGACGGCTTCGGGGCCGGCCAGCCGCAGGTCAAGTACGAGCTCCCGCTGGCGGGCAGGACCGAGGACGACCTGCTCGGCGGCATGAACCAGCTCTGGCGCCGCAACATCAAGAAGGCGGCGCGGGCAGGCGTCGAGGTCACGGTCGGCGACGTCGCGGCCGGCGAGGACCTCAAGGTGTTCCACGACCTCTACGTCCGCACCGCCGCCCGGGACCGCTTCACACCCCGGCCGGCCCACTACTTCGCGACCATGTTCGCGGCGATGCGCGCCGAGGACCCCGAGCGCGCCCGGCTCTACCTGGCCCGCCACCAGGGCGACCTGGTCGCCGCCACCGTCCTGGTGCGGGTCGGCGCCCACGCCTGGTACTCCTACGGCGCCTCGTCCACCGGGAAGCGCGAGGTGCGCGGCTCCAACGCCTGCCAGTGGGCGATGATCCGCGACTCGCTGGCGGCCGGCTGCGACGTCTACGACCTGCGCGGCATCACTCCCACCCTCGACGCGGACGACCCGCACGTCGGGCTGATCCAGTTCAAGGTCGGCACCGGCGGCCGGGCGGTGAGGTACGTCGGCGAGTGGGACCTGCCGCTGCGGCCGCTGGTCTACCGGGCGTTCGACCTGTACATGAGGCGGCGGCGCGGGCGGTGAGCCCGCGGCCGTGCCCCGGCGGGCGGCGCTGTCCGCCCGGCGCTGTCCGCCCGGCGGGCGGGACGCGCCGGGCACCGCCTAGTCCAGCGCCGCGGCGACCTCGTCGAGGCGCGCGCCGCGGGAGGCCTTGACGAGCACCACGTCGCCGGCGGCGAGCCGGCCGCGCAGCCAGTCGACGGCCGCGTCGTTGCCGGCCAGCACTACCGCCCGCTCCCCCGCGCCGTCCGCGATCGGCCGGCCGCCCTCGCCGACCGCGGCCACCACGTCCGCGCGGGCGGCGGCGTACGCCCCGACCGCGCGGTGCTCGGCCTCGCTGCCGTCGCCGAGTTCGAGCATCTCGCCGAGGACGGCGATGCGGCGCCGGCCCTCGATCGCCGCCAGGGCGTCCAGGGCGGCGCGGGTCGAGTCGGGGTTGGCGTTGTAGGAGTCGTCGAGCAGCGTCGCGCCGCACGCGAGCTCGCGCCGTTCCATGCGCCCCCTCGACAGCACGGCGGTGGCCAGCGCGGCCGCGGCGTCGTCGAGGCGCACTCCGGCCGCCAGCCCCGCCGCCGCCGCCGCGGCCGCCGCGTTGAGCGCCTGGTGGGCGCCGACCAGCGGCAGTTCGACGCGGGCGGAGGCTTCCGCGGTCCGCAGCGTGAAGGACGGCCGCCCGAGCCGGTCCAGCGCCAGGTCGCGCACCCGCACGTCGGCGTGCTCCGCCCGGCCGAAGGTCAGCACCGGACCGCCGGTGAGCGCGCGCATCCCGGCCACCCGGGGGTCGTCGGCGTTGAGGACGGCGGTCCCGCCGGGCGCCAGCCCCCGCACCATCTCGCCCTTGGCCGTGGCGATGGCCGCGCGCGAGCCGAACTCGCCGAGGTGGGCCCGGCCGACGTTCAGGACGACGGCGATGTCGGGCGCGGCGAGACCAGTGAGCGCGGCGATGTCGCCGATGTGGCGGGCCCCCATCTCCAGGACGAGGAACCGGGTGGACGCGTCCGCGCGCAGCATGGTCAGCGGCACCCCGATCTCGTTGTTGAGCGAGCCGGCCGTGGCGACCGTCGGCGCGGCGCCCGACAGCACGGCCGCGAGCAGGTCCTTGGTGCCGGTCTTGCCCTGGGAGCCGGTCACCCCGGCGACGGTCAGCCCGCCGCGCAGCCGCGCCACGACATGGGCGGCGAGCGCCTGCAGCGCCGCCCTCGTGTCCGCGACGACGACGGTGGGCAGGGCCGTGGGCCGGGAGCCGAGCACGGCCACGGCGCCGGCCCGCGCGGCCTGCCCGGCGTGGTCGTGGCCGTCGGCGCGCTCGCCGGTGAAGGCGGCGAAGAGGCCGCCCGGCGCGGCCTGCCGGCCGTCGGGCACGGCCGGCGCGGTCACCGTGACGGCGCCGTCGCCCACGACGGTCCCGCCGGTGATCGTCGCGATCTCGCGAAGGCGGAGCGGGATCATGAGCGGGCGGCGCCACGGCCGCGGAATTCGCTGGATGTCATGCCTGAAGTCAATGCGGACCGCTGTTTCCGCGAGGTATGCGTTTTTCGATATGCGGACGACATGTCACCGGCCGGCCGTGCCCGGCGGCATGTCGTCCGCATATCGAAAAGGGCATACACGACGGCAACACGTCATCGCCTTGACTGCGGGCATGAATCGCTCTCCGACACCCTCTCCTCCCCCAGCCGTACCGGCCGCGGGAATCACCGTATACGGCTGCGAGAAGGACGAGGCGGCGCTGTTCCGGGAGTTGGCGCCGCGCCTCGGCGTCCTGCCCGTGATCACCGAGGCGGCGGTCTCGGAAGCCACCGCTCCACTGGCGTCGGGAAACCGCTGCATCAGCGTCGGCCACAAGACCGACGTCTCCGGTTCCACGCTTCTCGCACTGAGCAGGACCGGCGTCGCGTACATCTCCACGAGAAGCATCGGATACAACCACATCGACGTGGAGTACGCGGCGAGCGTCGGCATCACCGTGGAGAACATCGCGTACTCGCCCGACAGCGTCGCCGACTACACGCTGATGCTGATGCTGATGGCGGTCCGGCATGCGAAGTCCGTGATCCGCCGGGCCGATGCCCACGACTACCGGCTGCTCGACGTGCGCGGGCGGGAGCTGCGCGATCTGACGGTCGGGGTCGTCGGGACGGGACGCATCGGCGCGGCGGTCGGGGAAAGGCTCCGGGGTTTCGGCTGCCGGGTGCTGGCCTTCGACAGTCACCCCGGAGCCGGCGCCGCATACGTTCCCCTCGACGAACTGCTCCGGCAGAGCGACGTGGTCACGCTCCACACCCCGCTGAACGCGCAGACCCACCATCTCCTCGACCGCCGCCGCATCGGCCGGATGAAACGCGGCGCTTTCGTCGTCAACACCGGACGCGGCGCCCTGATCGACACCGAAGCGCTCGTTCCGGCATTGGAGAGCGGACGGCTGGGCGGCGCCGCGCTGGACGTCCTCGAAGGCGAGGAGGGGATCTTCTACGCCGACCGCAGGAACGCACCCGTGGAAAGCACCGCGCTGGTGCGGCTGCAGGAAATGCCGAACGTGCTCATCAGCCCGCACACCGCCTACTACACCGACCACGCCCTGAGCGACACCGTCGAGAACTCCCTCACCAACTGCCTGGAATTCGAAAGCAGGAACCAGCATGGATAGGCTCAAGATCGGAATCCTTTTCGGGGGCCGCTCCGAGGAGCACCCCGTCTCCGTCAAGTCCGCCCGGGAGGTGGCACGGAACCTCGACGCCGGCAGGTACGAGCCGTTCTGGATCGGGATCACCAGGAGCGGCGCCTGGAGGCTCTGCGAGGGCCCCGACGGGGACTGGGAGAAGGGTGCCTGCCGTCCGGTGGTGCTCTCGCCGGACAGCGACGTCCACGGGCTGCTCGTCCTGGAGCAGGGGCGCTACGGAACCGTCAGGCTGGACGTCGTGCTGCCGGTCCTGCACGGCAGGTTCGGCGAGGACGGTGCGGTCCAGGGTCTGCTGGAACTCTCCGGCATCCCGTACGCCGGCTGCGACGTGCAGAGTTCCGCGCTGTGCATGGACAAGTCCCTCGCCTACACCGTGGCCAGGAGCGCGGGCATCGCCACGCCGGAGTTCCGGACCGTCACGGCGGACGAGCCGGCGGACGCCGACGGGCTCGCCTACCCCGTCTTCGTCAAACCGGCCCGCTCGGGCTCGTCGTTCGGCGTCACCAAGGTGGCCGGCAAGGAGGACCTGGCGGCTGCGGTGGACGCCGCCCGCGTGTACGACACGAAGGTGCTGATCGAGGAGGCCGTCACGGGCCGCGAGATCGGGTGCGCCGTGCTGGGCGACGATCCCGACCTGCTCGCGGGCGAGGTGGACCACATCGCCCTGACCCACGGCTTCTTCAGGATCCATCAGGAGAGCGAACCCGAGAGCGGCTCGGAGAACTCCACGGCCGTCGTCCCCGCCGGTATTCCGGCGGAGTCGCGAGCGCGCGTCCAGGAGACCGCGATGGCCGTGTACCGCGCCCTGGGGTGCAGCGGCCTGGCGCGGGTGGACCTGTTCCTCAAGGACGGCGGAGAGGTCGTCCTCAACGAGGTCAACACGCTGCCCGGCCTGACCTCGTACAGCCGCTACCCGCGGATGATGGCGGCCGCGGGGCTGCCGCTCTCCGAAGTGGTCGACCGGTTGGTGTCGTTGACGCTGGCCGGGAGGGCGCGATGAACGACGGCTTCGTCTTCGTGGACCGGCTCGTGCCCGGCATACGGTGGGACGCCAAGTACGCCACCTGGGACAACTTCACCGGCAAACCGGTGGACGGGTACCTGGCGAACCGCATCGTCGGCACGCGGGCGCTGTGCGCGGCCCTGGAAAGGGCACGGGAAGGGGCCGCGCTCCTCGGCCTCGGTCTGCTCCTGTGGGACGGTTACCGTCCGCAGCGCGCCGTCGACTGCTTCGTGCGCTGGTCGCGTCAGCCGGAGGACGGCAGGACGAAGGCGCGGCACTACCCGAACATCGACCGGGCCCAGATGTTCGAGCGGGGATACGTCGCCGCGAGGTCCGGCCACAGCCGCGGCGGCACCGTCGACCTGACGCTCTTCCACCTGTCCACCGGTGAACTCGCCCCCATGGGCGGCGGCCACGACCTGATGGATGCCCGCTCCCATCACGGAGCACCGGGCATCACCCCGGCGGAGGCGGGCAACCGCCGGCACCTCCGCTCGATCATGGAAGCCTGCGGGTTCACCCCGTACGAGAGCGAGTGGTGGCACTACACGCTCGCCGACGAGCCGTACCCGGACACCTACTTCGACTTCCCCGTCGTCTAGCCGCGGCGGGACGCGGCGGTGGCCGTTCAGTGCAGGCGCAGGGAGAGGGACTGCCAGGGTGCGGGTTCGGTGCCGCGCTCCTCGCAGCGGTCCTCCCCGGAGGCGATGGTGCGGTAGGCCGTCGTGAGCGGCGGTCCCGGCAGGGGGGATCCGGTCAGGGTTCTCCAGGGCGTGTCGAGTTGGGCGTTGGTGCCCTTCGGCGTGCTCACCGCGGTGAAGAGCAGGTCGCCCGACGGGCACAGCGGAAGGTCGCCGCTGGTGAAGGGTTCGCTGCCGCCGGACGGGGCGCCGGCCGACTGGGAGCCGCCCCACGGACCGGCCGTGGTGATCCCGCGGAAGGCGTCGACGGTGGTGTGGGAGTCGGTGGCCCTGGGCCAGCGGACGGTGATCTGGTCCAGGGTGTCCAGCGGTTTGGCGCCGATGAAGGCGAAGAGCAGCAGCCGGTGGCGGTTGTCCCTGGAGACGATGTTCCCGGCCGCCCGGTAGCGGTTGGCGGCCGTGTCGGTCACGGTGACCGGTCCCGCGCCGGCACCGGTGAGCGCGACGGTGACGATCAGCGCGTCGCCTCGCGGCACCGGGTGCAGGACCTGTAAGTCGTCGCCGGTGCTGGACGGATCCAGCGGGGGCATGTCGTCGCCGGCGACCCAGGCGGCGGAGACGGCCCTGCCGGCGTTGCGGGTGGCGGGCGTCTGGTGGGGGGAGGGAGCAGCGGTGCCTGGGCCGCGCACCCAGGAGTGGACGGGCACGGCCAGCACCGCGGTGAGCAGGAGGGCGTAGCCGGCCGCGGGCCTTCTTCCGCCGCGGCTGCGTCCGGCCCGGTTGCGGCCGGCCCGGGTGTGCGGGGGCGTCGCCGGTGCGGCGGGCGGGGCGGCCGCGGCGGGCGGACCGTCGTGGCCGGCCGGTGGCTCGTTGCCGGGAGGGGCCGGTGGCGCGGCGCCCAACGGGCCGGGCTCAGCCGGTGGTTCGGCCGCGGCAGGACCGGGCGGCGCCGGCGGTGCCGCCTGGCGGGCCAGGCGGAGGAGTTCCTCGTGGGCGTCCTGGCCCAGTTCGAGTGCCAGGGCCAGCAGCCGTACCGTCTCGCGCCGGGGCCGGGCGACCCTGCCGCGCTCCAGATCGCGAATGGCCCGCACGCTCAGCCCCGAACGCTCGGCGAGTTCCTCCTGCGTCAGCGCCGCCCCGCAGCGCCGGGCGCGTAACAGCGCCCCGAAACCGACATTGCTCATCACGCCCCCCCCGGGATGAACAGCACCTGCTCAGCTGAGTACACCACAGGGTTTCTGCCGGGGGAAACCGCCGGTCCTTCTTCCGCCCCTTCTTCCGCTCGTTCTTCCTGGTCAGCGCCGTGCGGGACCGGCCAGCCTGGAAAAGTCAGGCGGGTTCGCCCCCGACCGGAAGGGGGCCGGCCCGTGAGCGGGCAGGCGGCGCGACGTCCCACGGGCGTCCGCCGCCGCACGGCACGACGGAAGGAACATTCAGTGCTTCAGCCCAAGCGGCGTCGCCGCTTATCCCTCATCGCGCTGCTCACCAGCATCCTCGGCGTTCTCGCCATCGCCGGTGTCACCGCACCCGACGCCTCGGCGCTGTCGGGGAACTTCCTGCAGAACCAGTACACGGCCCTGTGCCTGTCGATCCCGGGCAACAACTACTACGACGGCCAGGTCGTCGACCAGTACGGCTGCGGTGGCTACGGCGACCAGTACTGGATGACCTCCGGGTCCGACAGCCATCCCGGCTTCTACTACGTGGTGCTCAGCGAGGACCAGAACCTGTGCCTGACCCACCTGACGCCCTTCCAGAACTCGCAGCTCACCGTCAGCTGGTGCGGCTGGGACGCCAGCCAGGGCACCCTGAACCAGCTCTGGTACAACGTCTACGACTCGAGCTTCGGCGCCAACGAGATGCGCTCCTGGGTCGATGACTGGTGCCTGTCGATTCCCGGGGCCAACACCGGCTGGTCCGTTCCCGTCAACACCTGGCCCTGCGGTCCCTACCCGGACCAGCACTGGGCGTTCGTCTGAGCCGGGAACCCGACGCCGGCAGGCGGCCGTTCCCCGCGCTTCGCGGTGCCGAGCACCGGCGGAAGCGGGGAGCGGCCGCTGCCCGTGCCCGCGGCCGTCAGCCGGTCGTCCGCACCGGAGCACTGCTGCGTCCGTGGTCCCGGCCGCCGAGTTCGGCGTCGAGCGTCTCCTGGGCCACGCGCATGACCTCGGCGTACACGGGGTCCTGCAGCCGCCGCCACATCTCGCCCTCGGAGACGTCCTCGACGCGGCTGACCACCCACCAGACGTTCCCGAACGGGTCCTTGACGCGGCCTCCGCGCTGCCCGAAGGCGTCGTCGGCCACCGGGGTGACGACCCGGCCGCCGGCGGCGACGGCGTGCGAGAAGGCCCGGTCGGCGTCGGCGACGAACACGCGCAGCAGGCTCGGCATGGCGGGCCAGTCCGCGTGCCGGTCGAAGGCCAGCACGACGGTGTCGCCGACCCTGATCTCACCGTGCCCGATCAGGCCGTCCTCGGTCGGCACCCGCCCCAGCTCCTCACCCCCGAACGCCTGGGAGACGAAGTCGAGGAAGCCCCCCGTGTCGTCGGTGACGACCCAGGGAGCCACGGTGGTGTAGCCGGCCGGCGCGGCGCTGGTCTGCTCGGACATCACATGACCTTCCGTCGGTGGTGCTGGACGGCAGCGACGGTAGGCCGCAAGTAGGTCAGCTCCTGTCCGCCTTCGGCGCGGCCGCCCTGCTCGGCGGGCGGAGTCAGCGCAGCGAGGGCTCCGGGCCGGCGGCGGTCCCGTCCGCGGCGGCCGGGGCGTCGGCGACTCCGAGGCGGAGGTGCTCGATGTGGTGGACGGCCTGGTCGAGGAGTTCGGCGACGTGGTTGTCGTGCAGGGCGTAGACGACGGAACGGCCCTGGCGCGTGCCGGTGACCAGGCCGAGGTTGCGCAGCAGCCGCAGCTGGTGGGAGCACGCGGACTGCTCCATGTCGACCGCGGCCGCCAACTCGGTCGCGGCGCAGGGCCCTTCGCGCAGGCGGGCCAGGATCAGCAGCCGCGAGGGCGTGGACAGGGCCTGCAGGGTGGTGGCGACCTGTGCCGCGTTGGCGGACGTCAGGCGGGTGCGCGGCGGCGTGCTGTCGGGGGTCTTCGCTCCGTGGCCCATGGGACCATCCTACGGAATGAATGCATGAACGAGTCTTCAAGTATTCCTGTTACGGTGAGGGGGACGGCCCCGCCTTTCGTGAAGGAACGATCCCCGCGATGTCCCCTGCTCTCGCCCAGCGCCCGGCCCAGGCCCCGCCGAGCCGCACGCCTGTCCCCGCCCCGCGCCGGCGCACCCGGATCTTCGCGCTGCCCGAGGCCCGCTGGGCGGCGGCCGCCCTGGCGCTGTTCCTCGTCGCGCTGCCGCTGTACCTGACCGGCGCCCCGACATGGGCGTGGGGCCCGCTGTTCGCGCTGGCCTACGCGGCGGGCGGCTGGGAGCCGGGCCGAGCCGGCCTTCAGGCGCTGCGGGCCAGGACCCTGGACGTGGACCTGCTGATGATCGTCGCCGCGCTGGGGGCCGCCGCGATCGGCCAGGTCATGGACGGCGCCCTGCTGATCGTCATCTTCGCCACGTCCGGCGCCCTGGAGGCCGTCGCCACCGCCCGCACCGCCGACTCGGTGCGCGGGCTGCTCGACCTCGCCCCCGCGACCGCCGCACGGCTGCGCGACGACGGCGGCGAGGAGACGGTGCCCACCGGCGAACTCGCCGTCGGCGACACGATCCTGGTACGGCCCGGCGAACGCGTCGGCGCCGACGGCCGGGTGCTCGACGGGGCCGGCGAGGTCGACCAGGCGACCATCACCGGCGAGCCGCTGCCGGTGGCCAAGGGGCCCGGGGACGAGGTGTTCGCCGGCACCCTCAACGGCACCGGCGCGCTGCGGGTGAAGGTCGAGCGCGACCCGTCGGACTCGGTGATCGCCCGGATCGTCGCCATGGTCGAGGAGGCCTCCCGGACCAAGGCCCCCACCCAGCTGTTCATCGAGAAGGTCGAGCAGCGCTACGCGATCGGCATGGTCGCCGCCACGCTCGCCCTGTTCGTCCTCCCCCTGGCTCTCGGTGCCGCGCTGCAGCCGACCCTGCTGCGCGCGATGACCTTCATGATCGTCGCCTCGCCGTGCGCGGTGGTGCTGGCGACCATGCCGCCGCTGCTGTCCGCGATCGCCACCGCCGGACGGCACGGCGTGCTGGTCAAGTCCGCCGTCGTGATGGAACGCCTCGGCCAGGTCGACGCCGTCGCCCTGGACAAGACCGGCACCCTGACCGAGGGCACCCCGCACGTCACGGACATCCGCCCGCTGCCCGCCTCGGGCCTGAGCGAGAACGAGCTGCTGCGCCTCGCGGCCGCCGCCGAGCACGCCAGCGAGCACCCGCTGGCCCGTGCGATCGTCGACGCCGCCCGCATCCGCGGCCTGGACATCCCCTCCGCGGACGGCTTCGCCTCCGCCCCCGGCACCGGCGTCACCGCCACCGTCGACGGCACGGCGGTCGCGGTCGGCAGCCCGGCCCGGCCGCGGGGCGGCCACGCCCGTCCGGCCGCCGCCGTGGCGGCAGGGCTGGAGGCCGAGGGACGCACCGCCGTCCTGGTCGAGGTCGGGGGCACCCCCGCCGGCGTCCTCGGCATCGCCGACCGCCTGCGCGACGGGGCCGCCGGCACGGTGAGCGCGCTGACCGCGCTCAGCGGCACCGCGCCGATCCTCGTCACCGGCGACAACCCGCGCGCTGCCGCGCGGCTGGCCGCCGAGGTCGGCATCACCGACGTGCGCGCGGGGCTCCTGCCCCAGGACAAGGTCACCGCCGTCCAGGAGCTGGAGAAGGCCGGACGCAGGGTCCTCGTGGTCGGCGACGGCGTCAACGACGCACCCGCCCTCGCCGCCGCCCACACCGGCATCGCCATGGGCCGCGCCGGCTCCGACCTCGCGCTGGAGACCGCCGACGCCGTCGTCGTCCGCGACGAACTCGCCACCGTCCCCGCCGTCGTGCACCTGTCCCGGCAGGCCCGCCGCCTGGTGGTGCAGAACCTCGTCATCGCCGGGACGTTCATCACCGGCCTCGTCGTCTGGGACCTCGCCGGGCACCTCCCCCTGCCCCTCGGCGTCGCCGGCCACGAGGGTTCCACCGTCATCGTCGGCCTCAACGGCCTGCGCCTGCTCGCCGACAGCGCCTGGCGCCGCGCCGGCTCCGCCCCGGGCGCCGCGCGGACCGGCGGGCGGAAAGGCCGCGGCCCGCTCCTCCAGGGAGCGGAAGACGGCCCGCGGTGAGCGCGGGACGGCCGGCTTCCCGCCTCCCTCCACCGCGGCGCGGTGGGACCCGCAAGATCTGTACCCTGAGGTCCACCGCGTCCGTTCCCGTGCGCCCGATGGCGACATCCGGGGACGTCGGCATGCGGTCGTCGAGCTGACTGAACGACACATCGAGGACGGTACGCGACAGTGCTGGTGGCGGGGCGGTACCGGTTGGACACAGCGATCGGCCGCGGCGGGATGGGGGAGGTCTGGCGCGCCTCGGACGAAGTGCTCGGCCGGCCCGTGGCGGTGAAGCTGCTGCTGGGCGGCGACTCCGACGCGCAGGCGGCCGCACGCTTCCGCCTGGAGGCGCAGACCGCGGCGCGCCTGAACCACTCGCACGTCGTGACCGTCTTCGACTTCGGCTCCTGGGAGGACCGCTTCTATCTGGTGATGGAACTGGTGGAGGGCGTCAGCCTGGCCCAACGCCTGCTGGCGGAGGGCCGGTTCAGCCCGGAGCACGTCGCCGGCGTCGCCGCCCAGGCAGCCGCCGGCCTGGCCGCGGCCCACCGCCAGGGAGTGATCCACCGCGACATCAAGCCCGGCAACCTGATGCAGGACGGCCACGGGACGGTGAAGATCGGCGACTTCGGCATTGCCCGGTTCGTCGACGACGCGTCGGCGGCACTCACCGGCGCGGGCCAGATCGTGGGTACCAGCCTGTACCTCGCTCCCGAGCGCGCGCTCGGCAGGCCGGCGGGGCCCGGATCCGACGTGTACGCCCTGGGCTGCGTCCTCTACCAACTGCTGGTGGGCGAGCCGCCGTTCCAGGCGGACACCGCCGCAGGCGTGCTGCACCTCCACGTCGAGGCCCCGCCGGCGCCACCTTCACTGCGGTGCCCCCAGCTACCGGGCGCCTTCGAGGAGTTCCTCCTCCGGATGCTCGCCAAGGACCCCGAGGACCGCCCCAGCACCCAGGCGGTGGCCGACTGGTTCGCCGGCACCGGGTGGCGGGAGGGGACCCGCCCGGCGCCCGAACCGCACGCGCCGACCGCTGCCACGACGTACGCCCTGCCGCCGACGAGTGTCTGGCAGGGCGCCGACCAACCCACGCGCCGTGCTCCCCACGGATCGCGCGGCCGCACGGCACGGCCGGACGAGCAGATCCACGTGCGGATACGCACCCATCTGCGGCGGCACAAGACCCTGGCCGCGGTGGTCGCGGGGATCACGGCCTTCGTGACGGCCGTACTGATCAGCACGGCCTGGGCCTCCGGTGACGGCGGGTCGCAGCAGCCGGACACGAGTCCCTCCTCGTCGGCGGCCACCCCCTCGACCGGTCCCACCTCCCCGGATCCGGGCACCGCGGAGTCCGGGAACCCGGCCACCGGCCCGGGGCCGAAGCACGGGAAGGACGACAAGAAGCAGGACGAGGACGGCGGCGACTGACGCCGGCGCCCGTGCGGTATCCGATGGCAGGCCGCGGCTGCCGGCTGCCAGGCTGGGGACATGACTCCCGAGTCCCACGGCATGTCCGGAAGTTCCTGGCTGGGTGATCCGGTCGACGCGCGCGCCCTGTTCGGGCCGGAGCTCGGTGCACTGCTCAAGACGCTGCGCGGTCTGGCACCCTCCGACTGGGACAGGACGGCGGCCGGGCACTGGACGGTGCACGACGTCGCCGCCCACCTGCTCGGTGACTGCTACGGCCGTCTCGGCCAGGACCACCGCAACGGGTTCGCCCCCGGCGAGACACTGGTGGAGTTCATCCACCGCACGAACCAGGAGTGGGTCGAGCTGCACGCCGGGGACAGCCCTGAGTCCCTCGTCGACGCCCTGGAAGCCGCGGGCACCCGACTCGCCCGGGCTTTCGCCACGGCCGACCTCGGCGCGCCCGCCCTGGGCGTGTCGTGGGCAGGCGTCGACCCCGCGCCGGCGTGGCTGGACATCGCCCGGGAGTTCACCGAGCAGTGGACGCACCGGCAGCAGATCCGCCATGCCGTCGGCCAGGCCACCGACCCGGAGCCGCGTGCCCTGGCCATGGTCCTCGACACCTTCATGCGGGCCCTGCCCCACACCCTCCGGGACACGTCAGCACCGATCGGGGCCCAGCTGAGGGTGGTCGTCTCCGGCCCCGGCGGCGGCAGTTGGACGGTGACCGCCACCGCGGACCGCTGGTCGCTGGCCGAGCCGCGGCGCGGCCTGCCCCTCGCCTCCGTACGGCTGGACACCGAGACCGCCTGGCGGTTGCCCACGCGGAGCATCACACCTGCGAATGCCCTGTCCCGCGCCCAGGTGCGGGGGGATCACCGGCTCGCCGAAGCCGCGTGCCAGGTAGTGTCCATCATCCGCTGACGTCCCCCAGCGGTCGGCGCGGGGCTCTCAGCCGGACGTGCCGGGCGTCGGGCGCAGGAGGCTGAGGGCGTCCGCGGCGGCCGAGCCCGCGGCCGCGGTGTGGGTGAGGAGCCGCTGGCCGTGGCTGTCGGGGAGGTGCAGGACCTCGTAGTGGAGGTCGAGGTCGCCGACTTCCGGATGGTGCAGCTGCTTGGTGCCGCTGGAGCAGAGGCGGACATCGTGCCTGGCCCACAGGCGGGCGAACTCGGGGCTGTTGATGGACAGGTCGCCGATGAGTTCGGCGAGGAGCCGGTCGTCGGGGTAGTCCGCCGCGGTGTAGCGCAGGGACGAGACGGCCAGTGCCGCCTCGTCGGCCCAGTTGCGGTACAGCTCGCGGGTGTGGGGGTCGAGGAAGAGCAGGCGCAGGTGGTTGGGGCGCGTCCCGGGCCGCTCTGGCGCCGCCGGGTCGAGGTGGCCGGCGAGCAGCAGGTGGCCGAGGGGGTTCCACGCGAGGACGTCGTTGCGCCGACCGAGGAGCATCGCCGGAACGTCCGGCATGGACGCCAGCAGGCGGACCGCCCCGGTGGTCGGTGACTCGGTGCGGGCCGTCCTGCGCCGCTTGGCCGTGGTGGGGCGGGCCATCGCGTAGAGGTGGGTGCGTTCCGCGTCGTCGAGACGCAGGGCCCGGGCGAGGGCCTCGATGATCGCGTCGCTGGCGTTGGCCGACTGCCCCTGTTCGAGCCGGATGTAGTAGTTGACGGAGATCCCCGCGAGCTGGGCCAGTTCCTCCCGGCGCAGCCCGGGCACGCGACGGGTGCCCCAGGTGGTGATGCCGGCGTCCTCCGGGCTGACGGCTGCGCGCCGGGTGCGCAGGAAGTCACCGAGCTCGTTGCTGGCCGTGGTGCGCTGGAGGTGTGCAGGCATGGCTCCAGTCTGCGGTACCCGCCGCTCCTGCGGCTGACCCTGTCAGGGGTACCAAGCAGCGGGTGCTGGCTGGGCCGGGTCCTGCGGCCGAGGGTCGGAGCATGACCACCGACACCCCAGCCGCTCCGCCCGGCCTGGCCGGGCGGAGCGGCTCCCCCGCCGTCCGCCCCCGCGACCGCGTCGCCCTGCTCGTCCTGCTCACCGCGAGTTTCACGCTCGCCGTCGACTTCTCCATCCTGAACGTCGCCCTGCCGCGCATCGGCAGCGAGGTCGGTTTCGGCCTGGCCGGCCTGCAGTGGATCGCGACGTCCTTCGCCGTCTGTGCCGCCGGCTTCACGCTCTTCTTCGGCCGCTGCGCCGATCTGTTCGGCCGCCGGCGCCAGTTCCTCACCGGCATCGCCGTGCTGGGCGCCGCCTCGCTGCTCGGGGGTCTGGCGGAGGCGCCGTGGATGCTGCTGCTCGCCCGTGTCGCCCAGGGCCTGGCCACCGCGGCGGTGACCCCGGCCGCCCTGTCGCTGCTGACGACGTCGTTCCCCGAAGGCCCGATGCGCCGGCGGGCGCTCGGCCTCAACGGCGCCCTGATGGCGGCGGGGTTCACCACCGGGGCGGTCGCCGGCGGCCTGCTGACCGACCTGGTCAGCTGGCGATGGGCCTTCTTCGTCAACGTGATCGTCGCGGCGTTCGTGCTCGTCGCGGGCCCCGTCGTCCTGCAGGAGAGCCGGAGCAGCGAGCGGGTCCGGCTCGACGTCCCGGGGGCGGTGACGGTGACGCTCGCGCTGGTCACCGGCGTCTACGGACTGACCCAGGCCGGTGAGCGCTCCTGGGGAGATCCCACCTGCTGGGGGTCGCTGGCGGTGGCCGGCGCGCTGCTCGCCGCGTTCGTGGTCACCGAGCGGGTCGTCGCCCGGCCCCTGGTTCCGCTGGGCATCCTGACGCGTCGCGCCGTCGGCTGGGGGAACCTCGCCGGCGTCCTCGCCTTCGCGACCGAGACGTCGGTGGTGTTCCTGCTGACGCTGTACCTGCAGGAGGTCCGCGGATACACGCCCCTTCAGGCCGGGCTCGCCTTCTCCGTCCTGGGCGCCGGAACCGTCCTGGGCGGCCTGGCCGCACCCCGCGTCATCGGCGCGATCGGCGGCAAGCGGGCCATCGTGACCGGCTTCGCCGTGCAGGCCGCGGCCACCGTTGCGCTGGTCTTCCTCGACGACGTCGCCGGGTGGCCGGCCCTGCTGCTCGCGGCGACCTTCCTGGGAGGCGTGGCCAACCTGGTCGCGATCGTCGGATTCATGGTGACCGCCACCTCCGGTCTCCCCGACAGCGAGCAAGGACTGGCCACCGGGCTGGCGACCATGAGCCAGCAGGTGGGGATCACCCTGGGCACGCCGGTGATGTCCGCCGTCGCCACGGCCGCGGGAGCCGCCACGGCCGCGGGAGCCGCCGCCGCGGGCCGCGTGCTCCACGGCGTCGAGGTGGCCCTGGCCGTCAACGCCGCGGCCTGCGTCGCCGCCGCCCTGGTGTGCGCCGTCGCCCTGCCCGCCACCCGCAAGGAGTCCCTGGCATGAAGGGGCAGATCGGGGCCGTCGCCGCCTGGCGGCGGTCCGGTCATCCGGGCGGGCCGGGGCGGCGGGCCGGCCAGAAGTCCAGCAGATCGCCCGGCGCGAGGCCCAGGCAGCGCTCGATGTCCGCCGGAGCCGTCTGCTGCAGATGGTCGGCGACGATGGCGGTCAGGTCGGCCCAGTACCCGCGCAGCGTCGACTCCGACAGGTGCATGGTCCGGCTCATCTCGGTGTACGTCTGCCCGCGTGCCCGGCCCGCCAGCACCTCCCGCTGCCGGGGGGACAGGATGGTGAGCGAGCCTCTGCGGACCAGGAGTTCGGTGAGCGCGATGAGGCTCTGCGGGACCACGACCTTGCCCGCGGCGACCTGTGCGATGCCTTCGGCGACCTCGGGCAGGGGCGCCGACTTGCGGATCAGGCCGCGCGCTCCGGCGGCCAGGCAGGCCGCCAGCACGAACCGGCGTTCCTCCTGCGTGTAGAGGCAGACCCGGTAGCCGGCGGCGACCAGGTCGGAGACCGCGGCAACGCCCTGGGTGGCGTCCTGCTGGCCGCTGTTGGCCAGGTGGAGGTCGAGGACCACGACATCGGCGGCCGGGCGGGCCTGCAGGGCCTCCTCGGCCCGGGCGAAGGCGGCGGCGAAGGTGATGTCGGGCAGCAGGGCGGGCAGTCCCAGCCGGATCGCGGTGGCGTCCTCGACGAGGATCGCGGTGAGGCCGCCGGTCACGGGCCCAGCTTCCCTTCCATGGTGATCTGGGTGCCGAGGCCCGGGGTCGAGGCGATGCTGGCGGTCAGCGAGTGCCGTTCGAGTTCGGCGAGCACCTGCCGGCGCAGTCCGGTGCCGAGGGCGGTGGTGGCGACGTCGAAACCGATGCCGTCGTCGCGGATGGTGACGACCCAGCGGCCGCGGTCCCGTTCGGCGTCGGCGTGCACGATGACCATCGAGGCGCGGGCGTGCCGGCGGACGTTGTGCAGCACGCCGGCCACCGCGCCGCGCACCGCCTCACCGGCGTCCGCGTCCACGACCACGCCGTCGGCGAGGTCCAGGGCCGGTTCCAGGCCGAGGTCCGCGAACCCCGACATCCCCGACTCCAGGACGTCGCGGAGCATCACCTCTCCCGGCTCCCCGGGGCCGCCGGTGGCGGGCCTGCGCGGGGCGTCGGGTCCGCCCCGCAGGTAGGCGCGCATCCGCCGGACTTCGACGGCGGCCTGTTCGCACAACTGGGCGCGGGTGTCCGCGGGCAGGGTCGGGTCGGTGAGCAGCTGCATGATCGTGGTGGCGTCGTGCATGGTCAGCTGGGCGCGCTGCTTCTCCTCGCGCCGTGCGAGTTCGGCGACCCGGGCACGCGCTTCGTCCGCGTCGGCGGCGACCCGGCGGATGTAGCGGACGACGATCCGCGCGACCCCGCCGAGCACCAGCAGGGTCAGCGTGTTGCCCACGATCGTCGAGCGGTTGACGATCGTGGCGGCGTCGGCGACGAAGAACACGTAGGCGGCGCTGACGGTGGCGACCGCCGCGCACCAGGCGGCCGTGCCCAGTCCCGCCACGCCCACCACCACGGCCAGCGAGTAGCCCGGTGCCCAGCCGACCCAGGACCCGATCCGGTCCTGTACCGGCACCGCGAGCGTGCCGAGCACCAGGAACGCGGCGCAGAACACCACGTCCACGGCGACGCCGGCCGGTGACAGTCCGCGCCGCCGTACCAGGGCGAACGTGACCACGCCCGCGGCGTTCACCGCGGCCAGCAGCCACAACACCAGGTAGAGCTGCGGTTCCTGGCTCACCTTCATGCCGCGCGGCAGCGAAGGGAGCATCTGCAGGATCGTCGCGACGCGTGCACCGCCGTACGCCAGCGCGAGCACGTTCTCCACCCCGGCGGCCGACGTCGACGCCGTCAGCCGGCCCCGCAACACCGCGCCCCGCCGCAGCCGTTCGCCACGCTCCCCGTGATCACCACGACATCCTGTCTCAACACCCTTCCGCGCGGACGCATGTTCGGCGAACAAGAGGGCGTGTGCCGGCGATGGGAGGGGGAAGTCGCCGGCACACGCCAGGTGGTCCGCCGGGCGGCGCACCCGCCCCGCGAACCTGATGGGTGGCGACATTCAAGGGCCCTCCACCGCCGGCCCTCAACCCAACGAAAGCGCGGACTTCGCCGCGGCCGCCGGCCGCCCGGGCGCGACCGGAGGCGCCGGGTACGGCAAGTCCGCGCTTTCGTTGGGTTGCCGCACTCGCGGGCCCGGTCTTGGATGGCGGGTGCCGCCGCACGCAGAGGGCTCACGGTGCCGATCGGACGCTGCCGCCCGCCCGCACGATGCCCTTCTCGTACGCGTAGATGACGGCATGCACCCGGTTCCGCAAGGCCAGCTTGTCCAGCATCCGCTGTACGTGCGATTTCACCGTGCTTTCACTCAGGAAAAGCGCTGCTGAAATCTCTGCATTCGAGTAGCCGCGGATGACGAGTTCCAGAACATCGCGTTCCCTCCGGGTTATCCCGATGGCTTCCAGGTCCGGTTCCGACAAACCCGCATCAGCGATGCCGGCGGGTTCTTCGGTCTTCGGCTCCTCGCACGCGCAGTGCGGCACGACGAGCCGATAGCCGGCACTGATCATGCGGACGGCGGCGACGATCCGCTCGGGGCTGGCCCGGTTGTCCAGCACCCCCCACGAACCCGCCGTCTGCCAGCTGTGCGCGACCTGGTCCAGTTGCCGCACGATGGCCAGCACTTTTGGATTGACATCGGCAACTCCGCCGATGAGCAGCCGCATCTCGGCGGATGAACACGGCTCGAGATCCTGGCTGTCGATGATCACGACGTCCGGCGACAGTCTCGCCAGACTCGGCAGGGCACTTGCCAGATCCGCGGCGGCGCCGACCACGTCCAGACCGGATTCCCGGCCCAGCAGGACGCTCAGGCCCACTCTCGAAACAGCTCTTGAATCCACCAGAAAAACTCTGGCGGCCTCCTCTTGCATCGCTAGCCCCCGAACTTCAGCTGCCTACAAGCGGAATCCGACCCTAGCATGGGCGACCTACCCCTACAACCATGGTGATTTGAATGGAAGCGGGCCGTCCGGGGCGCCGGTCCGAATGCGGCGAACCGCCCCTTCGGAACGCGTTCGCGTTTCCCGGACACGCGTGGAGTTCCCGGTGGGAGCGCCGCCGCCGGTACTCCTGGGACGAATTCGCCGGCCCCTCGGCGTCCGGAGCAGGATCCGGCTCGCGGGGGGTCACGGGCGGCCCGCGGGCGATGCCCGGCAGCGGCCTGGCGGGGCGATGGGGGTTCCCGCGCTTTCGTTGGGTTGTCGGTGGACGGTCAATGCTCTTGCATGTCGGTGTCCCGACGAACCGCCGGCACCGTGCCCGCGCCGAACCCGGAGGTCAGACATGCTGCGCCGAATGCTCCGCGTCTTACTCAGCTCCGTCCTGCTGACCGTGGGCCTGGCGTCCGCCTCGGTCGTCGCGAGCGCCCCGGCGCACGCGGACTCCTGCTACACCTGGGGCCGTTCGCTGTCCGAGGGAATGGCGGGGGACGATGTCGCCCAGCTCCAGATCCGCGTGGCCGGCTACCCCGGCTACGGCGATGCCCTCGCCATCGACGGCGACTTCGGCCCGGCCACGGCGGCTGCCGTCTCCCGTTTCCAGGCGGCCTACGGCCTGACCGCGGACGGTATCGCCGGCCCGCAGACGTTCGGCCAGATCTACGCCCTCCAGAGCCCCGACTGCACGCCCCTGCACTTCTCCTACGGCGAGATGAACCAGTGCAACGGCGACTGGTCCGGCGGCGCGGTGGATCCGGCGACCGCGCAGTACAACGAGCTGAAGACCATGTGGAAGCTGGAGGCCCTGCGGCACGCCCTCGGCGACTACCCGATCACCATCACCGACGGCTTCCGCTCCTCCTCCTGCAACGACGACGTCGGCGGCGTCCCGGACAGCCGCCACCTCTACGGCGACGCCGCCGACATGGTCCCCTCCGGCTACTCGCTGTGCTCCCTGGCGCAGGAAGCCCGGTACCACGGCTTCCAGGGCATCTTCGGGCCCGGATTCCCCGGCCACGACACCCATGTCCACGTCGACAGCGAGGACTACCAGAACTGGTCCGCCCCCGACTGCGGCATCTGATCACCCGTCAGACACCAGGCTTCCCCGCCGTACGGCCCGAATTCCCGGATTGGAGACCCATGGAGAGCACCCCGGAGCACGTGAGGGCGTTATCCCGTCGCGCACTGCTGGCGGCCGCCGCGGGAGGTTCGGCGGCGGTCATCACGGGGCTGGGCGCGGGGCGGGCGGTCGCGTCGCCGTCGGCGGCCGCGTCGCTGGTCGCCAGTGGTGTCGACTACTCGTGGGGCCGGCCGCGGCCGGGCGTGACCGCCGGGCAGGGCTACCGCTTCGCCTGCCGGTACCTCAGTTACGACACCACGGGGAAGAACCTCTCGGCGTCGGAGGCGCAGGCGCTGATCGCTGCGGGGCTGGACATCGTCTGCGTGTGGGAGACCTCCGCCTCGGAGGCGCTCGGCGGTTACGCGGTGGGAGCCCAGAGCGCGCGGGACGCGCAGAGCCTGGCTGTGTCGTGCGGCATGCCGGCGGGCCGGCCGATCTACTTCGCCGTCGACTTCGACGCGACGCCGGGCCAGCAGGCCGTGCTCGACGCGTACTTCGACGGCGTGGCCTCGGTCCTCGGCCGCGGCCGCACCGGCGCGTACGGGGGCTACTACCCGATCCAGCGGCTCTTCGACGACGGGAAGATCACCTGGGGCTGGCAGACCTACGCGTGGTCGGGCGGTCAGTGGGAGCCTCGGGCGCAACTGCGCCAGGTGCAGAACGGCATCACGGTCGACGGTGCGGACTGCGATCGGGACGAGGCATGGGCGGCGGACTTCGGCCAGTGGGGAACGACCACGCCGATGGGGCGAAGGACCCAGGTCACGTCGATCGGCGGCCAGGGCGGAACGCAGTCGCAGGTCGCGGCCATCGGTCTGGACGGCGGCGTGTACCACAACATCCGTGCCACCGGCGGGACGTGGGCCGGGTGGAAGGCGATGGGCGGCTACGCCGGTGCGGGCGCCTTCGACGCCGACGCGGTGTCGCTGGCCACGATGCCGGACGGGACGGGCAGCTCCCAGATCGCCGCGACCGGTACGGATGGCGACATCTACCACAACATCCGTGCTGCCAGCGGAACATGGCAGGGCTGGAAACCCATGAGCGGCTACGGCGGCGCCAGCACGTTCAATGCCGGAGCCCTCTCCCTCACCGGCCTCACCGACGGCACCACCCAGATCGCCGCCACCGGCAAGGACGGCAACATCTACCACAACATCCGCGCCACCAGCGGAACATGGCAGGGCTGGAAACCCATGAGCGGCTACGGCGGCGCCAGCACGTTCAATGCCGGAGCCCTCTCCCTCACCGGCCTCACCGACGGCACCACCCAGATCGCCGCCACCGGCAAGGACGGCAACATCTACCACAACACCCGTGCCACGAGCGGAACATGGGCCGGCTGGCAGCCGGTGAGCGGGTTCGCCGGCGCCAGCACGTTCAATGCCGGGGCCCTGTCGGTCACCGGCATGACCGACGGCAGCACGCAGGTCGTCGCGACCGGTCTGGACGGCGACATCTACCACAACATCCGCTACTCCGGCGGGACATGGCAGGGCTGGAAGCCCATGAGCGGGTACGCCGGCGCCACCCAGTTCAACGCCCGGGCTCTCTCGATCACCGGCATGACCGACGGCAGCGCGCAGATCGTCGCGGTGGGGCTGGACAACCGGGTCTACCACAACATCCGCTACTCCGGCGGGACGTGGCAGGGCTGGGCGCCGATGGCCGGCTACGCCGGCGCGGCCTCCTTCCAGTGCGCGTGAACTCCGCTCGCTTCTGTGACCGCGGCCCGGTGCCCGCGCAGGGCGGTCGTGGCGGTGCGGAGTGCCGGCGGATGAGGAGCAGGGCGGTGTCGTCGTGGCTCTCCGGTGTGTGCTGGGCACGGATGAGGCTGTCGGCCAGGTCGCCCACGTCTGCGGCGCCCGTCGCCGTCAGGCGGCCTGCGATTGAGGGTCAGCGGACGCGTCCGCGCGGCTTCAGGGGAGTGGGCGGGAGGGCCGGGGCCTGGAGGCGGTCGCCGGCGTAGCCGTGCACCTCGCCGAAGCGGTCTCCGGACTGCCACGCCTCGCGGGCCTCGGCGATCTCCTCGGGCGTGCGGCCGATGAAGTTCCACCACATGATGATCTGCTCCTCGAACGGCTCGCCGCCGAGCAGGACCAGGGAGCTCTCCACGGCCGCGTCCAGCGGGAGGGCGCTGCGTCCGGTGCCCAGGTAGAGCATGGAGCCGGGGGCGAGCCGCACGCCGTCGACCTCGGGCTCGCCGGACATGGTGAGGACGGCGTACTCGAAGTCCGGCACGAGCGGCAGGCGCGCGGCGGTGCCCTCGCCGAGGGTGAGGTCGGCGCCGACGATCGGGCTGTAGGTGGTGCCGGGCGAGGCCGCGCCGTCCAGCTCGCCGAGGATGACGGTGGCGTGCAGCCCTCCCCCGCCGGTGACCTCGGGCAGTTGCGCGTGGTGCTCGAACGCCGGCTCGGTGCCGCGGTGGGCGTCGGGCAGCGCGACCCACAACTGGGCGCCGTGCAGGTAGCGGGCGTGGTCGCGGGGCGACTCCTCGGAGTGCGCGATGGCCCGCCCGGACGTCATCAGGCCCAGCTCGCGGGGCCGCACCGTCTGCTTGCTGCCGAGGCTGTCGCGGTGCAGGACCTCGCCGTCGTGCAGCCAGCTGACGGTCTGCAGGCCCATGTGCGGGTGCGGCGGGACCTGCATGCCGGGCTCGTGGGCGATGTCGTCCGGCCCGTAGTGGTCGACGAAGCACCACGCGCCCACCATCCGCCGCCCGAGGTTGGGCAGCAGGCGGCGGACGACGGTGCTCTCGCCCAGCGGCACCGTCCTCGGGTTGAGCAGTTCGCGGACGGGGCTGCCGGAGACGTCGCCGCGGCCACCGCAGACCGTGGCCGCCGGTTTCACATCGAGATTGCTCATGCCCCGATGATGCCCCTCCGCGCGCGCGGCACGGGAGCGCACCCGCCCGCCGCCCGGTGTGGCGGCGTCATCCCTCCGGCACCCGTGTGAACTCCGCGGCCGCCGGGTCGGCCAGGTCCTCGGGGATGTCGGCCAGGCAGCCGCGCAGCCGCTCGCCGAGCGCCTTGGCCTGCGGGTCGGCCCGGGTGGAGGCGGCGACGCCGTCGCCGAGGAGCCCGTGCACCACGAAGTTGACGGCCCGCAGACGGGGCAGTTCGTAGCGGCTGACGGGCAGTTTCGCGGTCTCCGGGAGGAGGGCGCGCAGCCGCTCGACGTCCAGGTGGCCGCGCAGCCAGCGCCAGGCGTCGTCGTCCCTGGCCCACAGCCCGACGTTGGCGTCGCCGCCCTTGTCGCCGGAGCGGGCGCCGATCAGGGTGCCGAGCGGCAGCCGGACGGTGCGGCCGGCCCTGCCGTGGACGTCGCCCCGGGTGCGGCGCAGCGGCTGCGGCCGCACGTCGGCGAGCGACGGCGGCGCGGGCGGTTCCGCGTCGGCCTGGAGCGCGCGGGCGGGCCGTTCGGCGGGCGGCCGCGGGACCGGCAGCCGGGTGCCGTCGCCCAGCACGGTCACCGCCTCGACCTCGGCGGAGGGCACCAGCGCGGGCCAGTACACCCCGTACTCGGTGGCCTTGGCGGTGGCGTGCTCCAGGTAGAGGCCGGGGTAGCCGGCGAGCGCGGTGCCGGCGACGGCGGTGAAGAAGCCGCGGCCGACGGCGTGCGGGTCGGGGTCCTTGACGGTGAGGGTGAGCCGGTCGGCCTCGCCGCCGTGCTCGCGCCGCAGGTCGTACACGGCGAAGGCGGTGGGCCCGCCGGTGGCGTCGCGCAGCGCGGCCTCGGCGAAGTCGGCCTTGGCGTCCAGGTCGAGGCCGGTGAGCACGAACGTCGCGGAGTTGCGGTGGCCGCCGCGGTGGTTCAGGCACACCTTGAGGTCCAGCGGCGCGGGTTCGCCGGTCACCGGGCCGACGGCGACCCGGTCGGGGCCCTGCTGGGTGAGCCTCACGGTGTCGAGCCGGGCCACCACGTCCGGGTTGAGATAGGCGGGATGGCCGGTCTCGTACAGGAGTTGGGCGGTGACGGTGCCGACGGTGACGGCACCGCCGGTGCCGGGGTGCTTGGTGATGACGCTGGAGCCGTCGGGGTGGATCTCCGCGAGCGGGAAGCCGGGGTGGACGGGGTCGGGGATCTCGGTGAAGAAGGAGTAGTTGCCGCCGGTGGCCTGGGTGCCGCACTCGATGATGTGGCCCGCGGTGACCGCGCCGGCGAGCGCGTCCCAGTCGTCCATGGCCCAGTCGAACGCCCAGGCGGCCGGGCCGACGACGAGCGAGGCGTCGGTGACCCGGCCGCACACGACCACGTCGGCGCCGGCCCGCAGCGCCTGCGTGATGCCCCAGCCGCCGAGGTAGGCGTTGGCGGTGACCGGTTCCACACCGGACCCGGCGAGCGGCAGACCGGTCGCCAGGTGGGCGAAGTCGTGTCCGCGGGCCTGGAGTTCGGGGAGCCGGGCGAGCAGGTCGTCGCCCTCGACGTGGGCGACGGAGGGCTGCAGGCCGCCGGCCGCGGCGAGTTCGCGGAGCTTGGCGGCGAGCCCGGCCGGGTTGAGGCCGCCGGCGTTGACCACGACCTTGATGCCGCGCGCCAGGCAGGTGCCCAGCACCTCGTGCATCTGCGCGAGGAAGGACAGCGCGTAGCCGCCGCCGGGGTCGCGCTGCCGGGCCTTCCACAGCAGCATCATCGTCAGCTCGGCGAGGTAGTCGCCGGTGAGCACGTCGATCGGCCCGCCCTCGACCATCTCGCGGGCGGCGGCGAGGCGGTCGCCGTAGTAGCCGGAGCAGTTGGCGACCCGCAGGGGTGCCTGGTGCGGCGTCGGGCGGGGCGTCTGGCGTGCGGTCACCGTACTCTCCCGTCACTTCTCCTCTGGGTCACCGACCTGGACGATCATCTTGCCGGTGTTGCTCCCGCGCAAGACCCCGATGAACGCGTCGACGACGGTGCCGATGCCCGCGGCCACGGTGTCGTCGGGGACGACCCGCCCGGAGCGCAGGTGCGGCACCAGGAATTCCTCGAGCTCGCGCTGGGCGTCGCGGTGGTCGCGGACCAGGAATCCCTCCAGCCGCAGCGACTTGCCGACCACGTCGTAGAGGTTGCGGGGCGCGGCGGGCGGGTCGGCGGGGTCGTTGTACTGGGCGACGCTGCCGCACCAGGCGATCCGGCCGGAGGGCCGCATGTGCGCGATCAGGCCCTCCAGTTGACCGCCGCCGACGTTCTCGAAGCCGACGTCGATCCCGTCCGGGGCGATCGCGCCGAGCAGTTCGGCGAACGGGCCGTCGTGGTAGTCGAAGGCCGCGTCGAACCCGAGGTCCTGCACCAGGTGGGCGGCCTTGGCGGCGCTGCCGGTGCTGCCGAGGACCCGGCCGGCGCCGAGCAGCCGGGCGAACTGGCCGACGGCGGTGCCGACTCCGCCCGCCGCCGAGTTGACGAAGACGGTCTCGCCCGCCGCGAGCCGTGCGGTCCGGGTGAGGCCGACGTACGCGGTCAGGCCGGTGCCGCCGAGGACGCTCAGCCAGGCGCGCAGCGGCACGCCGTCCAGCGACGGCAGGACCCGCACCTCCTCGGCGGTGACCACGGCGTGGGTGCGCCAGGCGTACCGGTGGAACACCAGGTCCCCGGTGCGCAGCCCGGGGGTGCGGCTGCGCACCACCCGGCCGATGGAACGGCCCTCCAGCGGCGTGCCCAGCTCCCAGCCGCCCTCCTCCATCGCCTCCCGCATGTACGGGTCGACGGACAGGTAGACGTTCTCCACCAGGGCGGTGCCGGGTCCGGGGACCGGGACGGGGTGCTCGGCGAACGCGAAGTCGGCGGGGGTGGGCAGGCCGGTGGGGCGGGCCACCTGGTGGACGGTGACGGCGAGCGGCGCGGCGCCGGACGCGGGACGCGCGGCCGGTACGGCACGCGGGGCGGAGGCCGGGGATGCGGGGTGCGGGGTGGAGGCCGCGGATGCGGGGTGCGGGGTGGACGCCGCGGATGCGGGGTGCGTGGTCATGGCGGCCACGCTAGGAGCGCGCCGCCGCGGGGTGCAGGGGCCGCCGTCGATGGATGAGCCCCTTCCATGAGCGGCGTTGATGGAACCGCCTACAGTGGCGGCATGAGCGAACTCGCCCCGCAGGAGCTGCGCGTTCTGGTCGCCGTGGCCCGCGAGGGCTCGTTCACGGCGGCAGCCGGGCGCCTCGGCCTGACGCAGTCGGCCGTCTCGCACGCGATCGCCTCCTGCGAACGCAAGGTCGGCGCCGTGCTGTTCGACCGCGGCCGGCACGGCGCGCGGCCGACGCCCGCCGGCGAGCGGGCCGCCGCCCAGGCGCGGCGGATCCTGCGGCTGCTGGACACCCTCCCCGACGAGGCGCGCGGCGCGGCGACCGGCCGGGCCACCGGTACCGTGCGCGTCGCGGCGTTCCGCAGCGCGGCCGCGCACCTGCTGCCGCCGGCGCTGGAGCGGCTCACCGCCAGCCATCCGCTGCTGACGCCCGAGGTGCGGATCGTGCCCGACGTGGGGCGCGGCACCGCGGGCGAGGTGGCCGACGGCCGGGCCGACCTGGCGATCGCCACGCTCGACGGCGCGACGCCGCCTCCCGCGGGCCTGGTCACGGCCGCCCTCTTCGACGAGCCGTACGCCCTGGCGCATCCGGTGGGCGCGGCCGATCCGCGGGCCCTGCCGCTGGTGGACTGGACGGAGAACTGCTCGTCGTACACCCGCCGTTGGTGGTCGGAGCAGGACTGGATCCCGCGGGCGACGGTTGACGCCGGGGACGACAGCGTGGTGCTGTCGATGGTCGCGCGGGGGCTGGGCATGGCGATCATGCCGGGGCTGGCCCTGCTCGGCGCGCCGACCGCGGTCGCGGTCACCGATCTCGGCCCGCGGCGGCCGACCCGCGCGGTCGGCTACGCCACCACCCCGGAACTGGCCGGCACGCTCGCGGTGCGGGCGCTGATCCGCGAACTGCGGTCGGCCGCGCCGTCGGTACTGGATGGTTCAATCCGCAGGACCGACGCGTGAGATCACGAGGTGGCCGGCCGGGAACGAGGCCGGCCGCCGGACCGAGCGAACAGGAAGACCGACAGGTGACCGTATGAGCGACTCCCCGGGCTCCCCCGACGACCGGGCGTGCTCCCCCGACGACCAGGCCCCGCTGTCCGCGGACGAGATCATCGACATCGTCGACGAGGAGGACCGCGTCGTCGGCCAGGCGCGGCGCGCCGACGCCTACGCCCGCGGGCTGCGGCACCGGTGCGCCTTCATCCTGGTGCGGGACGCCGAGGACCGGATCTTCGTGCACCGCCGCACGGCCCGCAAGCTGGTCTTCCCCTCCATGTACGACATGTTCGTCGGCGGGGTGCTCGGCGCCGGCGAGACCTACGACGAGGCGGCGCTGCGCGAGGCCGAGGAGGAGCTGGGGGTCAGCGGACTGCCGCAGCCCGAGCGGCGGTTCACCTTCTCCTTCGAGAGCGGCTCCGGCAGCTGGTGGTCGGCGGTGTACGAGGTGCGCTGCGACCTGCCGGTGGACCCGCAGGTCGAGGAGGTCGCCTGGCACGCCTTCCTCACCGAGGAGGAGGTGGCGGCCCGGCTCTCCACCTGGGACTGGGTCCCCGACGGCCTCGACGGCTACCACCGCTACCTGGCCTGGCGCGAGTCCGGCACCCGCTAGAGTCTGCTGGGCCGGGCCTACGGGTGGGCGGCGAGGAGGGACTCGGCGACGGCGGTCCGCATGTACAGGACGGACCGCCCGGCCCGGTGGGCGGACACGATCCCGGCGTCCCGCAGCGCGGTGAGGTGCTGGTTGACGCCGCCCGCGGACAGCCCCGTCCGGCCGGCGAGTTCGCTCGTGGACGCCGGCACGGTCAGCTCGGCGAGCAGCAGGGCGCGGGTGCGCCCGAGCACCGCGGCCACCGCGTCCGGCACCGGCGCCCGTGACTCCTCCCACACCGAGCCCCAGCCCCTGCTGGGGTAGAACAGCTGCTTCGCCCCGGGCGTCGCCACCGTCGTGGCCACCGAGGACCAGGCGAAGACCGACGGCACCAGCACCATGCCCTTGCCCGCCAGTTCGGTCCTGGCCGCGCACTGCTTGTGCGTCACCGTCAGGGTGCCCGCGCTCCACCGCACGGTCGGGTGCAGGCTCCCCAGCACCGCCTCGGCCCCGTCCGTGGCCAGCCGCCGGGCCTGGTGGAAGACGTCCGCCTCCAGGACCGACTGCACCCGTGCCCAGTACGGCGCGAGCGCCACGTCCCAGTAGGCGGTGATCTCCGCGGTCAGCCGGGCGAGTCCGGCGGCCGGGTCGTCGTACAGCTGCCGGACGCGCTCGCTGCGCAGCCCGTACTCCAGCAGCTCGCCGCGGATCTCCTCGACGGGGGTGGCGGCGACCTCGCGCAGTTCGGCGTCCAGTCCCGCGCCGCCGGGTACCGGTGGCGGGGTGATGAAGTCGGGCGTGTAGCCGGCGGGCGGCACCAGGTCGGTGAGCAGCCCGCCGTCGAGTCCGGCCGCCGCCAGCCGCGGGGCGACCTGCTCGCGCCAGCGGCGGTGCACCGCGTGCGGGCCGGCGGTCTGGAAGGTGCGGACGCTGGCGACGACCTCCCACAGCGGGGAGACCGCGAACCTGGTGCGTGCCATGTCGGTCGCCGAGAAGGCGAACCGGACGTCTCCGGCCATGACGTTCCCCCGTCTCCTCCCGCACCCGGTGCGATCGTCCCGGGGCCCGCCCGGATCCCGCCCGGGCCGCGCCCGGATTCAGCCGTACCTTAATCAATCCCGTCAACGGGTGGGGCGGCCGCACGATTCCCGTCATGAGCGCTCCCGCACTGCCCTCCCGCAGCCCGTCCGACGGCGCGGCCGGCCGCCCCTCGCCCCGGCCGTCCGGCGGCCCGTCCGACGGCCCGTCCGCCCCGCGCGGGGGCGGCGGCCGGCTGCGGGGCGCCGCGGCCCGGCACTTCGGCGGGCTGCCCGGCCCGTTCTGGGTGGTCTTCGCCGGCACCGTGATCAACCGCGTCGGCACCATGGTGGTGCCGTTCCTCGTCTTCTATCTCGGCTCGCGCGGCATCACCGCGGACCAGACGCCGTACGTGCTGGGCGCGCTCGGCGCGGGCGGGCTGGCCGGGCCGGTGGCCGGCGGGTGGCTCGCGGACCGGGTCGGCCGCCGGCAGGCGATCCTGGCCGGGATGGTCGCCACCCCGGCGAGCCAGGGCCTGCTGTTCTGCTCGCCGGGCGTGGTGACGCTCGCGCTGGCCGCCGCGCTGGTGGGCGCGGCGGGCTCGCTGCACGCTCCGGGGGTCGCCGCCGTCATCGTCGACTCGGCCGGGCCGACCCGCCGCCAGGCCGCGTTCGGGCTCTACCACTGGGCGATCAACATCGGCGCCGCCACGGCCGGCGCGGTCGGCGGTTTCCTGGTGGACCGCGGCTTCTGGCTGCTGTTCGTGGTGGACGCGGCGACGTGCCTGGGCTTCGCCGCGGTGGCGGCCTTCGCGCTCCCCCGCACCCCGCCGCCCGCGGCCAAGGGCCCCGCGGGCAGGGGCGGTTACGGCGTGGTGGTGCACGACCGGCTGCTGCTGGCCTTCGTCACGGTGTCCGTGGCCGGTGAATGCGTCTACGCGCAGACCGAGTTCACGGTGCCGATGGCCATCCGCGACGACGGGCTGCCGGCGTCCGTGTACGGCCTGGTGGCCGTGGTGAACGCGGCGATCGTGGTGGTGCTCCAGCCGTTCACCAACGCCTGGGTGCTGCGCTTCGACCGGATGCGGCTGTGGGCCGCGGTCTCGGTGCTGATCGCCGCGGGCGTCGCGCTGACCGGCGTGGCCCACACGACGACCGGATACCTGCTCACCGTCGTGGTGTGGAGTGCCGGCGAGGTGTGCGCGGGCGGCGTCGCCACCTCGGTGGTCGCCGACCTCGCGCCGGAGGACGCTCGCGCCCGCTACCAGGCGGCCCTCAACTGGGCGCGGGGCGTGGCCCGTTTCCTGGCCCTGGGGGTGGGGCCCGCGCTGTACGCGGTGGCGGGTGCCGGCGCCCTGTGGTGGACGGTGGGCGCCGTCGGCCTGGCGGGCGCGGCGGGCGCCCTGGCGATCCGCCCGGCCCTCGCCCGCCGGACGCCGCGCCCGGCGGTCCTCGCCGCCATGCCCTGACTCCCCGGCCCGGAAGCCGAGTTGGCCGGACTCGTCGGGGGACGGCCCGGGCGGCCGCCAGTGCCGGTTCGCGCGACGCGCGCCCGCCGTCAGCCCAGGACGAGCAGCCCGGCCAGCACGGACGCCGCGTTCGCGGCGGCCGAGGCCGCGTACGGCAGCGTGCCCCGCAGCCGCAACAGCCGTGCCGCCAGGGCGCCTTCGACCAGGCACACCGCCGACTCGGCGCCCGCGAACAGCGGCCAGTAGGCGGCGCGGGGAAGGGTGGCGGCCCGGCCGAGGAACCACCACAGCAGCGGGTGCGTCACAAGGTTGACCAGGACGGCCGCGGCGGCCGTCCTGCGCACACCGGGGGCGGCCGCCGCCGTCAGTGCGGCGACGTACACCGGCACCTCCACCGCCAGCGTGAGGGCGAGGGCCGGCGGGTAGGACACGGCCGGATCGTGTCACGGGGAGGGGACCAGTGGCCAGTGCGAACGTGGCCGCCGCACCGCAGGGCGGCGCGCGGCGCGCGGCGCCCGGACGTCCGGGGCTCGCCGGGCGGGCCGGGCGGGCCGGGCCGCTCACCGGCTTCGCGGTCCTCATCGCCGTCACCCTGGCGCTGGCGCTGCGGCTGCCCGCCGGGACCGCGGTCGTCGGCCTCGCCGCCTTCGGCATCCTGCACAACGTGCTCGAACTGCGGTACATGGCAGGCCGGTTCGAGGGCCTGCTGCGCGGGCCGTTCCTGCGGCTGCTGGCCGCGCTGATCACCGGGATCGTGCTGTGCCGGCTGCTGCCGGTCTCGTCGGGCACCAGGGCGGCCGAGATCCTGCTGGCCTACGTGCTGCTGGCGGCGGCCTGCGGGTACGCGCTGCGCTCCCGGCCGCTGTGGCTGGCCGCGGCCCTGCTGGTGGTCGCCGGCGCCGCGGCGGCCTCGCTGGCGTTCCCCGACTACCACTTCGTGGTGCTCACGCACCTGCACAACGTCGTCCCGCTGTTCTTCCTGTGGGAGTGGTCGCGGGGGATGGAGGGGCGCGGGCGGACCGTCTTCCGCGCTCTGCAGTGCGGCTGGGTGCTGGTCGTTCCCGCGCTGGTGCTGGGCGGCGCGTTCGACGGCCTGATGGGCGGTGGGTCGCACTGGACGGACCGGCTGTCGCGGTCGTACACCCCGCCGGCCTGGCAGCACACCGAGGCGGGCCTGCGCTTCGTCACGGTGTTCGCGTTCATGGCGCTCATGCACTACCTGGTGTGGGTGTGGTTCATGCCGCGCTACGCCCCGGACGCCACCGAGGCGTTCGAGCGGCGGGTGCCGGGCATGACCGGCCGCTGGGCCTGGGGCCTCGGGCTGGGCGGCGCCGCCGCGCTCGCCGTGCTGTTCGTCAGCGACTACACGCAGGGCACCTCGCTGTACGCGGCGGTGGCCAGCTACCACGCGTACCTGGAGTTCCCGGTCCTGCTCATGCTCGTCCTGGGCCTCGCGCCCCGTACTGCCGGAGGCGGCAAGTGACCTCGCTCGTGATCCCGACGCTGCTCGCCGACGTGGCACCGCCGCGCGACGGGGGTTCCTCCGGGCATGTGCTGCTCACCGTGGTGGGCTTCGTGCTGGCCGCCGCGGTGGTGGTCGTGATCTTCGCGGTGATCTCCCG
The DNA here is from genome assembly GCF_044333795.1 of Streptomyces sp. NPDC020917. Lineage (NCBI taxonomy): Bacteria > Bacillati > Actinomycetota > Actinomycetes > Kitasatosporales > Streptomycetaceae > Streptomyces > Streptomyces sp. NPDC020917. Next base: position 109,151 of record NZ_JBIRRR010000017.1, on the reverse strand, counting down.
CCGCAGGCGGTGACCGGCGCCCGGACGGCGGCCGGGCCTCTCGCCGCGGCCGGGTTCCGGCCGTGGCGTGACCGGTACGGGCGGCCCGCCGGGTGACGGTGACGGGCCCTGGTTAGGGTGGTCGGGTGAGCGACGCACGCGAGGCAGCCGGGCCGCAGCCGGCCGCGCGACCCCGGCCTCCCCGCCCAGCGCGCGGAGAAGCGGACCGGGAACAGGCGTGAGCGACATCGGCCGGCTGCGCGCTGCCCGGGAATCGGTGCTCCTGTGGTTCGCGCCCGCCAAGGTGCAGAACGAGGGCACCACCCCCGACTACCGCTTCTCGCTGGCGAACGAGCGCACCTTCCTGGCGTGGATCCGCACCGCGCTGGCGCTGATCGGCGGCGGCTTCGCCGTCGACCAGTTCCTCACCGACCTCTCCCACTGGGCGCGGGCCGCGCTGGCGCTGGCCCTGCTGGCCGCGGGCGTCGCCTGCACGCTGCGGGCGGTCAACCACTGGGTGCGCTGTGAGCGGGCGATGCGGCTGGGCACGAACCTGCCGGTGTCCCGGTTCCCCGCGGTGCTCGCGGTCGTCGTCGCGGTGCTCTCCATCGTCATGGTGGCCGTGGTGCTGTTCGGCTGGGCGGGCTGACGGTGGCGCCGCCTCCCGGGCTGCCCCCGGTGGAGACGGACCGCGACCCCGGCCTGCAGCCGGAGCGGACCCGCCTGGCGTGGCGGCGCACCACGCTCACCTGCCTGGTCACCGCGGTGCTGGCGATGCGCCAGGCCCTGCGCTCGGGGAGTTCGGGGCCGGCGGTGGCCGCGGTGGGCCTGGCGGCGCTGGCGTTCCTGGCCTTCCTGCGGCTGGCGCACCGGCGGATACAGCGCCTCGGCGCGGCGCGCCCGCCCGCGATGCCGGTCCGCACGGCGACGGCGGTGGCGGTGGCGGTGTGCATGGTCGCGCTCGCCGTGTTCGGATCGGCGGTGGTCTGGTGACCGGCCGCCGGGCCGCGGCGGTCCGCGGCCGGGCGGCGGGCCGGCGGGCCGGCCCGATCAGCCGCTGACCGGCTCGGCCTCCTCCACTGGACGGTCCGCGGGCGCGCCGCCGGCGACGGACCGGGGGTCGTGCCCGGCCACATGGATGTGGCGCAGGCCCGCCCAGGCGACCACCGCGACGAGCGCGAGGGCGACCCCGGCGATGGCGAAGCTCAGCGTGTACTGCGACTGCGCGGGCAGCGGCGGGACGCCGGGCGGCAGGTGCGGGACCGTCCGGGAGGCGAGCACGGTGGTGACGACCGCGCTGCCGATCGCGCTGCCGGTGGACCGGGAGATCGAGTTGATGCCGTTCGCGATGCCCGTCTGGTGGTGCGGGACGCTGCCGACGATGATCGCGGGCATCGCGGCGTAGCCGAACGCGATGGCGACGCCGACCAGGGCGCCGGCGCCGATGACCGAGAAGCTGTGCGCGTGGTCGGCCACCAGCCAGCCGAAGCCGGCGGTCCCGGCCAGCGCGGCGAGCACGAGGACCGCGCGCGGCCCGTGCCGCCGGACGAGCTGGCCGCCGACGGGCGCGGCGATCAGCGACACCAGCGTGCTGGGCAGCAGGTACTCGACGGAGGCGCGCAGCACGCTCGCGTCGAAGCCGTAGCCGACGATCGACGACGGCATCTGCGCGAGGTAGGACACGCCGATGAACAGCACGAACGCGCCGAAGCCGACGAGCAGTCCGGCCAGGTTGGCGAAGAGCACCGGGCGGTGGGCGAACATCCGCATGTCCACCAGCGGCTCGCTGACCCGGCGCTCGACCAGCACCCAGACCGCGGCCATGACGACGGCGCCGGCGAAGGTGCCGACGGTCCGGCCCGACGACCAGCCCCACTCGTGGCCCTGGGTGATGGGCAGCAGGAGCAGGACCAGCGTCGCGGCCAGCGTCAGCGTGCCGAGCACGTCGGTGCGGCCGCCGGTCCTGTGCCGGGTGGCGGGCACCATCGTGACGACGGCGGCGAGCACCACCACCGCCATGCCGGTGGCCAGCCAGAACGCGCTGCGGTAGTCGGGGTCCGAGCCGGAGGTGAGCAGGCCGGTCGCCACCAGGGCGATGCCGCTGCCGAAGGCGAACGCGCCGCTGACGACGGCCATGGCGCCGGGCAGCTTCCGCGGCTCGACCTCCTCGCGCAGGATCGACAGGGCGAGCGGGAAGATCGCGGTGGCGGCGCCCTGCAGGACGCGGCCGACGATCAGCCAGAGCAGCGAGTGGGTCGTGGCGGACAGCACCGTGCCCGCGATCAGGACCAGCAGCACCCCCACGAGCGTGGGCTTCTTGCCGTGCTGGTCGCCGAACCTGCCGAGCACCGGGGTGAAGACGGCGGCGGACAGCAGCGTGGCGGTGGTGACCCAGCTGGCGTTGGCCGCGGTGGTGTGCAGGCTCGTCTGGATCAGGCCGAGGATCGGCACCACCAGTGTCTGCATCATCGACACGACCATCGCGGCGAGGCTGAGGGCGAAGACGGTGGCCGTCCTGGTGCGCGGCGGTGGCGGCGGTGCGGAGCTCATCGTGGGGACGTCCTTCGGTCCTTCATGTCCTGGATACTTGAGGTTGCCAAGTAAATGACGAGGGTTGACGGTAGACCTCAATAGTCAAGGACGTCAAGCGAATGATTGATGGCCTGAAGCTTCCGCCGGTACGCTGGGGCGCATGAACGCCACGGTAGGGATCCCGGCACCACCGCCCGCGGCACCCGCGAGCCACGACCTGCTGGAGTCCCTCGCGGTCCTCGCGGGCGCCCAGTGGCGGGACTTCCAGGCGGCGGCCGCCCACGAGGGCCTCACCTCGATGCAGGCCAAGCTGCTCGGCCAGCTGGTCCGGCCGCTGCCGATGCGCGAGCTGGCGGCCCTGCTCGGCTGTGACGCGTCGAACGTCACCGGCATCGTCGACCGGCTGGAGGCCCAGGGCCTCGCCCGCCGCGAGCCGGATCCGCACGACCGGCGGGTGAAGCGGGTGATCGCCACGCCCGAGGGCCAGGAGACGGTGCGCCGGGTCCGCGCGGAGATGCACGCCATGCACCGCGCGCTGGACACCCTCGACCCGGCCGAGCGCAGCGCCCTGTTCGCGCTGGTGGAGAAGATGCGCCCGGCCCTCGACGGCTGACCGGCGCTCCCCCGCGGCCGGCCGCTACGGCGCCAGGATGTCGAGTTCGCGCAGCGCGCCGACGCAGATCTCGCGCATGAGGGACTCCGCGGCGACGGCGTCGCGCGCCCGGACCGCCTCGGCGACCCGCACGTGCAGGGTGACCGCCTCCGGGTCGGGCGCGGTGAACATCACATGGTGCTCGGTGCGGCCCGTCAGCACCTCGGCGACCACGTCCCCGAGGCGGGCGAACATCTCGTTGCCGGAGGCTTCGAGCACCACCCGGTGGAAGGCGATGTCGTGCACGAGGTAGGCGTCGAGGTCGGCCGCGCGCCCGGCGGCCGCCATCTCCGCCGCGAGGACGGTGAGTTCGCGGCACTGCCCGGGGGTGGCCGCGTCCGCGGCGAGCCCGGCCGCGACCGGCTCGACCGCGGTCCGCAGCGTGGTCAGCGACCTCAGCTGGCGTGACCGGTCGGCCCCCGCCAGCCGCCAGCGGATGACGGCCGGGTCGAAGACGTTCCACTCCTCGGTGCGCAGGACCGTGACGCCCACCCTGCGGCGCGTCTCCACCAGGTGCATCGCCTCCAGCACCCGGACGACCTCGCGGACGACGGTCCGCGAGACGCCGTAGCGCGACTCCAGCTCGTCGATGCGCAGCACGGTGCCGGGCGGGTGCTCGCCCGAGGCGATGGCCGGCCCGAGTTCGGCCAGTACGCGGGAGTGCAGGCCGTTGCCGGCCTCGTCCCGTTCCCGGGGGTCGCGCGGGGATCCCTGCTGAGGCATGGGCCAAGCCTAGATGCCGACCCGTCAGCAGAGTCATATGACTATTAGGTCACAGCCTCTTGAATAAGTAGTACCTATGAGGTTCAGTGGTCGCCACACCGCCGGACGGGGCCGCCTGACCACCGCCCGGCGGTCGTTGACGAGGAGGTAGGAAGCAATGACGGCCGCCGCACCCGCGCCGCAGCCCGTGATCGTCGTCATGGGCGTCTCCGGTTCCGGCAAGTCCACGGTCGGCGGCCTGCTGGCGGAGCGCCTCGGGGTCCCCTACGCCGAGGCCGACGACTTCCATCCGCCGGCCAACATCGCCAAGATGTCGGCCGGCCACCCGCTGGACGACACCGACCGGGCGCCCTGGCTCGACGCCATCGCGGAGTGGATCGCCGCACGCGGCGGCAGCGGCGGCGTCGTCAGCTGCTCGGCGCTGCGCCGCCGCTACCGCGACCGGCTGCGCGCCGCCGCCCCCGATCTGTTCTTCCTCCACCTGGACGGCCCGCCGGAGCTCATCGCCTCCCGGCTGGCCGCCCGCATGCAGCACTTCATGCCGTCGGGGCTGCTCGCCTCGCAGTTCGAGGCGCTGGAGCCGCTGGAGGCCGGCGAGGCCGGGGCCGTGGTGCCCATCACCGGCGGCCCGCAGGAGATCGCCGACCGGGCGCTCGCCGCGCTGCCGGGCCGCACCGCGCCCGCCTGAGCCCCGGGCGCCCGGGCGCCCCGGCCCGGCACGTCCCGCCCTCTCGTCTCCCCCTGTGTCACGGCCCGATCCGGGCCCCGCTCAAGTACCGCCTGTTCCCGTCCCCTTGGAGTAACCCGTGTCCGCACTCAGCGTCGAGCTGCTGGCCGCCGCCGCCCCGCCCCCGATCGCCGACTCCGGCCACACCCGGCTCGCGCTGGCCGCGCTGGCCGGCATCGCCGTCATCGTGCTGCTGATCACCCGCTGGAGGATGCACGCCTTCCTGGCCCTGACCATCGGGTCCGGGGTGCTCGGCGTGGCCGCCGGCGCGTCGCTCGCCGACACCGTCACCAGCTTCACGACCGGCCTCGGCTCGACCGTGGCCGGCGTCGGCACGCTGATCGCGCTCGGCGCCATCCTCGGCAAGATGCTCGCCGACTCCGGCGGCGCCGACCAGATCGTGGACACCATCCTGGCCAGGACCGGCCCCAAGCGGCTGCCGTGGGCGATGGCGCTGATCGCCGGCCTGATCGGGCTGCCGCTGTTCTTCGAGGTCGGCATCGTGCTGCTGATCCCGGTGGTGCTGCTGGTGGCCCGGCGCAGCGGCCAGTCGCTGGTGCGGATCGGCATCCCGGCGCTGGCCGGCCTGTCGGTGATGCACGGGCTGGTGCCGCCGCACCCCGGCCCGCTGGCCGCCATCGACGCGATCCACGCCGACCTCGGCACCACGCTGGCCCTCGGCGTGCTGGTGGCCCTGCCGACGCTGGCGATCGCCGGACCGCTGTTCGGCCGGTTCGCGTCCGGCTGGGTGGACGTCACCCCGCCGGACCGGATGACCCCGGCCCGCCCGTCCGACGACCTGGACCGGCGGCCGAGCTTCGCGGCGACCGTGGGCACGATGCTGCTGCCGGTGGTCCTGATGCTCTCCAAGGCGCTGGCCGACGTCATCGTGGACGACAAGTCGAACCTGGCCTACCGGGTGTTCGACGTGATCGGCACCCCGCTGATCGCGCTGCTCGCGGCCGTCGTGGTGGGCATGTTCACGCTGGGCCGGGCCGCCGGCTTCTCCAAGGAGCGCATCTCCGCCACCGTCGACTCCTCGCTGGGGCCCATCGCCGGCATCCTGCTGATCGTCGGTGCGGGCGGCGGCTTCAAGCAGACCCTGATCGACTGCGGCGTCGGCACGATGATCCTCGACTGGTCGCACGGCTGGCACATATCGGCGCTGCTGCTCGGCTGGCTGATCGCGGTGCTGATCCGGGTCGCCACCGGATCGGCGACCGTGGCGATCATCTCCGCGTCCGGCCTGGTGGCCCCGCTCGCCGCGACCATGTCCGGCACCCACACCGCGCTGCTGGTGCTGGCGGTCGGCGCAGGTTCGCTGTTCTTCTCGCACGTCAACGACGCGGGCTTCTGGCTGGTCAAGGAGTACTTCGGGATGGACATCCCGCAGACGCTGAAGACCTGGTCGGTGATGGAGACGGTGATCTCGGTGGTCGCCCTCGGCTTCGTGATGCTGCTGTCGCTGGTGCTGTGACCCTTCCGGGGATGCCCACCGCGGGCGTCCCCGGAACGCGGCGGGCGGGCGGCGACCGTGCAGGACACGGTCGCCGCCGCCCGTCGTGTCAGGGCAGGCCGGGGGCCCTTCGACTCACCAGCGCGGCACCGGCGGGGCCTGCCAGCCGGGGTCGGCCTTGCGCATGGCGGCGGCATCGTCGCGGTCGCGCATGGTGCCGTCGTCGTCCAGCCAGCGCCGGTGCAGCGCCCGCAGCGCGGTGCGGTCCAGCTCGACGCCGAGGCCGGGGCGGTCGGAGACCGCGAGCGCGCCGCTGTGGAAGGCGTGCCGCTCGGTGATGACGTCCTCGACCTGCCACGGGTAGTGCGTGTCGCAGGCGAAGTCGAGGTTCGGCACGGTCGCCGCGACGTGCGTCATGGCCGCCAGGCTGATGCCCAGGTGGGTGTTGGAGTGCATGGACAGGCCCACGCCGAACGCCCGGCAGATCGCCGCGAGTTGCTGGGTCCTGCGCAGCCCGCCCCAGTAGTGGTGGTCGGAGAGCACCACCTGCACGGCACCGCGCCGGAACGCCTCCCGGATCTCCGGGACCGTCGTCACGCACATGTTGGTGGCCAGGGGCACGTCCGTGCCGGCCGCCACCTGCGCCATCCGCTCGGTGGTGCTGGCCGGGTCCTCCAGGTACTCCAGCACGCCGGCCAGCTCGCGGGCAACGGTCAGCGAGGTCTCCACCGACCAGGCGCCGTTGGGGTCCAGGCGCAGCGGCTGCCCGGGGAACGCCTCGGCCAGCGCGCGGATCGCGGCGATCTCCTCCTCGGGCGGGAAGACGCCGCCCTTGAGCTTGAACGAGCCGAAGCCGTAGCGGTCGGCGAAGCGGCGGGCCTGGGCGACCACGCCCGCCGGGTCGAGGGCGGCGCCCCAGTCGTCGGGCTCGCCCTGGCCCTGCGGGTGCTCGGCGTACCGGTAGAAGAGATAGGCACTGTAGTCGACGGCGTCGCGGACCCGGCCGCCGAGCAGGGCGTGCACCGGCAGGCCGGTCGCCTTGCCGAGCGCGTCCAGGCAGGCCACCTCGAAACCGGAGATGACCGACAGCCGCAGCTTGTCCGCGGTCTGCACGCCGCGCAGCCCGCCCACGTCGACCGAGTCCGACACCTCGGCCGGCTCGCCGCACACCTGCTCGGCGAGGGTGAACAGCCCGTTCAGGTCGCTGACCTGGTGCCCCGGCAGGGCCTTGGCCAGCGGCGCGGCGAGGTCGAGGTAGCGCGTGTCGCCGTACGTCTCACCGATCCCGGTGGTCCCGTCGGCGGTGACGACCTCGACGATGAGCCGCGGGGTGTACGGCTGGTGGACGCCCTGGGTGTTGAGCAGCGGCGGGTCGGCGATCAGGATGGGGGTGAGCCGCACCTCGGCGACGGTGAGCGCGCCGGACGCGGCCGGCGGAGCCGCAGGTGGTGCGGTCGAAGCCGATTCCGTCTTCATATGTGAATTAGGTTCACCCATAAGTCCAGAGAGTAGGCGGGGTGCCCCTCGGCCGTCAACGCGCCGGGCGCGCCCCGCCGGGGGAACTGGACGGCATACCGACCAGTCGGTACGATTTCCGCATGAGCGATACCGACACCCCGCGGGGTCTGGACCTGGGCCGGCTGCGACAGCACCTCGACCGCGAACGGCCCGGCCTGGTGTCCGGCGAGCTGCGGGCCGGGCGCATCGAGGGCGGCCGGTCCAACCTCACCTACCGTGTCACCGACGGCGTCACGGACTGGGTGGTCAGACGCCCCCCGCTCGGCCATGTGCTGGCCACCGCGCACGACATGGCCCGCGAGCACACGGTGATCAGCGCCCTCGCCCCGACGCCGGTGCCGGTGCCGGGCACGCTGCTGCTCTGCGAGGACCCCGAGGTGATCGGCGCCCCCTTCTACGTCATGGAGTGCGTGCCCGGCACGCCCTACCGCACCGAGCGGCAGCTGGCGGCCCTCGGCCCGGAGCGCACCCGGGACGTCGCCTTCACCCTCGTCGACACCCTGGTCGACCTGCACGCCGTGGACCCCGCCGAGGTCGGGCTCGCGGACTTCGGCCGGCCCGAGGGCTTCCTCGACCGGCAGCTGCGCCGCTGGGGCAAGCAGCTGGACGCCTCCCGCAGCCGCGACCTGCCGGGCATCGACGAGCTGCACGCCGCGCTCGGGCGGGCCATGCCGGTCTCCCCCGCGCCGGCGATCGTGCACGGCGACTACCGCCTGGACAACGTCCTGTTCGACGAGGGCGACCGGCTGACCGCCGTACTGGACTGGGAGATGTCCACCCTCGGCGACCCGCTCACCGACGTCGGCCTGCTCGTGATGTACGGCGAGCAGCACGACATCCCGGACTTCCCCGTCCCCACCCCCAGCGGCGCGCCCGGCCACCCGAGCCCCGCGGAGGTCGTCGAGCGCTACGCCCGGCGCTCCGGCCGGGACGTGTCCGCCGTCGACTGGTACACCTCCTTCGCCTACTTCAAGCTCGCCGTGATCCTCGAGGGCATCCACTACCGCTGGACCCTCGGCCAGACGCTCGGGCCCGGCTTCGACCGGATCGGCGCCGTCGTCCCGGTCTTCATCGACCGCGGCCTGCGCAAACTCCAGGACGTCCGACCGCAGCACCCGCAGGAGGGCTGACCGCCATGGACTTCGACTTCGACCGCACGACCGTGGAGCTGCAGGAGCGGCTGCGCGCGTTCCTGGACGAGCACGTGTACCCCGCGGAGGCGGTCTTCGACGCGCAGCGCGAGGAGGCCACCGGCGACGCGCGCTGGGGCGCCCCGCCGGTGGTCGAGGAGCTCAAGGCCGAGGCCCGCCGGCAGGGCCTGTGGAACCTCTTCCTCCCCGGCGAGCACGGCGCCGGGCTGACGAACCTCCAGTACGCGCCGCTGGCCGAACTCACCGGCCGCAGCCCGCACCTGGCCCCGCCCGCCCTCAACTGCGCGGCCCCGGACACCGGGAACATGGAGGTGCTCGCCGAGTTCGGCACGCCCGCCCAGCGCAAGGAGTGGCTGGAGCCGCTGCTGGCCGGCGAGATCAGGTCGGCGTTCGCCATGACCGAGCCGGACGTCGCCTCCTCGGACGCGACCAACATCGCGACCCGCATCCGGCGCGACGGCGACTCCTACGTCATCAACGGCCGCAAGTGGTACATCTCCGGGGCGATGAACCCCAAGTGCGCGGTGTTCATCGTGATGGGCAAGACCGATCCGGACGCCGAACGGCACCGCCAGCAGAGCCAGATCCTCGTCCCCCGGGACACCCCGGGGCTCGAAGTACGGCGCGGCATGCGGGTGTTCGGCTACGACGACGGCGACCACGGCGGTCACGCCGAGGTGGTCTTCCACGACGTGCGGGTCCCCGCGGAGAACCTCATCGGCGAGGAGGGCGGCGGGTTCGCCATCGCCCAGGCCCGGTTGGGCCCGGGCCGCATCCACCACTGCATGCGGCTGATCGGCATGGCCGAGCGGGCCCTGGAGCTGATGTGCCGCCGGGTCACGGCACGGACCGCGTTCGGCAAGCCGCTGGCCGCGCAGGGCGTGGTCCAGGAGTGGATCGCCGAATCACGCGTGGAGATCGAGCAGTTGCGGCTGCTCGTCCTCAAGACGGCCTGGCTGATGGACACGGTGGGCAACCAGGGGGCACACACGGAGATCCAGGCGATCAAGATCGCGACGCCGGCGGGGGTGCAGCGGATCGTGGACCGGGCGATCCAGGCGCACGGCGCGGGTGGGGTGGGCCAGGACTTCCCCCTGGCCCACCTGTGGGCCGCGGCCCGCACCCTGCGGCTCGCCGACGGCCCCGACGAGGTCCACAAGCGTTCGCTCGCTCGGCGCGAGCTCCGCTCCCACGCCTGACGGCTCCCCCCCCGACCCAGGGTTCGCCCTCCCCGGGCCGGGGTTCGCCCTCCCCGGGCCGGGGTTGCCCCTCCCCGCGCTCCTGGGAGCATCGCCCCTCCGGGGCGGGGGTCCGGGGTGCCCCCGGGCCTACGTTGCCGGGTGCCGCGCCGCTGTGGCTTGTCGCGCTGGGGGTACCTCCCAGGCGAAGCGCTGGGGGACCCCGCGCCCCTATGGGTGACCCCCGTCCGCATTCTTCCCGCAGACGGGGGGCGGCCCCGACCCCACCCACCGAACGTGCACCGCCAGGGGCGCGGGGAACTGCGCGACCAGCCAGCGCGGCGCCGCACTCCGCCAACCGCCCCGAAGGGGCAGTTCGGTCCGTCCCGGACCACCGGCCGGCGGTGGGCTGAGCGCGCTGGGGGCACCTCCCAGGCGCAGCCCTGGGGGACCCCGCGCCCCTGATGGTTGCCCTTTGTCCGTTCACGGGTGGATGCAGCCCGCAGGGCAGAGGGCCGACCGTTCACGGGGGAACGCCGTCCGTTCGGGGGTGGGACCAGCCCGGAGGGAGGGGATCAGGGGGTGAGGACGAGGCGGCCGATGGAGCGACCATCGGCAACCCGCTGAACAGCCCCGGCAGCGCCGGAGAAGGGAACCCTCTCACTGACGAGAGGCCGCACCAGCCCCTCGCCCGCCAGCCTGCACAGTTCGTCGTGGGCGTGGCCCACAGCCACCGGGTCGTGGCTGTTGTAGAGCCCCCAGTGCAACCCGAGAATCGAGTAGTTCTTCACCAGCGCATGGTTGAGCCCGGGCGCGGGAATCGTCCCGCCGGCGAACCCGACGACCACGATCCGCCCCTCGAAGGCGACGCACTTGGTGGAGCGGGTGTACGCCTCGCCGCCCACCGGGTCGTACACGACGTTCGCGCCCCGCCCCGAGGTCGCCTCCTTGACGACCGGCACGAAGTCCTCGCGGTGGCGGTCCACCACGATGTCCGCGCCCAGTTCCCGCGCCGCCTCGGCCTTCTCGGGCCCGCCGACCACGCCGATGACCGTCGCCCCGGCGGCCTTGCCGAGCTGGACGGCGGCACTGCCGACCCCGCCGGCCGCGGCATGCACCAGCAGCGTCTCGCCGGGCCGCAGCCCGGCCCTGCGGTGCAGCCCGAACCAGCCGGTCTGGTAGCCGATGTGGAGGGCCGCGGCCTCCGCGTCGTCGAGCGCCTCGGGAGCCGGCAGCACGCCGGCTGCGGGCACCACGGCGTACTCGGCGAACGCGCCGCCGGGCAGCGCGGCCGGGCTGATCACCCGGGTCCCGGTGTCCAGGCCGGTGACCCCGTCACCGAGTGCGGCGACCTCCCCGCACAGCTCCACGCCCGGCGTGAACGGCAGCGGCGGCCGCACCTGGTACTCGCCGCGGCACAGCATGGCGTCGGGGAAGTTCACGTTGGCGGCGCGGACCCGCAGCAGCACCTGTCCCGGTCCCGGCTCGGGGGTCGGGATGTCGTCGAGGCGCATCACCTCGCGCGGCTCCCCGTTCTCGTGCACGCGCCATGCCTTCACGTCGGAACTCCCAGGAGGTTCAGGGCTGTTGCACCGAGTGCAGCAGCAGGTCGGAGAACTCGGAGGCGACCTGTTCCGCGGACAGCGGGCCGTCCGCGTGGTACCAGGTGCCGAGGTGGTGCACCGAGCCGAAGAAGAAGTCCACGACGAGGTCGGCCCGCAGCTCCGGCCGGAACTGGCCGTCGCGCTGCCCCTCCTCGATCAGCGAGCGGAACGTCTCGTGGTAGCGGCGGCGTTCGGCCCGCACCGCCTTCTGCTTCTCCGGGCTGAGCTGGTGCATGGAACGGAAGAAGATCTTGGTGTCGTCCAGGTTCTGGATGCTGGTGACCACCACGTCCGCGGCGGCCTCGGCGAGCCGGCCGCGCACGTCGGTGCCGCGCCCGGCGATCGCGTCCAGGCGCTCGGTCTGCAGCCGCAGCACCCGCCCGTAGATCTCGTGCAGCAGGTCGTCCTTGGAGCCGAAGTAGTGGTAGAGGGCGCCCTTGGTGACGCCGGCCGCCTCGACGATCTCCTGCACGGAGGTGCGGTCGTAACCGCGCTCGGCGAAGAGCCGGGTCGCCTCGGCGAGCAGCCGCTCGGGGACGGCGGCGCCGGCGCCGGCCCCCGTCGTACCGCTGCTCCCGCCCGTCGCGCTGCGTGCCATGGCCTGCCCTCTCTTCCTGCCCGCCGGTTCCGTGCCCGCCGGCGTTCCGACCGGTATGGACCCTATCCGGCCGTCGTCCTCAGTTCGCGTCGGAGGATCTTGCCGGTCGCGGTCTTCGGCAGCTCGCCGAGCACCTCGACCTCCCGCGGGTACTTGTAGGCGGCGAGCCGCTCCCTGCAGTACGCCACGATCGCCGCCGGGTCCGCGTCGGCCCCGGGCCGCAGGCTCACGTACGCCTTGACCGTCTCGCCGCGGTACGCGTCGGGGACGCCGACGACCGCGGCCTCGCGTATCGCCGGGTGGGTGTAGAGGACGTCCTCGACCTCGCGCGGCCACACCTTGAAGCCGGACGCGTTGATCATGTCCTTCTTGCGGTCCACGACGTAGAGCCAGCCGTCCTCGTCCATGAACCCGACGTCGCCGGTGAGCAGTTCACCGCCGGGCAGCGCGGCCCGCGACTCCTCGGGGCGGTTCCAGTAGCCGGGCACGACCATCGGCCCGCTGACCGCGATCTCGCCCGGGGTGCCGAAGGGCACCTCGGTGCCCGCGTCGTCGAGGATGCGGACCATGGTGCCGGGGCCGGGCACGCCGACGGCCAGGGTGCCCGAGTCCGGGTCGACGGGGGCCTCGCTGCCCGGCGGGACGCTGGCGCACGGCGCGGTGCACTCGGTGAGCCCGTAGCCGTTGGCCAGGTACAGCCCGCCGGTGCGGGCCCGGAACGCCTCCACGACCGCCGGCGGCAGCGGGGCGCCGCCCGAGGAGATCAGCCGGAACGACGCGAAGTCAGCGGCGGCCGCGTCGGGCCTGGCGAGCAGCGCCATGAAAGCGGTGGACGGGCCGACGGTGTAGGCGGGCCGGTACTCGCGGAAGGCGTCCAGCACCACGCCGGGCTCGAAGCGGTACGTCAGCGCCAGGGTGTGGCCGCCCACCAGGGCCGCGGACAGCTGGCAGACCATCCCGGTGATGTGGAACAGCGGCGCCAGCGCGAAGACCACCGCGTCCTCGCCCAGCTCCTGGACCCGCACCTGGCGGTGGGCGTTGAAGGAGAGGTTGCCGTGGGTGTTGAGCGCGCCCTTGGGCCGCCCGCTGGTCCCCGAGGTGTAGCTGATCAGCGCGGTGTCGCCGGCGGCGGGCGGCGCGACCGCGAGTTCCGGGCCGCCCGCGCGTGCGGCGGCCAGCAGGTCCTCGGCGTCGTCGGCGGGCCGGCGCACGCCGGTCAGCACCCGCGGGTCGTCGCGGGTCTGCAGGTCGAACTCGCTCGCCGTCAGCGCGATCCGCACCGGCGAGCCGGCCGCGGTGTCGCGCACGTAGCCGTCCCAGGCGGCCTCCGAGCAGACGATCGCCGCGGCGCCGGCGTCGTCGAGGATGTGCGCCAGCTCGCCCTGCTTGTACATCGGGTTGACCGGGACGACGGCGCCGCCGGCCCGCCAGGCGGCGAACAGGGCGACGACGAACTGCGGCACGTTCTGCAGCATCACCGCGAGCCGGTCGCCGGGGGCGAAGCCGCGCGCGGCGAGGCGCCGGGCCAGACCGTCGGAGAGGGTGTCGAGGTCCCGGTAGGTCAGGGCGCCGTCGAAATAGCGCAGGGCGGGGTGGTCGGGGATCTGCTCTGCGGCGGCGAGGAAGCCGCGCAGGACGGACGGCGGGTGCTCGACGTCCTTCCGCTGCTCCTCGGTGAAGTGCCGGAGCCAGGGCCGGTCCGCGGAGGTGGTCATGCCTGCCGCCCTCCCTCGCCGCCGGTGGTGCCGGTGGTCGTGCCGGCGCCGGAACGGCCACCGGCACCACCGGCGGCCTGCTGCGCCAGCAGCCCCTCGTAACTGCGCTGCAGCTTGTTCATGCCGCGGAGCCAGCGTTCCGGTTCCGCGGCGCGGGCCGCGGAGTACCCGGCGACCTCGGGGTGCGGCAGGATCAGGAAGCGGTCGTCCGCGATGCCCCGCATGACGGCCTCGGCGACATCCTCGGGCTCGATGGCCCCCGGGGTCAGCACCAGGTCGCCTGCGGGGCCGGTGGAGCGCAGCATCGCGGTGCGCACGCCCTGCGGGCACACCGCGTGCACCCGCACCCCGCGGTGGCGGTAGGTCAGCGACAGCCACTCGGCGAAGGCGAGCGCGCCGTGCTTGGTCACCGAGTAGGGCGCGGCGCCGATCATGGTGAGCAGTCCGGCCGCGGAGACGGTGGACACGAAGCGGCCCCGGCCGCGCTCCAGCCACTCCGGCAGCAGCGCCCGGGCGGCGCGCACGTGCGCCATCACGTTGACGTCCCAGGCCAGTTCCCATGCGGCGTCGTCGGCTTCGGGGCCGCCGCCGGTGCCGACCCCGGCGTTGGCGCAGAACACGTCGATGCCGCCGCCGAGCGCGGTGCGGGCGGCGGGCACGATGCCGGACGCGTCGCCGGCCACCACCGCGGCGCCGATCTCGTCGGCCACCTTGCGGGCGGCGTCCGCGTCGAGGTCGTTGACGACGACCCGGGCGCCCTCGGCGGCGAATCGGCGGGCGAGTGCGGCTCCGATGCCGCCGCCCGCCCCGGTGACGACCACCCGGGCGTCCCGCAGCGCTTCCACGACCACGACGTGTCTCCTTCGACTCGGCGTCCGTTCCGGGCGGCCGGCACGCGCCTCCGGGTCGGCCGCGGGGCGTTCCCGGAGCGGCTCGCGCGAGGTGCACGGTTCCGCCTACGCCCGCATACTAAGCGGTCGGTCAATCTGGCGGAAGGGCCGGAATCCGCAGCGCGGCCCAGCCGGTGCACGCGGTGCGCCCAGGGAACCACGCCGCCGAGCCGCGCCCCGAACCCGCACCGCCGCGCCTCCCGTGACGTAGCTGCTGCGTATTCACCTACCCGGGGGATGGACGCGAACCCGGCCCTTGAGGATGATGCGCGCAGAGCGGACAATCGCGGCGCTCCGGTGGGGGGCGCGGCGCGTTTCGAGGGGGAACCGTGGCTGTGGACGCCGAGGCCGGCATGTCGGGCGTGACGAGGGTGACCAGCGTGCAGCCGTACTGGGACGTGACCTTCGACGCGGACGGCGATCCCGATCCCGCGCAGCGCGACGCGCTGCTCGCCGGTGCCCGCGCCCTCACCGACCTGGTCGTGTTCTCGCACGGCTGGAACAACGACCTGTCCACCGCCAACGCCCTCTACGACCGCTTCTACGCGCCCTTCCCGGGACTGGTCGCCGCGGCTCCCAAGGCCCGGTTCGGCTACGCGGGGGTGCACTGGCCGTCGATGCGGTTCAGCGACGAGCCGATCCCGGACTTCCCGCACACCGCCGTCGCTTCGCTCGCCGCCCCCGCACCGGGCGCCCCGGACGGGCCGGCCGCGGCAGCGGGGGCCGGCCCGGGCCTGGACCCGGGCACGCGGGCGGCGCTGGCCGCCGTCTTCCCCGGCAGTGACGCCCTGATCGCGCGGATCGCGGAACTGCTCGCCGAGCGGCCCCCGGAGCCCGAGCGGCTGGCCGAGTTCGCCGCGGCGGTACGGCAGTTGACGGGTACGGCGGCGCCCGCGGGCACGGCGGCCGCCGCCCAGGACATGGCGTCCGACGGCGCGGCGGCCGCACCGCAGCTGCTGGCCGGCGATCCGGCCGCGATGTGCGATCTGCTGGCCGACGCGCTCGATCAGGCCGGCTGCCCGGTCGCCCCTGCGCAGGGCGAGGCGATCCTGGGCGGGCTGGGCAAGCGGGTGTGGGACGGCGCGAAGGAACTGCTGCGGCAGGCGACGTACTACGCGATGAAGCGCCGAGCGGGCACCGTCGGCGAGCAGGGACTCGGCGCGTTCCTGGGGCAGTTGGCCGCGGCGGCGCCCGGGGTGCGGGTGCACCTGGTGGGGCACAGCTTCGGGGCGCGGCTGGTGTCCTTCGCGCTGCGCGGGCTGCCCCCGGGTGTGCGGGTCGGTTCGGTGACGTTGCTCCAGGGCGCCTTCTCGCACTACGCCTTCAGCGGACCGCTGCCCTTCGACGCCCGTGGCGGCGCGCTGCACGGGATGCAGCAGCGCGTCACCGGGCCGCTGGTGGCCGCCCACTCCAGCCACGACCAGGCCCTCGGGGTGTTCTACCCGCTGGCCTCCCGGATCGCCGGGGAGGACGAGTCGCTGCTGGGCTTCGGCGACCGCTGGGGCGCGATGGGCCACGACGGCTTCCAGGCGCTGGACGGCACTCCGGCGCTGACGCTGGCCGCCGCGCTGGCCGGGCCGTTCCCCGGCGGCGGCTGCGTGAGCGTGGACGCGTCGGCCGTGGTGTGCTCGGGCGGGCCGCCGTCCGGCGCGCACAGCGACATCTGCCACGAGGAACTGGCACGGCTGGTGCTGCGCGCGTCGAAGGGCTGACGCCCGGGCTGCCGCCGGCCGGGCACCCGGAGGGGATCCGGGCACCCGGCCGGCGCGCTGTCGTCTCCGCCACCGGTCAGGGACCAGACCGGTCAACGGTGTGCGGGGAACTCCACGACCTGCTGGAAGGTGGGCCGGTTCTGCCAGCTGATCCGGTCGTCGGTGACACCGCCGAGCGGCCGCTGCACGATCGAGTCGGCGCACCACTGGTCGCCGGCCGAGCAGCCGCCGTCGTCACCGGGGTAGACGGTGTTCGCCGGGACGGCCGCGGCCTGCTTGAGCGTGGACAGCAGGATGTCGCGGCAGGCGGACAACTGCCCGCCGCCGCAGTACTCCTGGGCGAGCGGACCCTGCACCTGCTTGCCGAGCACCGCGCGCAGGTCCTTGTCCGCGTAGGACCACCAGCCGTACTGGAACGAGCTGCCGGCGTGCGATCCGGTGGGCCCGTGGCCCGCCGACGGCGACTCGTCGACGGCCAGGTCGGCGGTCAGCGCGGTGTACAGGTCGCTGCCCAGGCCGGGCGTGAACTCGCCCTGGATCAGAAGCGGCCACCAGGCGTCCATCACCCGGACCGCGTCCGCGTCGGCGTAGGTGTGCGAACCGGCCGACGTCTCGCGCCGCTTGGCGCCGGCCTGACCCCAGGCGGTCAACTGCTGGACGGCGGTGGCCTCCTGCGGGTCGGTGACCGGGGCGGTGCCGATGATCTGCAGCAGCTCGGGCAGCACGTCCTCGCCGCGCAGGTCGGTGACCGCCGCGTCCTCCATCGCCTTGACCAGGGCCGACCTGGTGACGCCGCCCTGCTGCACGAGGGCCTTGACCCGCGCGTCGAGCAGGTTGCCGCGGTGCACCGAGCCGTCGCCGAAGCCGGCCGCGGTGTAGCCCGGGGCCTGCTTGTTGTTCCAGCTGACGTAGTAGTCCTGGTCGATCGACTGCGGGTGCTGCGAGGACGGCGTGTAGTCAGCGGTGTTGTACGTCGGGTCCCAGCCGCGCCAGTCGTAGGCGGCCTGCGCCCAGACCGGGAACGACGGGTCGACGCCCGGCGCCCGCACCGGGTTGGTGCCGCTGTTGTAGTACGCGGTCTGCCGGGAGTCGGCGTAGAACCAGTTGAAGGTGTAGTTGATGTCCTGCACCGCCCGCTGGAACGAGGCGGCGTCGTGGACGAAGCCGGGGTCGTTCAGCTCCTGGAAGCCGAGGATGGAGTCGGCCTCGTGCCGGTAGGAGCTGCGCAGTTGCGTGTAGGCGACCGCCTTGCCGCCCACCGTGGCCCGGTACTCCACCGGCCCGTACGCCGTGCGCCACACCTGCATGCGGTAGGAGCCGGCCGGCGTGGAGTCGGCGGTCGTGGGCTTCCAGGAGTTGGTCCGCTCCAGCTTCTCCATCGGCACGCAACTGCCGTGGTACAGGTAGTGCGTGGAGTCCTGGCACAGCTCGACCGCGTAGGTGTCGGTGACGTCCTGCGACGCGGACGTCGCGCTCCAGGCGTAGTCCTGGCCGCGGCCGAGTTCGACGTACATGCCCAGGCCCGCGAAGGACGCGCCGCGGGCGCTGATGCCGGGGCCCTGCAGCTCCTGGAGCATCAGCAGCTGCGGCGCGAAGTAGCCGGTCTGCGGGCCGAACACGGCGACCGGATGGCCGCTCGCGGTGTGCGCGCCGCTGACCAGCAGCGCGTTGGACATGCCCTTGCGCGGCGTGGAGAACAGGTTCGACGGGAGCACGCCCTGGCTCTTGGTGGCGGCCTGGGTGGCACCGCCGGTCGCGTCGTAGACCAGGGGCTCGGGCACCACGGAGCCGGGGTCGGGCAGTGCCTCCCCCTGCGGGTTCGCCGGCTTGCCCGCGTACGGGAACGAGCTGCCGTCGTGGACGGTGGAGACCGCCTCGGGGTCGTCGCGTTCCCGGAACGCCTCCCAGACCTTCGTGCCCTGGTCGACGCCGTACTTCTGCTGGGCGGAGAGCAGCGACAGCGCGGACTGCACCTCTCCCCCGCCGCCGGTGCCGAACAGCGCGCCGATCACCGAGGCGAGCGCGATCAGGTCGGTGAGCTGGAACGGCTGGATCGTCCCGGCGTTGGTAATGGCGTCCACGTGCCCGGTGAGCACGTACTCGCCGGGGAAGTACCGGCCGTTCTTGGACGCGGTGATGTAGGCGTTGATGCCGTCGACGTACGCCTGCGCGTCGGCGAGCGCCTGCTGGCCGCGGGCCCCGCCCTGGGTGGACAGCCAGTCGACCTGCGACTGCAGGTCGGCCTCGGTGTAGGGGGCCTGCCGCCAGAACTCCTGCTCCAGGCCGCGGTTGGCGGCCGCGCCGCCGGCGAACGAGGACAGCTCGCCCCGGCCGACGTGCCGGAACAGGTCCATCAGCCACAGCCGGTCCTCACCGGCCGCGTAGCCCGCGCCGAACTCGGTGCCGGAGCGGGTGCTGCCCTGGATGTGGGGGACTCCGGTGGCCTTGTCGCGGGTGATGGTGACGTCCGAGCGCGGGCTCTCCACCGAGGCGACCTGGTTCGAGGGCACTCCGAAGGAGGAGTTGTTGAAGAAGTTCGTGATCGTCGCGTCGGTGAGGTTCTGGTAGCCCGAGGCCAGCGAGGAGTACGGGCCGAGCTGGTCCATGGTGTGGGCGGGACGGGTGCCGAGCACCTTGTTGGCGAGGATGTCGGCGAGGGTGGCGTTGCCGTTCTCGCCGGGCGGCAGGATGTCCGCGCACTGGCTGGCGCAGTAGTCGTTGGTGGGGTCGGCGGCGTGCGCCGCCATTGGCACGGGGGCGACCAGGGTCGCGCCCACTGCCAGGAGGGCGGCCACCGTGGCCGTTCTCAGCGTGCCGATCCGTCGTGGGGTCCGCAGCGGCATGTCTGCTCCTTCCGGATGCCGGTGGGCGGAGGTTACCGCCGGTACAGCGACCCCGGAAGATGAACATACGTCAACTTTTCCCCGGGCCCCTCGCCGCGTCCCGGGGTCTGGCGGTTACCGGCGGGTAGTGCGAGGATCGCGCCGAACGCACGGCGCACTGCGGCGAAGGGACGGCCATGGGCGAGTTGCACGATCTGACGGCGGTGGAGCAGGGCGCGGCGATCAGGGACGGCTCGCTCTCGCCGGTCGAGCTCACCGAGCACTACCTGGCCCGGATCGACCGGCTGGACGCCGCGCTGGGCGCGTTCGTCACCGTGACGCCGGAGATCGCGCGCAAGCAGGCCGCGGACGCCGAGGCGCAGGCGCTCACGGCCCGCCGCGAGGGCCGGGAGCTGTCGCCGCTGCACGGCGTGCCGGTCCCGGTCAAGGACCTCAACTTCGTGGCCGGCGTGCGCTGCACGCTGGGTTCCGCGGCCTACGCCGACCATGTGCCGGACACCGACGACCACGTGGTGACCCGGCTGCGCGCCGCCGGCACCGTCCTGCTCGGCAAGACCAACACCCCCGAGTTCGGCCTGCCCTGCTACACCGAGAACCGGCTCGCGCCGCCCGCCCGCACCCCCTGGGACCTGGAACGCTCCGCGGGCGGATCGAGCGGCGGCGCGGCGGCCGCGGTGGCCGGCGGCCTCGCGCCGCTCGCCCAGGGCAGCGACGGCGGCGGCTCGATCCGCATCCCCTCCTCGGTGTGCGGGCTGTTCGGCATCAAGCCCAGCCGCGGCAGGGTCAGTTCCGGCCCGATCCAGCACGACGTCAGCGGGCTCAGCACCTCCGGGCCGATCGCCCGCACGGTCGCCGACGCCGCGGCGCTGCTCGACGTCCTCGCCGGCCCCATGCCGGGCAGCCCCTACGGTGCGCCCTCGCTGCCGCCCGGTGAGACCTTCTCCGCCTGCGCCCGGCGCGAGCCCGGGGCCCTGAAGGTGGTGGCGCTGCCCGAACCGCCGGTCCCCGGAGTGGAGTTGCACCCCGACTGCCGGGCCGCGCACGACGCGGCGGTCGCGCTGCTCCGCGACCTCGGCCACCAGGTCGACGAGTTGGCGCTGCCGGTGGACGATTCGGTGCGGGACGCGTTCGGCACGGTGTGGGCGGTGATGGCGACGGTGTGGCCGGTCGCACCGCAGGACGAGGAGCGGCTGATGCCGCTGACCCGCCACCTGCGCGCGCTGGGCGGCGCGACGACCGGCCCGGGCTTCGCCAACGCGCTGTACGGGTTCCGCGCGCTCGGCCAGCTGATCGCCGACGCCCTGCTCGGCACGTACGACGTGATCCTGTCCCCTACGCTCGCCCAGCCCCCGGCGCCGATCGGCGCGCTGCGCCACGACGAGGACCCGGCGGCCGAGTTCGACGGTCTGGCGCATTTCACGCCGTTCACCCCGCTCTACAACGCGACCGGCCAGCCGGCGGTCAGCGTGCCGCTGCACTGGACCCCGCAGGGGCTGCCGATCGGCGTCATGCTGGGCGGGCGGTACGGCGACGAGGCGACGCTGATCTCGCTGTCCGCGCAGCTGGAGCAGGCCCGGCCGTGGGCGGAACGGCACCCTGAGGTGTGGCACTAGGGGGAGGGGGGACGGCCTCGCCCTGCGCACGGGGCCGACCCGTCGCCGGACCGAGCGCCGAGCCGACGCCGGGGCCTTCGCCCGGTGCGTCACCGCGCCGCTCCGCGCCGCGTTGACACGCACGGCCACCCGGAACCATGCTGAGCGGGCAGCCGAGCTGAGCAAGCGCTTGGAAACCAGACCCCGGAGGAGCCCCCATGTCGCAGGCCGTGCCGCAGCAGCCCCGCGTCTTCGCCTCGCTCGACGACCTGCGCGCCGCCGTCGGCGAGCAGCTGGGCTGGACCGAGTGGCTGGAGGTCGAGCAGAAGCGGATCGACCAGTTCGCCGAGGCGACCGGGGACCACCAGTGGATCCACGTCGACCCCGAGCGCGCGGCGGCCGGCCCGTTCGGCACCACCATCGCGCACGGCTACCTCACCCTGTCCCTGATCCCTTCGCTGACCCCGCAGCTGCTGCGGGTCGAGGGCGTGAAGATGGGTGTCAACTACGGCGTGAACAAGGTGCGTTTCCCCGCCCCGGTGCCAGTGGGCTCGCGCCTGCGGGCGACCGCCGTGGTGGCCGAGGTGACCGAGGTCGGCGGCGGGGTGCAGCTGGTGACCCGGGTGACGATCGAGCGCGAGGGCGGCGACAAACCGGTCTGCGTCGCGGAGACGGTCGCCCGCTTCTACCTCTGACGGCTCCCGCCTCTCGCGGCCCGCACTCCCCGGCCGGACACCGCGGAGCCGTCGCGGGGGCTCAGCCCGCCTGCCGCACCATCCGCAGCACGAGGTCGGCGTACAGCGCGCCGACCTCGTCCGGCGTCCTTCGGCCGTCCGGGTTGAACCAGCGGGCCACGTCGATGCACAGCGACAGCACGGCGAGGGTGGTCCCGGACACGTCGGGGACGTCGAACTCGCCGTCGGCCACCCCGTCCCCGATGATCGACCGGATCGCCTCCTCGCTCTGCCGGCGCAGGCCCACGATCTCGGTGTAGTGCTCGGGCGCCAGCGCGCCCAGCTCGTACTGCACCACGCGGCCGGTGGTGTGGTGCTCGGCGTGCCAGCGCACGAAGACCCGCACCGCGCCGGCCAGCCGCTCGGCCGCGGTGCCCTCGGCGTCCCGGGCCTCGGTCAGCATGGCCAGCGACCGCTGGTGGCCGACCTTGCTGATCTGGTAGAGCAGCTCTTCCTTGGTCTTGTAGTGGATGTAGAGCGCCGCCGGGCTCATACCGGCCCGGCCCGCGATGTCGCGGGTGGTGGTGGCGTGGTAGCCGCGTTCGGCGAACGCCTGGACCGCGGCGGTCACCAGCCGCCGGGCGGCGTCGGGGGTGATGTCGCCCCAGGCTTCGCCCGTTGCCGCCTCCGCACTCATCGCGTGCTCCTCCCAGCCGTTCCATTGTCAGGGTCACACCCTACCCGGAACCTGAGCAAGCGCTTAGATACCGAGTGGTCGCTTAGGCGGGTGGCCGTGCGGTCCCGGAACTACTCCCTCCAGCGGACGGCACCGGCCGCCTCCGGGTGTTGTGCGGAGCGGCGCCGGTCCGTCCGCAGATAGTGCAGCATGACGCGTACTCGTACGGCGCTGCTGTGCGCCGCCACCCTGCTCGCCACAGTCGCCGCGGTCCTGCCGGCCGGGGCCGCCGCGCACGCCGCCGGTCCCGGTGGCCGGAAGGGCTGCTCCGCCACCCCGGGCCCGCTGCGCGGCCGGGCCGCCCAGATCGCCGGCATCGCCCGCCGGGCCAGGCAGGACCTGCACCTGAACGCGGAGATCCTGCGGGTCGACTCCGGCCGGCGGGAGATCGTCACCCAGGCGCTCGGCCAGTCCATGACGAGCGTCCCGGCCCGGCCGGACATGCACTTCCGTTCCGGCTCGGTGGCCATCGCCTACATGGCGACCGCCCTGCTCCAGCTCGTCGACGAGGGCGCGGTCCGCCTCGACGACCCGATCTCGCGCTGGCTGCCGGACTTCCCGTACGCCCGCCGGATCACGCTGCGGATGCTGGGCAGCAGCACCACGGGCCTGCACGACTACGTCACCGACCCGGAGTTCCTGGCCCGGCTCGAGGCCGCGCCGTTCAAGCACTGGACCCCCGCCGAGCTGCTCTCCTACCCGCTCAGCCACCCGCTCTGGTACGCGCCGGGCACCAACTGGAGCTACTCGCACGCCAACTTCGTGCTGCTCGGCGCCGTCCTGGAGAAGATCACCGGAGTCCGCCTCGACCGGCTGCTGCAGCAGCGCGTGATGGGCCCGCTGGGGCTGCGGCAGACCACCAACAGCTACACGCCCGCGATCCCGGAGCCCGTGCTGCACGCCTTCACCTCGGAGCGCGGCACCTACGAGGAGTCCACCTTCTGGAACCCGTCGTGGACCACCGCGCCGGGCGCCGTGCAGACCACCGACATCTGCGACCTGGCGGTCTCGGCCCGCGCCATCGGCACCGGCGCCCTGCTCTCCCCGCGGGGCTTCAGGACCCAGCTGAACCCGGGCACGGTCGGTCTCGGCGGGCCCACGGACACCTGCCCCGCCACGGTCTGCGTGCACAACACCGAGGCCGAGCACTACGGCTTCGGGATCATCGTGGCGAACGGCTGGATCGTGGCGAACCCCTCGTTCAGCGGCTACGCGGCCATCCAGGCCTACCTTCCCGCGCAGCGGCTGTCGATCGCGGTCACCACCACCGAGACGCCCACCACCCCGCCCGGCAACACCGCCCAGGCCGTCGCCTCCCGCATCGCCGCGGCACTCGCCCCGGGACACCCGCTGCCCGCGGGCTGAGCCGCCCTCTCCGTCCGTCGTCCGGCCGCCGTCCGGCCGCCGTCCGGCCGCCGGGCTCAGAAGGCCGAGACGCCGGTCAGCGCGCGGCCGATGAGGAGCTTGTGGATCTGGCTGGTGCCCTCGTAGAGGGTCATCACGCGGGCGTCGCGCAGCAGCTTGCCGGCGGGGTACTCGTCGATGTAGCCGTAGCCGCCGAAGACCTGGAGGGCGTTGTTGGCGCAGCGCACCGCGGCCTCGCTGGCGTAGAGCTTGGCGACCGAGGACTCGGTGGCGAACGGCAGCCCGCGGTCGATCAGGTCGGCGACCCGCCAGGTGAGCAGCCGGGCGGCATCGACGTCCACGGCGATGTCGGCGAGCAGTTCCTGGACGAGCTGGCGTCCGGCGATCGGCGCACCGAACTGCTCGCGCTCGCCGGCGTATCCCACCGCCGCGTCCAGGCACGCCTGGGCGATGCCGACACAGCCCGCGGCGACCGACATCCGCCCCTTGGCGAGCGCCGACATCGCCACCGAGAATCCCTTGCCCTCGGGCCCGAGGAGGGCGGCGGCCGGCACCCGCACCCCGTCCAGGACGAGTTCGGCGGTCGCCTGGCCGCGCAGCCCGAGCTTCCCGTGGATCTCGCGCCGGGTCAGGCCGGGGGTGTCCGCGGGCACCAGGAAGGCGCTCACCCCGCGGTGGCCGGGGCCTCCGGTGCGGGCGAAGAGCAGCACGACATCGGCCCAGGTGCCGTTGGTGATGAACATCTTGCTGCCGGTGAGCACGTAGGCGTCGCCGTCCCGGACCGCGCGGGTGGTGAGGTTGGCGGCGTCGGAGCCGGTGCCGGGCTCGGTGAGGCCGAAGCAGCCGACCGCCTCACCGGAGGTGAGCCGCGGCAGCCAGGCGCGCTTCTGCTCCTCGCTCCCCCAGCGCGCTATCGACTTGGCGACAAGTCCCAGGGACACCGAGACGATGCCCCGCACCGAGGAGTCCCCGCGGCCGAGTTCCTCGGTGACCAGGCAGTACGCCAGGTGGTCGCCGCCGGACCCGCCGTACTCCTCGTCGACGGTCAGGCCCAGGAAGCCGAGCGCGCCGAGCTTCTTCACGATCGCCCGGTCGACGCTCTCCGCGCGGTCCCAGGCGGCGGCGTGCGGGACGACCTCGCGGTCGGTGAAGTCCCTGGCCAGCTGCTTGACGGCGGCCTGCTCCTCGGACAGCTCAAGGTTCACGGCAGCACCCGGGCCTTTCCACGACTTCGAAACTATCACCGCTAGTTTTTCGGCGGCAGCCTCTACTATGTGCCGCATGGCCCGCCCCCGCAAGCCCCTGCTCAGCCGCGACCGCATCGTGACGGCGGCGCTCGCGCTCATCGACGCGGACGGGCTCGCGGCGCTGTCGACCCGCCGGCTGGCCGCGGAGCTCGGGGTCAGCGGACCCTCGCTCTACAACCACTTCGCCACCAAGGACGCGATCCTCGACGCGGCCGCCGACCTGGTCGTGGACCAGGTCGACCTGTCGATGTTCGGCGACGGGCGGGACTGGCGGACCGCCCTGCTGGACTGGGGCCGCTCCTACCGCGCGGCGCTGGCCGCCCATCCGCACATCGTGCCGTTCCTGGCCGTCGGCCCCGGGCTGCGGCCGGCCGGCCTGCGGATGGCCGACGCGGTCTTCGGCGGCATGGTCGACGCCGGGTGGCCGCCCGCGCAGGCGACCAGGATCGGGGCGCTGATGCGGTTCTTCGTCACCGGTTCCGCGCTGGGCTCGTTCGCCGGCGGCTTCGTGGGCGACGCGGAGGCGTACGACCCCGCCGACTACCCGCACCTCGGGCAGGCGCACCTGCTCGCCCGCCACCCGGAGCGGGTGGACAACGCCGCCTTCGAGACCGGCCTGCGGGCGCTGGTGGACGGACTGGACCAGCAGTTCCGGGCGCTGGACGGCACCGCGGGCTGACAGGATGGCCCGCATGACGACGACGGGACAGGACACGGGACGGCAGGCGGGAAGCGACGGGCTGGTCCAGGTCGACTACCACAAGTACGACGGCAGCCTGCACTGGAACCTGCGGATGCGGCGGCTGGGCGAGGACGAGCACGGCGTGTGGCTCGGACTGCCGGCCAACAGCTCGATGCGCAAGGGCCACAACCCGGCGGTCCCGCTCCCCGAGGCGCACGTCATCCTCTTCCCGCGCGGCGACTGGTGGACCGCGGTGTTCAACGACGCGCCGCGCAGCACCGAGATCTACTGCGACATCACCACCCCGCCCGAGTGGCTGTCCCAGGACGCGGTGACCATGGTCGACCTGGACCTGGACGTGCTGCGCAAGCGCGGCGCCCCGCTGCCGGTCCTCGTCGACGAGGACGAGTTCGCCGAGCACCAGGTGCGCTACGGCTACCCGCCGGAGGTGGTGGCCGCGGCGCAGGACGCGGCCGACCGGCTGATGGCGGCGGTCGCCGCCGGCACCGGGCCGTTCGGCGGCGCCCACGCACGGTGGCTGGCGCTGGTCGGCGGGAGCGACCCGGCCGCGGAGCCGACGGCCTGACCGGGAACTGGCGGATGTGACCGGGCCCTGGCCGGCCGGCGCTCCTCGGGCCCGCGCGGCTCAGAAGACGACCAGGGCACGGCCGCCCCGGCCCGCCGTCATGGCCGCGAACGCGTCCGGAATGCCGTCGAGGCCGATCCGGTCGGTGACCATGGCGGACAGGTCGAGGCGGCCCGCCCGTACGTGCTCGGCGAGGACGGGGAGGTCCTGGGCAGGGTCGCAGTTGCCGTACACGCACCCCGACAACGTCCGGCCGAAGTAGAAGAGTTCCAGGGCCGTGAAGGTCACCTGCTGGTCCTGCCCGCCGATGCCCACGACGGTCGTCCGGCCGCCGCGGCGGGTGGACGACCAGGCGGTCCTGATGGTGTCGGCCCGGCCCACGCACTCGATCGCGACGTCGGCACCGTGCCCGCCGGTGAGCTTGCGTACCTGCCTGGCCGTGTCGTCGCCGGCCGCCAGGAAGTCGGTGGCGCCCGCGGCGAGCGCCAGTTCCTCCTTGCCGGGGGCGACGTCCACCGCGACGATCCGGTCCGCGCCGGCGATGCGGGCGGACTGCAGCACCGCCAGGCCCACCCCGCCGACCCCGTACACCGCGACCGACTCGCCGGGCCGCACCGCTGCCGAGTGGTGCACCGCGCCGTAGCCGGTGAGCACCGCGCAGCCCAGCAGGGCGGCGTCGGTCAGCGGTACGCCGTCGGGCAGCGGCAGCACGGCGCCGGCGGCGACCACGGTCTCCTCCGCGAACGCCGCGGTGCCCAGGCCCGGGTACAGCGCGCTGCCGTCGGCGGCCAGCGTGGCGTAGGGGGCCGCCGCGGCGGTGCCCGCGTTGGCGCACAGCCAGGGCTCGCCCAGCCCGCAGAAGTGGCAGGCGCCGCACGCCGGGGCCCAGTTGAGCACCACCCGGTCGCCGGGCGCGACATGGGTGACGCCCTCGCCGACGGACACCACCGTGCCCGCGCCCTCGTGGCCGAGCACGGCGGGCGCGGGCTGGCGCAGCGTCCCGTTGGACAGCGACAGGTCGGAGTGGCAGACGCCCGCGGCGGCCAGGCGCACCCGCACCTGGCCGGCGGCCGGTTCCGGAAGCTCGATGTCGGCGACGGTCAGCGGGGCGTTCACGGCGGGCAGGACGGCGGCGCGGACCACGGGGGCTCTCCTGGGGGATTGTTGACATGTCGGCTGGTCGACGAGTTGCCCGCGGAGCGAGCGCTCGGCGAGCGGGGTACGCGAGGGTCCGCGGGCCGCCGGGCCGCCGGGAGTCGGCCGCGGCCCGGCGAACCGCCTCAGAACTGGAGCGACTTGGTCTGCAGGTACTCTGCCAGGCCGTGCGGCCCGAGCTCCCGGCCGACCCCGGACTGCTTGTAACCGCCGAACGGGGCGAGGGGGTTGAACCGCCCGCCGTTGATGTCGACCTGGCCGGTGTCCATCCGGCGGGCGAACGCGACGGCGGTGTCCTCGTCGGCCGCCCACACCGCGCCGGCCAGGCCGTACACCGTGCCGTTGGCGATCCGCAGCGCGTCCTCCTCGTCCTGGTAGCGGATGAGGACCACGACCGGGCCGAAGATCTCCTCCTGGGCGACCGTCATCTCCGGCCGCACGTCGGCGAAGACGGTGGGCCGCACGTAGTAGCCGGCGGGCAGGCCCTCGGGGGCGTCGGGGCCGCCCGCGGCGATCCTCGCGCCTTCCTCGACGCCCTTGCGGATGTACCCGCGCACCCGCTCCCGCTGCTTGGCGTTGACGACCGGGCCGATGCGGTCGCCCGGCCGGTACTTGGCGGCGGCCGCGGTGGCGATCTCCACGGCCTCGTCGTAGCGGGCGTCGTCGACCAGCATCCGGGTCCACGCGCTGCACGTCTGGCCGGAGTTGGCGAAGACGTTGGCCACGCCGACGTTGACCGCCTTGGCGAGGTCCGCGCCGGGCAGGATCACGTTGGCGGACTTGCCGCCGAGTTCGAGGGCGACCCGCTTGACCGCGCCGCCGGCCGCGGCCCCGATCATCCGCCCGACGGCGGTGGAGCCGGTGAACGACACCAGGTCGACACCGGGGTGCTCGGCGAGCGCCTGCCCGGCGACCGGCCCGAGCCCGGTCACCAGGTTGAACACCCCCTCGGGCAGCCCCGCGTCGGCCAGGATCCCGGCGAAGAGCTGGGCGACCAGCGGGGTGTCCTCGGCCGGCTTGAGCACGACGGTGCAGCCGGCGGCGAGCGCGGGACCGACCTTCGCGACGATCTGGTGCAGCGGGTAGTTCCAGGGCGTGATGGCGCCCACGACGCCGACCGGCTCGTGCAGCACCCGCGAGTTGCCGATCCGCTCCTCGAAGGGGTGGTCGGCGGCGAGCGCGGCGTACGAGCCCATGACGGCGGTGGGCAGGTCGGTGTGGACGGCCGCGGCGAACGCGGGGGGCGCGCCGAGTTCGGCGGACACCGTGGCGGCGATCTCCTCCCGCCGGGCGGCCATCAGGTCGCGCGCAGCGGCCAGCACCGCGGCGCGCCGCTCGGGCGGCGTGGCGGCCCAGCCGGGCAGCGCCGCCCGGGCCGCGGCGACCGCGTCGTCCACGTCCTGGGCGCCGCCGGCCGCGACCTGCCCGAGGACCTGTTCGGTGGCCGGGTCGACGACGTCGATCCGCTCGCCCGAGGCGGCGGGCCGCCACCGGCCGCCGACGAACACCGCGTCGCGGCCCCGGTGGACGCGCGGGGTGCCGTCCGTCTGCTGCTCGTCCGTGCCGTCCGCCACCGTGCTGCCCTCCGAACCGTCGCCGCTCTGCTCCAGAGCCCAAACTAGCGCCGTTAGTTTTATGTGGCCAGGGGACGCCGGGTGCCGTGGGTCACCCGGCCGGCTCCACCTGGACGGGGAAGCCGTTGAGCACCGCGGTGCCCGACAGCGGGTCGAGCCGGGTGCCGTCCAGCAACTGGTTGACGTTGACGCCCGGTTCGCGGGCCGCCGCGGTCAGCCGGGTGCCCTCGCGGTCGTGGCCCCAGCCGTGCGGCAGGCACGCCACGCCCGGCCGCAGCGCGTCGGTGATCTCCACCGGCGCGGTGATCTCGCCCCCGTCGCCCTTGATCCGGGCGGTCGCGCCGTCGGTGAGGCCCAGCCGGGCCGCGTCCTCGGGGTGGATCTGCACGGTGCAGCGGTTGCTGCCGCCGGTCAGCGCCGGGACGTTGTGCATCCAGCTGTTGTTGGACCGCAGGTGCCGCCTGCCGATGAGCACCAGCGCGGGGGCCTCGGCGCCGGCCGCGACCGCTGCCCGCAGCCGCGGCACGTCGCCGGCCAGCGCCGCGGGCGCCAGCTCCACGGTGCCCGACGGGGTGCGCAGCACCTCGGGTATGCGCGGGCGCAGCGGGCCCAGGTCGATGCCGTGCGGGTGGCCCAGCAGGCGGTCGAGGGTCAGGCCCTCGGGGTCGGCGCCGAAGCCGTCGCCGTACGGGCCCAGCCGCAGCATCATGTCCAGCCGGCGCTCGTAGCCGGTGCGCCCGGTGAGCGCGGCGGCGAGTGCGGCCGCGTCGCGGTCGTGCACGGGCGAGTGCGGGTCGGCGGTCTCGCGGTCCAGCCGGCGCCGGATCGCCTGGTCGTCGACCAGCGCCGGGTCGGCGTCCGGACCGCCCTGCCCGAGCACGGCCAGGATCAGCCGCGCGAGGATCTCCGGCTCGTCGAGCGCGCCTTCGGCGAGCGGGACCGCGGGCGGGCTGTAGCGCACGGTGTTGCGCACCGCGAGCGTGGAGAACGCGAAGTCGTAGTGCGCGCTCTGCGCGGGCGGCGGCGGGGGCAGCACCACGTGGGCGTGCCGGGAGGTCTCGTTCAGGTACGGGTCGACGCTGACCATGAAGTCCAGCCCGGCCAGCGCGCGGTCGAGCCGGTCCCCGTCGGGCGTGGACAGGACGGGGTTGCCCGCGACCACGACCAGGGCGCGCAGCCGGCCCTCGCCGGGGGTGTCCATCTCCTCGGCGAGCATGGCGGCCGGCAGTTCGCCCTTGACCTCGGGCCGCCCGGAGACCCTGCTGTGCCAGCGGCCGGTGACGTAGGGCCGCCCGGGGCGGGCGGGCCTGGGCGCGCGGGCGGTCGCCGAGAGCGGGAACATCGCGCCGCCCTGCCGGTCCAGGTTGCCGGTGAGGGCGTTCAGGACGTCGACCAGCCAGCTCGACAGGGTGCCGAACTCCACCGCGGTGCTGCCCAGCCGCCCGTACACCACCGCCCGTTCCGCGGCGGCCAGTTCGCGGGCCAGGGCGCGGATCTCGCCGGCCGGGACCCCGCAGTGGGCGGCGACCGCCTCGGGCGCGAAGTCCGCCGCCAGGGCCCGCACCTCCTCGACGCCGCTGAGGTGGCCTTCCAGCTCCGCGCCCGGCGCCACCAGGTCCTCGGCGAACAGCACGTGGACCATGGCGAGCAGCAGCGCGGCGTCGGTGCCCGGCCGGGGCGCGACGTGCCGGTCCGCGGCCCTGGCGGTCCTGGTGCGGTGCGGGTCGACGACGACCAGCCGCCCGCCGCGCCGCCGCAGCGCCCTGAGCTTGCCGGGGTAGTCGGCCGCGGTGGCCAGACTCCCGTTGGACACCAGCGGGTTGGCGCCGATGAGCACCAGGTGGTCGGTGCGGTCCAGGTCTGGCACCGGGATGGCGTCGTGGTCGCCGAACATCAGCCCGCAGGACAGGTGCTTGGGCATCTGGTCGAGGGTGCTGGCGGTGAAGACGCTGCGGGTGCCCAGCGCCCCGATCAGCTGCCCGGGGTAGAGCCCGCCGGCGACGGTGTGGACGTTCGGGTTGCCGAGGAACACGCCGACGGCGGCGCCCCCGTACGCGCGGGTGACCGCGCCCATCCCCTCGGCGACCGCGGCGAACGCCTCCTGCCAGGTGGCCTCGGTCAGCCGGCCGCCGCGCCGGACCAGCGGCCGCCGCAGCCGGTCGGGATCGCCGTCGAGCTGCCCGAACGACGCGCCCTTGGGGCAGATGAACCCGGCGCTGAACACGTCCAGCGCGTCCCCGCGGGCGTGCGTGACCCGGCCCTCCTCGACGGTCAGCGTGAGACCGCAGGTGGCCTCGCAGAGCGGGCAGATGCGCAGAGCGGTTCGGGACATCGGTGACTCCCCTGGACGGTTTGCCGGCCGCGCCCGCACCTCCGGGCGTGTCGATGCCGACCCTACCCGCCGGTACCGACAACGCCACGGGTCCTGCACGGGTGCGGCGCGGACCCCGCCGAATCCGCGGACCCCGCCGAATCCGCCGGCGTCCCCGCGCCGCTACGGGCCGTCGGCCGGCGGGGGCGGCTCCGCGGACCGGTCCAGGACGGTGCCCAGGTAGGCGCGCAGCAGCGCCTTCGTCTCGGCGATCGCCCTCAAGTCGCCCGCCGGGTCGGTGCGGAACGCCAGTTGCAGCGCGGCGTCCGCGGCCTCCACCGCGACGACCAGCGCGAGGCGGAGCCGCGGGTCGCCGGGGTCGGCGGTCAGCCGGTCGCCGAGCAGCGCGGGCAGCCGGTCGGCGAGGTCCTCGTTGGTCTCGCCCGGGACCCCGAAGTCGACCAGCGCGAAGCCCGGCGCGGTGCGCTTCATCGCCGTGTACTCGTCGACGAGCACGTCGACCGCGCCGCGCCAGTCGGTGCCCGTGCCGGGCTCGGCCAGGCGGGCGGCGGCCCGGGCCACGAAGTCGTCGAGGTTGCGGTGGGCCAGCGCGTCGGTCATGGCCCGCTTGTCGGAGAAGAACCGGTAGACCGAGCCGATCGGCACCCCCGCCCGGGCGGCCACCGACCGCGTGCTCAGCCGCTCGTAGCCGCCCTCGTCCAGCTCCGCGGCGCACGCGTCGAGGATCCGGGCCAGCCGCTCAGTGCTGCGCTGCTGCACCGGGACGCGGCGCAGCGCGCCCTCGGGCGGCTGCGTGCGGGGCACGTGCGGGTGCGCGGGCACGGCCTCAGCCCTTGGCGGCGAGGGCGTCGAACATCTGCCGCAGCCCCGCCAGGGTCTCGGCCAGAGCCGCCCGCGGGTCCGCGGAGCGCACGACGGACATGGCGCTCTCGCTCAGCCCGCCGTAGAGCATCGACGCCAGCGGCTCCGCGGCACGCGGCGCGATGGCGCCGCGCCTGATGGCCCGGGCCACCCCGCGCAGTGTCAGCTCGCGGCAGTTGACGCCCAGCTCGTGCATCAGCTCCCAGCCGAGCGCGCCCGGCGCGTCGAGCAGGGTGATGCGCTGCACCCCCGGGTCGAGGGACGCCTCCAGATAGGCGCGGCTGCCCTCGTACACCGCCTCCCAGGGATCGTCGGCGACCGCGCGGTAGGCGGCGGTGATCCGCTCGTTGAGGTGGTCCTGCTCCCGCGCGTACACCGCGCTGAACAGCTGCTGCTTGCCGGAGAAGTGGTGGTACAGCGCGCCCTTGGTGACCCCGGCGCGGTCGCACACCGCGTCCAGCGAGGTGGCCGCGTAGCCGTCGGCGGCGAACAGCGCGCGGGCGGCGGTCAGCAGGTCCTCGACGGTGGCGTCGGAGCGCTCGCGCTGGCGGCGGCCGGCCGTCCCGGACGCCGCGCCGCCGGCGGCTGCCGCGGGGCGCCCGCCGGTCCGCCGTCCGCGGCTCTCGGTCGCTGTGCGCGGTGCTGCCACGGCCCCACCCTCCTGCTCGTACGGAATGCGTCTCCAGCGTAGCCAACGGCCGGCCCTTGACACCCACATACCTTCGGTATGTATGTTCCGTACCGTCAGTATGTTCCGTCTCCCACCAGGCAAGGACGGCCATGTCGTCACGGTCACCGTCATCGTCCTCAGTGCCCCCGTCGCCCCCCTCGCCCGGCTCACCCGCGTCACCCGCGTCACCCGCGGCCGCCCCGGCGGCGTCCGCCCCCGACCCGCAGGACCGGACCGGCACGGACGCCACGGGGGCCGTCCGCGCCGGTCTGGTCCTGCTGCTGACCGCCGGTGCCACCTTCGTCGCGTTCCTCGACACCACCGTGGTCAACGTCGCCTTCCCCGACCTGGCCAGGAGCTTCCCGGGCGACGGCGTCTCCGACCTGTCCTGGGTGGTCAGCAGTTACGCGGTGCTGTTCGCCGCGCTGCTGACCCCCGTCGGGCGCCTGGCCGACGCCTTCGGCCGCAGGCGGGTCTTCCTGGTCGCGCTCACCACCTTCACGGCGGCGTCGGCCCTCTGCGCGGCGGCCCCGGACCTCCCGTGGCTGGTCGCCGCCCGCGCCGCGCAGGGCGCCGCGGCGGCCGGCATGATCCCGGCGGCCCTCGGCCTGCTGCTGGCCGCCACCCCGCCGGCCGGCCTCGCGGCGGCCATCGGCGCCTGGGGCGCGGCGGGTTCGCTGGCGACCGCGGCCGGGCCGGCCCTGGGCGGCGTGCTCGTCGACGCCTTCGGCTGGCGCTCGGTGTTCCTGATCAACGTGCCGGCCGGCGTCCTGCTGATCGCCGCGGGACTGCGCGGGCTGCCCGAACGCAACGGCACGCAACGGCGGTTGCCCGATCCGCTGGGCACGGTCGCCTTCGCGGGCGGCATCGCGCTGCTCGTCCTCGGCCTCACCAAGGGCAGCGACTGGGGCTGGACGTCGGCCGCCACCCTGGGCACGTCGATCGGCGGTCCGGCCCTGGCGGCGGCCGCGCTCCTCAGGTCGTCCCGGCATCCGGCGCCGGCCGTGGAGACCGGGCTGCTCCGCAACCGCACCTTCGCGGTGGCCTCCGCTGCGGCCGCCTGCACGGGCGCCGCACTGTTCGCCTGGCTGCTGAGCAGCCCGCTGTTCCTCACCTCGGTCTGGCACTACTCGGTACTCAAGGCGGGCTTCGCGGTCACCCCCGGCGCCCTCACGTCCGCGGTGGCGGCGGTGGCGGTCGGCAGGCGCGCGCGGCCGCATCACCTGCCGTGGGTGGTGGGATCCTCGATGGCCGCGTTCGCGCTCGTGAGCGGCTGGATGTTCCTGCAACTCGGCGCGCAGCCCCGCTTCCTGGCGCTGTGGCTGCCGATGGGCCTGGTCGGCGGCGCCGCCTTCGGGGCCGCGCTGACCGCACTGTCCACGGCGGCCGCGACCTCGCTGCCGCCCCACCGGTTCGCCTCCGGCGTCGGGATGACCACGACGGCACGGCAATTGGGCGGCGCGCTGGGCGTGGCCGCCACCGGCGCGATCCTCGCGGCCCACGCCACGGGCGGGCCGCGGGCGTTCCGCGACGTCTACCTGGCCTGCGCGCTGATGGCCGCCGCCGCGGCGGCCATCGGGCCGGCCATGGCCCGCACCCTTGCGAAGGAGTCCTGAGATGAACGGCAGCACCCCACTTCCGTCCGGCCGCGCCGAGTACCCCGGGGAGGCGGCGGACCCGCACTGCCTGGGCGCGGGCGCGAGTGCGGACCTGCTGCGCGGCGCGCCGTGGACGCGCTTCGCGGTCGTCGGCGACAGCCTGGCCGAGGGCCTGGGCGACCCGCTCCCGGGCTACCGGTTCGCCTCCTGGGCGGATCGGGTGGCCGAGGCGCTGCGCGCGGTGAACCCCGGCCTGGAGTACGCCAACCTGGGCGTGCGGGGCCTGACCGCGGCCCAGGTGCGCGCCGGGCAGGAGGACGCGGCCGCCCGGTTCGCACCCGATCTGGTCTGCGTGGTCTGCGGCGGGAACGACCTGCTGCTGCCCAGCTTCTCGCCCGCCGTCCTGGAGAAGGAGCTGGACCTGCTCTTCTCCCGCCTGGCCGCCCCGGGCACCACCGTGTTCACCTACGCCCTCTCCGACGTCGCCAGGGCCGTGCCCGAGCTGCGCGGCGGGCCTCTGGACGCGGGCGTCGCGGTGCTCAACGACGTCACGCGGGCGGTCGCCGCACGCCACGGGGCGCTGGTGGTCGAGATGCACGGGCACCCGGCGTCCGGCGACCGCGACCTGTACAGCGCGGACCTGGTGCACTTCTCGGCCCGCGGGCACGCGGTGGCCGCGGCCACCACCCTGCGGGCGCTGGCGACCCGCGTGCCCGGCTAGCGGGGGGCTTGCCGTCCTGATTCCTATGGTTCAGCATAGGAATCAGGACGACAGGACGGGGAGCACCTCATGGGCGGCAAGGACCTGGCGTACTCGCCGGGCTTCGGCAACGAGCACAGCAGCGAGGCCGTCGAAGGCGCGCTCCCGGTGGGGCGCAACGCCCCGCAGCGGGCCCCCTTCGGGCTGTACGCCGAGCAGTTGAGCGGGACCGCGTTCACCGAGCCGCGCGCCCGCAACCGGCGCAGCTGGCTGTACCGCATCCGCCCCTCGGCGGCGCATCCGCCGTTCCTGCGCACCGGCAACGGCTCGCTGCGCAGCGCCCCGTTCCTCGACGTCGAGCCTGACCCCAACCGGCTGCGCTGGGGCCCGCTGCCGCTGCCGGAGGAGCCCACGGACTTCGTCCAGGGCCTGGTGACCGTGGGCGGCAACGGCGACGTGCTCCGCCGCGAGGGCATCGGCATCCACTGGTACGCGGCGAACCGGTCCATGGAGCAGCGGGTGTTCTCGTCCTCCGACGGGGAGTTCCTGATCGTGCCGCAGGCCGGCACCCTGCTGATCAGGACCGAACTCGGCGTGCTGCAGGCGGAACCGGGCCATGTGGCACTCATCCCGCGCGGGGTGCGGTTCCGGGTCGAGCTGCCGGACGGCTCCGCCAGCGGCTACGTCTGCGAGAACTACGGGCAGCCCTTCCAGCTCCCCGACCTCGGCCCGATCGGCGCCAACGGCCTCGCCAACGCCCGGGACTTCCTCGCCCCGGTCGCGGCGTACGAGGACCGCGACGAGGAGACCGAGGTGGTCAACAAGTTCGGCGGCAACCTGTGGGCCGCGCTCTACGACCACTCGCCGCTGGACGTGGTGGCCTGGCACGGCAGCCACGTCCCGTACCTGTACGACCTGCGCAGGTTCAACGTGCTGGGGTCGATCAGCTACGACCACCCCGACCCGTCGATCTTCACCGTGCTCACCTCGCCGTCGGACACCCCTGGCCTGGCCGGCGCCGACTTCGTGGTCTTCGCCCCCCGCTGGCTCGTCGGCGAGGACACCTTCCGGCCGCCGTACTTCCACCGCAACGTGATGTCGGAGTTCATGGGCCTGGTCGAGGGCGCGTACGACGCGAAGGCCGAGGGGTTCGTCCCCGGCGGCGCGTCCCTCCACAACATGATGTCCGCGCACGGCCCGGACCGGACCACGTTCGACCGGGCCAGCAGCGCCGAACTGGTGCCGCAGAAGGTCGACGACGGCCTGGCGTTCATGTTCGAGACCCGCTGGCCCGTGGTGCCCACCGAGTTCGCCCTGACGGCGGACCACCGGCAGCAGGGGTACGACACGGTCTGGGAGGGGCTCGAGAGACACTTCCGGCTGTGAACGCCTTCGCCCCCGACTCGCTGGTCCTGAACCGCAAGCTGCCGCTGTGGTACCAGGTCTCCCAGTCGCTGCGCGCCTCGATACTGGGCCGGCACCCGGACGCCCCGCTGCGCCTGCCCACCGAGGACGACCTCGCCCGCCACTACGGGGTCAGCGTGCTCACCATGCGCCAGGCCCTCAAGGAACTGGAGGACGAGGGGCTGATCAGCCGCCACCGCCGGCGCGGCACCTTCATCGAGCCGGGGGCGCAGCGCGGCGCCCCGGTCAAGCTGCTCGGCTCGGTGGACGCCATCGTCGCGCAGCAGTCGGGCGGGCGCACCACGGTGCTCGGGCACGGCCCCCAGCCGCTGCCCCCGGAGGCCGCCGAGCACTTCCCCGGCCTCACCGAGGCGACGGCCTACCGGCGGCTGCGCTGCGACGAGCAGGGCGAGCCCACCAACTGGGCCGAGAACTTCGTGCGTCCCGACCTCGGCGCCCGCATCGACGTCGCCGACCTGGAGCGCTGGCCGATGACCAAGGTGCTGCGGGACGCCCTGGGCGTGCGGATCAGCCGGATCACCGACACCGTCGAGGCGAGGCTGGCCGATCCGGAGACCGCCAGGCTGCTCCGGGTGCCGCTGCTCAGCCCGATACTGCACTACACCGGGGTGACCTACGACGAGTCGGGACGGGTGGCGGACCTGGTGCGCATCCACTACCGGGGCGACCGCTTCTCGTTCACCGTCACCATGGAGGCGCCCTGATCCGGGGCCGGGGTGCCCTGGAGGGACGCCGATCCGGGCCGGCGGATCCGTGGAGGGGCCGGGGTGCCCGTCAGTAGCATGCATGCGGTGAGCGACGACGCGCCTTTGCTGCACGACCTGATGCCCTGGGCGGTGCGCCCGCTGCGGATCGGCCGTGGCTGGCCGATGGCTCCGGAGCCGGCCTGCCTGCGGGCCCGCTGGGCCCTGCTCACGGCCGCGCCCGACGACGCGGCCCGCGGCGCGCTGCTGCACGCCAGCAGGGCCCGCGGCCTGCGCACCCCGGTCGCCCAACTGCCCGGGCACCGCACACCCACCACCGCGCTGGCCCGCGAGGACGGGCCGTGCCCGGAGCCGGTACGGGTGCAGCACGGCGCCTTCGACCGGCAGTGGCTGATCCCCGACCACCGGCTCATCGACGCGGCCCGGCCCGAGCTGTGGCGGGTGGCCGACGACCGGCAGGTGTTCGTCGTCGAGCAGGCGCATCTGCCGGAGGTGCGCGAACCCGCCCTGTCCTTCTCCGCGTTGCTGCCCGACGGCCGCTCCCCCGCCGGCCGGCCGGGGTGGATACGCCCGCTGTTCCGCCGGCCGGGCGGCCGCGACCCCAACCTCGCACCTGGCCTGACCGGTTGGCTGGCGGCCCGCCTGGGCACCCCGGTGGCGCCCGAGGACGTCCTCGCCTGGATCGCCGCGGCCGCCCGGCCGGGCCCGGGCGGCTGCACCGTGCCGCTGCCCGACGGCCCCGAGGTGTGGCGGGACGGACTGGCCCTGGGGGCACGGTCGTTGTGGCTGCACACCGGGGGCGAGCGGGCGGCGGACCCGGACGGCGGCCGGGAGGAGGGGCGGCCGCGCCTGCCGGGCGGGAGCCGCCCCTACGTCCGCTCGCCGCTGCCCGCCGTGCCGCGGCCCGGGGAACTCGCCTACGACGCCGAGGAAGGGGCGCTGCGGATCGGCGAGGGCCTCGTGGCGCCCGTCTCCCCCGGCGCCTGGGAGCTGACCGCGGGCGGTGTGGGCGTGCTGGAGCAGTGGTACGAGCGCCGCGCCGACCCGGGCGCCCCCGGCACCCTGGAGGCGCTGCGCCCCGCCACCTGGACGCGGGCGGTCACCTCGGAACTGCTGGAGCTGATCAGCCTGGTGACGCTGTTGTCCGAACTGCGCGCGGAGATCGCGGAGTTCGCCGAGCGGTTGGCGCACGTGGGACGTCCCGGTGCCGGTACGCGGGACGGGGCGGGCGGCCTGCGCGGCGCGGGCGTGCTGCCGGTGCCGGCGGCGCGACGCCGGCCCGCCTCGGTGCTGGAGCACCGCGAGGAGGGCCCTGAGGGGCAGTTCGCGCTGGTGTGAGGTCGCGGGTGCCGCAGGTGCCGGACGCGGGGTGCAGGGTGGGTGCCGGGTGACGGCGGCCCCGGCCGGGTGGGTGGGTACCGGGGTGCGCCGGCCCGGATCGCGGCCGGGGTGCGGGGCGGGGAGTCCTGGTCGTGCGCGCGGCCTTCGCCGCGGCTGTCCTCGAAGTCGTCGTCGTGGTCGCGGCGTTCCTGTTCGCGGTCGCCGGCTCCGGCGGGGAGGTGGCCGGAGACGGGGACGCGGAACGGGCACGTCGCGACCGGACGTGCGAGCGGCGGGGCGCCGCGGTTCAGCGGGTCGTGGCGGTCAGCCGCGGTTGCCGAACAGCGAGCGCCGCAGCCTGCGCAGCGGGGCGAACAGCGAGACGCGCGCACCGCGATTGGCCTTGGTGTGCGGGGTGTTGCGCGAGGTCAGCTCACGCATGAGCACCGTCGCCTCCTCCGCCTGGCGCTGCGGGACGGCGGGCCCCGACAGCACCGCGAGATGCCGGTCCAGGCGTGCACTGGACGCGCTGGTACCGCAGTTGATGGCAGGCACTCGCGGCCTGCTCGGCATCGCTATCTGTTCCATGACTCTCCCCACCCTGTCGAGGACACCCCGGCACGGGCAGGGTAACCCTATCGCCCCATCACGTCACGCGTGCATCCCCAGCCGTCTCCCACGCCGGATTCACCTTCTTTTTAAGGCTGTTGACAACTCTGCGAGAGTTCCGGGCCCTTCGCGCGGAGCCGCGCCGCGGTGCCGCGCACGGCCCGGGAACGACACGCGCCGCAGGTCAGGCGGCAGCCGCGAGGGCGGGCAGGTAGCCACCCGACTGGCCGGCGGCGGTCGGGTGGTACGACTCCGGGAGCGGCAGGGTCACGCTGTGCAACCAGGGCGTGTTCGAACACAGTTCGTGCCCGCCGAACCTCGCGCGCACGTCCGCGAAGGCGAAGCCGTGGTCGGCGGCGCGTTTGGCGATCACCCCGTCCAGGTCGTCGGCCGCCGCGTCGACGGCCTTGCGCGAGGCGTCGCCGATCCCCAGGAGGCAGTCCCCCGGCACCTGGTACAGGTGCGGGTAGCCGAGGACCACCACGCGGGCGTGCGGCGCCTTGGCGTGGATCGCCGCGTAGGCGGCGTCGAGCAGGGCGGGCAGGCCGGTGTCGACAAAGCGCCTTGCCTGCGCGACGCGGGCCAGGCAGGTCGCTTCGGAGTGGAGCACACAAGTCGTCATGACGTCCGAGAAGCCGGCGTCGTTGCCGCCGGCGCTCACGCTGATCAGGGTCGTCGCGGCGTTCACCGGCCCGAGCTGCTTCGCGGCCACGTCCCGGGTCGACGCCCCCGCGCAGGCGGTGAAGGCGAAGGACGTGGGCGCGTGCGCGGCGGCCCACAGCGCCGGATAGGCGCGGCTGCTCCGCTTGCACGCCCCGGAGGCCCCGTCGTAGCCGCCGGCGCCCAGGCCGCTGGAGTAGGAGTCGCCGAGCGCGACGTAGCGCTGCCCCGCCGCCTGCGCCTGGCCCGTTCCGGCGACGGAGAGCACCGATGAGAGCAGCAGCGCGAACAGGACTGACAGGCGGGAGAGCGGGGAGGCGAGGAGACGTGGCGGCGGTGCGAGGCGGCGGGATGGCATGGGTCCTCCGGGTGCCCGGTGAGTGATGCCGCGTACCTGTCCGCACGCATGTGCCCGCAATCCGCCCGTACGGTGGATTCGCCCGGCCCGGCGGCTGACGCGGCCGAGGCGGAAAAGCGCTGGGCGAATCGCGACCCGGTGCCGGATCATGGGGCCCATGTCCGTGACACCGGAGAA
This sequence comes from Streptomyces sp. NPDC020917, assembly GCF_044333795.1. Taxonomy (NCBI): domain Bacteria; kingdom Bacillati; phylum Actinomycetota; class Actinomycetes; order Kitasatosporales; family Streptomycetaceae; genus Streptomyces; species Streptomyces sp. NPDC020917. Next base: position 68,848 of record NZ_JBIRRR010000017.1, on the reverse strand, counting down.
GCCGAGGAGGCCCGTGCCGCCCACCTCCCGCAGCAGGCAGAGCAGGCCGTCGGCGCAGGCCGCGGAACCGCAGGACCCCTACCGCGTCCTGCCCGTCCACCTGCGCCTCGACGACAGCGACTCGCCGTCCGACGTCATCGACGCCCTGTTCCTGAGCCGGTTCACCACCGGGGAGCAGCCGTTCGCGCGGGGCGCGTCGCTGGACACCGTCAAGTCGGGGCTGACGCTGCTGCCGCCGGACGCGGCGGTGCTCCGCCAGGCGCGGGACAAGGACCGCAGCGCCATCCTCGCCGAGGGCGAGGGCTGGACGGTCCTGATCTCCCGGTGGAGCCGCGGCGCGGACGTCACGGTCGCCGCCGTCACCGACGAACTCGCCGAGCGCGTCCTGCACTCCGCGGTCGACGACGCCGAGGACGAGCCGGAACCGCAGCCCGAGGCCGTCACCATGGGCTTCTGGTACGTCTCGCCGCGCCGCGGCCCGTACCGCACGACCCGCCAGATCTCCGCCGCCACCTGGGAGGAGCTGCGGGGCAACTACACCGCGCCCGTCGCCGACGCGATGGACCACCTGATGAAGCTGACCGCCGACGACGTCACCGGCCGGCTGCTGCTGCTCCACGGGCCGCCCGGCACCGGCAAGACCTCCGCGCTGCGCACCCTGGCCCGCTCGTGGCGCGACTGGTGCCAGGTCGACTGCGTCCTCGACCCGGAGCGGCTGTTCAACGACGTCGGCTACCTGATGGACATCGCCATAGGAGAGGACGAGGCCACCGGCGGCCGCTGGCGGCTGCTGCTCCTCGAGGACTGCGACGAGCTGATCCGCGGCCAGGCCAAGCACCAGGCGGGGCAGGCCCTGTCCCGCCTGCTCAACCTGACCGACGGGCTGCTGGGCCAGGGCCGCAACGTCCTGGTCGGCATCACCACCAACGAGGACCTGGAGCGCCTCCACCCCGCGGTGGTCCGCCCCGGCCGCTGCCTGGCGCGGATCGAGGTCGGCCCGCTGACCCGCGCCGAGGCCGTGTCCTGGCTGGGCACGAGCGAGGGCGTCGGGCGCGACGGCGCCACCCTGGCCGAGCTGTACGCGCTGCGCCGCGGGAGCTCCGCGACCGTGCCCGCCCCCGCCCGGGCGGCGGACGGCCTCTACCTGTGAGGCCCGCGCCCGGCGGCCCTTACGCGAGCCAGGCCTTGAGGCGGGACGCCGCCGGGCGTTCGACGAAGCGGTGGACCAGCCAGGCGGCCGTGAGCATCACCGCCACCAGGACCGCGATCAGGACGAACGCGTTGACCTGCCCGTGCGTGTGCCGGATCACCTCCCAGCCGATGTCCTCGTGCAGCAGGTACAGCGGGTACGTCAGGGTGCCGGCCACGCCGAGCACGCGCCAGTTGAAGAAGTCCAGCCGGCCCAGCGCGGCGGCCAGCATCAGCACGTAGAACAGCGTGACGATGGCCAGCGCTATCCCCCACGACAGGCCCCCGCCGACGGACTGGTCGGCGTCCGAGACGAGTTGGGCCAGCGAGTCCTGGGCCATCAGCCAGGACATGCCCAGCATGAGCCACAACTCCGGGCGCCCGGTGCCGAAGCGGCCGATGAGGTGGATGAGGATGCCGCCGACGAAGAAGGGGGCGTACTCCGGTACCGCCAGCAGGTTCACCAGATCGAGGCCGGCGCTCGGCGCGAGGGCCGCGGCCAGCAGCCAGGCGGCGCAGAAGAGGACGACGCGCCGGTAGGTCAGGCCGGCCACCGCGATGATCGCGAACAGCAGGTAGAAGCGCAGCTCCACCCACAGCGACCAGTAGACGCCGTCGACGTCCCGGGCGCCGATGGGCTCCTGCAGCATCGTGAAGTTGGTGAGGATGTCGTTCGGCTTGCCGTCCCAGCCGCCGGGGCGCAGCAGCAGGACCGCCGAGGTGGCGGCGACACCGAACCAGTACGCCGGGTACAGGCGTATGAAGCGGGACACCGCGAACTGCCGCGGCGTGCGCCCCCAGCAGGACAGGCAGATCACGAACCCGCTGATCAGGAAGAACAGTTCGACGCCCAGCCAGCCGTACACGGCGGCCGCGTGGGCGGTGGGGAAGACCGACGCGGTGGAGGCGCCCCAGGGCGAGCGGAACCAGTCGTCGTAGCCCATGTAGTGGTAGCCGACGACCATCAGCGCGGCGACGAGCCGCAGCCCGTCCAGGACGTGCAGCCGCTTCGCCGACCGGGGTCTGCGGCCCTGCCCTGCGCCGGCGGCGGTCCGTGAGCCCGTCTCGTGCGGAGCACCGGGAGGCGGTGGGGCGGTCGGAGCCGCCACCGCGACCGTGGCCGGATTGCTTCGCGTCACGTCCTCACGGACAACGTCACTCATAATGCGCTGGTGCCTCCTGTAGGGGGTGGGGGCCGCCGGTGGACGGCAGGGCAGACGTCGTGTTCCCCGACAACTCTCAGAGATGCACCTTGCCGGTGAACTGTGGAATTCGCCACCTCTGGCCCCGCAAGCCCCACCATCACCGAGCAAGCCGCCCCATACCAGGCATAACTGGACAGACGCGGGCGGAGCCTGGCCGCCCGTCAGGCCGGGGTGTCGCCGTAGGCGGCGCGCAGCGCCTCCTCGACGGCGGCCAGGGCACCGGCCCGGTCCAGGCCGAGCCGGCGGGCGCGCTCCACGAAGGCGGCCGCCGCCGCGGCCACCTCGCGGGCCCGGGCGTCACCGGCCGCGATGTACGTGCCGTGCCGCCCGCGGGTCTCGATCACCCCGTCCTCCTCCAGGGCCCGGTACGCCTTGGCCACCGTGTTGGCGGCGAGCCCGAGCTCCTCGGCGAGGCCCCGGACGGTGGGCAGCTTGTAGTGGACGGGGAGGCGGCCGGCGCGCGCCTCCTCCGCGATCTGCCCGCGCAGCTGCTCGTACGGAGCGGTGGCCGCCTCGGGGTCGATGGTGATCTTCAGGCTCATGTCCGGATCCTGGCACAGCCGCGGGCTACAGGGGCCTCATCCGGCCGGGTCCCGCCGGGTCGTGGGCTATGGAGTCGCCCGGCTCGTGGAGGTGGAGGACGAACGGCCGGCCGGCCCGGTACGCCTCCAGGCCCGCACGGCCGTAGGCCACCATGTCCCGCGGCAGGTCGTCCAGCGGGTACCAGCCGATGCCCGCGCACTTGTCCGGCTCGCGATTGACCGGTTCCGGGGAGCCCTCGGGCAGGTCCGCGGCGAAGAACCAGCCGATCCTGGACTCGCCGTGCGGCGCCCGGTGCTGCATCACGACCACCGCCTCGAGGTCGCCGGGGGCCAGCTCGACCCCTGTCTCCTCGCGCGCCTCGCGGATCATGCCGCTCCTGACGTCCTCGCCCGCCTCCAGATGCCCCGAGGGGACGCCGAGCAGCCCGTCGGCGTACCCGGTGCCCGCCCTGCGGCCGAGCAGGATCTCGTCGCCGCGCCGCAGGATGAGGTGGACGTCGACGATCTCGGCGTGCCGCCGGGGCGCGGCGGGCCTGATCACCGCCGCGTACCGCTCGTCGCCGACCGCGCGACCCCACAACTCCTCGGCGTGGCCGAGCTGTTCGATCCGGGTCACGCCGCCGAGCGGGGCGGCCAGCGCGGCGAGGGTGTCGGCGGGGATGCCCACCGGGTCGGCCGTGCCCCAGCGGCCTTCGACCAGGACGAGCCGGCCGCCCGGCCGCAGCAGCCCCGCCCAGCGGCGCAGCGCGCTCTCAGGTTCCGGCAGCGCCCACAGCAGGTGCCTGACGAGCACCGCATCGTAGGCGCCCGCGGCGACCGGCGGCAGGGCGGCGTCCCCGACGAGCACCCGCGCCCCGGTGCCGCTCAGCTTCTCCCGGGCCCGCTCGGCCATCCGCTCCGACCGGTCGAGGGCGGTCACCCGGTGGCCCTGCCCGGCCGCGAGCAGCGCGAGGCTGCCCGTGCCGCACCCGAGGTCGAGGACGTCGGACGGCTCCGCGGGCAGCCACGAGCGCAGCCGCGCCGCCCAGGCGTCGCGGACCCGTGGATCGCGCAGGCCGTGGTCGGGCTCGTCGTCGAAGTGCGCGGCGGCGTCGTCCCAGTAGCGGCGGCCGTCCTCGCCGGCGCCGGTGGCGGACCGGGACGCGCCGCCGGCGTCGGCGGGGTGGTCGGTGGTGTCGGTGCGGCGCTCGGCGGTCATCCGGGAAGCCTGTCACCCGGCACTGACAGCACGGCCGTTCACCAGGTCGGCTCGCGGACCACCCCGCCGCGGGCTAGCTGAGCGCCGACAGGCACGTGGTCCGCGTCGCGTGCGCGGGATCGAGGGCGTTCGCCGCCTCGTGGAAGGCGATGCGGTCGGTCAGCCCGATGGCCACGTGCTCGGAGACGTCGAGGGGGCACAGGTCCTGCAGCACCACGTTGTGCACGTCCGGCCCGGACAGCGCCTGGGTGGTGTACGGGGTCACGACCTCGTCGTAGATCGTCGAGATCACCGTGTAGTGCACGCCGGGCACGGTGTCCCCGCCCGCGTTCAGCTGCTGCTGGAAGGACGATCCGGCGACCTGGTCCGCCAGCCCGGGAAGCCCGGCCTGGAGGAAGGCCGAGGCACCGGGGAAGTACGGCAGCAGCGCGGTCAGCCCGTCCAGGGTCGTCCCGTGGTTGTCCGGCGCCAGGCCGACCAGGGCGTTCACCTTGGCCGCCCCGCCGAGGAACTTCAGGTAGTACCGCGGCATCATGCCGCCCTGGGAGTGGCCGACGATGTCGACCTTGGCGGCATGGGTGGCAGCGAGGACCCGGTCGGTGAAGTCCGACAACTGCTGGGCGGAACCGGCGATCGGGCCGAGCCCGCCGATGAGCGACTCCCCCGGCAGCATGCCGTAGTCGAACGAGAAGACGCAGTACCCGCGCGCCTCCAGGTACGGGGCGAAAGCGAGCCAGTTGTCGGTCCCGTTCGCGAAGGTGCCGTGCACCAGCACGACAGGGCGCGGGTGTTGGGCCGAGGGGCGGCAGGAGAAGTCGTTCCATCCGCTGGACGGCGCGGAGGCGGCCGACGCGGCGGTGGGGACGACCGCCGTCGCGGTCGCCAGGCAGAGCGCGGCCAGGAGCCGTCGCCAGGGCAGCCTCATGTGATCTCCTCGCAGGTCGGAAGGGGGTCGCAACACGACGCAGCACGCCCTGTGATCCGGATCACGCTTGCTGGGCTCATGACAAGTTACGCACGGGTAGGAAGGAGCTGACTAGCTACGGGTGAGTAAAAAGTCGTGGCGGCTCGCCGGCGGGGAGGGCGCGGCGCCCATGCCCTGACGGGAATTGTCGATCGCCGCCGCGCATCGCACGACCTGGTCCGAAGTGACCTGCCCGGCAAGGAGTTTCAGATGATCGAGATCGCCCCGCAGCACCTGGCCGACCGCTGCACGGCCCGATGGACGCTGCCGGCTGGCACCTGGACGGGGATGACGGCCGTGCTCGTTGCTCACCCCGCGCTTCCCGGGCTGGAGTGCCAGAGCTTGCGGCCGGTGGCGGCGGTGTCGCCCGCGGGCCGCAGATCCGCCCAGGGGTGCATCTCGTAGCCGGTGGACAGATGGATCCGACGGTGGTCGGCGGGGTGGAGTGCCCCGTCCTCCCCGTCCTCCCCGGCGTCGCCGCCAGCGCCGCCAGGGTTCTCGGCGAGCCGCTCGGCGACGGCCTCCAGGCCCCCGGTGCGGCGGAGTTCGACGAGTTCGGCGAGGTTCCATGCGGCGGCCCCGACCACGCTGAGGCTCTGCGGCCCGCGCCGCTGGACCACGCCCCGCACCAGCAGCAGGAAGGAGTGGAAGACGGTGTGGGCGCACGCCTTGTGGCTGTCCTCGAAGAAGGCGCAGTCCACCAGACCGGTGCCGTCGTCGAGCGTGGTGAAGATGACGCGCCGGCCGGACCGCACCGGCGGGGTCTGGGTGGCGCCCTTGGCGCCGGCGACCAGCACCGTCTGCCCGTGCCGTATCCCCCGCAGGGACTTGGCGGGAACGGCCCCCAACTCCGCCAGGAAGGAGTGGTGGTCGTGCATCAGGTGGCGGGAGGCGTCCATGCCCAGGACGCCCAGCTCGGCGCCGAGTCGCTCGCTCTCGTCCATGTCGGGCAGGCCCGCGGGCACGGCCGGGTCCTCGTCCCCGCCGATCGGGAGCTGGCCCTCGTGGGCGCCCTCGGCCCGCCCCTGCCGGTGGAGTTCGGCGATCTGCAGCAGCAGGTCGCGGCGGTTGCCGCCGAGGCAGTCCAGTGCCCCGACCCGGGCCAGCCGCTCGGCGACCGGGCGCCCCGGGCGGGCCCGCTGCCACAGGTCCTGCAGCGAGGCGTACGGCCGCCCGGCCACCAGCCGCGCGGTCTCGGCCTCGCTGATGCCGTGCACGTCCGCGAGCCCCAGCCGCACCCCCCATCTGCCCGAAGCCAGTTCGACCCGGTAGTCCGCGTCGGACCTGTTCACGTCCAGCGGCAGCACCGGCACCCCGCGCCGCCGGGCGTCGGCGAGCAGCAGCCGCTTGGGGTACATGCCCGGGTCGTGGGTGAGTACCCCGGCGTAGAAGGCGGCCGGGCGGTGGGCCTTGAGCCAGGCCGACTGGTAGGTGGGCACCGCGAAGGCGACGGCGTGGGCCTTGCAGAAGCCGTAGCTGCCGAAGGCGCTGAGGATCTCCGAGGTGCGGCGGATCTCCTCGGCGGAGTACCCGCGGGCCCGCGCGGCGGTGCCGAACCCGGCCATCACCCGGCCCTGGCGGTCCGGGTCGGACAGGGCGCGGCGCTGCTCGTCGGCCGCCGCGAGGCCGCACCCGGTCATCTCGTGGAGGATCCTGATCACCTGCTCGTGGAAGACCACCACGCCGTGGGTCTCGCGCAGCACCTTCTCCAGGTCCTGGTGCGGGTACCGCGCCGGGGCGCGGCCGTGCCGGGCCTCGATGAACGGCCCCACCATGTCGGCGGCGACCGGCCCCGGCCGGAAGAGCGAGATGTCGACCACCAGGTCGTGGAAGGTGGCGGGCTCCAGCCGGCCGACGAGGTCGCGCTGCCCGGGCGACTCGATCTGGAAGCAGCCGAGCGTCTCGGCCGAGCGGATCAGCCCGTACGTGGTCTGGTCGCCCGGCGGCACGTGGCGCGGGTCGTCCAGGTCGACCCGCTCGCCGGTGGCGCGTGCGATCTCGTCGACCGCATACGCCATCGCGGACTGCATCCGCACGCCCAGGACGTCGAGTTTGAGCAGTTTGAGGTCCTCGACGTCCTCCTTGTCGAACTGCGACATGGGGAAGCCCTCGCCACCGGTCGGCATCACCGGGGTGCGGTCCAGCAGCGTCGCGTCGGACAGCAGGACGCCGCACGGGTGCATGGCGATCCCGCGCGGCAGCCCGTCCAGCGCCTCGACCAGCTCCCACAGCCGCCCGTGGTCCTCGCCGGACACCGCGCGCAGTTCGGGGAGTTCGGCCAGCGCGGCGCGCGCATCCTTGGCCCGGATGTGCGGGAACGACTTGGCGAGCCGGTCGACGGCCCTGGGGTCCATGCCGAGCGCCGCGCCCACGTCCCGTACCGCGTGCCGGACCCGGTAGGTCTCGGGCATGGCCACGGTGGCGACCCGCTCCGCCCCGAACCGCGCGAAGATCGCCCGGTAGACGTCGATCCGCCGGGCGGACTCCACGTCGATGTCGATGTCGGGCAGTTCGGTGCGGCGGACGGACAGGAAGCGCTCCATGAGCAGGCCGTGTTCGACGGGGTCCGCGGACGCGATGCCCAGCAGGTGGTTGACCAGCGAGCCGGCGCCGGAGCCGCGGGCGGCCACCCGTACCCGCATCGTCCGCACGTCGTCGACGACCTGGCCGACGGTGAGGAAGTACGGGGCGAAGCGCAGCTGCCGGACGACCCGCAGCTCCTCCTCAAGCCGCTGCCAGTAGCGGGGCCTGCGGTCGTAGCCCCTGCGGACCATGCCGGCGGTGCAGCGCGCCTGCAGGATCCGGTCGGCGGTACGGCCGCTGCCGTCCAGGAGCGCGGACTCGGGGAAGTGCGGGCGGCCGATGCCCAGGTCGTCCCGCGGGTCCACCGCGCAGGCCGCGGCGGTCTCCTCGGTCGCCCGCAGCAGCCGGTGGGCGCCGGCCCGCCCCTGTCCCGCGGACTCGGCGATCCGCTCGGCCAGCCGGGCCATGTCGGCGGCGCCCTTGAGCCAGCGCTCGCCGCTGTCCAGCCGCTCGGGCCGCCGGGTGTCGACGGGCACCAGCCGGCGGGCGGCGTCGAGGATGTCGGCGATCTCGCCGCGGTCCGGGTCGGGGTAGCGCACCGCGTTGCTGAGCACCGCGGTCACCCCCTGGTCGGCCGCGAAGCCCAGGGTCCTGGCGGCCAGGCGCAGCGATCCGGGCCCGGTGCCCTGCCGGTCGTGGCAGACGACCTCCAGCCGCAGCGCGTCGCCGTAGACCTCCCGCCAGGGGGCGATCAGCCGGGCCGCCCGGTCCGGCCGGCCGGCGGCCAGCGCGCGGCCCACCTCGGAGTCCGGCCCGAGCAGCGCGAACAGGCCGCGGTCGGCCAGGTCGTCCGGGTCCAGCCGGGGGCCGGGGCCGCCGGCCGGCCGCGCGGGGCCGGCCGGGTGGCCGGCGGGCCCGTGGCCCGGCGTGGCGCGGTGGGCGGCCGAGACCATCCTGCACAGCGCCGCCCAGCCCTCCCCGTTCCTGGCGAGGAACACGGCGCGCGGCGCGCTCTCGTCGACGAAGGCACCGCCGCGCACCGGGGTGCGGCGGCGGTCGGCGGCCCGCTGCCCGGCCTCGCCGTAGCCGGGGACGGCGAGCCCGGCGCCGAAGATCGGCCGCACCCCGGCCTTCGCGCATGCCTTGGCGAAGCGCACCACTCCGGCGACGGTGTCCCGGTCGGTCAGTGCCAGCGCGTCCATGCCGCGTTCCGCCGCGCGCTCCGCCAGGTCCGCGGCGTGCCCGGCGCCGTACCGGAGGGAGAATCCCGATACCGCGTGGAGGTGGGTGAAGCCGCCACCGCCCATCCGCGCCTCCCGCCGCACTCACCCCCGGTACAACCATGCCCCTCCCCCGCCCCCACCATAGACCAGATGTCGAACATGTGTACGATCCGCAGGAGGCGGCGCCGCGCACGCCGGACCTGCGGCGATGCGACGGGCGAGGGGTTGCCGAGGACGCGGCACGGGCGCGGGCGGTGAACCGGCGGGGCGGTGTTCTCCCGCTCCGCGCGGGCGAGTCGTGCGGCGTCAGCCGAGCTCTTCGACCAGCCCGATGATGACGCCCTCGGGGCCCCGTACGTAGCAGTACCGGCAGTAGTGCTCGTACTGCGCCACCTCGCCGACGAGTTCGGCGCCCTGGGCGCGCAGGCCGTCGAGGACGTCGTCGACGGCGTCCACGACGAACGTGAGGCGGGGGATGCCCAAGGTGTTCGCCGGCGCGTCCTTCGGTTCGGCGCTGATCGCCTTCGGCGTGTGGATCGTCGACAGCTCGACCCGGCTGTGGCCGTCCGGCGTCCGCATCACGGCGATGTCCGCCCGGACGCCGTCCAGCCCGAGGAGCTGGTCGACCCATGCGCCCTCGACGGCGGTTTCGCCCTCCAGCTCCAGGCCGAGCGCGAGAAAGAACGCGATGGCGGCAGCCAGGTCCTCGACCACGAAGCCGGTGTGGTCCATCCGGTGGACGGTCATGGTTTCCTCCCACATGGCACGGCCCCTCGTGGCCGCTCGTGTCCCTGGGACGTAGCCGGCGCCACGTTCTCGACACCCGGCCCGGCGACAGCCACCGCGACCCGGCTCGGTCAGCAGACTATGTCGGCCCTGACCCCGTGGCAGCTCTCGATCGCTCGCGCGCGGCGCCGGGCAACGCGAAGACCCGGCGGCCCCGGCGCCCCCGCGGGGTGGCGGATGGCGCGGCCCCGCCGGGCGCGGCACGATACGGGGCATGGGCGACGGGGCGGGACCGCGCTGGGCGGCGGGCGGAACGGCGCTGGTGATCACGGTTCCCGAGGCGGATCCGCTGGTGGGCCGGGTGCGCCGGACGTACCAGCCGGAGGACCGCGGCGCGGCGCCGGCCCATGTCACGGTGCTCTACCCCTTCCTGCCCGCGGCGCGGATCGACGCGGAGGTGCTGGCGGCGCTGCGCGAACTCTTCGTCGCGCACCAGCCGTTCGCCCTGGACTTCGCCGCGTTCGGCCGCTTCCCCGGCCTGCTGTGGCTCGCCCCCGAACCCCAGGCGCCGCTGCGGGCACTGACCGCCGCCGTGGCCGCCCGCTGGCCCGAAGTCCCGCCGTACGAGGGCGCGTTCGGCGACCCTGCACCCCATCTGTCGGTCGCCGGCAGCCGGGCCGAGGAGGCGTACGACGCGGTGGCGCGGGAGTTCGCCGCGGGTCTACCCCTGCGCACCCGCGTCGCGGGGGTCCACCTGGTGGTCAGCGACGGTGCCCGCTGGCACCTCCGGGAGACCTTCGCGCTGGGCGCCGCGGGCGTCTGAGCCGTCCGGCCCGGCCGGGGCGCCGAGCGCCGGCGCGTCGCCGGGGGCGGGTGCGTCGTCGCGGGCGGGCGCGTCGCGGAGTGCGGCCGCGTCCTCAAGGACCGGCGCGTCGGCGAGCGCTGCGGAGCCGCCGAGCGCGGCCGCCTCCCCGGGCACGGCTCGGGCCCGCAGCAGGAGCCAGGCGGCGACCGGGCCGGCGACGCCCACGGCGACGAGTTGCAGCCGGTAGTCGGCGAGCGCGACCAGACCGGCTCCGAGGGCGGCGGCCAGGGCGTTGGGCGCGAACACCACCGTGCCGGCCGCGGCGGACGCGCGGCCGACCATCTCCTGCGGGGTGCGCTGCTGGACGGCGGTGAACACGGCCACGATCACCCACGGCAGCCCGACGCCGATCGCGAGCGTCCCGGCGAGGACCACGGGTAGCTCGGGAACGGCCCGCACCGCCGCCCCGGTGGTGAACAGCAGCAGCCCCACGGCGGCGAAGGCGCGCTCCCCCAGCCGCCGCATGGCGGCGCCGGCCACGATCCCGGCCGCGATCGAGCCGCCGCCCTGCACCGCGTAGAGCACGCCGACGAAGGCCGGCGCCCGGTGCAGCCCCGCGTCGTTCATCTGGTAGATCGCGGCGCTGCTGATGCCCGACAGCAGCATCGCCACGGCGCCCGCGGCGACCAGCCGCCGCAGCAGCGGCTCCCGGCGCAGGTGCCGCAGGCCCTCCGCGGTCTGCTCGCGCCAGCCGGACTCCGCTGGGGCGGGCCGCGGTTCGCGGACCCGGAGCGACGCGAAGGCCAGCGCCGCGAGGACGAAGGTGGCGGCGTCGAGCAGGGCGACCGCCCCGCCGCCGAACCGCACGAACAGGCCGGCGCCGGCGAGCGGGGCGACCAGCTTCATCGCCTCGTTGACGGTCATCCGCAGGCCGTTGAAGTCACCGCGCAGCGCCGGGGGGACGGCGGCGACCACCAGCCCCGCCTCGGCCGCGTCGGTCAGCACGGTCGCGGCCCCGATCACCGCGAGGACGGCGAAGAGCAGCCAGATGTCCCTGCTCGCGTGCACCAGGAGGAGTACCGGGAGCAGGACCGCGAGCACCACGTTGACCCCGACCAGGAGCGGCTTGCGGCGGACCCTGTCGGCGAACGCCCCCAGGACGGGGCCGGCCAGCACCGGCGCCCACATGCAGACGGTCACCGCCGCGGCCAGGCTGCTGGATCCGGTGATCGTCTTCACCCAGACGCCCGCGACCAGCATCATCGCCGAGTCCCCGAACCCGGAGACCAGCACCCCGCCCAGATACGTCCCCGCCACCCGGTCCGCCAGGACCCTCCGCACCGTCATGACCTCCAAGCTATTGCTAGGGGGTTGATCTGGCAATGCCCGCCCCGGGCAGGGCGCGGGCAGGGATGCGGGCGGGCGGGGATGCGGGTGCACGGGCGCGGCCGGAGCCGCGGGCACGGGCGTAGGCGCGGCGCGGGCCGCCGGGCGGCGGGCACGGGCGCAGGCGCAGGCGCGGATCGCCGGCCGGCGGGCACGGGCGCAGGCGCAGGCGCGGGCCGCCGGCCGGCGGGCACGGGCGCGGACGCAGGCGCGGATCGCCGGCCGGGGCGGTGGGGCGGTGTAATGGGGGCATGACGGCGACCGATCCCTTGCTGCGCGCGCTGGCCCACCCGGTGCGGCTGCGCATGGTGTCCCTGGTCTGGAACGCGCCGCTGTCGGCCGCCGAACTCGCCCGTGAGCTCGGCATCTCGCACGCCCTGGCCAGCCAGCACCTGCGCCGGCTGGACGAGGTCGGAGTCGTCGAACTCGCGGAGGTACGGGCCAACCGGGGCGGCCGGGAGCGGCGCTACCGCGCCGTCCACGGCTCCCCGCTGTCCGACCAGCGGCAGGCGGCCGCCGCCCCGCTGCTCGCCGAGGCGCTGGCGCACAACCTGCGGGAACGCGCGGCCCGCCGCGCCCCCGACGCCGAAGGGGTCACCACGGACGCGGAGTTGTGGGTGACCCCCGAGGCGTGGGCCGACTTCCGCGGCAGGCTCGCCGCGCTCATGGCGGACCTGCACGACGCCGCGAGGCCCCCGCACACCCCCGGCACGACGGGCATCGGCGTGACGGCGATGGTGTTTCCGCTGCGCGAGGACGGCCCGCAGGCCGCCGATGCACCGAACGGGTGAACCTGGCGGGCGGGGCCCGCGGAGTGGAACAACCGTACGAAGCGCCACGTTGGCCTGGATGAGCGAGGACGTCCACGACGACGTCCGGAGGAGAAACCAGCAAGCCTGAGGAGCACCACCCCCCGCCCAGCCGGCACGAAGACCACCGGAGCGATCATGAGTCAGCCGTCCGCCACCAGCCCGCTGTTCGACCTGCTGCGCGAGCACAGGACAGGAGCGCTCGTCACGCTGAAGAAGGACGGCAGGCCGCAGCTGTCCAACGTGTCGTTCGCGTACGACGAGCCGAGCAGGACCATCCGCATATCGGTGACCGACGACCGCGCCAAGACGCGCAACCTGCGCCGTGATCCGCGCGCCAGCTTCTACGTCACCACGCCCGACATGGGGGCCTATCTCGTCGCCGAGGGCGAGGCCGAACTGACGCCCGCGGCCGCCGATCCGCACGACGCCACCGTGGAGGAGCTGATCGAGGTCTACCGGGCCGTCGCCGGCGAGCACCCGGACTGGGACGAGTACCGGGCCGCGATGGTCGCCGACCGCAGGCTGGTGGTCAGGCTGCGGGTGGACCGCGCGTACGGCTGGGGACGCACGCAGGGCGCCACGAGCGGCACGGTCGAGGACTGAGGCGGCAGGGGCGGGCCGGGGGTCAGGCTGCCTCGCGTCAGCGGCGCTCGGTCGAGCGGGACAGGCGTGCGGCCACGACCCGCAGGTGGTCGACGAGTTCCGGTGGTTCCCTGACCTCGAAATCCACGCCGAGCGTCCCGAGGTACATCGCCAGCGCGTCCAGCGACTCGAAGCCGGTGGTGAGTTCGCAGGAGTCCTCGCCGAGGGCGGTGAGCGTCCCGAAGCCGGACCAGGCGAACCGGCGGACGGTCTCGGCCGAGGCGTGCAGCACCACCGCGGCCTGGTACCGGTAGGCCCGGGAGGTGACCCCCTTGGCGACGTAGGAAGCGGCGTCGTCGGGCAGTTCGCGCGGGGTGAAGCGGGGGCCGGCCGGCGGCTTGGGCTCGATCCGGTCCACCCGGAAGGTCCGCCAGTCGGCGCGGGCGACGTCGTAGGAGAGCAGGTACCAGCGGCGGTTGTGGTGGACCAGCCGGTAGGGCTCGACCTCGCGGCGGCTGGCGGAGCCGGAGTGGTCGAGGTAGTCGAAGCGCAGCCGCTCGTGGTCGCGGCAGGCGGCGCCGATGACGGTCAGCACCTCCTGGCCGACGGCGGAACCGGGTGCCCGCGGTTCCACGGTCACCGCCTGCATGGCCTGGACGCGGTGGCGCAGCCGGGACGGCAGGACCTGTTCGAGCTTGGCCAGCGCGCGGACCGAGGTCTCCTGGATGCCCTCGACGGTGCCGCCCGCACCCGTCCGCAGGCACAGGGCGACGGCCACCGCCTCCTCGTCGTCCAGCAGCAGGGGCGGAAGGGCGGCGCCCGCGCCCAGCCGGTAGCCGCCGGCGGTACCGGGCGAGGCGTGCACGGGGTAGCCGAGGACGCGGAGCCGTTCGACGTCGCGGCGGACGGTGCGCGGGGTGACGTCGAGGCGCTCGGCGAGTTCGGGACCGGGCCAGTCGCGGCGCGACTGGAGGAGGGAGAGCAGACGCAGCAGCCTCGCCGACGTTTCCAGCATGGGCCCAGTCTGGCAGCCGTCGCGGACAGGGGCTGACCGCAAGGGTGGTGGGGGCCGCACGCCGGCGCCCCCGCCGCGCACGGAACGGCAGGGGCGCCGGGTCGGCCGCGGGCCGTCAGCACACGGCCATCAGGAAACGGCGGTCAGTACAGGGCGGGTCAGTACACGCTGACGCCGTAGGCGCTGAGCGCCTCGGTCACCGGCTGGAAGAAGGTCGTGCCGCCGGACGTGCAGTTGCCGCTGCCGCCGGAGGTCAGGCCGATGGCCTTGGTCCCGTCGTAGAGGGAGCCGCCGCTGTCGCCGGGCTCGGCGCAGACGTTGGTCTGGATGAGCCCGGAGACGACCTCGCCGTTGCCGTAGTTCACGGTGGCGTTGAGGCCGGTCACGGTGCCGCTGTGGATGCCGGTGGTGGAGCCGCGGCGGGTGACGTGCTCACCCACGTAGGCGTTGGCCGCGCTGGTGATGTCCTGGCTGCCGACCGTCCCGTCGTGGGCGACGGAGGTGTCGTAGCGGACGATGCCGTAGTCGTTGCCGGGGAAGCTGGTGCCGACCGTGGGGCCGATGTAGCTGCCGCCGCTGGTGTAGTACGCCGGGTAGCCCTGGGTGCAGTGGCCGGCGGTGAGGAAGTAGTAGGTGCTGCCGCTGCGGACGTTGAAGCCGACCGAGCAGCGCCAGCTGCTGGTGAGGATCGGGTCGCCGCCGGAGAGCAGCTTGCTGAAGCTGCCCTGGACGCGGGTGATACGCACCGCGGTGCCGAAGCTCGCGGTGGACTTCTTCAGCTGACCGAGCTGCGAGGCGGTGACCCGGCTGTCGACGCTGAGCTGGAGAGTGTTGGAGCGGGGGTCGACCGCCCAGGCGGAGCCCGCGACATCGGCGGACCTGGCGGCGTCGCCGGCCTTGAGGAGCTGGGCGGTGCTGTGCGCGACCAGACGCGGGGTGGCGCCCGCGGCGCGCACGGCGTCCGCCGCGGCCTGCGTGGTGACGTTCACGACGGTGGTCCTGCTCACCGCGTCGAAGTAGCTGCCCGCCGTACTGGCCGCGCCCAGGCGGGCGGCGACGGACGCGGCGGAGTCGGGGGTGGCCTTGGCCGCGGGGGCGGCCGTAGCGGAAGGCAGGGCGAACGCGGTCGCGGCCAGCAGGCCGGAGGTCACCGCGATCAGGGGTATGCGACGGGACTTCACTCGTTCCTCCTGTGGGGGTGGAGGGTTGACGGTCTGTGTACACGTCGGCGGAGCGCCCGGAACCAGGGCATCACTTGTCGATGTACCGTCAGAATCGCACCGATTAACGAACGCACCATGAGCCTGACAAGTACTCCTGGGAGTATTCAGTTCTCACAGGCAACACACAAGAGGGCCTTTCCGGCCGGTGGTTCGGCGCACGGAAGCGCCCCGGCGGTCCTGGGACCGCCGGGGCGCGGGGTGGTGACGGTGTCTCAGCGGGCGAGAAGCGCGCGCTCCCCCGCCTCCAGTGCGAAGGGCAGGGTGTTGCCGGG
Source organism: Streptomyces sp. NPDC020917 (assembly GCF_044333795.1). Classification (NCBI taxonomy): domain Bacteria; kingdom Bacillati; phylum Actinomycetota; class Actinomycetes; order Kitasatosporales; family Streptomycetaceae; genus Streptomyces; species Streptomyces sp. NPDC020917. The sequence goes on along the minus strand of NZ_JBIRRR010000017.1, from coordinate 53,184 downwards.
CGGCGGGAACGGGCAGATGAACGCGTCCGAGAAGGCGCAGGGCGGCAGTTGGGCCCGGTTGAGGTCCACGGTCACCGTCCCGTCCGCGGCGGGCGCCTCGACGTACAGGAAGCGGAACCGGAAGGTGGTCGTCCCGCTGGTGGCGTCGGCGAGCACCGCCCACAGCCGGCCGTCGTCCTCGACCGCCACCGCGAGGGTGTGCGCCACGCCGTCGACGGTGAAGGCGAGTTCGCCGGCCAGGCCCAGGCCGCGCTCGCGGCCGTCGGCGTTCGGCACCTGCACCGAGCGGGCCGCGGCGAAGGGCGTGAACACACCGGGCACCACCCACCGGGCGTCCCAGGCGAACGCGTCGATCCCGGCGAACGCCGTGCGGGCCGGCGCCTCGGGGTCCCACAGCCGGACGGCGAGCAGCCCCTCCCGGTCGATGGCCAGCAGCTTGCGCCCGTCCGGCAGCAGCAGCGCGCTGCCCTCCGGCTGCAGGGCGGTGGCCGCGCCGTCCAGGTCGCGGACCACGGCGCCGCCCTCCTGCCGCCAGTGGCCGGCGAGCCCGGGGATCACGCCGTCCACCACGTCGTCCAGCCAGTACGTGCCGGCCAGCGCCAGCGGTCCGTGGAGGGCGGAGACGGCCGCCGCGCGGCGCTCCCGCCACTGCTCCCAGCTGGAAACCGCCTGCTCAACTGCTTCTGTGCTCATCATCCAAGCCTTCCATACGCGTCCGGGAGGGTGTCCGGCGGAGCCGGGGGTGCCGGTGGACCCGAGGCCGCGGCGGCCGCCCGGCCCGGCCGGTGCAGCCCGAGGTGCTCGCGCAGGGTCGCCCCGGGGTGGAAGGTGCGGAACAGGCCGCGGTGCTGGAGCAGCGCCACGGTCCCGTTGACGAACCGCTCCAGATCCCGGGCGGGTTCCACCGGACGGACATGGAAGCCGTCCACCGCTCCCGCTCGCTGCCATCGCGCGACGAGGTCCGCGAGGTCGACGGGCCCGCCGCGGAACAGCGGGCCCCCCGCGCCGCCGGCCGCAGGCACGGGTTCGGCGCCGGGCTCCGCGCCCAGCTCGCCGCCGCCGAGGTCGACGGCGAGGTCGGCGAGCACCAGCAGCCGGTCCGGGTCCCGCCCGGCCCGCTCCGCCAGCGCGCGCAGTTCGGCCCGGACGAGCCCGGCAGCGTCCGGCCGGTCGGCGCGGACCAGGGCGATGTCGGCGACTCGGGCCGCGGCCTCGCGGGCGGCGGGCTCGGTGGCGTCGAGGGCGACGACCGGACGGCAGTCCGGCGGGCACGCACCGGAGGCGCGCATGCCCTGCCAGATCCGCACCGCCGCCGCGGCGGCGTCCACGGCCTCGGCCGCGCCGACGGCGGCAGCCCTCCGCGCCGCCCCACCGGCAGCACCGGACTTCCGCCCGGCTCCGGACGGCGCCCGGGTCCCCGCGGCGGCAGCGGCGACTCCGGCAACCCCGGCAACCGCGGTGACCGGCGTGACCGCCCACCCGGCCCGGCCGCGGCTGGCCCGGTCCAGCTCGGCGACCTCCGCCGCCGTGCCGGGACCTCGCCCGGCGGGAACCGCGGCCAGCAGCCCGATCCGGTCGGCTCCGCGCGCGATGCGGGCCAGCACCCCCAACGCGTCGGGCGGACCGGCGCCGGAATCCGCACCCGTACCCGCACCCGCGCCCGCACCGGAACGCGCGCCGGGAGCAGGCTCGCCCCCGCCCAGCGTCACGAAGTCCAGGGCCCCGCGTTCGGCCAGCCGCGCCAGTTGCAGGGAGGTCTCCACCGCGTGCGGCCCGCCGCAGTCGATCGCGGCGCCGAGGTGCAGGGTGCGGGTGGGCGTGGGCCGGTGCGGCGGGGACGGCTGCTCCGGCTGGTGAGGCCGGTGCGGCGGGGACGCGGAAGGGAAGGCCGGGGGAAAGGAGGGATGCGGATCTGCGGGCATGCGAAGGCTCCGTGGCAGACGGAAGATCTGGGCGTGCCTTCACACGGCTGCCGCGTCCCTCAACGCGGCCCGGCCCCAAGGGCCTTGTCATGAGGCTATGCCGACGCCTTCGCAAGCTGTCAAGGTTGTCCGAGGAGTGGACACCGCGTCTCAGCGTGGTTGACGGATGCCCGGCACGGCTGCTGCACTGTCCGCATGCGCAGCTGCCGGCTGGTCACCCGCGGCCACATCGACTTCGGTCGGGTGTGGTCGTCCTCGTGTTGTCGCCGCTGACCGGCCGCTGACCGCCCCGGCCCGCTGCCCGGCGCCCCGCAGGTGCCCCGCACCCGGCGCGCCTCCCCGCCTTCACACCTCCGCGGCCACGCCGCCGCGGACCTTCCCTCAGCGCTTCCCCGGCCCTTCCCTCAGGCCGCAGGCACCGCGACCGAGCACCGCTCAACCGCAGTCGCAGCACTCACAGCACTCACAGCACTCGCAGATCTCGCACCCATCGCAACAGTCGCAGCAGTCCCCGCACTTGCTGCACCACGACTCGCGCCGCTGACCGCTCCACGCGTCGTCGTGCTCGCGGCAGCACACCTGGCACGTGCAGCACAGGCCGGTGTACACGAGGCAGCCGGCGAGCAGGCCGCGCCTGCGCGGCGGCTCGGGCGGCGGCGGGAAGCCGCCCGGCCCGCCCGGCGCATAGGGGTTGCCCGGCCCGGGCGCGTACGGGTTCTGGCCGGGATCGCCCGGCGCGTACGGGCTCTGGCCCGGCCCGTAGGGACTGCCCTGGTTGGAGGCCTCGGCACCGCCCGCACCCGCCACGTGGTGTGCACAGGAGCCCGTGCCGAACGCCCGGTCCACCGAGCGGCCCAGCTCGTGGACGAGCAGCACGTGGGACAGGCGCCCGGACGCGGAGTTCGCGAACTCGACGTCCTTCAGGGCCAGGCGTATGCCGTGCAGCGCATCGTCGCACAGCCGCCGCGCCTCGGGCAGTCCGGTGCCGGTAGCGACGAGCGGGTTCCAGGCACCGGTGCGGATGTCCTCGGCGAGGTCCTCGACCGCGTCGAGGAGGTGGGCGAGCCGGCCGAACAGCCGCCCGGCCTCTTCCAGTGGCGCCTGGTTGGCGGGGCGTCCGGCCAGCACGGCGGTGTGGGCGAACGCCGCCGCGGTGGCGGTCTCGGTCGGCTCGGTGACGGTGAGCAGCGACGTACCCGGTCCTGCGGCCGCCTCCACCGCGGCCTGCCGTCCGACCGCGTCGAGCAGCACCGCGGTGTCGAAGCCGAGGTCGTCGCCGCCGCGGACACCTGCCCTGTCCCAGCGACGCGCGACGTTGCGGGCCGCGGCGGCGACCGGGCGCCGGGCGAACGCCCCGTCCGCGTCCTCGACATGGTCGCGGACCTTCGCCGAGGCGAGGACCAGCGAGACCGTGGCAGCCAGCCGCGCGCCCTCCCCCATGGCCACGGGCGCGGTGCGCATTCCGCGCAGCGGGCAGGGCCCGGCCTTGCGGCGCCGGCTGTCGTCGGGGGCCGTCTGCGCCTCGGTGAGCACGGAGATGACCAGGCCGTCGTAGTTGGTGGCGACCCGGGCGAACTGCCCGTGGGAGTCGCGCAGTGCCAGGCACAGCCCGCACAGGTGGGCCAGCCACGAGGCGGCCATCCCCTCCGACATGCGGTGTCGGCACGGCCTGATGATCCCGAACATTCCCCGCTCCCCGTTTCTTCGCCGCTCCAGGGCCCGCGCCGGGCCGGCCATCCCTGTCTGCGGCGGTACGACTGGTACGACTGTCGTTCATGACCAGGTGATCGCCGGTCATGCTAGCGGCCCAACGCCGTCCCCCGTTCGGAGCATGTCCGCCGGAGCTTCTGACGCACCATCAGCACGCTCGGCACTCCCCGGAGGACGTAGACCCGCGCCTCCCGGGCCCCCGCGGCACCCGCTCGCGTCCCCCCTGCGGCTGAGTCGTCCTACGGAAGTCGCGGTGCCCGCCCGGCGCGCTGTGCGGAGTCCGCTCTGCGCATCCCGGGGCCGTAAGCAGCCGACTCCCGCTGTTCATAAGCCTTCTGACCTTGTGTTCGTCCCAGCGCGCCGCTCCGCCCGGCGGACGGGAGGAGGGCCGATCACGGCCCGTCGGGGCGTCGACACCGGCCGTCACGGGGGTCCTCGGGGACAGGGGCGTACGGCCGTTCGGCTGTGCAAATCACCCGGAAGTGGAGAGCGTTCCCATCGAACCGTCAGCTCGCTTACCCCTGTGGCGGGCTGACGGTACGCCACTATCGTGTGTGCCAGTACCGTCACAAGTCGCTCGCACGGCGGCTATCTGCTTGGCGCATCCCCCACTTTATGGATGACGATAGGACCAGCGGACGGTACGACCGCGTGAGAGAGGAGGCGTCCATGGGTTCGGTTCGACGGGCGAGTGCCTGGCTGGGCCTCGTCGACGACAACGGCGGCGAGGGCTACTACGACGAGGAGTACGCCGACTACGGCCAGGGCTCCGAGCGCGCGGACACGTGGGTGACCGACCCGCGGGTGCGCGTGGCCTCGGAGTCTGCGCAGGAGCAGGGCCGCCGTATCGCCACGGTGACCCCGGACGGGTTCCGGGACGCGCGCGGCATCGGCGAGCTGTTCCGCGAGGGCGTGCCGGTGATCGTCAACCTCACCGGCATGGAGCCGTCCGACGCCAAGCGGGTCGTCGACTTCGCGGCGGGTCTCACCTTCGGCCTGCGCGGCTCGATCGAGCGCGTGGCGACCCGGGTGTTCCTGCTGACCCCGGCCGACTACTCGGTGATGAACGGCGACGTCCACCGCGGCGGCGACGGCTTCTTCAACCAGAACTGACCAGGGCCCTCACCGGACCGAGCGCCCCGCGGCGCCGCCTCACCCGCGGAAGGCGTCGAGTCCGGTGAGCGCCTTGCCCAGCACGAGCTGGTGCATCTCGACCGTGCCCTCATAGGTGAGCACGGACTCCAGGTTGGTCGCGTGCCGCATCACGGGGTACTCCAGCGAGATCCCGTTGGCGCCCAGGATCGTGCGGGCGGTGCGGCAGATCTCGATCGCCTCGCGGACGTTGTTGAGCTTCCCGAAGCTGACCTGCTCGGGCCGCAGCGTGCCGGCGTCCATCCGCTGCCCGAGGTGGTGGGCGAGCAGGATCCCCTTGTGCAGCTCCACGGCCATGTCGGCGAGCTTGGCCTGGGTGAGCTGGAAGCCGGCGATCGGCCGGCCGAACTGCTCGCGCTCCTTCGCGTACTCCAGGGCCGTCTCGAAACAGGCCCTGGCCGCGCCCATCGCTCCCCAGGCGATCCCGTACCGCGCGTGGTTCAGGCAGCTGAGCGGCGCGCCGAGTCCGGTGGCCCCGGGCAGCAGCGCGTCGGCGGGCAGCCGTACGTCGTCGAGCACCAGCTCGCTGGTGACCGAGGCGCGCAGGCTCCACTTGTGGTGGATCTCCGGGGCGGAGAAGCCGGGGGTGTCGGTGGGCACGGCGAAGCCGCGCACGCCCTCCTCGGTCTGCGCCCACACCACCGCCACGCCCGCCACGCTGCCGTTGGTGATCCACATCTTGCGGCCGTTGAGCACCCAGTCGGAGCCTTCGCGCTTGGCCCGGGTCCGCATGCTCGCCGGGTCGGAGCCGTGGTCCGGCTCGGTCAGGCCGAAGCAGCCGATGACCTCACCGGCCGCCATCCGCGGCAGCCACTGCTCGCGCTGCTCCTCCGAGCCGTAGCGGTGCAGCGCGTACATCGCCAGCGACCCCTGCACCGAGACCATCGAGCGGATGCCGGAGTCGGCGGCCTCGAGCTCCAGGCAGGCCAGCCCGTACTGCACGGCGCTGGCCCCGGCGCAGCCGTATCCGGTCAGCGGCATGCCCAGCGCGCCGATCGCGCCCAGCTCGCGGGCGAGTTCCCTGATGACGGGCAGCTCGCCGCGCTCGTACCAGCCGGCGACGTACGGCAGCACGCGGTCCCTGGCCCAGCCGCGGACGGTGTCGCGGACCGCGCGGTCCTCCGGGCTCAGCAGGTCGTCCAGGCCCAGCGGGTCGTGCGCGTCGAACGGCGGCCTGGCGGCGTGGGATGCGGACATGGCGGACCTCCGGCCCGGGAGAACCAGCAGTGGCGGCAGCGCTGCGAAAACTAGCGGTGGTAGTCGACGGCTCGCCGCCGACGTTACGGCTCAGTCTCCCGCGCGTCCAGAGCGGACCGCGGGCTCCGCCGCCCGGCGTGCCGGTCGGGGCAGCGCGGCCGGGGCGGGCGCCGCCTCCGGGGCCGGCGCCGCGGTCTCGGCACGCGGCGCGCACTCCATGATCCGCGGCAGCCGCAGCGCGGCGACCGCGCCGCACGCCAACAGCACGGCGCTGACCAGGAGCGTCAGATGGAGCCCTGAGACGAACGACTGCCGGGCGGCGTGCCGGAGCGCGGCGCCCGGCGGTCCGCCGATCCGGTCGGCGACGGTGTACGCCTCGCCCAGCGAGCGGCCGGCCGAGGCGCGGTCGGCGCCGTCCAGTCCCACCGCGCGGGGCGCGTAGGTGTGGTTCATCACGCTGCCAAGCAGGGCGATGCCCACGCCGGCACCGAGCTGGTACGAGGTCTCGCCGATCGCGGCCGCGCTGCCCGCCCGTTGGGCCGGGGCCTCGTTGAGCATCGACTCGTAAGCCCCGAACAGGGTGGTCTCCAGGCCGAATCCGAGCAGCACGAACGCGGTGGTGAGCAGTCCGGGGCGGTCGCGCTGGCCCATCGCGGTCAGCGACAGCACGGCCAGCGCGGTCAGCACGAAGCCCGCGGAGACCATGCGGCGCGGACCGAACCGGCGCAGCAGCCGGGCGCCGGCCAGCCCCGCGGCCATCGCCGCGAAGGTCAGCGGCAGCAGCCGCAGCCCGGTCTGGAACGGGCTCAGCCCGAGGACCAGTTGCAGGTACTGGACGGCGATCAACTCCAGGCCGACCAGCGCGAGCATGGCGATCACGATGCAGCCGACGGAGGTGGCGAACGCGGCGTTGGCGAACATCCGCAGGTCCACCAGCGGGTGCGGGCGGCGCCGCTGGCGCCGGACGAACCAGACCAGCAGCGCGACGCCGGCCAGCAGCGGAACGCAGGCGGTGGCGTCCAGGGGCCCCGCGCCGCCGCCGAACCGCTTGACGGCGAGGATGCAGCCGAACAGGCCGAACGCGGCGGCCAGCGCGCCCGGCACGTCCCACGGGCCGTCGTCGGTGCCGCGCGACTCCGGCAGCAGGATCCGGCCGAGCGGCAGCATCACCGCCATGAGCGGGATGTTGATGAGGAACACCGAGCCCCACCAGAAGTGCTCCACGAGGAAGCCGCCGAGCACCGGCCCGACCGCGGCGCCCACGGCCGCGACCGCGCTCCATATGCCGATCGCCATCGCCCGCTCCCGCCGGTCGGGGAAGACCTGGCGGAGGATGGACAGCGTGGCGGGCATGATCATCGCGCCGCCGGCGCCGAGCAGCACCCGCGCGGCTATCAGGACGCGCGCGTCGGGGGCGAACGCGGCGAGGGCGGAGGCCGCGCCGAACAGCCCGTACCCCATGAGCAGGACCCGGCGGCGGCCGATCCGGTCGCCCAGGGTCCCGAACAGGATCAGCAGCGAGGCGGCGACCAGCGGGTAGGCGTCCACGATCCACAGCAGGTCCTGGGCGCCGGGCCGCAGGTCCTCGGTGAGCGCGGGCACCGCGACGTGCAGGACGGTCGCGTCGAGGGCCACGATCAGCAGGCTGACGCAGAGGACCACGAGGACGGTCCACCGGCTGACCTGCCGCCTCATAGGCGCTACCTCCACGACCTCCGGGCACGAATGAGACGACAGCGTACGTGAGGTGGCCGCGGACGGCCGTGGCCCCGCTCACGGCACCGGGGCCGCCGATGGGCCGGCGGCGGCCCTTCCCCGCAGGGATACAGGCCGGGAAACCGGGCAGAAAGCCGAGGGAAATAAGCGATAAATAAGAAGACGACAGTGTGAGTATCAACACCCGAACATAAACTCCAGGGGTGACACGCATTCCCGCCAATCGGCCGACTCCAAAGGGGTGGTGAGACGCACTCCACATCACATCGTCATTACAAAGCGGCCGATTCTGCCGATGCATGCCGTCACACGCTGTAACGTCGATTGAGTGCGTACCGATGAGAGGCTCCACCGCACGGAGGAGCGCCCGAGCGCCGGCGGACCGCCGCGGATGAGCCGAACGCGCGTATGGCTGTTCGGTCTCACGCTGGCCGTGTACGTGGCGATCGTGGTGGGCGTTCTGACGACCTCCAAACTGGTGACGCTTGACTGGCAGGTCATGCTCTGGCGCCCCTACAAACAATGGCCGCAGATCCACGCATTTCTGGACTATTTCGTGGTGCTCGGCCAGCGGGGACCCACCGCCGTGATGGTGCTCGCGTGGCTGGGGTGGCGTTCTTGGCGCCACCGCACCCTGCACCCGTTGCTCGTCCTCGGCAGCTCACTGCTGCTGCTCAACATCACCGTGGGCGCGGTGAAGTACGGACTCGGGCGGCTCGGCCCGCACTACGCGACGACCGTCGGCTCCGCCGAGATGTTCGCCGGCGGCGATATATTTCCGTCCGGTCACACCGCGAACGCGGTCGTGACCTGGGGTGTGCTGGCGTACCTGGCCAGGACCCAGCGGGCCCAGCGGATCGGCTCGGTGATCAGCGCGCTGCTGGCGCTCGGTGTCGGCGCGACCACCGTCTACCTCGGTACGCACTGGGTCAGCGACGTCCTGCTGGGCTGGGCCGCCGGACTGCTCATCCTCCTCGCCCTGCCGTGGTTCGAACCGACCATGGCGCGCAGCGAGGAAGCGATCAGCACGGCCTGGGCCCGGCTGCGCGACCGTTCGCGGGTGCCTCTCGGCGTGCCCGCGGTGGGTCCCGCCCTGGCCACGCCACGCGCCGCGGACGAGGACGAGCCGAGCCGGGAGACCGTCGCCGCGGCTTCCGCTTCCGCTTTCACCCCCGCCCCGCACGCGCCCGGCCGTCCCCCCGTCGGACGCCACGAACGCACCCCCCTCACCCCCGGCGGCAGCCGCCGCCCCCCGGTCGACCGCACCGCCCGCCCCACCCCGCCCCTGGTCCACCAGCAAGTCCGCGGCCGCGGCATCGCGGGGTGATCCCCGGCTGAGCCCGGGGTGACCCAGGAGGTCGCCCCGGGCCCCCGGGACCGTTCACCGAACGCACCGCCTCACCCGTTTGCGTAGCGCCCGAGCCGAAGGGCCCGCCGGTGTCCACAGGGAGGCGGGGCCGCTCATCCCATCCAGCAGCGCTGGACGCGGCCGTCGGCGATGGTGAAGTTGAGGCGGCCCACCACGTACTCCATGGTGACCACGGCATCGGGCGGCAGACTGCGGACCGTGGTCCAGCCGCGCTCCCTGGCGCGGCGTTCCGCTTGCTGCTGTTCCATCCCTTGATACGCGTTCAGGTCGTCGGGCGGATTGTCTCCGGGAAAGCTCGCGTGGGGCGCCATACGGCAACCGTAAGCGCGTCCGGCCCGCCGCGCCCCGGTTAATACCGGCCAGTCACCAATTCCGGATGCACACAACTGCCGCACAGGTTCTGCGCGGAATCCGCCTCAGTGGGGGCCGGCGCCCCGGCCCGCCATGCGCTGGGCCTTGCGGGCCGCGGCGCCCGCGGTGTCGGCGGCGGACAGCGCCGCGCCGAGTGTGCGGGCGGCACCGGCGCGCACCCCGGCGCGGGCCCGGTGCGCCGTGCGGCCCCTGGCGTCCAGCAGGTCCTGGAAGAGCTGGAGGTGGCGGTCGGCGATGCGCGCCGGGTCGTAGGCGGTGGACGACGCGTACGCGGCCCGCCCCATGGCCTTGCGCCGTTCGTCGTCGTCGATGAGGGACAGCAGGGCGGCGGCGATGGCGTCGACGTCGCGGGGCGGCACCAGCAGCCCGTTGACGCCGTCCTGCACGATCTCCCGGGGGCCCAGCGGGCAGTCCGTGGAGACGACCGGCAGCCCGACCCGCATCGCCTCCACGAGGGTCATGCCGAACGACTCGGTGGTGGAGGTGACGGCGAGCACCGACGCCTTCGCGAACTCCGGCTCCAGCGGCGTCGCCGCGCCCATCAGGGTCACGTTCTTGCCGACGCCCAGCTTCGCGACGAGCGCGGCCAGGCTGTCCCGCAGCTTGCCGCTGCCGTACAGCCGCAGGCTCCAGTCGGGCCGGGCCGCGGAGACGATCGCGAAGGCGCGGATCAGGTCGTCGTACCGCTTGGCCTCGGCCAGCCGGCCGGCCGCGACCACCACAGGTGCGGTGCAGTCCGAGGGCTGCCCGGTGTAGGGCGGGACGCTGTTGGGGACCGCGGCCACCCGCACCCCGGGCATCCGCCGGCGGTAGACGGCCGCGTCGGCCTCGGTGGTGGTGGTGACGGCGTCCAGGCTCGGGTAGGCGCGGCGCAGCGCGAGCACGAGGCGGGTGGAGTGGGTGTCGAGCGTGAGGTGCTCCTGGGCGACGCGGACCAGGTGCCGCGGGGCCTGCCGGGCCAGGTGGACGTTGAGTCCGGGCCGGGTGCCGACGACCACGTCCGCGTCCAGGCCGGCCAGGCAGTCGCCGATCAGCTCGTCGGTGAGGACGCTGAACGAGGCGTGCCGGCGGTCGGAGGACGGGAAGACCGCGGACGGCTGCGAGCGCCGGGGGTCGTTCCGCACGTTGCCCTCGCTGTCGGGGCGCAGATCGGCCAGCCCGCGCACCCGCACCCGCGGGTCGTACCGGAAGTACGGCTCGTCGCGGTCCCTGACCACGGAGACGATCTGGACGTCGTGGTCCTCGGCGAGCTGGCCCGCCAGGTTGCAGGTGGTGCGGATCGTGCCGCCCAAGCCGTAGGCGTTGGTGATGAGGAAGGCGATGCGCATGCGGTGTCCCGAACCCCCGGCCTGGTGCCCGCACGGCCGTGGACAGGAGTGCCGCGGGCCGGCGGGGTGTCCGCCGACCCTAGCAACTCCCGCACCGCGCGCGGGCGCGAGCCCCGGGGCCGTCGGTTGCCCGGGTGCCTCGGCCCGGGGTTGCGTCGGTCCATGGGTCGCGCCCGCGCGGGTGCGTCAGGGCAGGGTGAGCACGGTGCCGACGGCCAGCTGGTCCGGGTCTCCGCCCACGGCCGCCTGGTTGAGCTGGTAGAGCCGCGACCAGCCGCCGGCGACGTGGTGGCTGCGGGCGATGCCGGACAGCGTCTCCCCGGGGACGACGGTGTGCCGGCCGTCGCCCTGCGGCTGGACCCTGCCGTGCAGGCCGATCCGGCGGGAGCACACCGGCCAGGCGGTCCAGCCCTGGTCGCGCAGCACGGACTGGGCGATGGTGATCTGCTCGACGCGGCTGGCCAGGTCCGCCCTGCGGGCGAACTTCCCGCCGCCGAAGCGCTTCCACGTGGGCTGCCAGAACTGGAGGCCGCCGTAGTAGCCGTTGCCGGAGTTGATGTGCCAGTCGCCGCTGCTCTCGCACTGCGCGATGTCGTCCCAGACCGAGCCGGGGGCGGTGGCGGCCGGTGCGGCGGCGGCCTGCGGGGTGCCGGGCTGGGCCGTGGCCGGCCCGTCGGCGGCGGGGTTCCCCGGTGACGCGGCCGTCGTGTCGCCCGGGGCTTCGCCCGGCGCGGTGGCGGGCGCCTGCGCGGGCGTCGTCGTGGTCTGCTGCGCGGTGGCCTGGCCGCCGAGTTGCTGGGCGGCCGGGGTGCCGGTGCCCGGCATCGTGCCGCCGGTGAGCGTGGCGCCCGTGCTCGCCATGCCGGGAGCGCCTCCCGTCTGCCCGGGGCCGGACAGCGCCGGGCCCTGCGCGGGGCCGGCCAGCGGGGGGCCGGACAGCTGCGTCCCGGACTGCAGGGTGCTGTGGACGGCCGGGCCCGCATGGAGCGGCCCGGCCTGGCTGGATCGCGCAGGGGGCGCGGCGGCTTGGCGTAGAGGAGGCGCCGCGCTCGCCGTCTGCGTGACGAGGGGCCAGAGTGCGCCGGCACCGAGCGCGGCCAGGGCGGTGGCGGCGCGGACGCCGTTGCGGGTGGCGCTGCTCAAGCGCCGCGACGAACGAATCTCACGATATTTGGACAGTTCGATCATCGGGCCACGCTAAGCACAGCCCCACCGCGAATCCCGGCCGACACGACCCCGCGCGTCGCGCACCCCACCCGGGTGGCCGACGCCCCGCGGCGGGGCAATCCGGATCGCCGCAAACCGTGACTCCCGGCACAGACCGTCCGTTGTCACAGTGCGCCGGGACATGCCCGGCGCCCGGATCCCGCCGGACCCATCGCGACCGCAGCACCGCACTTCCAAGGAGACTCCCGTGGCGCCCATGCTCGACGTGAGTGACGAGGTACGAGCCGAGATCGGCGACGAGGAGACCCAGCGGCTCCTCACCGGTGAGAACGCGCCCGGCTCATACGACTGCACCTCCTGCCGCACCCCGGGCGACACGACGCAGGAGCGGACCAGCACCGTGCTCTTCGTCGGCGACGAGACCGCGGTCCTGGCGTTCGCGCACGCCGCGTGCATCCCCTCCCAGGTGGTCCCGGTCTCCGAGGAGCAGTTGCAGGGCGCGGTCCGCAGCATCTCCGGGACCGACGACGTGGCGGCGGCGGGCAGCGCCCCGGCCGCCCCGGCTCCGGTGCCGGTCCAGGCCGACCCCGTCCCGGCACCCGCGACCCGGCAGGCGGTGCTCGGCATCACCTGCGGGCTGATCATCGTCGAGGAGCAGCTGCGGCCGGCGCTCGTGGTGGAGCCGACCGGGCCGGTGGCGCGGGTCGGCGCGGTCGGCGGCGGGGACGACTTCCTGCCGCTGCTGATCGAGCAGGGCTTCATGCCGCAGCTCGACCTGGAGGTGGCGCCCTCCCCGCTGCGCGGCTGGTCGGTGCTGCTGGCGATGGGCAAGCTGCACGCCGTGCTGCAGCCCGGCGCGGCCGGCGCCCCGGCGTCCGCCTGGTGGCAGGCGCACCAGCCGCTCCAGGTCAGCGACGGCTGGCGGTCCGCGGTCAACCGCAGCAACGAGGTGTACGTCTACGCGGGACCGGCCGGCTCGGTGGGCCGCCAGCCGCGGGAGGACCTGATGCGCGAGGCGCTCGCCAAGGCGTGCGCGCGGGGCCAGCTGGTGGCCGCGACGATGCCGCTGTCGGGGACGTGACGGAGGCGGGAGACCGGGGAAACGGGGCTGCCACCAGCGGCTGAGTGGCGGGCCGGCGGCCGGGCGGCCGCGGCTGGCCCGGCCTGGGGCAGCAAGGAGGGGCGCGCACGGACTACCGTGCGCGCCCCTTCATGCGCCGGCGCACGTTGACGAGGTCAAAGATCGGCAATTCAGCCGTGCGGCCCGCATCCCGGGGCACGTCTCCTCGTTGGCGTTTACGTGCACACCTTTGACGCCTCCCCGCGCTCCCCGTTCCAGCGGTACATCCCGCCCATGCGCACCGCGCAGGACGCGGCCGGAGGCAGTGGCACACCGATCTACGACGCGCTGTACTCCGAGTACCGCCGGCTGTTCCGGACGCTGCCGGGCGACCGCAGCGGCGAGGAGCAGCTGCAGTTCCGCGGCTTCGCGGCCTGGCACGCGCAGTACCCGCCGCTGAGCGCCGGCGGCCGGCACCGCGGCACGGGCCCGGCCGCGCTGCCGCCGGGCCGGGCCGAGAACGGCGGCGACCGCCCGGCGTGAACCGGCGGGCCGCCTGAACCGCGCCCGGCGGCCGGCGACGAGCCCCGGCCACCGGCCGGCTGAACCGGCCGGCGCGGCGGCTACTTCTTGCGGCCCCGCTTCTCGCGCACCCGCACCGACACCTGGATCGGCGTGCCCTGGAAGCCGAACTCCTCGCGCAGCCGGCGCTCGATGAAGCGCCGGTAGCCGGCCTCCAGGAACCCGGACGCGAACAGCACGAACCGCGGCGGCCTGGTGCCCGCCTGGGTGCCGAACAGGATGCGCGGCTGCTTGCCGCCGCGGATCGGGTGCGGGTGGGCGGCCACCAGCTCGCCGAGGAAGGCGTTCAGCCGCCCGGTGGGCACCCGGGTCTCCCAGCCGGCCAGCGCGGTCTCGATCGCCGGCACCAGCTTCTCCATGTGGCGGCCGGTGCGCGCCGAGACGTTGACCCGCGGCGCCCACTGCACCTGGACGAGATCGCGCTCGATCTCCCGCTCCAGGTAGTAGCGGCGCTCCTCGTCCATCAGGTCCCACTTGTTGTAGGCGATCACCACGGCGCGGCCGGCCTCGACCGCCATCGAGATGATCCGGGTGTCCTGCTCGGCGAGCGTCTCGCCCGCGTCGATCAGGATCACCGCGACCTCCGCCTTCTCCAGCGCGGCGGCTGTGCGCAGGGACGCGTAGTAGTCCGCGCCCTCCGCGAGGTGGACCCGCCGGCGGATGCCCGCGGTGTCGATGAACTTCCAGGTGATGCCGCCGAGTTCGATCAGCTCGTCGACCGGGTCGCGGGTGGTGCCGGCCACCTCGTTGACCACCACGCGGTCCTCGCCGGCGACCTTGTTCAGCAGCGACGACTTGCCGACGTTGGGCCGCCCGATGAGGGCGATGCGGCGCGGGCCGCCGGTGGCGGCGCCGAAGGTCACCGCGGGCGCCTCGGGCAGCGCCTCCATGATGGCGTCCAGCAGGTCGCCGGTGCCGCGGCCGTGCAGCGAGGACACCGGGAACGGCTCGCCGAGGCCGAGGTTCCACAGGACCGCCGCGTCGGCCTCGCCGGACGGGCCGTCGACCTTGTTGGCCGCCAGCACCACGGGCTTGCCCGCGCGGCGCAGCAGCTTCACCACGGCCTCGTCGGTGTCGGTCGCGCCGACGGTCGCGTCCACCACGAACACCACCGCGTCGGCCGCCTCGATGGCGAACTCGGCCTGCGCGGCGACCGAGGCGTCGATGCCCAGGACGTCCTGCTCCCAGCCGCCGGTGTCGACGATCTTGAAGCGGCGGCCGTTCCAGTTCGCCTCGTACGACACGCGGTCGCGGGTGACGCCGGGCCGGTCCTCGACGACCGCCTCGCGGCGGCCGATGATCCGGTTCACCAGTGTCGACTTGCCGACGTTCGGGCGCCCGACGACGGCGAGCACCGGCAGCGGGCCGTGGCCCGCCGCGGCGAGGTCGTCCGCCACGTCCTCGAGGTCGAAGCCCTCCTCGGCGGCGAGCTCCATGAACTCGGCGTATTCGGCGTCGCCGAGCGCGCCGATGTCGCCGTGCTCGTCCTGCTGGTCCATGAGGTCTCTCCGTCGATCGACAAGTGGGGCGGCCACCGCCCGCGGGGCGGTGGCAGCGGGGTGGTTCAGCGGCCGGTGGCCCGCCGGGCCTCGGCCAGGTGGGCGGTCAGCCGGTCCTGGATCTGCCGGGTGGCGTCGTCCAGCGCGCTGCGGGTGCGGCGGCCGCTGCCGTCGCCCGCGGTGAACGGCTCGCCGAAGACGATGTCCACCCGCGCCCGCAGCGGCGGCAGCTGCCGGACGAGCCGGCCCTGCCGGGCGCTGCCCAGCACCGCGACCGGGACGACCGGCGCTCCGGTGCGCACCGCGAAGTACGCCAGGCCGCCGCGCAGCTCGGCGAAGTCGCCGCCGCTCCGGGTGCCCTCGGGGAAGATGCCGAGCACGCCGCCGGCCTCCAGGACGCCGAGGGCGGACGTCACGGCCGTGCGGTCGGCGTTCTCCCGGTCGATCGCGATCTGCCCGATCGACCGCAGGAACGGGTCGAGCGGACCGATGAACGCCTGCTTCTTCACCAGGAAGTGCACCGGGCGCGGGGCGGTGCTCATCAGCAGCGGGCCGTCGATGTTGTGGCTGTGGTTGCCGGCCAGGATCACCGGGCCGTGCGCCGGGACGTGCCAGGCGCCGAGCACCCGGGGCCGCCACAGGGTGCGCATCAACGGGATGCTGATGCCCCGGCCGACGGCGGCGCCGCGCTCCGGCGGCGCGCCGGCGGCGTTCCGGCCCGGACGGGGCTGCTGCCCGGCGGCCCGCTCGCGGCCGGCCGCCCGGCCGTGCTGGTCGTGCCCGCTCCGGCCCCGCCCGTCCTGCGGGCGGCCGTCGGGCGGGGACTGCGGGGAGCGGGGCGTCACGAGCCGGTCCGCTTCTCCTCGACCAGCGTCACGATGTGCTCGATGACCTGCGTGAGGGTGAGTTCGGTGGTGTCCACCTCGACCGCGTCCGCGGCCTTGGCCAGCGGGGAGGCGGTGCGGGTGGAGTCGGCGGCGTCGCGCCGGATGAGGTCGGCCCGGGTGTCGGCCACGGTGACCGCGCCGTTCAGCTCGCCGCTGCGGCGGGCGGCGCGGGCCTCGGCGGAGGCGGTGAGGAAGATCTTGACGGTGGCGCGGGGCAGCACCGTGGTGCCGATGTCGCGGCCCTCGACGACTATGCCCTCGACCGCGGTGGCGACCGCGGCACGCTGCAGCTCCACCAGCCGCGCGCGCACCTCGGGCACCGCGCTCACGGCGCTGACCGCGGCGGTGACCTCCTGGGTGCGGATCGGGCCGGCGGCGTCCAGGCCGTCCACCGTGATCGTCGGGCCGGCCGGGTCGGTGCCGGAGACGAGGGTCGGCTTGCCCGCCTGGTCGGCGATGGCGACGGGGTCGCCGACGTCGACGCCGTTGCTGAGCATCCACCAGGTGATCGCCCGGTACATCGCGCCGGTGTCGAGGTAGCGCAGTCCCAGCTTCTCGGCGACCGCACGGGAGGTGCTGGACTTGCCCGTGCCGGAGGGGCCGTCGATGGCGACGATCACCGGGTTGACCGTATTGACCACAGCGGAGGGACCTTCCTCGTACACGGGGGGATCGGCGGGCGGCCCGGACGCACCCGTGGCCGTCCCCCAAGGTTACCGGCCCCGCGATGCTCCCCACGCCGCCTGCGCCGCGCCGCCCGGCCTCCCCTACTGCCGCAGCGCCCAGCCGCGCTCGCGCAGCGCCGCGGTCAGGGTGGGCGCGGTGCGCGGCTCGACCATGAGGTTCACCAGACCGGCCTGCTGGCCGGTGGAGTGCTCGATGCGGACGTCCTCGATGTTGACGCCGGCGGCTCCGGCGTCCGCGAACAGCCGGGCCAGCTCGCCGGGCTGGTCGCCGATGAGCACCGCGACGACCTCGTACGACTTGGGTGCGGCGCCGTGCTTGCCGGGGACCTTGGCGCGGCCGGCGTTGCCGCGGCGCAGGATGTCCTCGATGCCGGCCGCGCCGCCGCGCCGCTTGTCGTCGTCCGCGGACTGCAGGGCGCGCAGCGCGGCGACGGTCTCGGCGAGGTCGGTGGCCACGTCGGCGAGGACGTCGGCGACCGGCCCAGGGTTGGCGGCCAGGATGTCCATCCACATCCCGGGCTCCGAGCCCGCGATCCTGGTCACGTCGAGGATGCCCTGCCCGCACAGCCGCACCGCGCTGTCCTCGGCGTGCTCCAGGCGGGCCGCGACCATGCTGGAGACCAGTTGCGGGGTGTGCGAGACCAGGGCCACGGCGCGGTCGTGCGCGTCGGCGTCCATCACGACGGGCACCGCCCGGCACAGGGCCACCAGTTCCAGCGCGAGGTTGAGCACCTCGGTGTCGGTGTCCGCAGTCGGGGTCAGCACCCAGGGCCGCCCCTCGAACAGGTCGGCGGTGGCGGCGAGCGGGCCCGACCGCTCCCGGCCGGCCATGGGGTGCGTGCCGATGTAGCGGCCGAGGTCGCAGCCGAGCTCCTCCAGGTCGCGGCGCGGTCCGCCCTTGACGCTGGCGACGTCCAGGTAGCCGCGGCCCAGGCCGCGCTGCAGCGCGTCGGCGAGGCTGGCCGCGACATGCGCCGGCGGCACGGCGACGATCACCAGGTCGACGGGCTCGTCCGGGATGCCGGCGGTGCCCGCGCCGAGCGCGGCCGCCGTCCTGGCGGCGTTCTCGTCGTGGTCGCTGAGGTGGACGTCGACGCCGCGGGCGCTGAGCGCGAGCGCGGCGGAGGTGCCCATCAGCCCGGATCCGATGACGAGCGCGGTCCTCACCTCGGGCCGCCCTTGCCCGATCGCTCCACGTCCACGTCGTTCGCTCCTTCGGGCCGGCAGACCTGCTGTGCTGGACACCAGGCTAGTCATCCGCGCCCGCATCGCGGCACGGCGGACCGCAGGGCGAGACGGGACCCGTCCGTGCCGCCGGCACCGCGGCCACCGTGACGGCTGTCACTCCCGGGGTGCTCCTGATCACCGTGTGAAGCAGGAAAACCCCGGCGCCGGGAGGGGTTGCTGGCGATAATCGCCCTCATGCGCGAATCCGAGCCGCCGACGGCACCCACGGCACCAGAGCCGCCCGTGGTGCCCGTGGTGCCCGAGGGGGACCTGGGGCACGCCCTGGTCAGGGACCACACGGTCTACACGTGCGTCATGGGCTCGCGCGCCTTCGGCCTGGCCACGGAGTCCAGCGACACCGACGTGCGCGGGGTGTACGTCGCGCCGACGCCGCTGTACTGGCGGTTCGACAAGCCGCCCACCCATGTCACCGGGCCCCGCGACGAGCAGTTCTCGTGGGAGATCGAGCGGTTCTGCACGCTGGCGCTGCGGGCGAACCCCAACCTGCTGGAGTGCCTGCACTCGCCCCTGGTGGAGCACGTCGACCGGGTCGGCGGCGAGCTGCTGGAGATCAGGGACGCCTTCCTGTCCCGCCAGGCCGACACGACCTTCCGCGGCTACGCCCAGCAGCAGCTGCGCAAGCTGGAGGCGGACATCCGCTCCCACGGCCGCCCCCGCTGGAAGCACGCCATGCACCTGCTGCGGCTGCTCATCAGCTGCCGCGACCTGCTGCGCACCGGCCGGCTGGTGATCGACGTCGGCGAGCACCGAGAGCCGCTGCTGGCGGTCAGGCGCGGCGAGCGGACCTGGGACGAGGTGCGCGCGTGGATGCGCCGCCTCCACGAGGAGAGCGACGCGGCCGCCGCCGGGAGCCCGCTGCCCGCGGCGCCGGACCGCGCCCGGGTCGAGGACTTCCTCATCCGCGTCCGCGGCCTGACCGCCGCCCCGCCCCGGCAGCAGCCCGTCCCGCTGCGCTTCACGGCGCCGGCGCCGCCCGGCGCCTGACCGCCACTCCCCCGGGGCCTGCCCGCTTTCCCCCCGGTCAGCCGGCGGCGGCGCGGCTCCTGACGACGAGGTCGTGCAGGGCGTCGTACCCGGTGGGCCGCAGCGGCAGCGCCGAGCGGGACTGCGCCTCGTCCAGCACGGCGTGCAGCGCCACCACGTCCGCCCGCACCTTCTCCGGTTCCGCCACCGCGGGGCCGGCCGGGCCGTGCTCGGCCTCGGCCTTCCGCGCGATCAGCTCGGGGACGTAGGCGGGGGCGGCGGCCAGCTCCAGCAGGGTGGGCAGATGTGCCTGCACCTCGCCGGACCGCATCAGGTGGATGCCGGTGAGCAGCACACGGAAGGTGTAGAGGAGCGGCTTCAGCTCGCCGTTCTTCTCGTACAGCCGCCACTGGGTGCGGGCGAAACCGCGGTAGTGGTGGGCGTGGTCCCGGGTGAGCACGCCCGGGGCGAGCGCGGTCAGCTCGGCGTGCACGTCGCCGGTGCGGACGACCAGCGGGGACAGCAGCTGCTCCAGCACGTAGCCGTTGCGCCGGAGCATCAGCCGGGCGAACTTCAGCAGGTCGTGCGTGACCAGGTCCATCTCCAGGCCGTCCCGGTCCCACATCCGGCTGCGGGTGTGCTCGCCCTCGCGCAGCCCGATCACCTCGTGCAGGGGCAGCAGGTGCACCCCGCGCAGGTCGACGTCGGAGTCCTGGGACGCGAAGCCGTAGAGGTGGGCCCCGGAGACGGTGGCGAACAGCAGCGGGCGGTCCGGGTCCCGCACCTCGGCGAGGACCGCGGTGAGGTCGGGGACGCCCGCGTCGGTCAGGGTGTCGGCTGGCGTGGTCATGCCGGTATCCAAGCGGCACGGCGGGTGCCGGCGCGAACGGTTTCCCGGGGGCGGGCGGCCGCCCCCGGGACTGCCCCGCTCCTACAGATCGACCTCGTGCATCAGCATGCCGACCTCGGTGTTGGTGAGGCGGCGCAGCCAGCCGGACTTCTGGTCGCCGAGCGGGATGGGCCCGAAGCTGGTGCGCACCAGGCGGTCGACGGGGAAGCCGGCCTCGGCGAGCATGCGGCGCACGATGTGCTTGCGGCCCTCGTGGAGGGTCACCTCGACCAGGTAGTTCTTGCCGGTGTTCTGGACGATCCGGAAGTGGTCGGCGCGCGCCCAGCCGTCCTCCAGCTCGATGCCGTTCTTCAGCTGCTTGCCCAGGTCGCGCGGCAGCGGCCCCTGGATCGCGGCGAGGTAGGTCTTCTTCACGCCGTACCGGGGGTGGGTCAGGCGGTGCGCCAGCTCGCCGTGGTTGGTGAGCAGGATCAGGCCCTCGGTCTCGGTGTCGAGCCGGCCGACGTGGAAGAGGCGGGTCTCGCGGTTGGTGACGTAGTCGCCCAGGCACTGCCGGCCGTCCGGGTCCTCCATGGTGGAGACGACGCCGGCCGGCTTGTTCAGCGCGAAGAACAGGTACGACTGGGTCGCCACGGTCAGCCCGTCGACCTTCACCTCGTCGTGGTCGGGGTCGACACGCAGGCCCTGCTCGGTGACGATCTTCCCGTTGACCTCGACCCTGCGCTGCTCGATCAGCTCCTCGCAGGCCCGCCGCGAGCCCATGCCGGCGCGCGCGAGCACCTTCTGCAGCCGCTCGCCCTCCTGCTCGGCGCCGGGGAAGGTCTTGGGCAGGTTGAGCTTCGGCTTGCTGTGCCGCTCGCGGTTGCGCTCCTCGATCTGGGCGTCCAGCTCACGCGGGCGCGCGGGTGCGCTCTTGCGGCCGCGGTTGCCGGGCAGGTTGCCCGACTCCTTGGTGCGGGGCATGCCGCCGGGCTTGTTCGCCCCGGACTGGCCGGTGTCGCCGACGTCGTAGCGGCGCTCCTCCGGGCGCGGCTTGCGCGGCCGCTGCGGGCCGTCGTCGCGGCGGTCCGCGCCGGCGCCCCGCCGGTCGCCTCCGCCGCCCCGCCGGTTCGCACCGCTGCCGCTGCCGCCGCCCCGGGGGGTCCGGTTGCCGCCGCTGTTCCTGTCGCTGCTTCGCATCAAGTTTCCGTAATCGAGGTGGTCATCGAACCGGCCGGTGTCTCGTCCGGCGCGTCCGGGTCGAACGACGGGAGGCCCTCCTGGGACTCCGCCTCGACCGCGTCCGCCTCCGGCAGGAACGGGGCGAGCTCGGGCAGCTCGTCCAGGCTGCGCAGGCCCATGCGTTCCAGGAAGTAGTTCGTCGTCCTGTACAGGATCGCACCTGTCTCGGGTTCCGTCCCACCTTCCTCCACCAGCCCGCGCTGAAGCAGGGTGCGCATCACGCCGTCGCAGTTCACGCCGCGCACCGCGGAGACGCGTGAGCGGCTGACAGGCTGGCGGTAGGCGACGACCGCCAGGGTCTCCAGCGCGGCCTGGGTGAGCCGGGCCTGCTGGCCGTCCAGCACGAACTTCTCGACCGCGGGCGCGTACGCGGGCCGGGTGTAGAAGCGCCAGCCGCCGGCGACCAGCCGCAGGTCGAAGCCGCGGCCCTCGCGCGTGTAGTCGTCGGACAGCTCCCGCAGCGCCTTGGCCACGGTCCGGCGCGGCCGGTCCAGGACCTTCGCCAGGTGGTCCTCGGTCGCGGGTTCGTCGACGACCATGAGGACCGCTTCCAGCGCGGGTTTGAGGTCCAGCTCCGCGGTGGCCGCGGCCAGCAGCCCGGCGGGGGCCGCGCCGCCCTCGGCCGGTCCCGGCTCCAGCTCGGCCCCTGCGGAGGCGGGCGCGCCCGGCTCCCCCAGCTCGGCCGCCTCGATCGGCTCGGCCGCCTCGATCGGCTCGGTCGGCTGTGCGGCCTCGACGGGCTCGACGGGCTCGGCCGGCTCCACGGGCATGGCCGGCTCCACGGGCATGGCAGCCTCGGTCGGCTGTGCGGGCTCGGTCATGGCGACTCTCCCTCTCCGGCCGCCGGGCCGGGCTCGCTGGTGTCCGCGCCGCCGGGGGCGTCTCCGGCCTCGCCCGGTGCGGCGGACGCGGCGGCGCCGGCGGGCCGCCGCTTGTCGGGGTCCGCGGGGGTCTCGCGGTCGAACTCGTCGGTGACGAGCGGCTGGTCGCCCTCCTGCGCGCTGCCGGTCCAGCGGACCTGGAGCGCGCCGAGCGCCTCCTCCTGGTCGAGGGCGACGGCCTTCTCCCGGTACAGCTCCAGCAGCGCGAGGAAGCGGGCGACGACGGTCAGCGTGTCGGCAGCGTCCGCGGTCAGCTCGCCGAAGCTGGCCGCGCCGCGCTCCCGCAGCAGCGCGATGACGTGCTCGGCCTGCTCCCGCACGCTGACCAGCGGCGCGTGGATGTGGTCGACGTACACCTGCGGCTTGGGGCGCGGCTGCATGGCCTTCACCGCGAGCTGCGCGAACCGCTCGGGCCCGATGCTCAGCACGACCTCGGGCAGCAGCTCGGCGTGCTGCGGCTCCAGGCCGACGGTCCGCGGGTAGCGCAGCGCCTCGATCTCCAGCCGCTCGGCGAAGATCCCGGCGATCTGCTTGTAGGCCCGGTACTGCAGCAGCCGCGCGAACAGCAGGTCGCGCGCCTCCAGCAGCGCGAGGTCCCCCTCGTCCTCGACCTCGGCGGCGGGCAGCAGCCGGGCGGCCTTGAGGTCGAGCAGGGTGGCCGCGACGACCAGGAACTCGGTCGTCTGGTCGAGGTCCCAGTCCGGGCCCATCGCGTGGATGTGGGCCATGAACTCGTTGGTCACCTTGGACAGGGCGACCTCGGTGACGTCCAGCTTGTGCTTGGAGATGAGCTGGAGCAGCAGGTCGAACGGCCCCTCGAAGTTCGCCAGCCGCACGGTGAAGCGGTTGCCGCCGTCCGCGGCCTCCGCCTCGCCCCCACCACCGGCATCGGTCGCGGGCTCGGCGTCCGGCGCGGCGGACGCGGGTGGCTGCTCCTGCGACACGGCGTCGGGCGTGACCCCGGGCACAGCGTCGGCATCGGACGTGACCTCAGGCACGGCCTCGGTCACGGACTCGGGCGGTGGCTCCACAGCGACGGTCACGTCGGCCTCGGCCGCCCCGTCGACCTCGGGCGGGGCCCCGGCACCTCCCGCGGGCACCGCGACAGGCTCGGGTTCCGGCGCGAACTCGGGCGCGAACTCCGGCTCGGGCTGCTCCACTTGGGCCGGTTCCACCTCCGGTGCGGGATCCCACGCGACGGCCGGCGGTGCCGGTGCGGCGGCGCCCCCACGGCCGAGGCGGCGGCGGGGGGCGGCGGGGTCGTCGGGTGTGGTCGGCATCGGGGTCCATGGTGCGGAGACGGAGAGGGCAGGCTATCGCGCCGCCGGGTGGGCCCGGGCAGCGCGGCGCGCGGCCGTCGCCGCGCCCGGCCCGGACAGGGCGGGCGAGGGCGCGGGGCTCAGCGGCCCCGAAGCCGCCGCACCAGGATGCTCGCGTCGCCGCGCGACTCCAGGTCGGCCAGGACCACGGCCACCGCCTCGCGGACGATGCGGCCGCGGTCGATGGCCAGGCCGTGTTCGCCGCGCAGTACGAGCCGGGCGTGCTCGAGGTCCATGAGCTCCTCGGCGGAGACGTAGACCGTGATCTTCTCGTCGTGCCGTTCGCGTCCGCTGGGGCGCCGGTTCTGCCGGGGTGCCTTGCGGCGGGCCGGCTGGGGCGGCTGCGGGTTGGCGGTGACCGGCGGCGGCACGGGCTTCGCCGGTCCGGGCGGCGCCATCTGCGGGGTGACCGTGGCGGTCACCGTGGGCGCTGCGGCGGCGGCCGAGGACACCGCGGGGCGGTCCCCGGTCAGCGCCCGGCGCTGGGCGGGCGTCTGGGCCTGGTCGCGGGAGGGGTCGCGGCCGCCGTCCCGCCCGGGGTCGCGTCCGGTGCCCCGTCCGCCGTGCTCGTGCTCGGCGGTATCGCCGCCGGCGGCACCACCGGCCCCGGCGGTCCGCCCCTGGTCCTCGGCGTCGCCGGGGACGGGCCGCAGCCGCGTGTCGCGCGACGCCCCCGACTGCGCCTCACCACCGGCGTGCTGCCGCGGTTGCGGTGCCTGGAGCGC
Organism: Streptomyces sp. NPDC020917; assembly: GCF_044333795.1. Classification (NCBI taxonomy): domain Bacteria; kingdom Bacillati; phylum Actinomycetota; class Actinomycetes; order Kitasatosporales; family Streptomycetaceae; genus Streptomyces; species Streptomyces sp. NPDC020917. The sequence continues at coordinate 29,330 of NZ_JBIRRR010000017.1, read as the reverse complement.
GGCTCCCCCGGTGGTGCGGAACAGTTCGTCGGCGCCCGGCAGACTCACTCGGCGTGGCACCGGGCGAGCACCTCCCTGGCGAGCTGGCGATAGGCGGCGGCGCCGACGGAGTTGGAGGCGTACGTGGTGATCGGCTCGCCGGCCACGGTGGTCTCGGGGAACCGCACGGTGCGGCCGATGACCGTGTGGAAGACGTGGTCGTCGAACGCCTCGACCACGCGCGCCAGCACCTCGCGGCTGTGCACGGTGCGCGAGTCGTACATCGTGGCGAGGATGCCGTCGAGTTCGAGCTCGGGGTTGAGCCGCTCCCGGACCTTCTCGATGGTCTCGGTGAGCAGTGCGACACCGCGCAGCGCGAAGAACTCGCACTCCAGCGGCACGATCACCGAGTGGGCGGCGGTCAGCGCGTTCACCGTCAGCAGGCCGAGCGAGGGCTGGCAGTCGATCACGATGTAGTCGTAGTCGGACATCAGCGGCTTCAGGGCGCGCTGCAGCGCGGACTCCCGGGCCACCTCGCTGACGAGCTGGACCTCGGCCGCCGACAGGTCGATGTTGCTGGGCAGCAGGTCCATGCCCGGCACGGCGGTCTTCAGCAGGACCTCGTCGGCCGCCAGCCCGCGCTCCATCAGCAGGTTGTAGACGGTGATGTCGAGTTCCATCGGGTTGACGCCGAGGCCGACGGACAGCGCGCCCTGCGGGTCGAAGTCGACGAGCAGCACCCGGCGGCCGTACTCGGCCAGCGCGGCACCCAGGTTGATGGTCGAGGTGGTCTTGCCGACCCCGCCCTTCTGGTTGCACATCGCGACGATCTTCGCCGGGCCGTGGTCGGTGAGCGGATTGGGGATCGGGAAGTAGGGCAGGGGGCGGCCGGTGGGCCCCACGCGCTCGCGACGCTGGCGTGCCGCGTCGGGGGCGAGGGTGGCGGCGTACTCCGGATCGGGCTCGTACTCCGCGTCCGGGTCGTAGAACTGGCCGTCCTGCAGGTCGTTGTCGTCGTCGAAAGGCGCCATGGCGTACGGGGTGTGCGTTTCTGTGATCGGTTCGGTCCGGCGGGACTCGAAGGTACGGACCGCGACGGAACCGACGGTCGTTCCTGGTTGACCACCCCCGGGAGCAAATGTCGACTCATTCACAAGTCGTCTTACCTCCTTGGTGACCAGGAAACTTCTAGACAGGTCAGCGTGACTACAGCCGACGTTTCGCGACTCTATGGCGTGTCGAGGGTCCGCAGCAACACAATCCGCCGGACACGGCACGATGTGTCGGTAACCGAACGCCCTTCTGTCAAGGGCGTAACGACGCGAACGGCCGGGTCCTGTTCGCCAAGACCCGGCCGTGTCGGTGGAGTTGGGACCCCCTGCCGGTTCAGCCCAGCAGGGTGTGCAGGTCCACGGACTCCAGGCCGTGCGCCTCCGCCACCGGACCGTAAACGACCTGGCCCTCATGGGTGTTGAGACCCAGTGCGAGCGCCTGGTCGCGGCGCAGCGCCTCCCGCCAGCCGCGGTTGGCGACCTCGACGATGTACGGCAGCGTGGCGTTGGTCAGCGCGTAGGTGGAGGTGTTGGGCACCGCGCCGGGCATGTTGGCGACGCAGTAGAACACCGAGTCGTGCACCATGAAGGTCGGTTCGGCGTGCGTGGTGGCGCGCGAGTCCTCGAAGCAGCCGCCCTGGTCGATCGCGATGTCGACGAGCACGGAACCGGGCTTCATCCGGGACACCATGTCGTTGGTGACGAGCTTGGGCGCCTTGGCGCCGGGGATCAGCACCGCGCCGATGACCAGGTCGGCGCCGAGCACCGCCTGCTCGAGCGCGAACGCGTTGGACGCCATGGTCTGGACGCGGTTGCCGAACACCTTGTCGGCCTCGCGCAGCTTGTTGACGTCCTTGTCGAGCAGCGTGACGTGGAAGCCCAGGCCGAGCGCGATCGTGGCGGCGTGCCAGCCGGAGACGCCGGCGCCGATCACGACGGCGGTGCCGGCCAGGACGCCGGGGACGCCGCCGGGCAGCACGCCGCGGCCGCCGGCCGAGCGCATCAGGTGGTAGGCGCCGACCTGCGGGGCGAGCCGGCCGGCCACCTCGGACATCGGGGCGAGCAGCGGGAGCTGGCGGTTCGCGGTCTCGACCGTCTCGTAGGCGATCGCGGTGGTGCCGGACTCCAGCAGCGCGTCGGTGCACTCGCGCGAGGCGGCCAGGTGCAGGTAGGTGAAGAGCGTCTGGTCCTTGCGGAGGCGGTGGTACTCCTCGGCGATCGGCTCCTTGACCTTCAGCAGCAGATCGGCGGCGGCCCACACCTCGTCGGCGGTGGGCAGGATCTGCGCCCCGGCCGCGACGTACTCCTCGTCGGGGATGGACGAGCCGTTCCCGGCGCCCTGCTCGACGACGACCTGGTGGCCGTTGCGGACGAGCTCGTGCACGCCGGCCGGGGTGATGGCCACGCGGAACTCGTTGTTCTTGACCTCGCGGGGGATGCCCACCTTCACGTCGATCACGGTCCTTGCACTCAGGGAAACAGGGTGTGGGATGCGCGGGAATGCGTCAGTGCGTCCGGACATGGTGCGAGATGGCACGACACATCGGACGTGACCGCCTTGTACGCGGCGCAGCCCAGTTTAGTTAAGGAAGAGCCGCTGTCCAGCCTTACAAAGTGGTTGGTTTGACCGAGACCATTGGCAGTTTCGTAGGCTCGCTGGGCGCACGGCGGCGTGCCCGCCGCACGTCGTGGCCGGTCACCCGGCCGGGACGGGCCTCACAATGCGGTTCCGGCGGTCCGGAATGCGGTTCTCAGAAGTCCGGGAACTCGCCCGGACGGAACAGTTTCCGGGCGGCCTTGCGCTGCAGTCCCGCGCCGCTGCCGTCGCCCAGCCGGTCCAGCGCGTCGGCCAGCCGCAGCAGCACCGCCGCCTCCAGCCGCCGCTCCCCCGCCTGCCGCGCCCAGTACAGCGCGTCCCGGCAGGTCCGCAGCGCGTCCTCGGGGTGGCCCGCGTACTCCTGCACGCGGGCGGCCTCGGTCAGGGCGCGGGCCTGCGAGGGCATGTCGCCCAGCCGCCGGTAGACCGCGGCGGACGCGCGCCACTCGCGCAGCGCGGGCCCGTAGCGGGCCTGGTACGTGAGGACGGAGCCGATCCTGGCGTGCAGCCGCGCCTGGTGGACGAGTTCGCCGCGGCCCTGGCGCAGGGCCAGCGCCCGGCCGAACCAGTCGCAGGCGCGCGGCAGGTCCTGCCGGGCGAGGTAGGTGCCGGCGAGCGCCTCGAGGATCCGGCCCTCGGCATCGGTGTCGTCGCCCGCGCGGGCCGCGTCGAGCGCCTGCCGGTACTTGGCCACCGCGTCGTCGCCGCGGCCGGCCTCGGCGTCCAGGTCGGCGAGGTTGATCAGCGCGGCGGCCTTCTCGCGGTGCAGGCCGCGGCGTTCGGCGACGCCCAGCACCAGGCCGTGCAGCTCGTAGCGTTCCCCGGCCATGGTCTGCGCGCTCTCGGGGACGGCGACCAGCGCCCGGACCAGGGCCGCGACGAGCCGCCTGGCCAGCGTGTCCAGCTCGCCGTCGGCGACGGCGGCGCGCGCGGCGGCCATCAGCGCCGGGAGCCTCTCGGCCAGCCAGCCGGCGGCCTCGGCGCGCGAGCCGAACCGCAGGGTGCGCGGCAGCCCGTCGTCCGGCGCCTCGCCGGCGAGCGTCGCCCCGCACGAGCGCAGCAGGCGGACGGTCCGCTCCAGCATCCTGGCGCGGGCGAGCCGCACGTCCTCCGGCGGGTCGAGCTGCTCGACCAGCGCGCGCAGCAGCGGTTCCAGGCTGCCCGGCACCCGGTACGGGCGGGCGCCGCCGCCCTCCAGCAGCGCGCCGGCCACGAAGTCGTCCAGCGTGCTCTGCGCGGCGGGCACCGAGCAGCCGGCCAGCGCGGAGGCCACCTGGGCGTCGACCCGGCCGGCCGGGGCCAGCACCAGCAGGCGCAGTATCCGCGCGGCGGTCGTCGGCAGCGTGTCGTAGACGAGCCGGAAGGCGCGCACCAGCTCGCCGGAGCCCTCCGCCGCCTTCAGCCTGGTCGCCGCGTCGGACAGCGACAGCCGCGGATGCCCCACCAGCCACGCCGCGACCAGGCGCAGCGCGGTGGGGTGGCCGCCGAGTTCCTGCACGAGGGTCTCCGCGCCGCGCGGGTCGTTGGTGACCCGGGTGCCGCCGATGGTGCGGGCCACCAGCTCCACGGCGGCCGGGGTGTCCAGGCCGCCGAGGGTGCACGGGCGGACGTCGGCGACGCCGGTGAGCGGGCCGCCGGCGGTGGCCACGACGAGGCTGCCGGGCGCCGCGGGCAGCAGCCCGGCGAGCTGGTCGCCGCGGGCGACGTCGTCCAGGACCACCAGCGCGGGCCCGCCGACGGCCGGCGCGAGGGCGTCCTCGACCTGCTGGGCGGGCAGCGGCTCGCCGCCGTCACCGGTGAGCCGGACGAAGAAGCGGCCCGCGGGGTAGTCGCCCGCGACCTGCCGGGCCAGTTCCAGGGCCACCGTGGTCCGCCCGATCCCGGGCCGCCCCACGACGAGCAGCACCCGCCCCTGCTCCGACTCCCGGCCGCCGGCCGCCCGCAGGCCCGGCCGCCCGATCTCCGCCCGCAGTTCCTCCAGCTCCCGCTCCCGCCCGACGAACCCGGTCGCCGGACTCGACGGCACGAACGGCTTCGCCCGCCTCCGAGTCGGTACCACCCCGGGCACGGGTCCGGGCGAGGCCGCAGCCACGGGCGCCCCCTGCGCGCCGGCTTCCGGCCCACCGGCCCCTTGAGCCCCGGACATCCGGGCGGCCTGCGATCCAGCGGGACCTGCGTGCGCCGCCTCCTGCGACGGTGCGGGCGCCGTACGGGCCACGGGCCCACCCTCCGCATCAGCAACCCCCGGCTCAGCCGGGCCACCGGATGCCGGGCGGGCCGCGCCGGCAGGCGCGCTGGCCGGGTCGCCGGACGCCGGCCGGGCGCCAGTTTCCGGGCCGTGGCGACGGGCGGGCGTGGTGGCCGGGCCGTCGGCTACCGGCTGGGCGCCGGGCACGGAACGGGGACGGCCGGCGGGCGGGGTGGCGGCACCCCCGGACGCCGGACGGGCGTCGGATTCCGCGCGGGCACTGCCGGGGGACGTGGTGGCCCGGCCGTCGGGTGCTGGCTGAACGCCAGGGGCAGGGCGGTGACGACCGGCGGGCGCGCTGACCGACTCGCCGGACGCCGGCTGGGCGCCATGTCCTGAACCGGGACGGCCTGCGGGCGAGCCAGCCGGGCTGCCGGAAGCTGAACGGGTGCCAGGTTCTTGGCGCGCGCCGGGTTCCGGGCGGGGACGGCCGGCGGGTGGACTCGCAGGGCTGTCGGATACCGGACGGGCACCAGAAGGCGGGCGCGTACGACCGGCCGGCGGGGCGGCCGGGCCGTCGGATGGCGAGCCGGTGCCAGGTTCTGGGCGGGGAGGGCCGGCGGGTGTGGCGTCGGCGTGGTGCGGCTGCTGGCCCTCGGTGCCCGGCCCCGGCGTCACGGCTGGCTCCCTTCCCGCTCGCGGACCCTCGGCGGTCCGGCCGGGCGCCCCATCGGCGCCCTGCGCTGATCCTGCCGCTTCGGCGGGCTCCGCGCGGCCGGTACCGCCGACCTGGGCCGCAACCTCCGCAACCTTCACAACGTCGGCGTCGGCGGCTTCGGCTGCCACGGCCCCGGTCCCGGCCTCGTCCACGGCGGGCTCGACGGCCTTCGCGCGCTTGGGGCGGCGGGGAACGGCCGCCCGCCGGGGGGACTTCCCGGGCTTGTCGCGCTTCCCGGAGCTCTCGCCGTTCCCGGGCTCCTCCGGGTTCCGGGTCCTGCGGCGGGACGCGTCGGCGCGCGAGGGGGAAGCCGCACCGGTGCCGTCCGTCGGCGGCTCCGAACCCTGGTCGGCCTCCGCGGACCGGTCGGCGTCGGCCCGCTTGCGCGGCCGGCGCGCCGCGGGCGTGCCGGCGGAGGTGCCACCCGGGCCACCCGCGCCGCCCGTGCTGCCCGTGCTGCCCGCGGAGGACTCGCCGGTACCGGCGGTTTCCCCGCGCCGCGCCGGAGGCGGGTCGAGTGCCTGATCCGTCACGGACACGCTCCCGGCTGGTGAGGTCGTCGCGGTCGACGCCCCGGACCAGGGCGCGCGTCGAGCCTAGTTCACCGCTGGTGGCCGACCCCGTGGAGCCAAGGGCCGACGCGGCCGAAGGGCCCAATGATCACTCCATCGGATCATCCCACCCGACGCCGCCCGCATCCCGGGTCACACCCCGCCGCGCACCCCTGGGCTCATCCGCGCCCCGGTCGGTGCCTCACGCCGTGAAGGGCCGGGCCGGCCACGGCGCCTCGGCCGGGCGCAGCGCGTCCAGGCCGGCGCCGGCGAGCGCGCTCTGCAGCGCGAGGACCCCCACCAGCAGGCAGTTGTTGTGCAGCTCGCCGGCCAGCGCACCGCGCACCAGCTCCTCCAGCGGCACCCTGGAGTGCTCCATGTCGGCCTCCTCCTCGGAGACCTCGAAGCGCTCGCCGTCCGCTTCGGACACGCCGCGGGCCAGGAAGATCCTGACCGCCTCGTCGGAGCCGCCGGGCGAGGTGTACAGGTCGACCAGCACCCGCCAGTCCTCGGCCTTGACGTGCGCCTCCTCGTACAGCTCGCGCTGGGCGGCGTGCAACGGGTTCTCACCGGGGACGTCCAGCAGGCCCGCGGGGATCTCCCAGAGCTTGTGCCGCACCGGGTGCCGGTACTGCCGGAGCACCAGGACGCTGCCGTCGTCGTCGAGGGCGAGGACGGCCACCGAGCCCGGGTGGACCTGGTAGTCGCGGACGGCGGTGCTGCCGTCCGGCATGACCACCTCGTCCGTGCGCACCCCCGTCTTCTTGCCGGTGAACGGCGTGGACGTGGACGTGACCCGCCATTCCTCGGCGGTGTCCCGGATCATGCCCGGCCCTCCGTCTTGGCCGCCACCGCCGCCTTGACCAGCCCGGCGAACAGCGGGTGGGGGCGGGTCGGCCGGGACTTCAGTTCGGGGTGCGCCTGGGTGGCGACCAGGTACGGGTGCACCTCGCGCGGGTACTCCACGTACTCGACGAGCTTGTTGTCCGGCGAGGTGCCGGAGAACACGATGCCGGCCTTCTTCTCCAGCTCCGCGCGGTAGGCGTTGTTGACCTCGTAGCGGTGCCGGTGCCGCTCCTCGACGTACGGCTCGTCGCCGTACGCCTCGCGGACGATCGAGCCCTCGGCGAGCTTCGCGGGGTAGGTGCCCAGGCGCATGGTGCCGCCGAGGTCGCCCTTGCCGCCGACGATGTCGAGCTGCTCGGCCATGGTGGAGATGACGGGGTGGGCGGTGGCCGGGTCGAACTCGGTGGAGTTCGCGTCCGGGATGTCCGCGAGGTTGCGGGCCGCCTCGATCACGATGCACTGCAGGCCCAGGCACAGTCCGAGGAGCGGGATGCGGTTCTCACGGGCGTAGGTGATGGCCGTCACCTTGCCCTCCACGCCGCGGTCGCCGAACCCGCCGGGCACGCAGATCGCGTCGACGCCGGACAGCTGGGCCGCGGCGCCGGCCGGGGTCTTGCAGTCGTCCGAGGTGACCCACTTGACGGTGACCCTGGCGTTGTTGGCGAAGCCGCCGGCGCGCAGCGCCTCGGTCACCGACAGATAGGCGTCGGGCAGGTCGATGTACTTGCCGACCAGCGCGACGGTGACCTGGTGCGCGGGCTGGTGGACCCGCTTGAGCAGGTCGTCCCACTGGGTCCAGTCCACATCACGGAAGGGCAGGTCCAGCCGGCGGACGACATAGGCGTCCAGGCCCTCGGTGTGCAGCACCTTGGGGATGTCGTAGATGGAGGGCGCGTCGATCGCGGCGACCACCGCGTCCTCGTCGACGTCGCACATCAGCGAGATCTTGCGCTTGATCGCGGTCGGCACGTCCCGGTCGGCGCGCAGCACGATCGCGTCGGGCTGGATGCCGATGTTGCGCAGCGCCGCCACCGAGTGCTGGGTCGGCTTGGTCTTCAGCTCGCCGGACGGGCCGATGTAGGGGAGCAGTGAGATGTGCACCACGAAGACGTTGTCGCGGCCGACCTCGTGCCGCACCTGGCGGACCGACTCCAGGAACGGCAGCGACTCGATGTCGCCGACGGTGCCGCCGACCTCGGTGATCACCACGTCCACGTCGTCGGTGGCCATCCGCCGGATCCGCGACTTGATCTCGTTGGTGATGTGCGGGATGACCTGCACGGTGTCGCCGAGGTACTCGCCGCGCCGCTCCTTGGCGATCACCGAGGAGTAGATCTGGCCGGTGGTGACGTTGGCCGAGCCGGCCAGGTTGACGTCCAGGAACCGCTCGTAGTGGCCGATGTCCAGGTCGGTCTCGGCGCCGTCGTCCGTGACGAACACCTCACCGTGCTGGAACGGGTTCATGGTGCCCGGGTCCACGTTGAGGTACGGGTCGAGCTTCTGCATGGTGACCCGCAGGCCGCGCGCCTTCAGCAGCGCGCCGAGGCTGGAGGCGGTCAGCCCCTTGCCGAGCGAGGAGGCCACCCCGCCGGTGACGAAGATGTGCTTGGTCGTCGAGGATTTCGGCGCGAATTTCGGCGCACTTGCCAAGAGGGGGCTCCCGTGGTCGCGAGGTGAGGGACGGCGCTCCTGCCGGGCGCCGTCGCGGCGGTTCAGTGGTTCAGCCCACCGGCCCACGGGCTACCAGGGTATCAGCGCCCGCGCCGGGCGATGGCAGGCGCTGCCCGCCGGTTCGGGGGCTTTGCGCTGATCATGGGTTTGTGTCGGTGATGTGAGAGGCTCATGAGTGAGGTGTGCGAGCCCCGCGGAGGAGATGTGCGGGGTTCGCGGCCGAGCAGGGCGAACGCGGTGGGACATGTCACGTGGCGGTCCTCCGGGGTACACCCGACAGGCCGAGCGAAGATCGTCGAGAGGCGCGCAACGCTCGCCGCGACGACGTATTCTGCTCGGACGCATTGCGCGAGCCGACCGGCACGGCAGCAACCCCGCCCTCCTCCGGATCGCCGAGCTCGTTCACAGATCCAGATCTGAATTTCCCCCAGACCGCAAGACCGTCCCGTGTGAGGGCGGCGCCGTGTTCGACTGGAGTTGCACGTGGCAGGGCGTATCGAGGACTACGCACTCATCGGTGACATGCAGACCGCCGCCCTGGTCTGCGTCGACGGCACGGTCGACTGGCTGTGCCTGCCGCGTTTCGACTCGCCGGCGGTCTTCGCCGGCCTGCTCGGCACCGACGAGCACGGGTTCTGGCGGGTCGGCCCGGCGCATCCCGAGGGCCAGGAGCCGCCGCGGGCGACACGCCGCCGCTACCGGGGCGACTCACTCGTGCTGGAGTCCGAGTGGGACACCGGTCGAGGCACGGTCAGGGTGATCGATTTCATGCCGCCGCGCGACGGCGCGCCGCAGCTGATCCGGATTGTGGAGGGTGTCAGCGGCCGGGTGCCGATGTGCTCCAGCCTGCGGATGCGGTTCGCCTACGGCCAGGTCGTGCCGTGGGTGCACAAGGTCGGCGACCGGACGGTGGCCGTGGCCGGCCCCGACTCCGTGTGGCTGGACACCGACGTGGACACCTACGGCAAGGACCTGACGACCTACTCCGAGTTCACCGTGGGCCCCGGCGACCGGGTGGCGTTCACCATCAGCTGGGAGCCCTCGCACAAGCCGCAGCCCTCGCTGCCGGAGCCCGAGGTGGCGCTGGCGAACACCGAGGAGTTCTGGCGCGACTGGGTCGAGCAGTGCACCTACAACGGCCCGTACCGGGAGGCCGTGGTCCGCTCCCTGATCACGCTGAAGGCCCTCACGTACGCGCCGACGGGCGGCATCGTGGCCGCCCCCACGACATCGTTGCCCGAGGACATCGGCGGCGTCCGCAACTGGGACTACCGCTTCACCTGGCTGCGGGACGCGGCGATCACCCTGTCCTCGCTGCTGCGCACCGGCTACCGCGAGGAGGCCCGCGCCTGGCGCGAGTGGCTGCTGCGCGCGGTCGCCGGCGACCCGGAGAACCTGCAGATCATGTACGGCATCGCCGGCGAGCGCGAGCTGGGCGAGAACGAGCTGCACTGGCTGCCCGGCTACGAGAACTCCTCGCCGGTGCGGATCGGCAACGGCGCCGCGCACCAGCTGCAGCTGGACGTGTACGGCGAGGTCACCGAGGCGCTGCACCTGGGCCACATGACCGGCCTGGCCCGCAACGACTACGCGAGCGTCCTGCAGCTCAAGCTGATCCGCTACCTGGAGAAGCACTGGAACGAGCCGGACGAGGGCATCTGGGAGGTGCGCGGCCCGCGCCGCCACTTCGTGCACTCCAAGGTGATGGCCTGGGTGGCCGTCGACCGCACGGTCAAGCTCATCGAGTCCGGCGAGGTGGACGGTCCGCTGGAGCGGCTGCGGGAGCTGCGCGACGAGATCCACTACGACGTGTGCGAGAAGGGCTACGACCGCGAGCGCAACACGTTCACGCAGTCGTACGGCTCGAAGGAGCTCGACGCGTCGCTGCTGCTGATCCCGCAGATGGGTTTCCTGCCGCCGGACGACAAGCGGGTCATCGGCACGATCGAGGCGATCCAGCGGGAGCTGTCCACCGAGGACGGCTTCGTGCTGCGCTACCCCACCTCCAGCAGCGACGCCAGCGGCGAGCAGAACCTGGACGGGCTGCCCGGCGACGAAGGGGCGTTCCTGGCCTGCTCGTTCTGGCTCGCCGACGACCTGGCGATGATCGGCCGGGTGGAGGAGGCGCGGCGGCTGTTCGAGAAGCTGCTGGCGCTGCGCAACGACCTCGGCCTGCTCGCGGAGGAGTGGGATCCGCGGCGGCAGCGCCAGGTGGGCAACTTCCCGCAGGCGTTCAGCCATGTGCCGCTGATCGACACGGCGTTGCGGCTCACCGCGTGCGGGGCGTTCCGCGCGTAGGTCGGGACCGCGGGACGAGTCCGGGAACGTAAGCGTTACCGGGACGTGTCAGCGGGACTGCGTCAACTCGTCGTAGACGCTGAGCACCTGGGCCACCGTGTCGTCCTCGGTGGGCCAGGTCGCGGCCTGCCCGCGTCCCGCCACCGCGAGCGCGGTGCGGCGTTCGGGGTCGGCGAGCAGCCGGGTCACCGCGCGTGCGAAGGCGTTGGGGTCGCCGTACGGCACCAGTTCGGCGGCATCGCCCACGAGTTCGGGCGTTCCCCCGACGGCGGTGGCCACCAGCGGCACCCCCGCGTGCAGCGCTTCCTGAGCGATGAGGGCGCGGCCTTCCCAGCGGCTGGGCAGCAGCACCAGGTCGGCGGCGGACAGCAGTTCGGGGATGTCGTCGCGCCGCCCGAGCAGCTGCACCGGCAACCGCTCGGCTTCGATCCGCCGGTCCAGATAGCCCCGTTGGGGTCCCTCGCCGGCGATCGCCACCAGCGGGCGGGGGTCGAGACCCGCCCAGCGGGTCGCCGCGTCGAGCAGCAGCTCGTACCCCTTCGGCGGCTCCAGCCGGCCCACGGCGAGCAGCAACGGCCGGTCCACGGCACCGAATTCGGCCCGGGTCTTCTGCCGGTACCGGTCGCCTTCCGCGGGCGGGCGGGGCGCCCGGGCCGCGGGGCGCGGCACCGCCGGCGGCGCGAACCGCACGTCGTGGGCGCCGTACCGGCGGGCCCGGTCCACCAGGTCGGAGGAGACGCCGAGGACTACGGAGGCGCCGCGCACCCAGCGGCGTTCCAGCCAGCGCAGCACCATCGCGCCGGGGCCGTCGTCGGCGGGCGGGTCGGCGCCGTGCCAGGTGACCACCAGCGGGGTGCGCCGGCCGCCGAGGGCCAGCGCGGCGAGCAGCCCGGCCCGCATGCCGTGCGCGTGCACCACGCCCGCGCCGCTGAACACCGTGCGCAGCGCGGTCACGGCGGGCGCGTCGGCCGCGGTGCGGCGGCCGAGGTCGACGGGCACGAACCGGGCGCCGGTCCGGGAGAACGCGTAGTCCGACTCGGTCGCGGCCGGCGCGCAGACCGTGACCTCCACGCCGCGCGCCACCAGTCCGCCGGCCAGGGAGCAGACATGCGCGCCCGCCGCCGTGCTCAGGACGTGCACGGCGTGCAGCTGCCCCTTGGCGGGGTTCACGGTGCTGCTCACGCGGGGTACGGCTCCTGACTCGGGTACGGGGGTCGGCGCCGTGCGGGACGGCGCGGTGCGGAACAGGGGCCGCCGGGCGGCCTGTCCCAGGATGCCAGGCCGAGGCCATGGCTTTGCGCGGACATGGGCCGTCGCGCCCGTTCACCCGGCCCGGGTGTCACCCGTACGGGTGGGCCACGCGGCCCCAGGCATCAACGTGCCGTACTCCGGGGGCATTCCACAACCGCTGGTCGGTGGAGATCCTGTCGCCGGCTCCGGTCAGCGCGACGAGTGCGGCGGCGTGCAGCAGCAGTCCGATGCGGCCGTTGGCCGCGGCGATGGCCGCGCCGAGCGCGGCGCCCAGGGCGTGCGCGCCGGCGTCCCCGAGCATCGTGCGCTCGCTCAGGTCGTCGCCGAGGACGGCGGCCGCGGCGCCGACCGGGGCCGCGGCCAGGACCCCGCCGGTTCCGGCGCGGAGCAGGCCGGGGGCGCCCACGGTGATCACGGCCTTGGCGGCGCGGCCGGGGGCGACGTCGACGAGGTTCACCGCGTGCGCGGTGCCGGCTATCACCACGCCGGCGAGCAGCTGGTCCAGCGGGCGGGCCTTCAGCAGCACCCCCGCGGCCAGTCCCGCCGCGCCGATGCCCAGCAGCTTCACACCGCCCGAGGTGAGGCGGCCCTCGCGCAGGGCGCCCAGGTGCACGCCGAACCCGCGCTCGTCGGGAGAGCCCTTCTGGTCGTCGTACGCGCCGCAGGCGCCCGCGGCCAGGGCGGCCCCGACGGCCGCGGCCCGGGCGCGCAGGCTCAGGCCGCGCGCGGTGGCCAGCGCCGTCGCCGCGCCGGCCGCGGCGGCCAGCCCGCCATACAACTCCACTCCGCGCCCTGCGTAGTTGGTCCGCTGCCACATGCGGGCCTCCACGGGCGGCCGCCGCCGCAACTGCCGGTACGCGGCCCGGGTGGCCGCCGCAGCCGCCGCCCCGACCGACACCCGTCCGTTCCTCGCGGTCATCCCGACCCTCCTCCCGTCAGCCCCCCACAGCCCGCCGCACTCTCCCATACCCCCGCCCCCACACCAACAGCCCCCACCCGCCCAACCAGTCCCCCCCAGCACCCCCGCCCCGATCCCGCAGCCGCCGACGGCGAGAAGCCCGGCCGGGGCCACCGGCGGAGTCGCACGGGTGGTGCGGGTGGGAGCGGGTGGGAAACACCACCGCGCCGCAAGGCGCGGGCCCACCCACCGGCGAACAGCCGGCGAACAGCCCGCAGCCCCGCGGCCAAGCGACCCACCGCCGCGACCGCCGCGTAGCGGCAGGGCCGAGCCCCGTCCAGCCCCAGGCGCAGCCTGACCACCCGAGCTGAGCCGCGGACGGCCCCAGGCGCAGCCTGGACGTGGGTCAGCGGGACGCCTTCGCCGCGGCGAGCAACTCCTCCGCGTGCGCCCGCCCCAACTCCGAGTCCTCCAACCCGGCCAGCATGCGCGAGAGCTCCCGCACCCGCTCCTCCCCCTCCAGCACCCTGACCCCGCTCCGCGTCACCGACCCGTCGTTCGTCTTCTCGACCAGCAGCTGCCGGTCGGCGAACGCGGCCACCTGCGGAAGGTGGGTGACGACCACGACCTGGGCGGTGCGCGCCAGCCGGGCCAGCCGCCGGCCGACCTCCACCGCCGCCTTGCCGCCGACACCGGCGTCCACCTCGTCGAACAGGTACGTCGGCACCGGGTCGGACCCGGCGAAGACCACCTCGACGGCGAGCATCACGCGGGACAGCTCACCGCCGGAGGCCCCCTTGGCGATGGGCCGCGGCGGCGCCCCGGGATGCGGCGCGAGCTGCAGCTCGACCTCGTCCGCGCCGTTCGGCCCGTACGCCACGGCCCGCCCGCCGACCTCGATGCCCTGCTCGGGGTCCGCCGCCTCGGTCTGGTGCAGCGCGACGCCGACCCGCGCGTGCGGCATGGCCAGCTCGGCGAGTTCCGCGGTGACCGCCGCGGCGAACCGGTCCGCCGCCTCGCCGCGCGCGTCGCTCAGCTCCTGCGCGAGCCCGCTCAGCTCGGCCCGCAGCGCCTCGTGCTCGGCGGCCAGTTCGCCGATCCGGTCGTCGTCGCCGTCGAGTTCGGCGAGCCGGGTCGCGCCCTGCCGTCCCCACTCCAGGACGGCGGCCGCGTCCTGACCGTCCGCGCCGTACTTGCGGACCAGGTGGGCCAGGACCGCGCGGCGCTCCTCGACGGCGGCCAGCCGCAGCGGGTCGGCGTCCAGGTTGTCCGCGTACCCGGCCAGCTCGCCGGCCACGTCCCCGAGCAGGATGCCGACCTCCCCGAGCCGCCCGGCCAGCGCGGACAGCACCGGGTCGTGCGCCGCGACCGCGTCGAGCGCGCGCTGCGCCCCGGCGACCAGGGTGCCGGCGTCCACGCCCTCGGGGTCCTCGGGGTTGCCCGCGAGCGCCGCGTGGGCGAGGGTCGCGGCCGAGGCCAGCGCCTCGGCGTGCCCCAGCCGCTCGGCCTCGGCGGCCAGCTCGGCGTCCTCGCCGGGCTGCGGTTCCGCGGCGGAGATCTCCTCGATGCCGAACCGCAGCAGGTCGGCCTCCTGGGCGCGTTCCCGCGCCCGGGTGGTCAGCTCCTCCAGCTCGGTCGCGACCTCCCGCAGCCGGCGGTACGCGCCCGCGTACTTGGCCAGCGGCACCGCCACGGCGTCGCCGGCGTACCGGTCGAGCGCCTCGCGCTGCCGCGCCGGGCGCAGCAGTCCCTGCTGGTCGGTCTGGCCGTGCACCGCCACCAGGTCGTCGGCGAGCTCGCCGAGCAGCCCGACGGGGACGCCGCGTCCGCCGACGTGCGCGCGGGAGCGGCCCTCGGCCGACACCGTGCGGCTGATCAGCAGCGCACCGTCGTCGAGTTCGGCACCGGCCTCCTCGGCGCGCACGGCGGCGCGCCCGCCGGTGTCCAGGGTGATCCGCCCCTCGACGACCGCCTGCTTGGCGCCGATCCGCACCAGCGCCGGGTCGGCCCGGCCGCCGAGCAGCAGGCCGAGGCTGGTGACGACCATGGTCTTGCCTGCGCCGGTCTCGCCGGTCACCGCGGTGAAGCCGGGCGACAGCTCCACCACGGCGTCCTCGATGACTCCCAGCGACCGGATCCGCATTTCCTCCAACACGGATACGACCATACGAGGTTTGCCGCCCGCCGCGCGACGGGCTCCGGCTCCCGGCTTCGGACGGGCTACGGCCCCAGGCTACGGACGGGCTCCGGCGGCAGGCTTCGGACGGCCTCCGGCGGCGGGCTTCAGTGGGGCGCGCCGCGCCACCCGGAGACGGGCAGCGCGAACTTCGCGACCAGGCGGTCGGTGAAGGACGCGTGGTGCAGCCTGGCCAGCCGGACCGGCACCGCCCCGCGGCGCACCTCGACCCGGGCCCCGGCCGGCAGCTCCACCGTCCTGCGCCCGTCGCACCACAGCACCCCGTGCGGCGTCTGCGGCTGCACCTCGACGGCCAGCACCGACTGCGGCGAGGTGACCAGCGGCTTGGCGAACAGCGCGTGCGCGCTGATCGGCACCATGAGCAGCGCCTCGACCTCGGGCCAGACGACCGGGCCGCCGGCGGAGAAGGCGTACGCGGTGGAGCCGGTGGGGGTGGCGCAGACGACGCCGTCGCCGCCGAAAGCGGACACCGGGCGGCCGTCGACCTCGGTCACGACCTCCAGCAGCCGCTCCCGGGACGCCTTCTCCACCGACGCCTCGTTGAGCGCCCAGTCGGTGTGGACGATGTGCCCGTCGTTGCGGACCAGCACGTCGAGGGTCATCCGCTCCTCGACCTCGTACTCGCGCGTGACGACCCGGTCGACGACCTTGTCGAGGTCGTCGCGCTCGGCCTCGGCGAGGAAGCCGACCCGCCCGAGGTTGACGCCGAGCATGGGCACGCCGGACGCCCGGGCGAACTCGGCGCCGCGCAGCAGCGTCCCGTCGCCGCCCAGCACGATGATCAGCTCGCAGCCCTGGACCGCGCCGGGACCGATCTCGGCGATCAGCTCCACGGTGTCGGGCAGCGGCAGGTCGGCGGCCTCGTCCTCCAGCACCCGCACCCCGATACCGCAGCGCAGCAGTCCGTTGACGACCCGCTCGGCGCTGCGGATGGCCGCGTCGCGGCCGGTGTGGGTGAGCAGGAAGACGGTCCGGTTCTGGAAATCGCTCGTCACGGTCAACGCGGCCCCTCCGCCACAGCACGGTCGACTTCGGCCGGGTCCAGCGCGGGGGCGCCGGCACGCAGCCACAGAAAGTACTCCACGTTCCCGGACGGTCCCGGCAGCGGGCTGGCCGTGACGCCGAGCACCCCCAGGCCCAGCTCGGCGGCCTGCCCGGCCACCTTGCGGACGCTCTCCGCGCGCAGCTGCGTACTGCGGACCACCCCGCCGCTGCCCAGCCGCTCCTTGCCGACCTCGAACTGCGGCTTGACCATCAGCACCAGGTCGGCGTCCGGCGCCGCGCAGCGCACGAGGGCCGGCAGCACCAGTCCGAGCGGGATGAAGGACAGGTCGCCGACGATGACGTCCGCGGGCCTGCCGTCGATCGCGTCGAGCGTCAACTCCCGTACGTTGGTGCGGTCCTTGACGACGACCCGGTCGTCGCTCTGCAGCGACCAGGCGAGCTGGCCGTAGCCGACGTCGACGGCGACCACCTCGGCGGCGCCGTTGCGCAGCAGGACGTCGGTGAAACCGCCGGTGGACGCGCCCGCGTCGAGCGCCCTGCGGCCCTGGACGGCCAGGCCCTTCGGCAGGAACGCCGCGAAGGCGCCCGCCAGCTTGTGGCCGCCGCGCGACACGTAGTCGGGCTCGCTCTCGTCGGCGGCCACCACGAGGGCCGCGCTGGTCTCCACCTGCGTCGCGGACTTCGTCGCGGTGGCGCCGCCCACCGTGACCCGGCCGGCGGCGATCAACTGGCTTGCGTGCTCCCGTGAGCGCGCGAGGTTCCGGCGCACCAGCTCAGCGTCGAGTCGGCGTCGTGCCACGTACGGTTCAGCCCCTGTTCTCGTCCAGCGCGGTGAGTGCGTCGCGCAGCCCCCGGTGCACATCCTCGTACACCTCGATGTGGGCGTGCACCGGCAGTTCGTCCGCGTCCCCCAGCCGCTCAACCGCGGCGTCCACCTCAGCATTCCCCGTCATCGCGACGGTGACCCCCAGGGGTTGCGGCTCGGCCGGGGCGGCGGGCCCGGCCGGCCCGGCCGCGGGAGGCTCGCCGGCGCGGTCCTGCGCCGGGTCCGCGGCCGCCACCGCGGGCTCGCGCGCGGGTGCGGGCACGGGCGTCGCGGTGGGGACGCCCGTGGCGGGCCGCCCCTCCGCCGAGTCCCGGGCCCACACCGGGTACCCCTCACTCATCGCCGTCCTCCTGCGCGGTGCTCCTGGCCGTACCGGCCGCGGGCGCCGCCTTCTTCGCGGGTGCGGCCTTCTTCGCTGCGCTCTCGGTCGTCTTCTTGGTGGCGGCCGCGGTCGTCTTCTTGGCGGCGGCCGTCCTCGTGGTCTTCTTCGCGGGCGCGGTCGCCGCCGGCGCGCTCTTCGCGGGCGCGGTCTTCGCGGGCGCCGTCTTCGCGGGCGCGGTCCCGGCTGCGATCGTCTTCACGGGCACGGTCTCCCCGGCTGCGGGGGCCGCTGCGGCGGAGGCCGGCGCGGTACTCTGCGCGGCGGTGGTCTTCGTCGCTGCGGCCTTCTTCGCGGTACCCGCGGTCGTCTTCTTCGCGGTACCCGCGGTCGTCTTCCTCGCGGTACCCGCGGTCGTCTTCCTCGCGGTACCCGCGGTCGTCTTCCTCGCGGTACCCGCGGTCGTCTTCTTCGCGGCGGCCGTCTTCGCCGTGCTCTTCTTCGCGGGCGCGGCCTTCTTCGCCGTCGCCTTCTTGGCCGTCGTCTTCTTCGCGGGCGCCTTCTTCGCCGCGGCCTTCGTGGCGGTGGTCTTGGCGGCCGCGGTCTCCCCGGCGTTCGGGGCTGTCGTCTGCGCGGGCGTCGCCGCCGTGGCCTTCTTCGCCGTGGCCGTCTTCTTGGCGGTCGCCTTCTTCGCCGCGGTCTTCGTGGCCGCGGTCTTGTTCGCGGGGGCTGCCTTCTTCGCGGTCGCCTTCTTGGCGGGCGCGGCCTTCTTCGCGGCTGCCGCCTTCTTGGCCGGGGCCGCCTTCTTGGCCGGGGCCGCCTTCTTGGCCGGGGCCGCCTTCTTGGCCGGGGCGGCCTTCCCGGTCCCGGCGGCGGCCGGCTTCTCCGGCTCCACGTGGACGTGCTCGACGGTCGGGGACGGCACCGGCTCGGAGGGCGGCTGGGTCGTGGACGGGGCCTTGGGCTCCTCCAGGTTGCGGATACGCCGTTCCAGGGTCTCCAGGATCACGCCGACCTTGGTGACGTCGTCGGCCAGGCGGCCGACCCGGCCCACCGCCTTGTCGACCTCCTCGCGGACGAGTCCGACGAGCAGGTCGCGGTTGGCCCGTCCGGTGGCCATCAGCTCGTCGGCGAGGGTCTGCACCTCGGCCGGGACGGCGGACCCGAGCCGCTGCTGCACGGCGCCGACGTCGATCCCCGCCTGGTCGAGCAGGTCCCTCGCCGCGTCGACCGTGCGGCGCCGGGTGGCCTCCGTCAGGCCGCCCGCGATCTGCAGACAGGTACGCAGCGCGTCCCGCATCGCTCTCACTCCTCGCCTCGGCGTTGGCCGCATGCATGCGACATGACTCCGACGCTACCGTCTCCTGCCGTCGCGTCCCGGTGACGGTGCCCTGCGGTACGGTCATCCGGACGCAACCCACGACCGGGGAAGTACCGCACGATGCCCACCATCGAGGAGTGCCGCGACGCGCTCGACCGCTTCTCGGCGACCCTCGCCGGCGCCGAGGGCGACGCCAAGTCCGCCGTTGCCCTGGACCGCTCGCTGAGCTGCCGGATCACCGATCTCGACGTCACGTTCGTGGGCCGGCTGGCCGGCGGCCGGATCCAGGACGTGGTGACGATCCCCGGCGATCCCGAGGAGAAGGCCCAGATCCGGCTGTCGATGACCGGCGACGACCTGCTGCGGATGGTCGGCGGCGAGCTGCACTTCGCCAAGGCGTGGGGCAGCGGCCGGGTCAAGGTGCAGGCGAGCCTGCGGGACGTGCTGCGGCTGCGCTCGCTGCTGTAGCGCCGTCGTCGCCGTCCTGGCCGTCGCCGTTGTGGGCGTCACCGTCCTGGCCCTCGGCACCACGGCCGTCGCCCGGGCCGGCGTCCGCCGTGCCCGCCGCGGGCCGGCGCGCGGCGGGGATCACCAGCGGCGTGCCGCTCTCGGGGTCCTCGATGATCCGGCACGACACGCCGAAGACGCGTTCGACGAGTGCGGCGGTGAGGATCTCCCCGGGGCGGCCCTGCGCCTCGATCCGCCCGTCGCGCATGGCGATGAGGTGGGTGGCGTAGCGCGCGGCCTGGTTGAGGTCGTGCAGCACGGCCACCAGGGTGCGGCCCTGCTCGTGCAGGTCGGCGCACAGGTCGAGGACGTCGATCTGGTGCTGGATGTCGAGGTAGGTGGTCGGCTCGTCGAGCAGCAGCACGGGCGTCTGCTGGGCCAGCGCCATGGCGATCCAGACGCGTTGCCGCTGCCCGCCGGACAGTTCGTCGACATGGCGATCCGCCAGGGCGGCGACGCCGGTGGCCGCCATCGACTCCTCGACGATCCGCTCGTCCTGTGCCGACCACTGGCGCAGCAGCCCCTGGTGGGGATAGCGGCCGCGGGCGACCAGCCCGGCCACGGTGATGCCGTCGGGTGCCGTGGAGCTCTGCGGGAGCAGCCCGAGGGTGCGGGCGACGGTCCTGGCGGGCAGCGAGCCGATCGCCTGACCGTCCAGCAGGACCCGGCCCTGGGCGGGCTTGAGCAGCCGGGACAGGGCGCGCAGCAGTGTCGACTTGCCGCAGGCGTTGGGGCCGACGATGACCGTGAAGGACCGGTCGGGGATCGCGACGGACAGGTCCTCGGCGACGGTCCGCCGGTCGTAGGCGAGCGTCACCGACTCGGCGGTGAGCCGCTGCCGCTGCCCGGTACTTCCGTGCGGCTCTGTCGACTTGTCGTTGCGGCGCGTCATGGGGAGCTTCTCCTGGGGGTGGTGACGTCGTGTCGGCAAAGCGCTCATATCCGGCCCGCCCGGCGTTCGGTGACGAGCAGCCAGAGCAGGTAGCCGCCGCCGAGCACGCCGGTGGCGACGCCGACCGGCACCTGGCCGGAGCCGAAGGCGCGCTGCGCCGCCCAGTCGGCGGTGACGAGCAGGGCGGCGCCCATGAGCGCGGAGGGCAGCAGCCCGACGCCGGGTGACCGGGTGAGCCGGCGGGCGAGTTGGGGTGCGGTGAGGGCGATGAAGGCGACCGGGCCCGCGGCGGCGGTCGCCGAGGCGGTCAGCAGGACGGCGGCCAGCACCGCGGTCAGCCGGACCCGTTCGACCCGCACGCCGAGACCGCGGGCGGTGTCGTCGCCCATCTCGGTCAGGCGCAGCGCCGGGCCCTGCCACAGCAGCAGCGGCATCAGGACGGCGCAGGTGCCCAGCAGCGGCCACACCTGGTCCCAGTCGCGCCCGTCGAGCGAGCCGGTGAGCCAGACCACGGCCCGCGCCGCGTCCACGTAGTCCGCCTTGACGAGCAGGTAGCTGTTGACCGCGGAGAGCACCGCGGACGCGCCGATCCCGACGAGCACCAGCCGGTAGCCGTGCACGCCGCGCTTCCAGGCGAGCAGGTAGACGGCCAGCCCGGTGAGGAGTCCGCCGGCGACCGAGCCGACTGCGACCTGGGAGGCGGTGCCCTTGAACAGCACGATGACGACCAGCGCGCCGGCCGCCGAGCCCTGGCCGAAGCCGATGACGTCGGGGCTGCCGAGCGGGTTGCGGGAGACGCTCTGGAAGGCGGCCCCGGCCATGCCGAGGGCCGCGCCGACCAGCAGGCCGACGGCGACGCGGGGCAGCCGCAGGTCCCTGACCACGAACTCCTCGGCGGGCGTGCCGTGTCCGGTCAGGGTGCGCAGCACATCGAGGGGCGCGATGCGGAAGTCGCCGGTGCCGATGAGGACGACGGACACGCCGAGCCCGGCCAGCAGCAGGGCGGCGCACACCAGGGCGGCGCGCGCGTCCAGCCGCAGCGACAGCCCGCCGCGGGTGCGAACAGCCGGGATCCGTACGGGTACCGGCCGCGCGGCGGGTGCGGGATCGGCCGGGAGCGGGGTGGTGCGGGGCGTGTCGGTCACAGCTCGGCCATCCTTCGGCGCCGGACGAGGGCGATGAACACCGGTCCGCCGAGGACCGCGGTGACGATGCCGACCTGGAGTTCCGCGGGCCGGGCGACGAGCCGTCCCAGGACGTCGGCGCCGAGCAGCAGCACGGGCGACAGGACGGCGGTGTACGGCAGGATCCAGCGCATGTCGGGCCCGGTGATGCCGCGGACGACGTGCGGGACCATCAGCCCGACGAAGACGATCGGCCCGCAGGCGGCGGTCGCCGCACCGCACAGCAGGGTGACGGCGAGCATCACCAGGCCGCGGGTGCGGGCGAGCCGGGCACCCAGTGCCCGGGCGGTGTCGTCGCCAAGAGCGACGGCGTTGAGCGCCCGGGCGCTGCCGAGCGCGAGCAGGGTGCCGGCCGCGAGGAACGGGGCGACCTGCCGGACGGTGGCCATGTCGGCGGCGGCGAGCGAGCCGACCTGCCAGAAGCGCATGCGGTCCAGGGCCGCGTGGTCGGTGAGTTCGACCGCGCTGGTCCAGCCCTGGAGCAGCGCGGTGACGGCGGTGCCGGCCAGTGCGAGCCGCACCGGCGTGGCGGACCGGGTGCCGCCGACGGCGTACACCAGCACGGCGACGGCCGCGGCCCCGCCGAGCGCCCACCACACGTAGCCGGTCGTGCTGCTGACGCCGAAGAAGCTGATGGCCGAGACGACGGCGGCCGCCGCACCGGCGTTGACGCCGAGCAGTCCCGGGTCGGCGAGCGGGTTGCGGGTCAGCGCCTGCATGGCGGCGCCGGCCATGCCGAGGGCGGCACCGACCAGCAGGCCCAGCAGCGTTCTGGGCAGCCGGAGTTCGCGGACCACCACGTCGTTGTCGGTGCCGGTGTAGTGGAACAGCCCGTGCCACACCTGTCCGGCGGGGATGTCCCGGGCGCCGATGGCGATGCTGGCCACGACGACGGCGATCAGCAGCCCAACGGCCATCAGCAGCCCGGCCGTTCGCCGGGCGTTGGCATGCGGGGGGCCGCCGTGCGGCGGCCCGGGGGCGGACCCGGTGTCCCGGGCGGGCGGGGAGTGACGTTCGACCAACACGGGAGTTAGGTTAGCCTAACCTTGCCCACGCACCTTCGAGCAGAGCGGCAGCCCATGCACATCTCCCGTTCCCCCCTTGCGTCCGGAATGCCCACACCAGGTACGCCTGCGTCGGGAATGTCCCGCCGCGGCCTTCTCGCGGCCGGCGGCACCGCCGGCCTCGGCGCGCTCCTCACCGCCTGCGGCGGCTCGTCCGGCTCCGGGGACTCGAAGGCGTCCGCCACCAAGGGCTCCGCGTCCGGTTCCGCCACCACCCCCGCCGGGCCCTGGACGTTCACCGACGACCGCAAGAAGCCGCTCCGGCTGGACCGCACGCCCACCCACCTCGTCGCCTACGTCGGAGCGGCCGCGGCCCTGCACGACTACGGCATCGAGTGCGTCGGCGTGTTCGGCCCCACCAAGCTCAAGGACGGCCGGCCCGACGCGCAGGCCGGCGATCTCGATGTCGACAAGGTGACCGTCATCGGCAACACCTGGGGCGAGTTCGCCATCGAGAAGTACGCGGCCCTCTCCCCCGGCCTGCTGATCAGCCACATGTACGAGGCGCCGACGCTGTGGTACGTCCCGGACGAGAGCGCGAAGAAGATCCTGGCGATCGCCCCGAGCGTCGGCATCGACGTCGCCGGGGTGCCGCTCACCACGCCCCTGCGGCGCTACGCCGAACTCGCCACGTCCCTGGGCGCGGACATGGCCTCGACCCGCAACGCCGCGCAGAAGACCCGGTTCGAGCAGGCGTCCGCCGACCTGCGCGCCGCGGTCAGGGCCCACCCCGGCATCAAGGTCATGGCCTGCTCGGGCGCCGCCGACGCGTTCTACGTCTCCACGCCCTCCTCGGCCGCGGACCTGAGCTACTACCGCAGCCTCGGCGTGGACTTCATCGTCCCGAACAAGGTGCAGGGCGGCTTCTTCGAGACGCTCAGCTGGGAGAACGCCGACAAGTACAAGGCCGACGTGATGATGCTCGACAACCGCTCGGCGACCCTGCAGCCCAAGGACCTGGCCGCCAAGCCCACCTGGGCGGGACTGCCCGCGGTCAAGGCCGGGCAGGTCCTCGGCTGGCCCAGCGAACCGATCTTCTCCTACGGCAAGTGCGCCGCCCGGATCGAGGAGCTCACCAAGGCCATCACCTCGGCGAAGAAGGTGGGCTGACACCGTGCCGGAGCCGACCTACGCCTTCTTCCACCCCCGCGTCGTCCGCACCCGCCGGCTGTCGCCGACGATGCTGCGGGTCGTCCTCGGCGGCGACGACCTGTCCGCCGTCGTCAACGGCGGCCGCGACCAGCGGTTCAAGCTGTTCCTGCCGCACCCAGGGCAGGACGTCCCGGTCCTCCCCGACGTCCTCGACGACCGGTGGTACCCGCGCTGGCGGGCCCTGGACCCGGGCGTGCGCGGCATCATGCGCACCTACACCATCCGCGGCACCCGGCAGGACCCCGCCGAGATCGACGTCGACTTCGCCCTGCACGGCGACCGCGGACCCGCCTCCCGCTGGGCGCACCGGGCCACCCCCGGCGACCCCGTGTCCATCCTGGCGCCGGTCACCGGGGACAACGGCGGCGTCGACTTCCGGCTGCCGCCGGGCACCGACTGGGTGCTGCTGACCGGCGACGAGACCGCGCTGCCGGCCATCGCGGCCATCCTGGAGTGGCTGCCGGCCGGCCTGCCCGCCAAGGTGTGGCTGCAGGTCGCGCACCCCGACGACCGGACCCCGCTGCCCACCGGCGCCGACGCCGACATCACCTGGCTGCTTCGGCCCGAGTCCCCGGCCGAGGCCGTGCGGACCGCCGCACTGCCCGCCGGAACCCCGTACGCCTGGCTGGCCGGTGAGGCGTCCGGCGTCCGGGCACTGCGCCGCCACCTGGTCGGCGAGCGCGGCTTCGACCGGGCGGCCGTCACGTTCACCGGCTACTGGCGCAAGGGCGCCACGGAGGACGAACTGCTGACCGCGGCGGCGGCCGCCGAAGCCGACGCCTGAACGGGCGCGGCTCGCTCCGCGGAGGCGTTCCGGCGGGGCGCCGGCCCCTCGGACGCCCGGGCCGGCGCCCCGCCGAACGCGCGAGGACTCAAAAACCCAGGCGGGACAGGGCCTTGCCGCCGTCGAGCCGGCAGGTGCCCCCGCCCGCGGCGGACCACGCGGCGGCACACAGCGCGCGCAGCCCGTCGAGCGGGTCGCCTTCGCCGTCCAGCGCCAGCTCGTCCGCGCCCGCCGAGGCCGTCCAGCCGCCGCAGCCGAACGCACCGTCCGCGGCGTCCGCCACCTCGGGCTGGGCCCGCAGCAGGTCCCGCAGGTCGGCACCGACGTACGCGGGCCGGTGCCGCGGCTCGGCGGCGAGCAGCGCGGCCGGCGTGGTCACGCCGGTCAGGACCAGCAGCGCGTCGACGCCGCCGGCGAAGGCCCCCTCGATGTCGGTGTCGAGCCGGTCGCCCACCACCAGCGGCCGCCGCGCGCCGGTCCTGATCACCGTCTCGCGGTGCATCGGCGGCAGCGGCTTACCCGCCACCTGCGGGGTCGCTCCGGTGGCGATGCGGACCACCTCCACCGCAGCGCCGTTGCCCGGCGCGATGCCCCGCCCGCTGGGAATCGTCAGGTCGGTGTTGGACGCGAACCACGGCACCCCGGCGTTCACCGCGTACGCCATCTCCGCCAGCTGCGCCCAGCGCAGATCCGGCGAGTAGCCCTGGACGGCCGCGGCCGGGCCGTCCACCGCCGACTCGACCGGCACCAGGCCCCGTTCGCGCAGGGCGGCGACCAGTCCCTCGCCGCCGACCGCCAGCACCTTGGCGCCGGCGGGCACCTGATCGGCGATCAGCCGGGCCACCGCCTGCGCCGAGGTGATCACGTCCTCGGCCGCGGCGGGCACGCCGAGCCGGGTGAGGTGCTCGGCCACGGTCTGCGGCGTGCGGGCCGCGTTGTTGGTCACGTACGCCAGCCGCATCCCCTGCCGGTGCGCCGAATCCAGCGACTCCACCGCGTGCGCGATCGCGTCACCGCCCGCGTACACCACGCCGTCGAGGTCCAGCAGCGCGGTGTCGTACGCCACGTCCAGCGGATGCTCGCTGCCGTTCGGCCGGGTCCTGTGGGTCATGCGTGCTCGCTCCTCGTGTGGCGGTCGACAACCCCGATCATCTCCCATGCCCGCGGCAGCCGGCGCACCCGCCGACGTAGCATGCGCGGATGAGCAACTCCAGCCCGGCCGGCGGGTCCGGCCAGCGCGGCCTGCGCCTGGCGCCGTTCCGCGGACTGCGCTACGTCCGCGGGCGCGTCGGCAGCCTGGCCGCCGTCACCTCGCCGCCGTACGACGTCGTGGTCCGCCCCGACGGCCAGCGCCACCTGGAGACCGCCGACCCGTACAACGTGGTGCGGCTCATCCTCCCGGACGCCGCCACCGCGGACGCCCGCAACCGCAAGGCGGCTCGCACCCTGGCCCGCTGGCTGGACGAGGGCGTCCTGGCCGCCGACCCGCACCCCGCGGTGTACGTCTACGAGCAGCGCGACGGCGACCACCTGCAGCGCGGGGTGATCGGCGCGCTGCGGCTCAGTGGGCCCGAGGACGGCGTGGTGCTGCCGCACGAGGACGTCATGCCGGGCCCCGTCGCGGACCGCGCCGCTCTGATGACCGCGACCCGTGCCAACCTCGAACCGCTGCTGCTGACCTACCGCGACGGCGAGGCGACCGCCCGCGTCATCGACCGCACCGCGGCCGGCGCGGAACCGCTGCTGGCCACCACCACCGAGGACGGCGTCCGCCACCGGCTGTGGGCGGTCACCGATCCCGCCGACCTCGCGGCGATCGACGCGGACCTGTCCACCCGCCAGGCGCTGATCGCCGACGGCCACCACCGCTGGGCCACCTACCGGCGGCTCCAGGCCGAGCACCGGCCGGACGGCCCCTGGGACTACGGCCTGGTCCTGCTCGTCGACTCCGCCCGCTACCCGCTGCGGGTCCGGGCGATCCACCGCGTGCTGCCCGGCCTCCCGGTGGCCGCCGCGCTGGAGGCCGCCCGCGGCGCCTTCCGGGTGCGGCCCGCCGGCGACACGCTCGACGCGGCGCTCGCCGCGCTCGGCAAGGCGGCGGCCGACGGCAACGCCTTCGTGCTGGCCGGCGACGGCTACCACCTGCTCGACCGGCCCGACCCGGCCCGCGTCGCCGCCGCCGTTCCCGCGGACCGCCCGGAGCCGTGGCGTCGACTGGACGCGACGGTGCTGCACCACCTGCTCCTTGACCGCGTCTGGCGGGTCCCGGACGCCCCCGAGCACATCCGCTACATCCACGACACCGGCGCGGCCGTCGAACTGGCCGAACGGCTCGGCGGCACCGCGGTGTTGATGCACCCGGTGGACGAGCAGGTGGTGCTGGAGCTGGCCCGCGAGGGCGTGATGATGCCCCGCAAGTCCACGTCCTTCGGGCCGAAGCCGGCCAGCGGGCTCGTCATGCGCGGCCTCGACCTGTCCTGAAACGCGCCGAGGGCGGCACCCGCGGAAACGGGTGCCGCCCTCGGCGGTGGGGACGGCCGGAGCCGGCGACGGTCAGTCGTCGTCGCGCTCCGGGCGGGTGGGCGCGCGGAACGGCGAGTCCAGGAAGGACGAGGGGTCGGCCTCGTCCGTCAGGTCCACGGCGTCGTCGTCCGGGGCGGCGGCAGGGGCGTCGTCACCGTCCTCGTCGGCGTGGTCGTCCTCGTCGTCCTCGCCGTCCTCGTCGGACGCGCCGTCGTCTTCGGACGCACCGTCGTCGCCGTCGGCGTCGTCCTCCGCGTCGGCGTCACCGTCGTCGGGGGTGTCGTCGGCGGTGTCGTCCGCGCTCCGGTCCCGGGCGCCGCCGGCCTCGCCGTCCTCGCCGGCATCGGCGTAGGCGGCGTCGTCGGCGTCGTCGGTCTCGTCGCTCTCGGAGTCGGCGTCGGTGGCGAGGGCGTCCACGAACTCCACGCCGTCGAGCTGCGCCAGCCGGTCGGAGGCGTCGGTGGTGCCGTTGTGGTCGGCCTCCACGGCCTTGGCGAACCAGTCGCGGGCCTCGGCCTCGCGCCCGACGGCCAGCAGCCCGTCGGCGTAGGCGTACCGCAGCCGCGCGGTCCACGGGTGGACGGCGTTGGACGCCAGCTCCGGGCTCTGCAGGGTGACCACGGCCGCCTCGGCCTGGCCCATGTCCTGCCGGGCGCCGGCCGCGACCAGCCGCATCTCCACCTGTCCGGCCTTGTCGAGCTTGTGCACCTCCGGGGCGCCGGCCATCTCCAGCGCGCGCTCGGGACGGCCCAGACCGCGCTCGCAGTCCGCCATCACCGGCCAGAGGTCGACGGTCCCGGTCATCCGGCGCGTCGCCCGGAACTCCGCGAGCGCCTCGGCGTACCGCTCCGTGGCGTACGACGCGAAGCCCGCGGCCTCGCGGACGGCGGCGACACGGGACGCGAGCCGCAGGGCGACCCGCGAGTACGCGTACGCCTGCTCCGGGTCCTCGTCGAGCAGCCGCGCGACCATGACGAGGTTGCGCGCGACGTCCTCGGCGAGCGTCTTCGGCAGGCTCATCAGCTCCTGGCGGACGCTCGGGTCGATCTCCTGCCCGGTGACCTCCTCCGGGATCGGCAGCCGCCTGATCGGCTCCCGCTCGTCACGGCGCTCGTCCCGGCCGCCACGGTTCTCGAACCGCCCGCGGCCCTGCACGGCCGGACGCCGGCCGTACCCGCGCTCGCCGCGGTCGCGGTCGTCGTGGCGGGGACCGCGGGGGCGGTCGTCGCGGGGACGCTCGTCGCGGCGGTCGTCGCGACGGAAGCCGCCGCGGTCGTCGTCACGGCGCGGACCACGCGGACGATCGTCACGGGGACGGTCGTCCCGCGGACGGTAACCACCGCGGTCGTCACGGGGACGGTCACTGCGGGGGCGCTCGTCACGCCGGTCATCGCGCGGCCGGTCATCGCGGCGGAAGCCGCCACCGGGGCGGTCGTCACGGGGACGGTCGTAGCGCGGACGCTCGTCGCGACGGAACCCACCGCCGGAACGGTCATCGCGAGGGCGGTCGTCCCGCGGACGGTCATAACGGGGACGCTCGTCACGCCGGTCGTCGCGACGGAAGCCGCCGCGGTCGTCGTCACGGCGCGGACCACGCGGACGATCGTCACGGGGACGGTCGTCCCGCGGACGGTAACCACCGCGGTCGTCACGGGGACGGTCACTGCGGGGGCGCTCGTCACGCCGGTCATCGCGCGGCCGGTCGTCGCGGCGGAAGCCGCCACCGGGGCGGTCGTCACGGGGACGGTCGTAGCGCGGACGCTCGTCGCGACGGAACCCACCGCCGGAACGGTCATCGCGAGGGCGGTCGTCCCGCGGACGGTCATAACGGGGACGCTCGTCACGCCGGTCGTCGCGACGGAACCCGCCGCGGTCATCGCGCGGCCGATCGTCACGACGGAAACCGCCGCCGGAACGGTCGTCCCGCGGACGGTAACCACCACGGTCGTCACGGGGACGGTCACTGCGGGGGCGCTCGTCACGCCGGTCGTCGCGCGGCCGGTCGTCGCGACGGAAGCCGCCACCGGGGCGGTCGTCACGGCGGTGGCCGCCTCCTGACCGGTCGTCACGAGGGCGGTCGTCACGGGGGCGGTCGTCGCGACGGTCGTCGCGACGGAACCCGCCGCGGTCGTCGTCACGGCGCGGACCACGCGGGCGGTCGTCACGTCGGTCCTCACGGCGGTAGCCGCCACCACGCGAGTCCCGACGCTCAGGGCGTTCGGGCCGGTCTTCGGGTGAGTTGGACATCGACGTAACTCCTGTCGGATCGTGCTGCTGCAAGTGCAATTCTCCCGCATTGACGGGAGGGGCGCGCTTCGAGGGAGCACGGGGAAATACAGCAGACAAAACAAAAGGACCCCCGGTCCCAGCGCTCAGGCCAGGACCGAGGGTCCAGAAAGATTGTTCGGCGGCGTCCTACTCTCCCACAGGGTCCCCCCTGCAGTACCATCGGCGCTGAAAGGCTTAGCTTCCGGGTTCGGAATGTAACCGGGCGTTTCCCTAACGCT
>NZ_JBIRRR010000016.1:177673-218307 GCF_044333795.1 Streptomyces sp. NPDC020917 | reverse complement strand
GTGGCGGCGGGGCCTCGGGGCGGGGTCTGTTATTTCCCCGGCGCGGGGGGGGGGGGGGGGGCGCGCGCCGGGGGGGGGGCGGGGGGGCCCCCCCCCCCCCCCCCCCCCCCCCCACGCCGCGCGGGACAGGCCTCAACGGTCCGACTTGGGGCGGACGTCGATCATCAGACTCACCGCGAAGGCGCCTACCAGCAGCACCCCGCCCAGAATCGTCAGGCCGGTGTCGCCGAACAGGCCGGCCTTGAGGGCCCCCACCAGGACCGCGAGTGCGAGGACGACGCCGACCGCGATCTTCCAGTCGTCGCCGACGATGAAGTCGTACCAGAACTGGCCGAAGGACTTGAGGTGCTTCATCGAACCGTCTCCTTACCGAGGGCCGCGGCCGCGGCGCCGGCGGCCTGCGGGGTCGTGCCCGGGGTGCGCAGCGCGGCCACGAACAGCCGGCTGAGCAGGAACCACACCACCAGCAGGCCGAGGATCGCGAAGTCGCTGCCCGGCCAGTCCAGGCTCTCCCGGCCGGACCGGAACAGGCCCACGCCCTCGACGGCCCAGAAGGTGCCGAACGAGGCGAGCAGCAGCCCCACGCCGTACTTGAGCAGGTTCTCGTCGATCATCGACAGCGGGCGGCGCACGGCGAAGGCGATGCCGAGCACGATGACCACCGCGGCGACCGCGCCGAGGCTGGCGGCCGGCACGTTGTTCGCGTTGAGGCCGAAGGTGATCACGATGAACACCACCTCCATGCCCTCCAGGAAGGTGCCCTTGAAGGACACCATGAAGGAGAACATGTCGAACGGGCCGTCCTTGCGGCCGGCCGCCTTGGCGGCGTCGACCTCCTTCTTGTAGATCGCGTCCTCGTCATGGATGGCCTTGCGGCCGGACGAGCGCAGGATCGCCTTGCGCAGCCACTGCAGGCCGAAGCTCAACAGCAGCCCGCCGATGATCAGTTGCAGCGCGGCCTCGGGGAACCAGCGCCCCAGGGCGTAGCCGGCGATCGACGTCACCACGGCCAGCAGGGCGAGGGCGGCGGCGACCCCGGTGAGCGCGGAGCGCCAGCTCCGGGTGAAGCCCATCGCCATGACGATCGTCGTCGCTTCGACCATCTCGACGAAGCAGGCGACGAACGTGGCGACGACGAGGCCCCAGGTTGCGGCAGTCACGGAATCTCCTCTCTCGGTGTGCGGTACTAAGAAGCAACATCTGTTTCAAGAAACGCTAGTTACGTGTAACAAATGTTGTCAAGAGATGGTGGGTGCCGTTCTCCCGGCGGGCGGCGAGGCGGGTGCGGGAGGGGGCACGAAGGGGCGGGGGAACGCAGTCGGCCGCACGGACCGGGCCCGTGCGGCCGACTGCGTCCGGACCGCGCGGTCCGGCGGTATGCGTCTGCGGCTCAGCGCATCCCGCTCGTGACGGCCGCCGCGGAGGCGGAGCGGCCGGGGGCGGGCTGCGAGGTGCGCTTGCCGCGCACCGGGATGCACAGCGGCTTCCCGCTCACCGGGTGCTCCATCACGCGTGACTCCACATGGAAGACGTGCTGGATCAACTCCGGTGTCAGCACGTCCTTCGGCTCCCCTTCGGCGACGAGCTTGCCGGCGGACATCACGAAGATGTGGTCGGCGTACTCGGCCGCCATGTTGAAGTCGTGCAGCACCATGGCGACGGTGGTGCCGTGGTCCTTGTTGAGGGCGGCCAGCAGGTCCAGGACCTCCAACTGGTAGGCGACGTCGAGGTACGTGGTGGGCTCGTCGAGCAGGATGATGTCCGTCTCCTGCGCCAGGCACAGCGCGATCCACACCCGCTGGCGCTGCCCGCCGGAGAGCTGGTCGACATGCATGTCCCGCATGTCCGCGACGCCGGTCACCGTCATCGCCCACTCCACCGCCTCGCGGTCCCGCTCGCCGGGGACCTTCAGCGACGAGCGGTGCGGATGCCGGCCGAACCACACCAGGTCCTCGATCGTGATCCCCTCGGGCGCCGACAGCACCTGGGGCAGGATGGCCAGCCTGCGCGCCACCTCCCGGGTCGGGGTGTCCTGGATGGACTTCCCGTCCAGCACGACCTGGCCGGCCCGTGGCGGCAGCAACCGGGCCAGCGACCGCAACGCGGTGCTCTTGCCGCACCCGTTGGGGCCGATGAGGACGCTCACCTTGCCGTCGGGGACGGACAGCGTGAGATCCTCCGCGATCAACCGGGTGTCGTAGGCGAGGTTGACGCCTTGCGCCTGCAGTCTCATCGAACTCTCCCTATTTCCCGGCTATTTCCCGGTCTTGACCAGCAGGTAGAGGAAGTACGGGCCGCCGATCACGGCGGTCACCACGCCCGCGGGCACCTCCAGCGGCGGGTCGACGCCGCGGCCGACGGTGTCGGCGACGAGCATCAGCAGCACGCCGATCATCGAGGCCGCCGCGAGCGACACCAGATGCCGGCCGCCCACCAGGCGCCGGGCGATGTGGGGCGCGATGAGCCCCACGAAGCCGACCGTGCCGGAGACCGCCACGCAGACGCTGGCCAGCGCCACCGCCAGCAGCAGCAGGAGGCGCCGGGTGCTCTCGACCGGCTCGCCCAGTCCCATGGCCATGTCGTCGCCGAGGCCGAGCACGTCCAGCCGGCGGGCCAGCAGCAGCACGAGCGGGACCAGCACGACGACCCACGGCAGCGCCATCACCACGGTGTCCATGGTCCGGCCGAAGAGGCTGCCGGTGAGCCAGATCAGGGACGCGTTCACGTCCAGCGGGTACTTGACCAGCAGATAGCGGATCAGCGCCTCGAAGGTGGCGCTCACCGCGATGCCCACGAGTGCCAGGCGCACCGGTGAGACCCCGCGCCGGTAGGCGAACATGTAGACCAGGCCCGCTCCGGCCAGGCCGCCCGCGAACGCGGCGACCGGCACCATCGAGGCGGAGGCCGAGGGGACGGTGAGCACCAGCAGCATGCCGGCGAAGCCGGCGCCCTTGGTCACGCCGATGATGTCGGGCGCGGCCAGCGGATTGCGCACCACGCCCTGCATGACGCCGCCGGAGACCGCGAGCCCCATGCCGACGATCCAGCACAGCAGGACCCGCGGCAACTGGAAGTCGAGCACGACCTGGGCGCCGTCGGTGCTGCGGTCGCCGGTCAGGGCGCGCAGCACGTCGGACAGGGGGATCGAGGTCGCCCCGATCATGAGGCTGACCACGCTCGCCGCGAGGGCGAGCACCAGCAGGCCGCCGACCAGGGTCCAGGGTCTGCGCGCGAGCAGCGCGGTACGTCGGACGGGCTGTCCCAGCGCGATGTTGACGGTCATGTCCGTGCCTTTTGCCGACGGGCCAGGTAGATGAAGATCGGGGCGCCCACCAGCGCGGTGACCACGCCGGTCGGCACTTCGTAGGGCGGGTTGACGTAGCGCGAGCCGATGTCCGCGTACACGGTGATCGCCGCGCCGGTCAGGGCCGAAAGGGGCACCACGATCACGTGGTTGGAGCCGACCAGCCGGCGGACGATGTGCGGGGCGATCAGCCCGACGAACGCGATCGGCCCGGCCACCGCGACCGTCGCGCCGCACAGCACGATCACCGTCACCGCGCCCAGCGCCCGGGTGCGTTCCACGTTCTGGCCGAGCCCGCGCGCCATGTCCTCGCCCAGGGCGAGGATGTTGAGCGAGCGGGCCAGGGCCATCGCGCCGGCGAGACCGGCCAGGGACCACGGCAGCGCGGTCGTGACGTCGTGCCACTGGGCGAAGTTGACCCCGCCCACCAGCCAGAAGAGCACCGACTGGGTGTCGTTCTCGTGGAAGATCACCAGCACCTGGGTCAGCGACACCAGCAGGGTGCTCGCGGTCACCCCGGCGAGGGCGAGCCGGACCGGGCTCACCTTGCCCGAGCCCATCCCGGCCAGGGCCATGACCGTGAAGCCCGCCGCGGCGGCGCCCACGAACGCCAGCAGGATCGTCGGCGCGCCCGCGATCGACGGCAGGACGGTGATCGCGGTGACCACGACCACCGCCGCACCCGCGTTCACGCCCATGATGTCCGGCGAGGCGACCGGGTTCGCCGTGATCGCCTGCATCAGGGTGCCGGCCGCCGCGAGGTTCGCGCCGACGAGCGCGGCCAGCAGGATCCGCGGCATGCGGATGGTCCGGACGATCTCCTGCGCGGGGGAGTCGGCGGAGAACCAGGACCGCAGCACCGTCCCCCAGCCGATGTGCTCGCTGCCCAGGGACAGGCCCCACAGGGTTCCCACGACCAGGACTCCGGCGCACACCAGGGCGACGAGTGCCGCCGTGCCGTGGTGGGTTCGCGCGGGCGGCGGCGCGGGCGAGCCGCCCGTGGCCGGCTCGGTGGAGACGGTCGACGTCGTCATCACTTCCCCGTCAGGTCCTTGATCGCCTCACGGGCGATCAGCTCCGCGGCCGCGGTGCCCCGGGACTTGGACCACACGTTGCCGTCCACGGAGAAGTCCGCGTTGCCCTTCACCGCGGGGATGGACTTCCACAGGCTGCTGCTCTGCCACTGGTCGGAGAGCGTCTTGGCGGTGTTGTGCGCGACGAACATCACGTCCGGCGCGGTGGTGACCATGGTCTCCAGGGTCATCCCCACGCTCACGTCGCTCGTCGACGAAGGGGTCGTGTCCAGCCCGAGATAGCCGAGCACCGCCGTGGCGAAGCCGCGCGGGGTGTAGGCGCTGAACGCCTTCTCGGAGGCGACCGCGAACATCACCTTGCCCTTGCCACCGGCCGGCAGCTCGCTCTTGAGCTGGTCCATCACCTTCTTGTGCGCGGCGAGCGCGGTGCTCATCCGGTCGCAGGCGTTGACGGCCAGGCCGATCTGCTGCTCGCTGACGAGGGTCTCGTCGTAGTCCGCGACGCTGCTGGGCAGGGAGATGGTGGTGGCGATCGACTCCAGCTGCTTCTCGACGGCGGAGTCGCGCTTGGGGTCGGCGATGATGAGGTCGGGCTTGAGGGACTTGATGACCTGCAGGTTGGGGGACTGGCGCAGCCCCACCGAGGTGTAGTGGTCGATCTTCTGCCGCACCGGGTCGATGATCCGCTTCGGGTCGCCGTCGTCGGCGATGCCGACGGGCGTGATGCCGACGTTGGCCAGGGCGTCGACGAAGGAGAACTCCAGGGCGACCACGCGCTTGGGTGTCCCGGTGACGGTGACCGGGCCGTTGTCGCCCTGGACGACGCGGCTGTCCTTGCCGCACGAACCGAGGTCGACGGCGGCGGTGGCGGGGGTCTTGGCGACGGCCTTCCGGCCGTCGGGGGCGGCTCCGGTGCCCTTGGCGGCCGACCCGGCCGTGCCGCCGCAGGCGGCGCTCATCAGCGCGAACGCGAGTACGGTGCAGGCAGCGGCGGCGGGACGTCTGGCGGTACGCAGGCCAACATGACGGGACATGGAGCGCTCCTGGGGAGGGGGACTGGCACGAGGACGAACGCTGACCCGTCGTCTGATGGCGGGTTCGATACGGAGAGGACGCCTGCTGTTCGGTTGAGGGAGTGGCCGGATGAACCGGCAGTTCAGCCTCGCCGATTGGGCAGAACCGTAGTAAGTGCTACAGCAGCCGTCAATAGATGTAGTGCAAACCTTCAGGAGAGTCTCGGGATCGCCGGGCGGTCAGGCCGGGGGCGCCTCCGCCGATCCGTCGTAGAGGTTCCAGGGCAGCAACCGGTACTCGCCCTCGCACGGATTGCCCGCGAGGATGCGGTACTCACCGGACGTCAGGTCCACCAGGCTGCTCATCGTGGTCTTGTAGCGGCGCACCGGTTCGTCCCTGGGGTCGGGGTGGGCGCACACGCCGAAGGGATGGCCGAAGTGGTCGCTCATCGTCTCGGCGACGACCTTGCGCACGGCGGCGGAGCCGGCGGCGTCCCTGGCCCTCGCCAGCCCCCGCTCGATGACCGGCACCCGGAACAGGGAGTCCACGGACGAGGGGCGGTAGCTGCCGGCCAGTGACTCGGGGACGCCGTACTGGTAGTGGTTGCCGTGCACCAGCACGCCGCCGACCGGGTAGCCCCACCGGTGGTCGAGGGGTGTCGTCTCCAGATCGATCGCGACGCCGTCGCGGTGGACGATCACCAGGTTGGTGGCGATGTGCTGGCGGACGGAGAACGGTACCTGCAGCGCGTCGCGCATGGTGGCGCTCTCCAGGATCAGCCGCCGCAGGATCGGCTGCGGCAGTCCCGGGGGTGTGCCGAAGCGGCCGTCCAGGCCGTTGGCGTTGAGCGCGATGCCCGCCGCGTTGGCACCGTGCCTGCCGACCTGGCCCGCCTCCACCTGCATGATGATCGTCGGCCGTGACGGCTGGACGACCCGGACCATGACCGTGGTCGCCTCGGTGCCCTCGCGCCAGTCCCAGTTCTGCCCGCAGTAGACGTGGCCGTCGCCGGTGGCCTCCGGCAGCAGTGCGAACGCCGAGCAGCCGTCGGCCGGTTCGTCCGCGGTGTCCATGCCGACGAAGGAGCTGTCGCCGCTGCGGACGATCTCGCCGCGGGCGTTGAGCGCGAGGATGTCGTCGGCGCCGGCGTTCGCGCCTTCGGCGATGCCGTCCATCTCGTCAAGGAGGTGCGGGGCGTCGCGGGCGATGACGCCGCGCCAGGACCGGGCCCGCTGGAGGACCTCCGGCCAGTCCAGCCCCGACGACACCGCGAACGCCCGGCGGTAGTAGTCGAGCGAGGCGGCGATCTCGTCCCGGGCCGCCTCGCCGTACGCGCGGCCGCGCTCCGCGGGTGTGCCGCTGATCTCGATGAGGGGTATCGCTCGCGTCATCGTTCCTCTGCCTTCCCTGTCGCACCCGAACCGGCAGCCCGCCAAGGGCTTGTAGCGACTGCTACGGTAGCAATCCCTACGACATCGTCAATGGATTGACGTAGTTGCGACAGATAGGGATCCCCGTGCCCCGACCGGAAGGCAGACCCTGATGCCCGAGCGCACCTACACCGTCGCCGTCATCGCCGGCGACGGCATCGGACCGGAACTCGTCGAGTCGGCGCTGACCGTGCTCGACGCGGTGACCTCGACAACTCCCTTCGCCCTGCGGACGGTTGCCGTCGACGGAGGTGCGGGTACCTACCAGCGCGAGGGCGCCGCGCTGAGCGACGCGGGCCTGGCGGCGGTCCGTTCGGCCGACGCGACGCTGAAGGGCCCCGTCGGGCTGCCGCACGTGCGGATGCCCGACGGCACCGAGGCGGGACTGCTCGGCGGGATCCTGCGCAACGGCCTCGACTTGTACGCCAACGTCCGGCCCGTCACCCTGCTGCCCGGCGTCGAGTCCCGGCTGCGCGTGGAGCCCGGCGCCATCGACTACGTGATCGTCCGCGAGAACACCGAGGGCCTGTACGCCTCCCGCGGTAAGGGCGTGGGCAACGAGCGGGCCATGGCCGACACCCTGCTGGTGACCCGGGCCGGCTGCGAGCGGATCGTCCGCCACGCCTTCGACCTCGCGCTGCGGCGCTCCGGGGCACCGGCCGACGGCGTCCGCCGCGTGACGTGCGTCGACAAGGCCAACGTGCTGCGCAGCATGTACTTCTTCCGCTCGGTGTTCCTGGAGGTCGCCGAGGAGTACCCGGGAGTCGAGGCCGAGTGCCGCTACGTCGACGCGATGGCGCAGGCCCTGGTCATGGAGCCGGAGCACTTCGACGTCGTCGTCACCGAGAGCATGTTCGGGGACATCCTCAGCGACCTGGGCGGCGGCACCGTCGGCGGTGTCGCGCTCTGCCCCGGCGGCAACATCGGTGACGCACGTGCCTACTTCGAGCCCATCCACGGCAGCGCGCCCACCCTGGCCGGCCAGGACCGGGCCAACCCGCTCAGCCAGATCCTGGCCGCCGCGATGATGCTCGACCACCTCGGCGAACCGGCCGCGGGTGACCTGATCCGCGGCTCGGTCCGGACGGCCCTGGCGTCCGGGGCGATCCGGCTCCGGCGCGACGGGACCGCCGAGGGCGGCACCCGCGCCGTCACCGACGCGGTCGTCGGCGCGCTCGGCTCCTGACGGCCGCAGCGCGAACGGGCCCGGCGCGCTGTCCGCGCGAGGCGCGCCGGGCAGCCGCCACGGGCGGACCCCTGACACCCGAGGTCGCGCGGAGCGGCCCGCCGACCGCTCCCGCCGACCGCCACCCGAATCGAGGACTGCTGTGAACGCCGAACCCACACCGCCCAATCTGCTCGTCCGCCCCGGGTCCGTCACCCCCTTCGACCGCGGGAACGGCGTGCGGACCCTGCCCTACGTGGGCGTCTGGAACTGCGCGTCCGCCACCCTGACCACCGGCGTCACCGCCTTCGAGGTGGGCACCGGCCTCCCGCTGCACACCCACAACGTCGAAGAGACCGTGCTGCTCCTCGAAGGCCGGGCGACCGTGACCATGGGGGAGGAGACCTTCGCCATCGAACCCGGCACCAGCACCTGGGTGCCGGCGGGCGTTCCGCACCGCTTCGTGAACAGCGGCGACACGGTCATGCGGATCTTCTGGGTGTACGGCGGGCTGCACGTCACGCGCACGATCTGCGCCACCGGTGAGACCTTCGCGCACCTCTCGGACGGCGACCGCGGCGGTATCACGCTGTCCGGCTGACGTGCCCGTCCTCGGGCCCGAGGGCACCGCCGGGCCCGAGGACGGCCGACGCGAAGCGGCAGCCCATGCGGCGGTAGCCGGCCGCGTTGGGGTGCACTCCGTCCGGCTGGTCGCCGGCGTCCCGCGGGCCGAACAGGCGGCGCCCGTCCAGGTAGTGCAGCGCCGGATCGGTCCGGGCGCGGGACCGGACGATCGAGGACAGCGCGTCACGGACGAACGCCATCGTCAGGTCGTCCTGCGCGCACTCGCCGGGGTCGCCGGCAGGTGAGCCGTCGCCCCCGGCCGCCCGTCCGGCGGCCGGCCCGCCCTCCGCCTCCAGCGTCCGGCTGAACACCGGCGAGACCACCAGGAGCGGGGTGTCCGGGTGGCCGTCGCGCACGGTGTCGAGGAAGCCGTGGACGGCGGGGCCGAACGTGCGGGGCCTGAAGGTGCACCTGGACACCGGGTTGGCACCCAGCTCCAGGCTGATCAGGTCCGCCGGGGAGTCCCGGACCGTCCGCGCGACGTACGGGTCGAGATGGCAGTTGCCGGCCATACCGAGGTTGACCACCTCCACGCCCGCCCGTGCCGCCGCCACCACCGGCCAGGTGCCGGTCGGTGCGTCGGCCTGCGTGCAGTGGCTGATCGAACTGCCGTGGTGCACCCACACCCGCCCTCGCGCGGGGCCCGGCGGCTCGACCGCCCCATCGGCCCGCAGGGTGCGCAGCTCGCACGGGGTCTGCTGCGGCAGCCACAGGGCCAGTTCCTTCATGCCGCCGGGCAGGCCGGCGAACCGGACGGTGCCCGCGCCGCCCGGCAGCAGCCGCCCCTGGGCCCGGGAGTGGGCGAGCCGCAGGACGTTCCCGAGCGGGGCCTGCGCGCGGGCGAACGGCACCCCGTCCACCAGCAGGTCGAGCACACCGGCCGGGCCGGGCTCCGGGGCGCCGTCGAAGTGCCGCACGGTGGTGAGCAGTTCGAGTTCCAGCGCGGTGGCGTCGGTGCGCAGCACCAGCCGCACGCCGGAGGGCATCGACGCGACGAAGTCCGTGAACGCGTCCGGGTACTGGGCCCTGGTCCAGGCGGGCAGCCTGCGGGGCAGGACCCCCGATCCGCGCCGCTCCAGGTCCAGCGCGCCGCGGATCTCCACCGGCCCGCCGCACAGCGGCACGTCACGCCAGGACGCCATCCGCGCGCTCTCCCGTCCGCGCCAGGATGTCCCGCAGCACGTAGCGCATGATCCCGCCGTGCAGGTAGTACAGCCGCTCGCGCGGGGTGTCCAGGCGCACCCGGGCGGTGAACTCCCGTTGCCCGGCCCGCACGGTGACCGTCCCCGGATGGTCGTCGTCCTCCAGCCCGGCCAGCCCGAGCACGTCGTAGGTCTCGGTTCCGGTCAGCCCCAGGGAGCCGGCGGACTCGCCGTCGGTGAACTCCAGCGGGAGCACGCCCATTCCGACCAGGTTGGCACGGTGGATGCGCTCGAAGGAGCGGGCGAGCACGGCCCGCACACCGAGCAGGGCCGGGCCCTTGGCGGCCCAGTCGCGCGAGGATCCGGTCCCGTACTCGGCGCCCGCCAGGACCAGTTGCGGGATGCCGGCGGCGCGGTACGCGTACGCCGCGTCGTAGACGGTGCGCAGTTCACCGCCCGAGGTGAAGTCGCGGGTCCAGCCGCCTTCGCGGTCCCCGGCCAGTTCGTTGCGCAGCCGGAGGTTGGCGAAGGCGCCGCGGGCCATCACCTCGTGGTTGCCGCGCCGGGAGGCGTACGTGTTGACGTCCGCGCGGGCCACCCCGAGTCCGGCCAGATAGCGCCCCGCCGGGCTGCCGGGCGGGATGGCGCCGGCGGGGGAGATGTGGTCGGTGGTGACGGAGTCGCCGAGCTTGAGGAGCACCCGGGCGCCGGTGATGTCCGCGGCCGGAGCGGGCGCGGGTGCCATCCCGTCCAGGTAGGGCGGCCGGCGCAGATACGTCGACTCCTCCTGCCAGGCGAAGGTGGCGCCCACCGGGGCGTCCACCGCCCGCCACCTGCGGTCGCCGGCGAAGACGTCGGCGTAGGCGCGGGTGTACATCTCCGCGTCCAGCGTCGCGTCGATGACCTGCTGGACCTCCCGGCTGCCCGGCCAGATGTCGGCCAGCATCACCGGCCGGCCGGCCGGGTCGAACCCGAGCGGCTCCGCGGTCAGGTCCACGTCCATGGTCCCGGCGAGCGCGTAGGCCACCACCAGCGGTGGCGAGGCAAGGTAGTTCATCCGCACGTCGGGGTTGATGCGGCCGTCGAAGTTGCGGTTGCCGGACAGGACGGCCGCGGTGCCCAGGCCGTGGGCGGTGATCGCCTCGGACACCCCGGGCACGAGCGGGCCCGACGCGCCGATGCAGGTCATGCAGCCGTATCCGGTCAGGTGGAAGCCCAACTCCTCCAGATACGGGGTGAGTCCGGCCGCGTCGAAGTAGCCGGTGACGACGCGGGAGCCCAGCGACAGGCTGGTCTTGACCCACGGCCTGGTCCGCAGGCCGCGGTCCACGGCGTTCTTCGCCAGCAGCGCCGCCGCGACCATCACCGACGGGTTGGCGGTGTTGGTGCAGGAGGTGAGGGCGGCGATGACCACGCTCCCGTGGTCGAGGCGGTGTTCCGTGCCGTCGACGGTCACCGGCGCGGGGCCGCCGCCGGAATCCGGCAGCGCGGCGACCGCCGACCGGAACGAGGCGCGCGCCCGGTCCAGCGGCACCCGGTCCTGCGGGCGGCGCGGGCCGGCCAGTGACGGGACGACGTCGCCGAGATCGAGCTCGACCGTCTCGCTGTAGCGGGGCGGGCTCGCCGGATCGTGCCACAGCCCCTGCTCCTTGGCGTACGCTTCGACCAGCGCGACCTGCGCCTCGGGCCGCCCGGTGAACCGCAGGTAGCGCAGCACCTCGCCGTCGACCGGGAAGTACGCGCAGGTGGCGCCGAACTCCGGGCTCATGTTGGCGATCGTGGCCCGGTCGGCGACCGGCATGCCGGCCACCGCCGGCCCGTGCACCTCCACGAACTTCCCCACCACCTTGTGGCGGCGCAGGAGTTCGGTGAGGGTCAGCACCAGGTCGGTGGCGGTGGCGCCCTCGGCCAGCCGTCCGGTCAGGCGCAGCCCCACCACCTCGGGCACCAGCATGGAGACCGGCTGACCGAGCAGCGCCGCCTCCGCCTCGATGCCGCCGATGCCCCAGCCCAGCACGCCCAGCCCGTTCACCATCGTGGTGTGCGAGTCCGTGCCGAGGCACAGGTCGGGGAACGCCCAGCCGTCCTCGGCGGTGACCACCCGGGCCAGGCGCTCGATGTTCAGCTGGTGCATGATCCCCCGGCCGGGCGGGACCACGGCGAACCGGTCGAACGCCGACTGGCCCCAGCGCAGGAAGCGGTACCGCTCGCCGTTGCGGGCGTACTCCAGCTCCACGTTGCGTTCCCGCGCGTCCGGGCGGGCGTGGAAGTCCGCGATCACCGAGTGGTCCACGACGAGTTCGGCGGTGACGGACGGGTTGACGACGGCGGGGTCGCGGCCCAGGCCCGCGGCCGCGTCGCGCATCGCGGCCAGGTCGGCCAGCGCCGGGACGCCGTTCGTGTCGTGCAGGAACACCCGGCTCGGACGGATGTCCACCGCGGTCGCCAACGAGGCCGGCGAGCCCCAGTCCAGGAGCGCCCGGACCTGTCCGGCCCCCACCCGCCGCCCGTCCTCGTGGCGCAGCAGGTTCTCCAAAAGCACGCGCAGGCAGTGCGGAAGGCCGGGCGGGGCGAGGTCGCCGACGCGGTGGATCCGGTAGGTCTCGCCCCCCACCCGCAGTGCGGATCGGGTGCCGAAACTGTCACGACCGTGCACGGGCCCGTCGGTTGCCACCAGCCACCTCTCCCCGCCGCGCTTCCGGCGCGACCTGTCGTGCCCTCGATCTCTGTGGGTCACACTACACTCATCGACAGATTCTGTAGGCTACGCTACAGTCGCTGCCGTGGCCGCCCCGGGGCCCGCGGCCGCGCCGCACGGCCCGCCGCACCCCGACCGGTGCGCGGCCGATCCGGGCCGTGCGGGTCGAGCGGTCCTCCGCTCCGCAGTCCAGCGTCACCTCATCTCCCGCCCGTCCGCGGTCCCCCGCGGGCCGGGCCCGACGATCGGGCACAGTCATGTCGACACTCACGGGAGCCCCTCCTCCTGAACTGCACCACCAGCACCGCGATGTCACCGGGGGCTGGCTGCGTCCCGCCACCTTCGGCGTGATGGACGGGCTGGTCTCCAACTTCTCGCTGGTCGCCGGGGTGGTCGGCGGCGGCGCCTCGGCACACGCCGTGGTCCTCACCGGGCTCGCCGGGCTGGTCGCGGGCTCCTGCTCGATGGCGACCGGCGAATACACCTCGGTGTCCTCGCAGAACGAGCTGACGCACGCCGAGATCACCACCGAGCGCCGGGAGCTGTCGGTCAACGCCGAGGAGGAGGAGCGCGAACTGGCGCTGATCTACCGGGCGAAGGGCCTGCGTCCCGAACTGGCCGAGGAGGTGGCGCGGGAGCTGAGCGCCCAGCCCGACGTGGCCTGGCGGGTGCACGTGCGGGAGGAGCTCGGCGTCGACCCCGACGACCTGCCCTCGCCCTGGACGGCCGCCGCGTCGTCCTTCGTCGCCTTCGCGCTCGGCGCCCTCGTCCCGCTCGTCCCGTTCTTCCTGGGGGCGGGCAGCGTGGTCCTCGCCCTGGTGCTCAGCGCCCTCGCCCTCGTCGCGGCCGGCGGCGTCATCTCCCGGCTCACCGCCACACCGGCCTGGTTCGGCTCGTCCCGCCAGCTGCTGCTCGGCGGGATATCCGCCGCGGTGACGTACGGGGTCGGCCTGCTCGTCGGATCGGGCGTCTCATGACCGCGCCGCCGCCGTCGGACGGCCCGCCCGGCCCGGGACTGCGCACGGTCGCGCTGGTCAAACAGGTGCCCCGCGGCGACGACTTCGGCACCCTGACCACGCAGGGACGGCTGCGGCGCGACGGCCTCGGCACCGAGATGAACCCCTGGTGCCGGCGGGCGGTGACCCAGGCGGTCGCGCTGAGCGGCCTCCGCGGGCGGTCCACCGCCGTCACCATGGGACCGCCGTCCGCCGCGGC
Source organism: Streptomyces sp. NPDC020917 (assembly GCF_044333795.1). Lineage (NCBI taxonomy): Bacteria > Bacillati > Actinomycetota > Actinomycetes > Kitasatosporales > Streptomycetaceae > Streptomyces > Streptomyces sp. NPDC020917. The sequence goes on along the minus strand of NZ_JBIRRR010000016.1, from coordinate 204,681 downwards.
CGTCCTGCGCGAGGCCATGGCGTGCGGCGTGCACGACGCCGTGCACGTGAGCGACCCGGCGCTGGCCGGCGCCGACTGCCTGGCGACGGCCAAGGTCCTGGCGAGCACCGTCCGCGGCCTCGGCGCCGTCGACCTCGTCACGGTCGGCCGCGCCTCCGTCGACGGCAACACCGCCGTGGTCGGCGCGATGGTCGCCGAACTGCTCGGACTGCCCTTCGCCGGCCCGGTGTTGGGGATGACGGTGGAGCACGGTCCTGGCGGCGCCGTGCTGCACACCACCGTTCAGGCGGAGGGCGGCGGACGGCCGGTCAGCGTCACCCTGCCGGCGGTGGTCGCGGTGGCCGAACGCTCCTGCGATCCCGCCAAGGCGGCCGCCGACACGTGGCCGGCCGCCTCACGGGTCAGCACCGTCGACCTCGCCGGCCTCGGCTCGTCCGCCGCACCGACCAGCCCCACCCGGGTCACCGCGGTACGGGACGCGGCGCACAAGCGCGTCCCGCTCGTCCTCGACGGGCCGCTCCACGAGCAGGTGGCACGGGCGCTCGAACTGTGCGAGGAGGCCGCCCGGCCCGCACCGGCGGCCGCCGGCGCCTCTGTCGCGCCCGTGCCGCCGGCCAGGGCCCTCGGCCCCTCCGGGCGCGACGCGGGCCGGCACCGGGACATCGTCGTCCTCGCCGACGGCGCGGACCCGATCGGCGACCGGGCCCTGCTCGGCGAGGCGGCGGTGCTCGCCGCCGCGACCGGCGGCCGCGTGGTCGCGGTCGCGCCCGGCGCCGCCACCGGCACCGGCCGCTTCGCGGCCTGGGGAGCCGACGAGGTGCTGATGCTGGACGGCGGCGCGCCCAGGACCGTGGCGGCGGCACTGGCGGACCGCTGCGCCTCCCACGGCATGCCCTGGGCCGTGCTCGGATCCGCCCGCTCCACCCAGCGCGAGGTGCTGGCCAGGCTCGCCGTCCGGCTGGACGCGGGACTGCTGTCCGACCTCACCGGACTGGCGCTCGGCGCGCGGCACGATCCCGCCGGACTGGTGGGGACCAAGCCCTCGGGAAACGCGTCCGTGGCCGAGGTCGTCAGCGACAGCGCCGTCCGGATCGCGACCGTGCGCACCGGCTGCCTCGCGCTGCGCACCCCGCGGGACGCCGGCGAACTGCCCGTCCGCCGGCTCGCGGTCGGCCCCGACCCGGCCGTGCGGCTCGGCGACCCCGGCGGTGCGGTCGACTACGACGCCCTCGAACGCGCGGAGGTCGTGATCGGCGTCGGCCGCGGCGTCGACCCCGGCCGCTACGCCGAACTGCTGCCGCTGCGCCGCCTGCTGGGCGCCGAGATCGCCGCCACCCGCAAGGTCACGGACGCCGGCTGGCTGCCGCACGCCCTGCAGGTCGGCGTCACCGCCCGGGACATCGCCCCCCGGCTGTACATCGCGCTGGGGCTCTCGGGCAAGGCCAACCACATGTCCGGCGTGGGCCGGGCCGGCACCGTCCTCGCCGTCAACTCCGATGCCACCGCACCGGTCTTCGCCGCCTGCGACATCGGCATCGTCGCCGACTGGCGGCAGTTCGTGCCGCTGCTCACCGCCGAACTGGAACGCCGCGGGGCCACGGCAGGAACCCCCTGACCGGTCGGCCGCCGCGCCCCACCCACCGCCCGTCACCGCCCCGGCCCGCCCGGGCGGTGGTCCACCTTCCCGACAACGGAGGCCCTCCATGCGCGACTTGCAGGACGACAGGATCCGCACCGCCCCGCCCGGTGCCGTCCCCAGGCCGGTGCCACGCCGATGCGGGCCGGAGCCGTCAGGCCCGCTCGCACCGGCTCCGAGCGGAGCCGGCCGATGATGCGCGCGGCCGCGCTGGACGCGCTCGGACTGCTGCCGCGGGACGTCGACTACGCGGACGTGCGGGTGGTGCACCGGCGGCACGAACTCGTGCTCGTCGAGCACCAGGGCCCCGGTGAGGTCGTCCACGACGAGTCGACCGGCATCGGGGTGCGGGTCCTGATCCGCGGGCAGTGGGGCTTCGCCGCGACCCACCGGCTCGACGCGCAGGGACTGTCCGACGCGGTCACCGCCGCGGTCGTGCAGGCCCGCGCGGCGGGCGCCGACCGCAGGGACGTGCGGCTCGGCGAGCCGGTCACCACCACCACGACCTGGCACTCCCCGATGAAGGTCGACCCCTTCACCGTCCCGGTCTCCACGAAGCTGGACCTCCTCGCCGCGACAGTCGCCGCCGCGGAGTCGGCCGGCCCGCAGGTGTCCCAGGTCGAGGCGTCCATGGACTTCTTCCAGGACGACAAGGTCTTCGCCAACACCGAGGGCGCCCTGATCGAGCAGCGGATCACCGAGAGCGGTGCGGGACTGCTGGTCTTCGCCTCCGACGGCGAGGACATCCAGCGGCGTTCCTACCCGCAGGCGATACCCCGCACCATCCGCGGCCAGCGCGGCCTCTTCGCCACCGCCGGGTACGAGCACATCACCTCGCTGCGCCTGGTGGAGGAGGCACCCCGCGTCGCCGCGGAGGCCGTGCAGCTGCTGACCGCCCGCCAGTGCCCCGACGAGACCACCACGCTCATCGTGTCCGGGGCCCAACTGGCCATGCTGCTCCACGAATGCGCCGGCCACCCGATGGAGGCCGACCGCGCACTCGGCGCGGAGGCGAGCCTGGCCGGCGGCACCTACGCCGCCCCCGAGCGCCGCGGCTCCTTCCGCTACGGATCCCCGCTCGTGTCGGTGTACGCCGACGCCACCATCCCCGGCGCGCTCGGCTCGTACGGCTACGACGACGAAGGGGTGCCCGCCCAGCGCACCGAACTCGTCCGCGAGGGCGTGTTCGTCAACTACATGTCCGGCCGGGAGTCGGCGGCGGCACTCGGCGAGCAGTCGACCGGCGCGGCGCGGGCCGACGGCTGGCAGCGGCTGCCGCTGGTCCGCATGACCAACCTCTGCCTGCAGCCGGGCGACTCCTCGCTGGAGGAGATGATCGCCGGGACCAGGAACGGCGTGCTGGTCGACATGACCAAGAGCGTGTCCATCGACGACCAGCGGCTGAACTTCCGGCTCGGCGCCGAGGTGGGCTGGGAGATCAAGGACGGCAAGCGCGGCCGGCTGCTGAAGAACTGCACGTACACCGGGGTGACCCCGACGTTCTGGGCCGGCTGCGACGCGCTCGGCGGCCCCGACGAGTTCATGGTGCACGGCATCCCGTCGTGCAACAAGGGCGAGCCGCTGCAGGTGGCCCACATCGGCCACGGCACGGTTCCCGCCCGCTTCCGCGACGCCCGGGTAGGTGGCCGATGATCGAGGAACGCAAGGTCCGTGACGCGCTGGAACTGCTCGGCCCGGGGACCCGGCTCGACATCTCCAGCGAGCGCACCGGTCTGCTGAGGTACGCCCGCTCCCGGGTCACCGCACAGCACGACGAGGAGCGCCTGCGGGTGCGGGTCCGGGTGACCCGGGACGGCCGGGTGGCCGGCGGCACCCTGGAGAGCCTGGAGACCGGCGCCGTCCGGGCGCTCGCCGAGCGCCTGCAGGACGCGCTGTCCTGCCTGCCGCAGGGCGGCACGGCGGGGGCCGTCCGCCCCGCGGCCGCCCAGGGCGAACCCGCCGTCCCGGCGGTCGCGCCGGCCACCGTCGCCGCCGGAGCGGGCGAGCGGTACGCGTGGTTCAGCGCGATCCGCGACGGGCTCGGCGGCCGGGCCGACCTCGGCGGGGCGGTCCGGCACGACGTCATCGGGCGGGTCGTCGCCGACCACGACGGCCTGTACCGGAGCGAGACGCTGACCAAGGCGTCGCTCCAGGCCGTCGCCTCCCGGGACGGGCGGTCGGCCAGCGCGCGGATCGTCCACCGGGACGCCGCGCGGATCAGCGTCGACGGCATCGCCGAGCGCCTGCTCGACGACCTCGCGCCGCTGCCGACCGGCGACCCGCTCACCGGCACCTGCCGGGTGCTGCTCCGCCCGCAGGCCGTCGTCACCCTGCTCACCACGTACGCGTACGCGGCCCTGGGCGCCGCCGGCTACGCGCAGGGGCGCACCGCCGCCGCGGGCCGGATGGGGGAGCGGATCGTCAGCGAACTGCTCACCCTCACCGACGACGCGGCCGACCCCGCGGGCCTGCCCAGCGGCTTCGACGTGGAGGGGACGTGCCGCAGCCGCACGCCGCTGATCGAACGCGGGGTGCTGCGCGGTGTGGTCTCCGACCTGGAGCGCGCCCCCGTCACCGGGGGCAGGTCCACCGGGCACGGGGTGCCGATCGGCTGGCGCTTCGGCGCCGATCCGTCCCCGTCGCACATCCTGCTGGACGCCGGGGACGCCGACGAGACCGAGCTGATGGCCGGCTGCGGTGACGGCCAGGTCATCAGCAGGCTCGACTACCTGCGGGTGCTGCACCCCAAGGACACCCTGGTCACGGGCACCACCCGGGACGCCACGTACTGGCTGAAGGACGGCCGCATCGCGGCGTGGGCTCCGCCGGTCCGCCTCACCTTCCGGATGGACGAGGTGCTGAGCGCGGTCATCGGCGTCGGCCGCGAACGCGAGCGCGGCGAGGCGGTCTTCATGGAGAGCGCCGTGGCGCCCGCGCTGCTCGTCGAAGCGGGCCCGTTCTCGGCCTGAGCGGCGCGGCGCCGCTTCCCGAGCGGCTTCAGGGCCCCGCCGCGTGCGGGGCCCTGCGCTGCCCGGGCTTACGCGGGAAGGGCCTGCGCGGCCCGGGCCTTCGCCGGGGAAGCCTACGCGGCCTGCCCCAGCTCCCTGGAGATCTCCGCCAGCGCGTCCAGGCGCCGCTGGAGGGTGGGGTGGGTCGAGAACATGGTGGCCAGCTTGTTGTCCTCCTTGAGGGCCGGAGTGAAGAAGAAGGCGTTGAAGGACCGCGCGGTGCGCAGGTCGTCGGTGGGGATGCGGGCGATGCTGCCGCTCACCTTGACCAGCGCGGACGCCAGGGCAGACGGCCGGCCGGTGAGCTGCGCCGCGGAGCGGTCCGCGGCCAGCTCCCGGTAGCGGGACAGGGCCCGCAACAGCAGGAAGCTGAGCGCGTACACGAGCGCCGAGACGGCCATGATCACGGCGAACATGGCGGCGGTGTTCTGGTCGTTGCGGCGGCCGCCGAACAGCTCGGAGTAGAACGCGAACCGCACCAGCAGCCCGGCCAGCACTCCCAGGAACGAGGCGATGGTGATCACCGCGACGTCCTTGTGCGCCACATGGGACAGCTCGTGGGCGAGGACGCCCTCCAGCTCCTCGGGTTCCAGCCGGCGCATCAGGCCGGTGGTCACGCACAGCACGGCGTGGTCGGCGTTGCGTCCGGTGGCGAACGCGTTGGGCATGTCGATCTCGGAGACGGCCACCCGGGGCTTCGGCATGTCGGCCAGGGCGCAGAGCCGGTCGACCGTCCCGTGGAGCTGCGGCTCCTCGGCCGGACTGACCTCGTGCGCGTGCATGGCGAACAAGGCGATCCGGTCCGAGTACCAGTACTGGGCGATCAGCAGCGCGCCGACGATCACCACCACCAGTGCCACGGACTTCAGCAGGGCGATCAGCGCGGCGACGAACGCCACGTACACCAGCCCGAGCAGGAAGATCACCGTCACCATGCGGACGGTCAGGCTCCTGTCGGGTGCGAAGCGGGAGCGCATGATCACCTCACCGCCTTACTCCTTCTCGTAGGGCCACGTGCGTCAGGCGGCCCTGGTGCGGCCGGGCGTGCTCTGACGGTCACCCCCGGTCACCGTCACGCCGGCCCGGCTTCGGCAGGTCCACTGCCGCTCCTTCCAGCATGCTGCGTGAGCCTGTGATTCGGGTGGTTCGGGCGCGTTCGGTCGCTCCCCGCCCGGGCCGGCGGCGCCGGCGGGGCGGGTCAGGCCGGTGGCGCGGGCGGGGAAGGCGTGCGCAGGCCGTCGACGAACACGGAGACCAGGCGCCTGCTGTACGCGGGGTCGTCCTCGCCGGGCACGGGCTGGCTCAGCAGGGCGATGGCGTGCAGCACGTCGCGGGCGCTGATGTCGTCGCGGACCTCGCCGGTCGCGGCGGCCGCGTCGAGGAGCGCCGCGAGCGCGGGTTCGAGCTGCTGAAGGAAGTAGGCGTGCAGCCCTTCGAACGCGGGGTCGCCGGAGTGCATGGCGCCGGCGAGGCCGCGCTTGGTGCCGACGAACGCCGTGTAGCGGTCCATCCATCGGGCCAGGGCCAGGACGGGCCCGTGTTCGGCGCTCAGCCCGGGCCCGGCCTCCGCGCAGGCGTCGATCTCGTGCTGCAGCACGGCCGCGACCAGCGCGGCCCGGCGCGGGAAGTGCCGGTAGAGGGTGCCGACGCCGACCCCCGCGAGGTCGGTGATCTCCTTCGCGGGCGCGTCGACACCCGAGCGCGCGAACACGGTCCTGGCCGCCTGGATCAGCGCGTCGAGATTCCGCCGGGCATCGGCGCGCGGGCGCCGGTCGCCGGGGTCCGCGCTGGTGGCAGCGGGTGCTGTACGGCCGGGGGCGCGCTCGCTCATGCGGGAAGTCTAGCGCCCGGTAGCGAAGCGGAAAGGCTTTCCGTATAGTAATCGGAAAGCCTTTCCGCTTCTGCTGGCCGCAGGCGGGCGGGCTCGGGCAGCGCGCCGGACGTCCTGCCGGCTCCGCGCCACCCCTCGTACCGACCTCGGGAGAGACGCCATGCAGTACCGCCCCCTCGGCCGCACCGGCATCATGGTCAGCCCGTACGCGCTGGGCACCCTGATGTTCGCCACCCAGGTCGGCAACCCCGACCACGACGACTCGATCCGCATCATCCACAAGGCGCTCGACGCCGGGATCAACCTCGTCGACACCGCCGACGCGTACGGCGACGCCGAGGAGGTGGTGGGCAAGGCGCTCAAGGGCCGCCGCGATCAGGTGGTCCTGGCGACCAAGGTCAGCCGGCCGATGGGCACCGGCCCCAACCAGCAGGGCGCGTCCCGCCGTTGGATCACGACCGCGGTCGAGAACTCCCTGCGGCGGCTGCAGACCGACCACATCGACGTCTACCAGATCCATCGGCCCGACCCGGCGACGGACATCGAGGAGACGCTCTCGGTCCTCACCGATTTGGTCCGCAGCGGAAAGGTGCGGGCGATCGGGGCCTCCACGACGCCGCCGTCGGACATCGTCGAGGCCCAGTGGGTCGCCGAGCGCCGCGGGCTGGCGCGCTTCCGCACCGAACAGCCGCCGTACTCGATGCTGAACCGGCGGGTCGAACGCGAAGTCCTGCCCCTGGCCGAGCGGTTCGGCATGGGCACCCTGGTGTGGGGCCCGTTCGCGCAGGGCCTGCTCACCGGCCGCGTCCGCAAGGGCCGGCAGAACGAGCTGCGCCGCGCGCACCTGCTCCGGCACCTCAACGACGAGCGTCGCCTGGACGCGGTCGAGCAGTTGATCCCCGTCGCCGAGGAGGCGGGTCTGCCGATGACCCACCTCGCCATGGCGTTCACCATCGCGCACCCCGGCGTGACGAGCGCGCTGCTCGGGCCGCGCACCATGGCGCACCTCGACGACCTCCTCGCCGGCGTCGACGTCGTCCTCGGGGACGACGTCCTCGACCGGATCGACGCGATCGTGCCGCCGGGCACCGACGTCGGCACCCTCGACCAGGAGTACGCCCCGCCCGCCCTGCTCACCCCGCACCTGCGCCGCCGCCCCCTCGCCGACCGCTCCGCCGCCTGACCTCCCCACCGGTCCCCGCGGCGCCCGGGTCAGGCAGGGTCCGGCAGGCCGGGGTCGGCGAGCAGGGGCGCGGGAAGGACGGGGGAGTGGGGGTGCGGGACGCCTGCGCTGGGGGCGTACTGCGCGGCCTGGGCCTCGAACATGGCGGCGTAGCGGCCGCCCGCGGCCATGAGCGCGTCGTGGTCGCCCTGTTCGGCCAGCCGGCCCTGGTGCAGGACGAAGATGCGGTCGGCGTGGCGGACGCCGGACATCCGGTGCGTGACCAGGACGACGGCCCGGTTCGGGGCGGCGAGCCGGCGGATGCGGTCGAACGCGGCGATCTCCGCCTGCGGGTCGAGAGCGGAGGTGGGTTCGTCGACGATCAGGACGCCGTCCGCCTGCGAGGTGGAGCTGCGCCAATGGGTGCGGGCCAGGCCCACTTTCTGCCACTCGCCGCCGGACAGCTCGATCGCCCCGCGGAACACCCGGGCCAGCAGGCTCTCCAGGCCGTGGGGGAGCTTCGCGACGACCGGGCCGGCGCCGGCGTAGTCGACGGACGGTTGCAGCTCGTCCGGCGCCGCGGCCAGTTCGGGCCTGCCGATGCGGATGTTCATCGCGGCGGTGACGGGCCAGCGCTGGAAGTCCTGGGTGAGCAGCGTGACCCGGCCGAAGACCTCGGTGCGGCCGAGGCGGGCGAGGTCCTGGCCGCCCCAGCGCAGCGAACCCTCCTGGGGCAGCAGCAGGCCGGACAGGAGCTTCATCAAGGTGCTCTTGCCGGAGCCGTTCTCGCCGACCACGGCGGTCACCGAACCCATGGGCAGCGTGAGCGACACCCCGTCCAGGGCCGCCGTCTCCCGGTCGGGATAGCGGTACGTGACCCGGTCGAGCACGATCTCCTCGACACGGTCGGGGAGTTGGGCGCCGCTGTCCGGGATGGCCCGCAGCGCGGCCTGGGCGAGGAAGCGTCCGTGGTCGCGGACGTACAGCGACTCCTCGTGCAACTGGTTCACGTTCATCACCAGCGCGCCCAGGCTCGCCGAGCCCGAGCGGACGGCGATCACGGCGGTGCCGGCGACCGCCAGACTCATGTGCCCGCTGGAGATCAGCCAGAACATCGTCCCGTAGGTGACCGCCATGGCAAGGCCCGATAACGCCGCGGCCACCCACTCGGTGAGCGCCTTGCTGGAGGCCAGCCGCTCCTGCTCAGCCTCGGCGCTCTCGGCCATCCGCTCGTAGCGGCTGAGCAGGAAGCGGCCGGCGCCGTGCACCCGCACCTCCTGGGCGGCGCTGCGCTCGGTGAGCAGGTTGCCGATCAGGCGGCTGGCCCGCACGTGCTCCACCCAGGTCATCGCGGAGACATAGCGTTCCTGCGCCACCCGCATGGCGCCCCAGCCGCGCGGCGCCGCGATCAGGACCAGCATCGGCAGCAGGAGCGGGTGCAGGACGGTGAGCACGCCGGCCGTGGTGACCAGCGAGATGACGCCGTTCAGCGCGGCGACGCAGGCGCTGATCATGCGGCGTGCGGAGGCCGGGCCCCACTGGGCGACGTCGACGAGCCGGCGGAAGTCCGGGTCGTCGATCGCCTCCAGCTCCACGGAGGCGGCGGCCGCCAGGTACTGGGTGGTGGCGATGCGCTCGACGAGCGGCTCCAGGCGGCCGGCCCGCGAGGTGGACCACCCGGCCAGCGCCGAGTTCACCACCGCGACACCGGCCGCGGCCAGCAGCCCGGGCAGCAGGGCGTGCAGCCGATGCGTGGCGGTGCCGCTCCCGCCGAGCAGCGCGTGCATCACGGCGTTGACGGCGAGCAGCCCCACGGCCGCGGCGAAGCCCTGCCCGATCTCGCTGACCGCCACCGCGGTCAGCGCCCGGCGGTCGGCGTTCCACGCGATGCGCAGCGTCGCGCCGACGAGCTTCGGCATGGACCGCAGTGCGGACATCATCGTCAGGTCGAGCGTGGCGTGCTCATGGTGGGACCACCCCATGTCGTACCGCAACGGCCCCCCGAACAGCTCCCGTTCGGCATCCGAGACCTTCGGCTCCGCCATCCGCACCCGCCCGAACAACCGCTTCACAGGCCCTCCCCCCATCCGCGTCCAGTCCCGGCAGCGTAGGAGGTGCCACCGACAAAGCGGACCATGCGGGACGAGGATCCCGGAGGATCACAGGTCCCGCGGGGGCAGCCCGTCGAGACCCGACTCGAGCATGATGCGGTCGACCGTCTCCTTCAGCGAGCTGCCGGCGCCGACGACTTGCCCGACGCGGAGTTCCCGCGGATCACGACCAGCCGGCTGTCCTCGCTTCCCACGGTCACGCCGGGCACCCTGCCCGCGGGTACGACCGGCAAGAGCGGGGGCCGCGGCCGCCGCTCACGCGTCCAGGCCGTTGATGCGGTAGTGCATCACCCGGTAGTCCTGGTTGTCGTACCACTGGCTGACGGCGATGTGGAAGTCGGCGAAGGTGGAGCCGGGGAAGATGAATCCGCCATAGGGGCTGGCCACCGCGTTGCCGATCTCCAGGCCGGGTGCGGTGGGCACGATCGTCGTCTGCTCGGGTGTGGTGAACAGGTTCGAGGTCGGCAGGGCGAAGATCTGCGCCCGCATCGACAGCACGTCCATGTTCAGCCAGCTGAAGGCGTACTTGCCGCCCATGGCGCGGAAGCAGATCTCGCCCCAGCGGCGGGCACCGGTGATCGTGGTGGGCGCGTTGCCCCACGCCCAGGCGCCGTTGGCGTAGCCCCAGGGCTGGTACGCGGCGGGGGTGCCCAGCTGGGTCTGCGGGACGCGGTGCAGCAGCAGGCCGGAGACGACGTCCCGGTTGAACGCCGTGGACAGCACGTAGCAGTAGCCGTCGTCGGCCACGGCGTAGGTCTTCTGCTGGAACTGGCCGCCGTACTGGCCGCCCGGCCACTGGCACAGGTACTCCCAGGTCTGGCCGTTGTCGGTGGAGCGCCAGAAGTCGGAGTGGTCCGTCTGGTAGATGACGCCCCGCATCAGGTGCATGTACATCGTGTCGCCGACGGTGAACACGTCGGACGGGATCGCGGTGGTGCCGCCCGCGTGGCCCTCGGGGACCAGCCCGACGGCGTGCGAGCCGCCCACGGCCCCGTCGATCCGCACCGAGGCCAGGTTGCTGCTGGACGACCGCAGGCCCACCGGAGCGCGCCAGTCGGGGCCGCCCACCCCCGAGCCGTCGAAGGTGTCGCCGCACACGAAGAGCAGGCTGCCGTCGGGGCAGCGGGCAGGGATGCCGAGATCCGTCCACGGCGCGGCGAACGGGCCGGTCTCCGCGGGCCCGGTGAGGTTGGCGACCTTGGCGCCGGTGATCACGGCGGGGGAGACGCCGGCGGGGGCGGCCGTGCCCGTGCCCGTGGCAACAGCCGTGCCGCGCAGGGGCGTTGCGGCCCCGGCCGTGCCCGGCAGCAGGCCCGCGCCGCCCAGCGCCGCGCCGAACAGCCCGGCGATCACGGCGCGGCGGGCGGGTGACGGTCCGCTGTCGCCCGCCACCGCCGCGGCGGCAGGGGGGTCATGGGGGTCCGGCGCTCCGGCCGGACCGGGCACTGACGACGAGCTCATGGCGACTCCTTGGTCGGGCCTTCTCCAGGCCGGTCGGCACCAGCGTCGAACTCACGCCCGGCACACGGTAGAACGGTCCGGCCCCGCCCACCAGAGGTCTGCACGCGCCCCAACCACCCCATGGGTCACAGTCCTTGCCGCGGTGAGCGCCCGCGCGCCCGGTTCGGCGCGCCATCGCCCCGGCCGCGCGCCCGCCCGGCGCCGGTCAGCCCATGCCCTCGTCCTGGATCAGCCAGCGGCCCTGCTGCCGCACCAGGACGTAGCTCCAGTCGTGGCGACCCGGGCGCATGGACGCGTCGTCGGTCCACCAGTGCTGGTGGAGGTCGAAGGTCACGCTCACCTGCACCTCGCTGCCCTCCGCGACCGGCGAGGACACCGTCAGCACCCGCAGGCCCGAGGTGTCCGACAGCCAGGTGCCGGTCACCGGGCGGTGGCCGGACGTCGACAGGGCGCGGGCGGTCGCGCCGTCGTGCGCGTCCAGCGACCTCATGTACGCCCGAACGACCTCACCCGGTGCGGCGCTCGCCGCCGGCACCGGCACGTGGTACTTCGGCGTGACCTCCCACCACCACGCCGCCCCGGCCGCGGCCACCGCGGCCACCACCCCAGCCGCCGTGAACTTCCAGGCTCTGCGCACAGCCGTCCCCTCCCCAGAGGTGTGAAACACCCGCCGGCGGGCCCCCTCCGACCGCGCCGGCTCCCCGCAGGATAGTGACGGAGGCCGCCCTTCCGGGCCCTCGCAGCGCAAGAGACCGCCCTCCGGCCACGAATCCCGTGACCTGCACCGCTCCCGGTGACGGCTCAGGGCAGAACGAGCAAAAGAGAGATCAACGAGCAGTTGCCCGAGGGTGTCTGGCCGCTGCCCGCGAACGCGATCTAGCGTCTCGCTTCGGCATCACGGCAGGGAGCAACGGGCGGGCCGGTTCGGTCCGTTCGGCGTCCCGTGCCGTTCTCGTCCGACACCCGGGAGAGCTCCGTGAGACCTGTACTCCGCGTCGCGGCCACGCTGGCGGTCAGCTGCGCGCTGGTGGCGACCGCCACCGCGAGCAGCATGGCCGGCTCCGACAACAGCGCAGACCACCTGGCGACATGGGCGATCGCCCCGCAGAAGCCGGTCGTTCCGCAGACCGACGAGCAGGACGCCTACAACCAGGCCAACGGCCGGCCGCTGCCCACCCCCGAGCTGCTGCAGCCCACGCTCGACCCGGGGTTGCGGTCCTATCAGGCCAAGCCGAAGAACTCGCTGCACGGCGACTACCAGTGCGGTGCCTCGGACGTGCTGGCCGCGCTGTCCAAGAGCTGGATCAAGGAGTTCGAGAAGCTCTACCCCAAGGTCCACATCGCGGTGAACCCGCCCTACGCGGGCAGCCTCGGCGCGCTGGAGCTGATCAAGGGCAACCTCGACTGCGTCTTCGTCTCCCGCGAGTTGAAGCCCACCGACATCCAGGGCTTCCACGACGCGTTCGGCTACGACCCGCTCAGCGTGCCGATCTCCGGCGGCAGTTACCGCCACTTCGGCTTCCTGGACTCGGTCGGCGTCGTCGTCAACAAGGCCAACCCGCTGGACAAGCTGTCCTTCGACCAGCTCGACGCGGCCCTGTCCACCACCCGCAACCGCGGCGGCAAGGCGGCCCTCACCTGGGGTGACCTCGGCGCCACCGGAGAGTGGGCGGACAAGCCGATCCACATCGTGGGCCTGCAACCGTGGAACGGCTTCGAGGAGTTCGTCCGCCAGCGGGTGCTCGACGCCGGCGGCAAGCGCGGCGAGTGGCGGCCCGGCGCTCCCGCCGGCTCGACACCCGCCGACCCGGCGGTGCACTGGGAGAAGACCGTCTTCAACATCGCCAAGGACGTCAGGGACGATCCGTACGCCATCGGGTACACGGGCATGGCCTACGTCGACCCAGGGCGTGAAGATCCTGTCCCTGAGCGACCACACCGGCGACCCGGCCTATGCGCCCACCTACGAGAACGTCGCCTCGGCCGTCTACCCGCTGAGCCGGGTCACCTACTTCAACGTGAACAAGGCGCCCGGCAAGCGGCTCGACCCGGTCATGGAGGAGCTGATGCGGTTCATCCTCAGCAAGCAGGGGCAGCAAGTGGTCGGCGGCCAGCAGGTGTTCCTGCCGCTGCGGTCCGGCCAGGCGGCCGCCGCCGTCGAGCGGCTGGACACCGCCCCCTGACCCGACCCGGGTCCTGACCCTGTCCTGAACCGGGCCGGAACCGGTCCGGTTCAGGCCCTCGCCCCCGGGGCGGCGGAGCACCCGCGGCGGCCGCCCTACCGGGTCTCCACCCGCAGCTGGAGCGTCGCCGAGAGGCGCTCTCCGGGGGCGAGGGTGAGGGGACCGAGCGGGTCGCCCTCGGAGCGGGCGTCGTAGGCGGCCGCCGAGGGCTCGACGGCGAGGGCGTCGACGACGCCCCACCAGGGGAAGCCGCGCTGCGCACGGTGCTCCTGCCAGACCTGGACGAGGGGGAACACGCCGGTGTCGAAGGTCAGTTCGGCGGTGAGGCCGCCTCCCGGAGCGGTGATGCGGGCGGTGCCGGCGTCGACGACGGTCATCGCCGAGTGGGTGGCCTCGGGGCCGGGTATCTCGAGATCGAGCTGCCGGCCGCCGACCGTCACGGTGGTGCCCGGCGCGACGAGGGCGGGCCCGAACGTGGGGTGCTCCACCCAGGTGAAGGAGACGTCGTCGGCGCCGTAGCACGTCACCTCCTGCGTGACCACCACGCCGTCGGCCCGCGCCTCCACCCGCCGCTCCACGGTGAGGGGAGAGGTGCGCAGCACGATCCGCAGCGTGCACGACGCCTCGTCGGCGTCGACGATCTGCCAGGGGCGCCAGCATGCCTCGCCGTGGAACGGGTGCGCGACGCCGTCCACGTCGAAGGCGTCACCGGCGTTCGGGACGAGGGTGTGCCACCCGCCGGGGTAGCGCGCGTGGAACTCCGCGTTCGAGTCCTGCGCCGGATACCGGCCGTCCCACTCCTCGCCCGCCCACGGGGAGCGCCACAGCAGCTCGGTGCCGCCGGTCTGGATGGATGCGATGGTTGCCCCGGTGCGCTCCACGACGACGCGCGTGTTCCCGGACGGATCCATCAAAGTGACCACGGGGGCCTCCAGGTGAAGAGGTCGGCCGATGTGCTCGGCGGGCTTTCGAACAGGTGGGACTGTACCTGTGGCCGCCCTCCCCCCGAATCCGCGTCCACGCCCGCGGCCCCGGCCCCCGGCGCGGTCGGGCTGGGACAGGCGAAGTCCGCTGCGCGGGGTCTCATGCGCGCTCGCCGGAGCGGCTGCCTCGGTCCGCCTCGCCCGCCTCAGCAGGCGTGCGGAGCACGGCGAACCGCGGGGTGCGGCGCAGGGTGAAGCCGAGGGACTCGTAGAGCCTGATGGCGGGGGTGTTGCTCGCGGCGGCGTGCAGGAACGGGGTCTCGCCGCGGGCACGTATGCCGGCGGCCACGGCGCGGACCAGCCGGGTGGCCAGGCCCTGGCCGCGGTGGTCCGGGTCGGTGCACACCGCGCTGATCTCCGTCCAGCCCGGCGGGTGCAGCCGTTCGCCGGCCATGGCGACCAGGCGGCCGCCGCGGCGCAGCCCCAGGTAGCTGCCGAGCGCGATGGTGCGCGGCAGGAAAGGGCCGGGCCTGGTCCGCGCGATCAGGTCGAGCATCTCCGGCACGTCCTGCGGCCGGAGCCGCACCGCCTCGGGATCGGGAGCGGACCGCAGCGCCGTCGCGACCAGTTGGACGCCCGGCACCGCGCCGGCGCGCTGCCAGCCGTCGGGCGGGTCCGTCGCCACACCGGTGACGGGGGTGACGACGCCGGGGCCGACCAGCGCGGCCAGATCGGCCCAGGCCTGAGGGTCGGCCGGATCGGCGAGCGCGGTGAACGGCGCGACGTCCGCGGGGTAGCGGGCTGCCAGCCCGTGGCGCTCGGCGAGGTGCGCGTGCGGGCCGGTGAGCGAAGCCCAGGCAGGGTTGTCGAGGACGTGCGGCTCCGCCTCGGGGTGCGGCGGACGCGGCGGGTGCAGGCTCGTGGACATGGCGTCGGATGCCTTCCGTCGGAGCGGTGGTGTGCGGGCAACGGGCCCGCGCAGGGCCGGCGTTGCCGGCGGCCGGCCCTGCGGGCCCGGTCTCAGGAGTTGGTGAGCGGCAGCCCCGGCGGGTTGATCCGCGACGACGGCACGGCCTCGTTGGAGAGGTTCCAGGCGGCCAGCCACTTCCCGTACTGGCCGTTCCTGATCAGGTAGTCGAGGGCGTCGGCGACCGGCTTCGCCAGCCCGCTGCCCTTCCTGGACGTGGCCGCGATCAGTCCCTGGAGCGTGGCGCCGGCACCGGAGTAGGTGCCGGCGTTGCGAGTGGCGCCGGGCGTCCCGGCGTCCTTGGCGGCGTGGTACTCCACGTCCGGGTTGGGAGCGAAGTAGGTGTCGATCTTGTGCCCGGACAGGGCGAGATAGGTGCTGTTGGCGTCCGGGAAGTACTTGACCGCGAGGTCCTTGCCCTCCGTGCGGAGCTCGGCCTTCCACTCCAGCAGGATCTTCTCCTGGTTGGTGCCCGCGCCGACGGCCACCGTCCGACCGGCGAGGCTCTCGTAGCCGGCGAACTTCCAGGTGCTGGTGCTGAGCACCTCGAAGGCCACGTTGTCCTGGCGGTAGGAGGCGAAGTCGTACTTTCTCTTGCGCTCCTCGGTGTCGGTGATGTTGGAGAAGCCCACGTCGGTCCGGCCGCTGTCGATGCCGACGAACAGGTTCTCCCAGGTGGAGTTCTTCACCACGGGCCGCAGGCCCAGGACGGCCGCCACCAGCCGGCCGAGATCGGGCTCGGAACCGGTGAGGGTGCGCTGGTCGCTGCCGACGAAGGCCAGCGGCGCGAAGCCCGCCGGCAGGGCGCCCACGCCGATCACCAACTGCCCCTTGCCGCGTATCTGTTGCGGCAGTTCGGCGCGGATCGACGGCACCAAGGGCACGGCCAGGTCGGTCTGCCGGGCGGCGCCGTTGGACAGGGCGCCGACGGTCACCGTGCCCTTCGGGGGATTCCCGGCCGACACGGCGTCCGAGGCGGACGAGGAGCCGTTCCCGCCGCAGGCGGTGAGGCCCGCGGTGAGGGCGACGGCCCCGGCGAGGGTACGGAGGACGGCGGCGCGCAGAAGGGTGGTGCCGACGCGGAGGGCGGGCATGACGAGGGTCCTTTCGGGGCGGAACGTCCCATGGCGGGACGGGGACGCGGGGGAGAGGCGGGATGGACGGCGGCGGCTCACAGCACCCGGCTGAGGAACTCCCGGGTCCTGGGGTGCCGCGGGCGGTCCAGCACCTCGGCGGGCGGGCCCTGTTCGACGATCCGGCCGCGGTCGAGGAACACGACCTGGTCGGCGACCTCGCGGGCGAAGCCGATCTCGTGGGTGACGACGACGAGCGTCGTCCCGCCGTCGGCCAGGTCCCTGATCACGGACAGCACCTCGCCGACGAGTTCGGGGTCGAGGGCGGAGGTGGGCTCGTCGAAGAGGATGACCCCCGGCCGGAGCGCGAGGGCGCGGGCGATCGCGACCCGCTGCTGCTGGCCGCCCGACAACTGCCGCGGGTACGCGCCGGTCCTGTCGCCCAGGCCCACCCGGTCCAGCAGGGCGTGCGCGAGCTTCCGCGCCTCCGGCGCGTCCAGCCGGCCGGTGGCCACCGGAGCGGCGGTCACGTTCTGCAGTGCGGTCAGGTGGGGGAAGAGGTTGAAGTCCTGGAAGACGAAGCCGATATGGCGGCGCTGGGCCATGATGGCCCGCTCGCTCAGCTCCTTCAGGCGCGTGCCGTGCCGCCGCACGCCGATGAGCTCGCCATTGACGCTGACCTGCCCGGCGTCCGGCTTCTCCAGGTGGTTGATCACCCGCAGCAGCGTCGACTTGCCCGAGCCCGACGGGCCGAGGATCACCGTGACCTGTCCCGGGCGCACGGTCAGGTCGACGCCGTTGAGCACCCGGTGCGCGCCGTAGGACTTGTGGACGCCGCGCACCTCGACGGCGGCGGGGAGGACGTCGCCGGCGGTCACAGCGCCGCCTCCGTCCGGACGCGCAGGCGCAGATCGCGCAGGCCGGCCCGCAGCCGCTGCAGCGGAGTGGGCGGCACCGTCCGCAACGTGCCCCGGGAGTAGGAGCGTTCGACGTAGAACTGGACGACGGAGACGGCGCTGGTGAGGATCACGTACCAGACGGTGGCCACCAGCAGCAGCGGCACGACGTCGCCGGGATAGGTGCTGCCCATGCTCTGCACCGTGCCGAACAGGTCGAGCAGCGAGACGTAGAAGACCAGCGAGGTGCTCTTCACCAGCCCGATCAGCTGGTTGACGTAGGCGGGGACGATCGCCCGCAGCGCCTGCGGGAAGACGATCCGGGTGAACTGGTAGCGCCGCGGAAGCCCCAGGGAGGCGGCCGCCTCGTGCTGGCCCTGGTCCACCGAGAGCAGCCCCGCGCGCACCACCTCGGCCGCGTACGCCGCCTCGTTGAGGCTCAGGCCCACCACCGCCACCACTGTGTCGGTGGCCAGCCGCGACTCGCCGAAGTGGACGAAGGACGGACCGAAGGGCACGCCCAGGCTCAACGTTCGATACAGGGCACTGAAGTTGTAGAGGAACAGCAGCACCACGATCAGCGGAACCGACCGGAACAGCCACACGTACACCCAGCTGACCACCCGCAGCACCGGGCTGCGCGAGAGCCGCGCCAGCGCCAGCAGCACCCCGCCGGCCAGGCCCAGCAACGCGCTGTACGCGGTCACTTCGAGGGTGATGCGCAGGCCGTCGACGATCACCGGGCGGACGAACCAGTAACCGAAGCGGTCCCACTGGTAGAAGCGGTTGGTGGCCAGGCCGTGCACGGCCTGGGCGCACAGCACGAGCACCACGGCGGTGGCGACCCACCGCCACGGGTGGCGCAGCGGGATCACCCGCTGAGCGGCCGGGGCGGAGGATTCTGCGGTGGGCGGGGGCTCAGGGGCGGGCGGCGGCGCCGTGCCGTCGACCACGGTGGGGAGTTGGGGTTCGGGCATGGGGGACTCCAGGCGGACGTGACCGCGCCGTGGCGCGGCGGGCCGCGGCAGCACGGAGCGCCGTCCCGGCCGCACGCGCGGCGGCGCGCCGCGGATCCGGGGCGGAAGGCGGGAGGAGGACAGGAGGCGACGACCTCAGGGGGACGTCGCGGGCGGCCGGCGGCCGGGCAGGGCCGGGGCGGCGCGCCCGGGCCGGGAACGGCGGGCTGCGTCAGGCGGCCTGGCCGCGCACCCCGCGGCTCACGCCCGTACACAGGGCGCTGCACACGCGCAGCAGGTCGATGTGCCGGGCCAGGTACGCCGCGACGCGGCCGTGACGCCGCCATGCGGCCATCCCGGGACCTGCGTACATCGCGCCACCGTCACATTCCGGCTCCCGGGGGAGCCTCGCGCTTACCGAACCTGGGCCGGTCGGGTCCTCACCTGGGGCACCCCGCCGCGACGGAGGGTTGCCGGCCAGCGAGCCAGGGCTTGTCGCTGACGCTCATGACCGTTCTGCGCGGAACCGTAGGGCGCCGGCCCGAACGCTGTCAACGGCGGTGTCCGGCAGGCGGACAGCCGTCCACCGTGCTCCGCGAAGGAAGGCGTTGTGCCCGCCGCGCCGCGGAGTTACGGTGAGGAGCAGGTCAACAGGGAGGTGACGCGGTGCGGGACACCAGCAGGCGGGCTCTCCCCGCCGTCGCCCTGTTCTCCCGGCGGCACATCGACTTCGCGCGCACCGCCGGCGCGCTGTGTCCCGGCGCCTGACCGCCCCGCCGGAGTCCCACCGCTGCGGCGCCGTGCCGTCACGTGGAGCGGTCTGACCCCGCACCACCGGCGCGCCGCCGGCCGGGCCTCAGCCCGGCCGGTTCCCCCCGAACTCCCCTGTATCTGCCATGACGTCGCCGCCCCCGGGCCGTGTGCCCGGGTCCCGGCCCGTCCGGCATGCCCGCGTGCTTCCGCAGCGCCGGGCGTCCCCGAGTAGGAAGCGGTACGGCTCATGTGCCCCTCCAGCCCCATGTCCCCGGCATTCCCGGCCTCTTCGCCCCGCGCGGCCGCCTCCTGCCGCCCGGCGCCGCACCCGTTCGCACGCCCTCGCGCAGCCCGCGCTGCCACCGCGGTCGTGGTGAACTCCCGTCGCTCACACGGGACGTGGTCGTGACCGTGGTCCGCGTCGCCCCGTCCCAGCCGCGTCCCGGCCGGCACGTGCCGGCCGGGCACCCCGTCCCGCAGGCGCAGCGGACGGCGTCCCCGGCCGAACTCCGGCGCGTGTTCGGCGCGTTCCCGACCGGGGTGACCGCCCTCGCCGCGCTGGTGGACGGCGTGCCCGTCGGCATGGCCGCCAACTCGTTCACCTCGGTGTCCCTGCACCCGCCGCTGCTGTCGGTGTGCGTCGCCCACACCTCGGCCACCTGGCCGCTGCTCGCCGGCCGCGCCCGGCTCGGCGTCACCGTGCTGGGCGCCGGCCAGGAACGCGCCTGCGCCCAGCTCGCCTCCCGCGACGGCGACCGGTTCGCCCGCCTCGACTGGCACGCCACCGGCGACGGCGCCGTGCTGCTCCACGGCGCCAGCGCCTGGTTCGACACCAGCATCGAGCAGCAGGTCCCGGCCGGCGACCACGACATCGCCGTCCTGCGCATCCACGCCCTGGGCGCCGACCACACGGTCCCGCCCCTGGTCTTCCACGCCAGCCGCTTCGGGCGGCTGGCGGAGACCGCCGGGGGCACCCAGGACGGGCCCGCCCCGCACACCCCGCAGCACCTCACCGCAACCGAGGAGACCTCGTGACCACGCACGCCGCAGACACCGACCGCGCCGCCTTCGCCCGTGAATGGGAGGCGTGGCACGCCCGCCACGAGGAGCTGCGGGCCGACCCGCACGGCTTCCTCGCGATCACCGCCCTGCACTGGCTGGACGGCACGCCGACCCGCTTCGACGACGCACCGGGCGCCTGGTCGACGACCGCCGGCGGCGCGGTCGTGGTCGAGCTCGCCGACGGCGAGGAACTCACCCTCGACGGCCAAGTACTGGGCGGCCGCCACGACTTCGGCGTCCTCCCCGAGCGCGGCAGCCTGTTCCCGGCGTCCGGCGACGCCGTGATCGAGGTCGCCAGGCGCGGCGGCCACGACATCGTCCGCCCCCGCCACCCGGAGCACCCCCTGCGTGAGGCGTACACCGGCACGCCCGCCTACGCGGCGGACCCTCGATGGGCCCGCACCGGGCGCTATCTGCCCTTCGACACGCCGCGCCCGACGACCGTGGGCGCTGCCGTCGAGGGCCTGCAGCACGTCTACGACGCCCCCGGGCAGGTCGAGTTCACCCTCGACGACGGCAGCACGCACCGGCTGACCGCGTTCAACGGCCCCACGCCCGGCAGCCTGTTCGTGCTGTTCACCGACGCCACCTCCGGCGTCACCACGTACCCCGCCAACCGGTCGCTCGCCGTGCCCGTCCCCGACGAGGACGGGCAGGTCGTGGTGGACTTCAACCGCGCCGTGAACCTGCCCTGCGCCTACACCGACCTGGCCACCTGCCCCCTCCCGCCGGCGGAGAACCGGCTGACGGCGGCGATCGAGGCGGGGGAGCGGACCCCGGTCCCCGGCGACCCCGGACTCAGGCGGACGGTGTGACCGGGGACCGCAGACCGAGCCACTGCTCGGCGTCCCAGGCATGGAACCGCTCGACCTCGGTGAACCCCAGCTTCGCAGCGAGGCGCATGGAGCCCGCGTTGGCGCTCTGCGTGGCGAGCACCAGCGGCTCGCCGGGAAGCACGCTGTCGAACCAGTCGAGCGCCGCCGAGCACGCCTCAGCGGCGTACCCGCAGCCCCACGCGCGCGGCAGGAACAGGTAGCCGAGATCGGCCTTCCCGGCTGCAGCCGGGCGGCGGGCCCCCGTCGCCCTCCTGAGGAGGATCTGGCCGATCATCGCCCCGTCGAGCTCGACCACGAAACTCCCGGGCCACCGTTCCGGTACCTCGGGCAACTCGCGCTCGAGCTCGTCGCGCGGGCGGGGGCCGCCGAGGTACGTGTGCACCTCCGGCGACGCCAGCAGTTCGATGAACGCCGCGCGGTCACGGGCCTCGGACCCACGGAGCACGAGTCTCCCGGTCCTGATCGGCTCGGGCGGCCATGCGACGGGTCCCAGGTCAGACATGTGCGCACACTAACAGCCCCCAGCGGCGCCGGTCCCCGGCCCCCTTTACCCGTGCCGCCGGCCCCGCCCGCCACCGCGGTGGCCGGCACCGCCACCCGCCTGCCGGACCTCCTCGACGAGGCCCTGGGACGGGCCCTCCCCTCGTGGAGCGCGTAGAAGGGGAGGCGTTCCGGCCCTCGGCGCGCGGTCACCCGGCCGGCGGCGCCGGCCTCGCGGGCCGCATCAGGGCGAAGGGAACGTCGCGCCAAAGGGCGCGGAGCGCGGTCGCGTCGCAGGAGGCCAGCCGGTCGCAGGGGACGGCCCAGGACCTGACCGGCGTGGCGGTGGCGGTGACCGCCGGCCAGCCCGGATCGCCGGTGGCCGCGAAGCCGGCCCAGGCGGAGAGCATGCGCCGCGACAGCGCGCGGTCCTCGTCGTCGGGCGGGCCGCCGATGAGGAAGGCGGCGCCGGCGGCGTCCAGGTTGCCGAAGGCGAAGGGGACGTCCGCGGTGTGCCAGGGCCGGGCCGTTCCGCGCCTGCGCGCGAAACGTGCCAGGTACGACCGGCCGCCCGTGCGGGCGTGCTGCTCGGCGAGGCGGGTGGTGTACTCGGCGAACCGCGCGTCGCCGAAGAGCGCCAGGTAGCGGTCGAGTACCGGGGCGTCCGGAAGCAACGCACGGTAGCCGTCGAGCAGTTCGGCAGGCAGCCGCAGGGCCTCGGCGGCGTCCGCGAGGTCCTGCTCGGTGGTGACCTCCCGTACGGCACCGACCGCGTGGAGGAACCAGTACTCCTCCAGCGCGTGGCAGGCCAGCAGGTCCACGTTCCGCGCCGCTCCGGACGCGAACGCCCGCAGTGGATCCGCGGGCAGCACCTCGCCGTCGACGACCGGCTGGAAGAGCACCGGGTCGAAGGCGTGGACGGCCGCCACGGGATCGGTCCGGCACGTCGCGGCGGTCCGGTCGGCGGCGGCCACCAGCGCTTCCGGCGGCGCGGACAGCAATCCCCGGGCGGTCGGGGCGACTTCCGCCTCGCGTGCGATCCGTCGCGTGACGGCCATGGCGAGTTCGACCGAGTGGTAGGCGCTGGGCACGCTGTGCGCGACGGCCCGCCGGAAGAGCCCCGCTGCCTGCGGCATGGCCATCAGGCAGGCCACCGAGCCGGCCCCGGAGGAGTGCCCGGCGACCGTGACGTTCCCGGGGTCGCCGCCGAAGTCCGCGATGCCGGCGCGGACCCAGCGCAGCGCCGCGGCCTGGTCCAGCAGCCCGCGGTTGTCGGGAAAACCGGGGACATGGCCGAACCCCTCGAAGCCCACCCGGTAGTTGCAGCTGACGACGACCAGTCCGGCGCGGGCCAGGGCCCTGCCGTCGAAGTCGGGCTGCGCGGAGGAGCCGAAGGTGTAGGCGCCGCCGTGGATCCAGAAGAACACCGGCAGCGCACCCCCGTGCGCGCCGTCGGGCACCCACACATTGACGGTGAGTATGTCCTCGTCGCCCGGGCGCCACACCGGTGCCCCGGGCAGCTCCGCCGACTGCGGGGCCACTGGTCCGAAGGCCGTGCACTCCCGCACCCCGTCCCAGGCCGCCGCCGGTCGTGGTTCGCGGAACCGGAGAGTGCCGAACGGCGGTGCCGCGTAAGGGATTCCGAGCACCGCGGTGACCCCGCCTGTGCTTCTGCCGCGCACCCGTCCGCCCGCCGTCGGGAACTCCGCTCCGGCACCGCCTGATCGCTCGCTCATCGCGCGCCAGTCTCCATGATCCGCAGCCACCTGCGCGACCAGGTATTTCCGCCCGTGGCCCTGCGTTCGGGCCGGGGGCCGCGAAGCCGTCGCGCCGCTCCAGCCGCTCAGCGCCACCTGCCCGCACAGGCGCAGGGCGGCGCGCCACGCGAGGGTGATGAGGGCGGTCGGCCCGCTGCGCGGCGGACCTGGGTGACGCCGGGCACGTTCCCGTCCGGACCTGCTCGCGCAGGCACGCACCACCGTGCGGCCCTTCGACTGCTTCCCCACGCCCGGCCGGCGTCTCCGACCTGCCGGTGGCCGGGGCGCCGTTCGTCCGCGCGAAGGCCCCGCCGGGAAGGTCCCGCTGCTCGCCCGAAGGTCTCGCGGCTCGCCCGCTCCCGGGCCGACGGGCGGCTGCCGTCCGCCGGAACTGGCGCTGTGGCGGCGGCAGCACGCCCGGCGTGAGCCGCACGCCGAGTCGACGGTCTACCGCACCGGCTGCGGGCGCATCCCGGTCGCCGGCCCGGTTCCCGCTCGATCACTGGCTCCGCTCGGCCGCCCGCGGCGAACCGCGGGGATCGCGCTCCCGGTTCGCGGCGCCGCTCGGGCGTACGGTGGTCGTCTCGCCGTCGGCGAACCGGCCCAACTGCCCCGCGGCGATGATACCCAGGAGCACCGAGACCGCGCCCTGGCCCCAGCCGAGCCCGCCGCGGTCGAGCGGGGCGGCCAGCCACTGGGCGAACGCGACACCGAGCGGACGCACCGTCAGGCAGGCGACCCAGGCCCACGCCGCCCACTTCGCGCCCGCCAGCCATGGTGCCGCCGAGCAGCCGAGGACGACCGCGGCGAACAGCACCTGCGCCAGCGCACGTCCCATCGGCAGCGCGGCGGCGGTCAGCCGGGCGGCGGCGGTGGCGGTCGCGAACGCGGTGAGCGCCGCGGCCCAGTACAGCGTCTCGCGCCTCCGGGGCCCGTGCCGCGCGGCAGTGGGCACGGACCCCTGGAGGCGGCGCGAACCGGCGGCCGCGGCGAGAACGACCGCGGGACCGACGGCGGCCCAGGCGGCCAGGTTCTGCGGCTCGCCCCGTCCCGTGCCGCCGGCGACGGCTCCCGCGACGCCGGTCGCCGCCACCGCTGCCCAGTAGGCCCACACGCGGTAGCCGTGCGCGCGGAACTGCACGGTCAGGGCCGCACCGAGCAGGCATGCGGTCGCCGCGACGGCTCCCGGATGCCCGAGGGCCTGGGAAAGCGCGGCGGCCGCGCACGCCCCCGTGCCGGCGATGAGGGCCTGCGCCAGCCAGAAGCCGCCGGTGGCCTCCGGTGTCTTGCCCGTCGCGGTGGGCGTCTCGCGGCCGCGCGGCGCGCGCTCGATCGCGCCGGCCCCACCCCGGCCCGCACCGCGGCCAACACCCAGGAACCGCCGTCCGGCCGGCGGGTCGTCGCGCTCGTCCATCGGCACGGCCCTCACTGGGGTGGGCACCCCGGTCACCCGCTCCGCCCGGTGCGCGGGCGGAGCGTTCCCTCACAGCCCCGTTCTGTCTACGGCTTGGAAGAGGGGGCGAGAGGGCCGGGCGTTCCCGCTGTGCGCGTCCGCACACCGTCAGGGCGCGGGCACGGCGGCGCTCAGCCGGTGGGCTCCGGGGCCGTGTAGCGCACCACGCCGCCGGCGACGGTGGTGCGCACCGCGCCGGGCCGGCCGGCGGAGTCGCGCTCGAACTGGACGAGGTCGGCGCGCGCGCCGACGGCCAGGCGCCCCCGGTCGGTCAGGCCCAGCAGGTCCGCCGGGTGCCGGGTGGCCATGGCGAGGACGTCGGCGGCCGGCAGTCCCGCGGTGGTGCAGGCCCATCGGACGCACTGCGCGAGCGAGGCGCCGCTGCCGGCGAGATAGGGCGTGCCGCTCAGCGAGACGCGGCCGCTGTCCTCCACCGTGACGTTCCCGCCGACCGCGGTGCGGTAGTCGCCGGGCGGGCAGCCGGCGACCGTGACGGCGTCGCTGACCAGCACGCTGCGGCCGGTCCCCTTCGCGCGCAGCAGCGCGGTGAGCACCGGCGCCGGCAGGTGGTGGCCGTCGGCGATGAACGTCGCCCACAGCCGGGAGGCGGCCAACTGCGGCCAGAGCACGTTGTCGTGGCGCTCGATGGTCGCCGGGAGCCCGTTGCCGAGGTGGGTGGACAGGCGTCCGCCGGCCCGGCAGAAGGCCTCGATGTCCGCCGCCGACGCGGCCGAGTGCCCGGCGGAGGCCGTCACGCCGCGGTCCGTCACGTAGCGGGTGAACTCCGCCGCCCCCGCGCGTTCCGGGGCCAGCGTGATGATCCTGATCAGGCCGCCCGCCGCCTCCTGCCAGCCCTCGAACTCCGCGATGTCCGGGTCGCGCAGGATCGCCCGGTCGTGGGCGCCCCGGTAGCCGTCGCGGGCGGACAGATACGGCCCCTCCAGGTGGATGCCGGGCACGCACGCGGCGAAGCCGGCGTCGGCCGCCCGTGCCGCGCCGATGCGGGCGAGCAGGTGCGCGACGCGGTCGCCCGCCGCGGAGATGACCGTCGGGTAGAACGTCGTCACGCCGTGCGCCCAGAGCAGGGGCGGGAGTTCGGCGAGCGGCCGGCCCTCGTCGGCGTCGTTGACGTCCACCCCGCCGAAGCCGTTGAGCTGGATGTCGATCAGGCCGGGTGCCAGCAGCAGGTCGGGTGCGCTGGTGATCGGGCTGATCTCCTCGATGCCGGCCGGCGAGAAGCGCACCCTGAGGGGCTCGCCTTCCGGGCTGAAGCCCTCGAGTGTCTCCGTCATCGTTCCTCGTTTCGGGGTCGGCGAGCGGCGCGCTGCAAGCGTTGCAGCAATGTAGTTGGTGCAGACCTCGGGTTTCAACAGGTTCCCCGCCGCGTCCGTTGGCTGACCTGAGCAGGATCGCTGATCGATGGAGTGACATTGCTGCAAGCGATTGCTAATGTTGCGCTACCCGCACTGCGCTCCGAGGAGGAACCTTTGACCACGGCTCGACTCGTCCGCGCCGGCAGCTTGCCGGTGGAGATTCACCCGACCGCCGCCGAGATGGGGGCAGCCGCCGCCCAGCACACCGCCCGAGTGCTGCGGCAGGCGGTCGAACAGCGGGGCTCGGCGCGTGTGATCATGGCGACCGGCAACTCGCAGTTCGCCTTCGTCGCCGCGCTGCCCGCCCAGGACATCCCGTGGAGCAAGATCACCGTGTTCCACATGGACGAATACATAGGCGTCGACGACCAGCACCCGGCCTCGTTCCGCCGGTGGATCCGGGAGCGGGTCGCCGAGCCGCTCCAGCCGGCCGGGGTCGAGTACATCGACGGCGTCGCCGAGGACATCGAGGCCGAGTGCGCCCGCTACGAGGCGCTGCTCCGCGAGGCCCCGATCGACCTCACCTGCATGGGCATCGGGGAGAACGGCCACCTGGCGTTCAACGAGCCCGGCGAGGCGGACTTCGACGACCCGCGATGGGTGCGCGTCGTCCGGCTGACCACCCGCTCGATCGACCAGCAGATCGGCGAGGGGCACTTCGCCGACCGCGCGTCGGTGCCCTCGACCGCGATCTCGCTGACGATCCCCGCGCTGCTGGCGGCGAAGAACGTGCAGGTGGCCACGCCGGAGGCCCGCAAGGCGCAGGCCGTGCGGAGCACCCTGTCGCTGGAACCGACCACCGACTGGCCGTCGACGATCCTGCGCCGCAACTCCCGCGCCCGGCTGTTCCTCGACGCGGAGTCGGCCGCCGAGTCCGCCGAGATCATCGACGAACTGCCCGCCGCGGGCGCCGGCGCGTGACCCGGGCCGTGTCCGGCCGGTAGCGCCCGCCGCCCCGCAAATGCCCGGCGGGCCGGGGGGGCCCCCCCCCCCCGCCGCCGGGGGCGGGGGGGGGGGCCCCGGGGGGGGGCCCCGCCGCCCCCCCCGTTCGCGCCCCCCCACCGGCGGGGGGCGAACGCCCCCCCCC
>NZ_JBIRRR010000016.1:140867-177663 GCF_044333795.1 Streptomyces sp. NPDC020917 | reverse complement strand
CCCGGGGGCGGCGCGGGGCCCCCCGGGGGGGGGCGGGCGGGGGGCCCCCCCCCCCCCCCCCCCCCCCGCGCCCCGCGGGCCCCCCCCCCCCCCCCCCCCCCCCGGGCACTTCCCTTTGCAGCCCGGGGGCCGCCCGCTCAGCCGAGCAGTTCCGCGACGCCGAACGGCCGGTGCTCGACGGCCGACCGCCACAGGCCCTCGCCCAGGGCCACCGCCCAGGCACCCTCCAGGCTGGTGGCGGCCAGCCCCAACTCCCGCGACTCGGCGCTCTGCTCGACGAACAGGTCGCGGCGCATCTCGGGATCGGCCCCGGCGTGCTCGCCGCGCGGCGCGTCCACCTGCACCGTCGACCGCTTGCCGAACAGCGGCGCCAGCACGACCAGGTCGCTGCCGGGCAGCGGCTCTCCGTCCACGGTGCGGCCGTGCAGCATCTCGATCGATCCGTGCGTGCCGCTGATCCCGAGGCGGTACCCCTCCCATGTGCTGGAGAAGTCGATCGAGTACGCCAGGCTCGCGCCGCCCTCGTACCCCACCACCGCGCTGTAGGTGTCCTCGATGTCGATCTCGTCGTCGTAGATGTACATCGGGCGGTCGGCCGGGTACTGCTCGGCGTAGTGCAGGCCGAACAGGCCGGTCCGCGCCCCTGTCCCGTTCTCCTCCGGGACCACGCCGGTGTCGCGCAACCCCCGCAGATACGGGTCGTGTTCGCCCTCTCCGGCCGGCACGGCGGATCCCGCGCCCGGCGCGGCCCCGGGCTGCGGCGGGCGGTGCGGGCTGCGCGGCCCGTAGTAGTTCAGGGCGCCGTAGCCGAAGATCTCCAGCGGTTCCCGGCCGACCAGCCAGGTGACGAGGTCGAAGTGGTGGCAGCACTTGTGGACGGCCAGGCCGCCGTGGGCGCGCTGCCGGTTCCAGCGCGAGAAGTAGCTCGCGCCGTGGCGCAGGTCCACGTGGTAGTCCAGCGTCACCCGGGTCACGGCGCCGATCGAGCCGTCGAGGATCATCCGCTTGATCACCCGGTGGGTGCGGGCGTACCGCAGGTTGTGCGTGACCTTGATCCTGGCGGTGGACGCGCTCTCCGCGCGCAGCACCGCCCGTGCCGCCGCGGCGCTGCTGACCATCGGCTTCTCGGTGATCACCTCCACACCGCGGGCGAGGGCGGCGACGATGTACGCCTCGTGCGTGCGGTCCGGTGAGGTGACGATGACAGCGTCGGGGGCGAGTTCGCCGAGCATGTCGTCGAAGGCGTCGGGGGAGTAGTACGGCAGTGCGGCGGCCCCGGCGGCACGCAGCTGGGCGTTGAACTCCTCGACCCGCTGCCGGTCGCTGTCGACCAGGGCCACCACCGTCCCGGAGGCGGACAGGTCGTCGCCGGCGCCGCCGTAGCCGAGGACGCCGTCCACCCGGCCGCCGGACAGCCCCATCAGCGGGTGCACGAACGCCGCCAGGCCGCGGTTGGACAGGCCGCAGACCGCATAGCGCTTTCTGGACACGTGAGTTCCTCTCTCTTCCACTGTCCGGCCGGTCAGCTCGGGGACCGGTCGGGGAGCTGCGCGGCGGTGCTCAGCGCGCAGCATTCGCTGGCGTCGTCCCAGGCGTCGACGGCGCGGAGGATGGTGCCGGCCATGACGCGGTGGCCGCGGCCGTTGGGGTGGGTGCTGTCGCCCATCCACGCGGTGGGCGCCCACCCGTCGCCGGCCCGCAGCCACGGGGTGTGGTGGTCCACGACCACGCAGCCGGTGGCCCGGCCCGCCTCGCGCATCGCCGCGACGTAGCCGGGCAGCGGGGCGATCAGCTCGGGCGGCGCGTCCGGGCGTACGGGGTTGGGGAGTTGGAGCAGGACGAGTGCGCCGGCCGACTGCAGCTGCGTGATGACGTCCCGCAGGGTCCTCTCGAACGCGGTGAGGTGGTCGGGGCCGAGCTTGGCGTCGTTGAGCCCGATGCCCAGCAGGACGACGTCGGGTGCCAGCCGGGTGATGCGGGAGAGGGTGCCGGCGACGTCGCGGGCCCGCCAGCCGCTGACCGCGGTCCGGGCGAACACGTCGCCGTACCGGGTGAGTTCGTAGCGGATCCGCTCTTCCAGGAGTTGTGCGTAGTCGCGTTCGCCGGCCGTCCAGCGGGCGCCCTGCGCCACGCTGTCGCCGGCGACCATCCAGGTGAGCGGCCGGTCGTCCGCAAGGAGGGCGGCCGCGGCCGCCGCGGTGCCGCCGGAGGGGCGCGGGTCGGGTGTGTGGTGATCCGTCACGCCCAGCAGTCTAGCTATGTGCAGCTATTGCAACAATCGCTTGCAGTAGTTTAACTTGCCGTCACATCAGCGAGGCGGCCCTGCTGCCCTGCTGTCTCTCGAGAGTGCCCGTGACAACTCGGCAAGCGTATGCAGACCCTCCTGAACGGGGCACAGTATGAGTGCTGGACGCAAAGCCGGACCTGGGCGGGGCATGACCCGCCGGGTCTTCCTGGCCGGTTCGACCCTGGCGGCGGCCGCCGTGGCGGCGACCTTCGAACGGCCCCAGCCCGCCACGGCGGCCGGACCGGAGCTGCCCGACCCGCCCGCCTCCGGAATCGCCCGAGCGCAGATCTTCGACAACCAGGTCCCGGACCGCTCCGTCTACGCGGGACTGGCGTACTTCGTCTGGGGCGCGAGCAGCCTCGCCCAGCCGGCCGGCGCCGTCCCGTGCGGATACCTGCCGGCCTTCCGCGACTACGACCGCACCCACACCCTGGCCTGGTACCAGGCCAACCATCCCGACTGGGTGGTCTACCAGGCCGATCAGGCCACGCCGGCCTACGAGTTCGGCAACACGACCTACCTGCCGATCGACTTCACCAACCCGGCCGTACGCACCTACTACTACGACACCTACGTCCAGCCGCTGGTCGACGCCGGCTATCCCCTCGTCGGCTTCGACAACGTGGGGACGTTCAACGGCTACGGCAACTGCGGGCACTTCGACGCCACGGGCGCCTGGGTCCAGCAGTTCAGCGGGGCGCGGGTGGACGACGCATGGGCGGCCGCCGTGCTCGACTGGCTGGACTACCTCGCCGGACGCCTGCACGCCGCCGGTGCCGGCATCGCCGCCAACATCACCTGGAACGCGTCGGTGAAGACCGCCGACATGCTCCAGGCGGTCGGCCTGGTCGACGTCTACGTCGACGAGCAGGGCTTCACCGCGCACCGGGTGGCGAACTACAACGACCAGGCGTGGCAGGACAAGTTCGACTTCGTCCGGCAGGTCGCCCCGGGCACCGCGTACGTGTCCATCAACCAGACCGCCACCGCCGACCTCGCGGACGCCGACACCGCCCAGGTCGACTGGGTGATCGCCAACTACCTGCTGTTCCGGGAGCGGCGGAGCATGCTCGCGCTCTGCGGCGACCAGCAGTACCACGTCTTCCTCGACCGGCCCGAACTGCACACCGACATCGGGTCGCCCACCGCGGCGCCCTCTGCGGACGCCGGGGGAGCGTGGGTGCGCTCCTACACCGGCGGGCTCGCGCTCGTGAACCCGTCGTCGACCCAGACCACCACCACCGCCCTGCCGGCCGGCACCTGGACCGACCTGCACGGCACCACCTTCACCGGCCAGATCGTGCTGCCGCCCAACTCCGGCACCGCCCTGGCCGGGCCGTCCTGACCGGACTCCCCTCCTTTTCCGGCGGGGCACCCACACACAAGGAGCAAGTGTGAAAAGCAGACGCATACTCGCGACCGTCATCGCCGGGCTCGTCGCAGCGGCGGCCGGGGGCATTGCGCAGACCGCATCCGCCACAACGGCCGCCGGGGCGCCGGCCGTCGAGGGGGCCGGCACCGCCGCGTGCCCGGCGCCGGCCGCGAACCTGACGCTGCCGAACCCGCCGGACCACGGCATCGCGCAGGCGCAGATCTTCGACCGCGGCGTCACCGACCCCTCGGCCTACGCGGGCCACGTCTACTACGTCTGGGGATCGCTCAGCGCCCAGCAGCCGGCCGGAGTGGTCGGCAGCTACTACACCACGGCCTTCCGCAACGCCCCCCTGCGGACCTACACCTACGACTGGTTCCTGGCGAACCACCCGTCGTGGATCGAGTACACCGCGGACCGCACCACACCGGCATGGGAGTTCGGCAACCACGTCTACACACCGCTGGACATGGGCAACCCCGAGGTCCGGCAGTGGTACTTCAGCACCATCATCGAGCCCGCGATCGCCGCCGGGTACCGGGTGATCGCGGTGGACAACATCGGCCTGCGCAACGACTTCGGCATGAGCGGCCACTACGACGAGAACGGCGACTGGGTCCAGCAGTTCGGCAGCGACCCGGACGACGCGACGTTCTTCACCTGGGTCAACGACTGGCTGTCGTACCTGTCCGACGGGCTGCACGCCCGCGGTGCCGCCGGCGCGTTCAACATCACCTTCAACGCCAGCCTGCACGACTTCAGCCAGGACAAGTCGGCGGCCTGGCTCGCGGCCACCCGCAAGGCGATCGCCACCTCCGACATCTGGCTCAACGAGCAGGGCTTCACCGTCCACCGGGTCGAGAACGTCACCGACGACGAGTGGCTCATGATGTACGACCTGATCCGCGAGTTCCGGTGCAAGCCGATGGTGATCGACAACAAGCTGCCGACCGACACCTGGGACCAGGCGTCCCCGGAGCAGCGGCAGTGGGTGGCGGCCAACTACCTGCTGTACCGCGAGCAGCCGACCATGATGGTGATGACCGGGCTCAAGGACTACGCCCAGTACAACGACATCCCCGAGCTGGACGTGGACCTGGGGAAGCCGGTCACCGGGCCGATCGGGCGCGGGACCGGGCTGTGGCTGCGCCGCTACCAGCACGGCATGACCGTCGTGAACCCGTCGAGCACCGCCTCGGCGCCGCTGCAACTGCCCGGCACCTGGGTGGACCTGCACGGCGTGCGGTACTCGGGCCAGGTCACCGTGCCGCCCAACACCGGGCTGGTGCTGACCCCGGCCGGCTGATCCCGCTGCACGCCCCGCTCCGGCCGGCACGGCGCTCGCGCCGTGCCGGGGCAACGCTGCCGGCCCCCTCCGGGTGGCCGGCAGCCGCGCGTTCCGCCGCCGGGGGCGGGTCAGCCGACCGGCAGGCCGGTCGACCCGCGGATGACCAGCCGCGTCTCCAGGCGGAGCGTGCCCGGCACCTCGTCGCTCTCGGGGCCGTCGCCGTCCTGGAGTTGCGCGAGCAGCAGGTCCACGGCGGTGGTGCCGAGCTCCACGCCGGGCACGTGGATGGACGTCAGCATCGGGTAGGCGGCCTGTGACATGGGGCTGTCGTCGATGCCGATGACGCTCACCTCGCGGCCCACCAGCATGCCCTGCTCGCTGAGCCGGGCCATGACGCCGAGCGCGATCAGGTCGTCGTAGGCGATGGCCGCGGTCGCTCCCGCGGACTGCAGCACGTCGGCGGCGCGCATCCCGGCCTGGATCTGCGGCTCGAACGGGCCGAGTTCCAGCAGGTCCGCGCCGAACTGCTTGCTGGCCGCCACGACGGCGTCGTGCCGCTGCTTGTTGGACCACGAGCGCCGCGGCCCCGAGAGGTAGCAGATCCGGCGATGGCCGAGGCGGACCAGGTGCTCGACGGCCTGCGACATGCCCTCGGCCTCGTCGATGACCACGCTGGGCGCTCCCTCGACCTCCCGGTTGGCGAACACCACGGGCGCGCCCTCGGCGAGCCGGCGCAGCCCCTCGACCGAGGTGCGCGGCGAGGCGAGGATCAGGCCGTCGGCCTGCTTGCCGAGGCTGCGCGCGCGGTCGATCTCGTCCGCTGCGTGCTCGTCGGTGTCGGCGAGCAGCACCGAGTAGCCCTTGTCCCGGGCGCGGGACTGCACGGCCTTGATGACGGGCGGGAAGAACGGGTTGGCGATGTCGGGGACGACCAGCCCGATGGTGTCGGTCCGCCCGGACACCAGGGAACGGGCCACCCGGTTCGGCACGTAGCCCATCTCGCGCGCGACCCGCTCGACCCGGCTCCGGGTCGCCGCGTTGACCTTGCCCGGATCGGACAGCGCGCGCGACACGGTCGAGGTCGACAGGTTGCAGGCGTCCGCGACGTCCGCGAGGGTCACGGTCATGGGGGCCCCTCCGCTGGTGAGCTCTTCAACTGGGCTGCCAGTGTACCGCAATCGCTTGTTGCCCTCGCCGCTCAGGTCTCCTCACCGTTGCTGCACATTGCATTGACAGTTGCTGCAATCGTTGGCAGCATGCGTTGCACTCCCGCCGAGATCGCTCCTTGCGGCGGACATCCAGCCTGGTGAATGACGAGAGGAGGCAGAGTGTCTGCAAGAACGCGCACCGTCGCGTCGATCGTCTCCGCCGTTGCGGTGCTGAGCGCGGGCACGGCGGCCTGTACATCCGGCGAGGAAGCGAGCTCCACTTCCTCGGTGCTGACCGTCGCCGCGTACTCCCAGCCGACGCTGCAGGCGAACTTCAACCCGTTCTCCCCGAACGCGCTGCGCGGGACGGTGGGCCTGGTCTACGAGCAGCTCTTCGACTTCAACACCGCCGACAAGAACCAGTTCATGCCGGGCCTGGCGACGAAGTACACCTGGGGCGCCGGCGGCCGCTCGGTGCACCTGTCGCTGGACTCCCGCGCGAAGTGGTCGGACGGCAGCAAGCTGACCGCGGACGACGTGGTGTTCACCTTCACCTTCATGAAGGACCACAAGCTGCTCGCGCTGCCGCTGACCACCGCCGTCGCCGACGGCGACGGCGTCACGCTGAACTTCTCCAGCCCCGGCTACTCGCAGATCCAGCAGATCGGCCGGGTGGCGGTCGTCCCGCGCAAGCAGTGGGCGACGCAGGACCCCGACACCTCCATCAACCGCAACCCGATGGGCAGCGGCCCCTACAGCCTCGGCCGCGTCACCGGCCAGCAGGTGAGCTTCCAGGCCCGCAAGGACTACTGGCGGCAGTCCGTCCCGGTGAAGCAGATCAACTACGTCACCACCAGCAGCACCAACCTGCTGGCCCAGCAGATGGTGCGCCACGAGGTGGACCTCTCCTACGCCGGCATCCCCAACATGAAGTCCCAGTACCTCGACAAGGACCCGGCGCACAACCACCTCTGGCCGATCCGGGCGAGTATGAAGCCGCTGCTGCTCAACCTGCGGCGCGCGCCCTTCGACAACGTGCACGTGCGCAAGGGCATCGCACTGGCCCTGGACCGCGCCAAGGTCGCGGACGCCTACAACCCCGGCGTCTACCAGGCCGTCGGACCCACCGGCCTGACCACGCAGAGCTGGGGCTCGCTGATACCCGACGCGGACAAGGAGCCGATCGCGCAGAACAAGCAGGCCGCGCTCCAGGAGATGGCCCAGGCCGGCTACCAGCTCAAGGGCGGCCGCCTGGTCGACGCCCACGGCAAGCAGCTGACGCTCGGCATCCTCACCGTCAGCACCTTCGCCGACGCGATGGCCTACGCGCAGGAAGTGGCCGACCAGCTCTCGCAGGTCGGCATCAAGGCGACCGTCCCCGGTGAGGCGCCGAGCGCGTACGTCGCCGACGAGGGCAAGCACAACTTCGACGCGGTCTTCGGCGACGCCTACGTCTACGGCTCCAACCTCTACAACTTCTACTGGAGCATGCTCTCCCCGGACAGCCCGCAGAGCGTCATCGGCTGGAAGGACGCGGGCACGACGGCCGCGCTGGACGCGCTGGCGAAGGCGGACCCCACCGGCCAGGCCCAGGCCACCCAGGCGCTGGAGAAGATCATGACCGACCAGGTGCCGACGGTCCCGGTCGTCGTGAAGGGCACCCCCTACATGTACTCCACGACGCGGTTCACCGGCTGGCCCAGCGAGAAGAACCCCTACACGACGCCGGATCCCGGCGCGGTGAGCGGCGTCTACGCGGAGAAGCTGTTCCTGTCGCTGCGTCCCGCGAACTCCAAGGGGTAGGCGTGGGCGGCGTGACCTTGTCGCCGGCGGTGCCGGAAGCAGCCGCCCGCAGCCGGACGTCCAGCAGTGCCATCCGGCAGATCTGGGGCAGCGTCCTGCTGAAGCGGATCGTGTTCTACCTGGTGGCGGCGTGGGCGGCGGCGACGCTGAACTTCCTGCTGCCGCGGATGATGCCGGGCGACCCGGCGTCGGCGATCCTGCTGAAGATGTCCGAGCTCGGACCGGTCACCCCCGACCGAGTCCAGTTGGTGCACCGGCTGTTCGGCGGCACCTCGAGCGAACCGTTGTGGCGGCAGTACTTCTCCTACCTCGGCGGCCTGCTCCACGGCGACTTCGGTCTGTCGCTCGCGTTCTACCCGACGCCGGTGTCGACGGTGGTGCGTTCGGGGTTCCTCTGGTCCGTGCTCCTGCTCGGCGTTTCGACGGTGATCGCCTTCGTCGTCGGGACGGCCCTGGGCGCGCTGGCCGGGCGGCGTCCGGGCGGCTGGCTCGACTCCGTCATCAGCCCGCTGTCGATCTTCGTGCACGCGCTGCCCTACTTCTGGGCGGCACTGATCCTGGTCTACGTCTTCGCCTTCCGGCTCGACTGGTTCCCGCTCTCCGGCGGGGCCGGGCCCGACCTCGCGCCCGGCTTCGACCCGGCGTTCATCAGCAGCGCGATCACCCATGCGCTGCTCCCGGCGGCGACCATCGTGCTCACCTCGATCAGCGGCTGGCTGATCCACATGCGCAACATGATGGCCTCGGTCGTGAACGAGGACTACGTGCTGCTCGCCCGCGCCAAGGGCCTGTCCGAGACGCGGGTGACGACGGCCTACGCGGCGCGCAACGCGGTGCTGCCGAGCATCAGCAGCTTCGCGGTGTCCATCGGCCTGGTCGTCGGCGGCTCGCTGCTGACCGAGATGGTCTTCAACTACCCCGGACTCGGCAGCCTGCTGAACCAGGCCATCCTCAACCTCGACTACCCGCTGATGCAGGCGCTGTTCCTGGTGATCTCCATGACGGTCCTGGTGGCCAACTTCGTCATGGACTGCCTGTACGTCCTGCTCGATCCCCGCACCCGTGAGGCGGCGTCATGACCCGTCGCATCCCCCTCCGCGTCCCGGCGAACCGCAAGGTGCGGTTCGGGCTGCTCATCTTCCTGGCGCTCGTCATCGTCGCCGCGTTCGGGCCGCTGTTCGTCAGCCACGTCCTCGGCCAGTCGCCGACCCGGCTGCACGCCGGCGGCATCCTGGAGTCGCCGTCCGGCAAGCACTGGCTCGGCACCACCTCCTCCGGGCAGGACGTGCTGGCCCAGCTGGTGGCCGGCACCCGGACCTCCCTGCTGGTCGGTCTGGTCGGCGGCGCCATCGCCACCGCCCTCGCCGTGCTGCTCGGCGTGCTGAGCGGCTACAGCACCGGGCGGTCCGGTGCGGCGCTGACCGCCTTCGTCAACATCTTCCTGGTCATCCCGGGCCTGCCGCTGCTGATCCTGGTCGCCAGCTACACCCGCGGCCGGGGCGGCTGGGTGACCGTCGCCGTCATCATCGGCCTCACCAGCTGGGCCGGCGGCGCGCGGGCGAAGCGCGCGCAGACCCTCTCGCTGCGCAACCGGGACTTCGTCGCGGCGGCCGGCTACTCCGGCGAGTCCCGCGCACGGATCCTGTTCCTCGAGGTCATGCCGCACCTCGCGCCGGTCATCGCGTCGACGTTCCTGTTCTCCGTCGTCGGCTCGATCGCGGCCGAGGCGGGGCTGGACTTCATCGGCGCCGGCCACGCGACCACCGTCAGCTGGGGCACGATGCTCTACTGGGTCCAGTCGCAGGGCGCGCTGCAGAGCGGCGCCTGGTGGTGGTTCCTGCCGCCGGGCCTGTGCATCGCCCTGGTCGGCACGGCCGCCGGGCTGGTCAACTTCGGCGTCGACGAACTCGCCGACCCCCGACTGCGCACCCGGGGAGCCACCGGGCCCGCAGCCCGTCCCCGCCGCACCGGCGGCCTCACCCCGGAGAAGGCGCGATGACCGCGGACCTGGTGCTCGACGTGGAGGGCCTCATCGTCGAGTACGGAACCGACCGGCCGGCCCGGGCCGTCGACGACATCGGCTTCCGGCTCCACCGCGGCGAGATCCTCGGCGTCGCGGGGGAGAGCGGCAGCGGGAAGTCGACGCTGATGACCGCGGTCACCCGGCTCGACCGCCCGCCGGCGCGGGTCGTCAGCGGCTCGGTCCGCTACCACCCGCGCGAGGGCGCCCCGGTGGACCTGCTCTCCGCGCCGCCCAGGCAACTGCGCGAGCTGCGCTGGGACCGCCTCGCCGTGGTCTTCCAGAGCGCGATGACCGCCCTCAACCCGGTGATGCGTGTCGGCGCGCAGTTCGTCGACGTGCTGCGCACCCACCAGCGGATGAACCGCAAGGAGGCATGGCGGCGCGCCGCGGAACTGCTCGAACTGGTCGGAATTCCGGGCGACCGGGTGCGCAACTACCCGCACGAGTTCTCCGGCGGGATGCGGCAGCGCGCGGCCATCGCGCTCGCCCTGGCCTGCGACCCGGAGATCATCGTGATGGACGAGCCGACGACGGCGGTCGACGTCGTCATGCAGCGGCAGATCCTCGGGCAACTGCAGGAACTTCAGGCCCGGTTCGGGTTCGCGATCGTCTTCATCACCCACGATCTGGCGCTGCTGGTCGAGCTGGCCGACCGGATCATGATCATGTACTCGGGCCGGGTGGTCGAGACGGGCACCGCCTCGGCCCTCTACCGCGCCCCCCAGCACCCGTACACCCTGGGGCTGCGGGACTCCTCACCCACGCTGCGCGGCCCGCGGCGCGAGGTGCGGGCCATCGGCGGATCCGCGCCCGACCTGTGGGACCTGCCGGCCGGCTGCGCGTTCCACCCCCGGTGCCCGCAGCGGACCGCGGGATGCGACACCACCCGGCCGCCGCTGCTCCTGCGCGACGGCCACGGCACCGCCTGCCTGCTGGCCCAGCCCGCGGCCGCCGGGCCGGCCGGGACCCCCGACGGCACCGAGGAGCGCGCATGACCGGACTGGCGAGCTCGCCCAGCCGCCCCACCGGGACGGCCGGCACCACAGGAGCAGGCATGACGAGCGACACCAACGACACGACCGGCACCGCGGGCACGGGAGGGGCGGCCGCCCCGATCCTCGAAGCCGTAGGTCTCACCCGGCACATCCCGATGCACGGAAGGCGCCGCGGCCAGTCGGTGCGCGCCGTCGAGGGCGTCGACCTGGCCCTGCGGCGCGGGCAGATCCTCGCGCTCGTCGGGCAGAGCGGCTCCGGCAAGACCACGCTGGCCCGGCTGCTGGCCCTGGGCGACCGGCCGACCGCCGGCGAGATCCGGTTCGACGGCCGGGTGCTGGACGCCGGACGCGGACGGGACCGCAAGCAGCACTTCAGCCACGTCCAGATGATCATGCAGGACCCGTTCGCGTCCCTGAACCGGCTGCACCGCCTGCGGTACATCCTGTCGCGGCCGCTGCGGAACTTCGGCGGGCTGAGCACCGCCGAACTCGACGCGCGGATCATCGAACTCCTGGAACGCGTCCACCTCACCCCGGGCCGCGAGTTCATCGACAAGTACCCGCACGAGCTGTCCGGCGGGCAGCGGCAGCGGGCCGCCATCGCGCGGGCGCTTGCCGCCGATCCCTCGGTGCTGCTGGGCGACGAGCCGGTGTCGATGCTCGACGTCTCCATCCGGCTCGACATCCTCAACCTGCTCACCGAGCTGCGCGACCGCGACGGCCTGGCGATGCTCTACATCACGCACGACATCGCCAGCGCCCGCCACGTCGCCAACGACATCGTCGTGATGTACAGCGGGCGGATGGTCGAGGGCGGCCCGGCGGAAGCCGTCACCCAGAACGCCCAACACCCCTACACCCGGCTGCTCCTGGCCGCCTCGCCCGACCCCGAGCGCCTGCTGGCCGGCGGTACCGGCACCGGCGGGACCGCCGCCGACGGCGCCGGTGCGGGGACCGGCGCCGGTACCGCTGCCGGCACCGACCGCCTGGACGCGGCACGCGATGCCGACGCGAACACCACCGACGCGGCCGGGTGCCCGTTCCGCGCCCGCTGCCCGCACGCCCAGCCGATCTGCGCCGAGCAGATGCCCGACCCGATCGATGTCGGGCCCGGCCACTGGTCCCGCTGCTGGCTGCACCGGTGACCCGGCACCCCGGCTATCCGACGACCCGACACCCCGACGACCCGATGAACCGACGACCGAGGAAAGGCCGATGAACACGACAGGCGCCACGAGCGGCACCACGACCGTCGACCCGCGCCACGACCCGGCGACCCTCCGGCTGCACCCGGACGACGACGTCGCGGTCGCCCTCCGCCCCCTGGAGCCCGGACTGGCCCTCGACGCACTGGAGTTGACCGTCGCCGGGCAGGTGCCCCGCGGGCACAAGATCGCGGTGCGCGACCTCCCCGCCGGAGCGGCGGTGCGCAAGTACGGGCAGGTGATCGGTGTCGCCAGCCGCCCGATCGGCCGCGGCGAGCACGTCCACGCCCACAACCTCGCCATCGGCACGCTCGCCCGTGACGCGGTCGGCGACGACGTGGTGTCCCGGCTGCCGGTGCTCCCCGAAGGACTACGGCTCACCTTCGACGGCTACCGCCGCGCCGAAGGCCGGGCCGGCACCCGCAACTACATCGGGGTCCTGTCGTCGGTGAACTGCTCGGCCACCGTGGCCCGGCTGGTCGCCGACCAGGTCACCCGCTCCGGTGTGCTCGCCGGCTACCCGAACGTCGACGGCGTGGTGGCGCTGACCCACCCCACCGGCTGCGGGATGACACCGGACGGCACCGGCATGGAGATGCTGCGCCGCACGCTCAGCGGCTACGCCGCGCACCCCAACTTCGCCGCGGTCATCGTGGTCGGCCTCGGCTGCGAGGTGAACAGCGTCGACGGCCTGACCGACCGCTTCACGCGCGACGGTGTCGGGTCCGCCCAGATGCTGACGATCCAGGCCGCGGGCGGCACCCGGGCGGCCGTCCGCGACGGCGTCGCCCAGGTGCGGGAACTGCTGCCGCAGGTGAACGCGGTCCACCGCGAGCCGCTGCCGGTGTCCGAGCTGATCCTCGGCCTGCAGTGCGGCGGATCCGACGGGTTCTCCGGCATCTCGGCCAACCCCGCCCTCGGCGTAGCCTCCGACCTGCTGGTGGCCGCCGGCGGCACGTCCGTGCTCGGCGAGACGCCGGAGATCTACGGCGCCGAGCACCTGCTGGCGCGCCGGGCGGTCACACCCGAGGTCGCCGAGCACCTCTACGCCCGGATCCGCTGGTGGGAGGAGTACACCGCGGCGAACAACGCCAGCATGGACAACAACCCGTCACCCGGGAACAAGGCCGGCGGGCTCACCACGATCCTGGAGAAGTCCCTGGGCGCCGCCGCGAAGGGCGGCCAGGCGCCGCTCGCCGGGGTGTACGAGTACGCCGAACGGGTCCGCACCCGCGGCTTCCTGTTCATGGACACGCCGGGCTACGACCCGGTGTCCGTCACCGGCATGGTCGCCGGCGGGGCCAACGTGCTCTGCTTCACCACCGGCCGCGGTTCGGTGTTCGGCTGCAAGCCGGTGCCCTGCCTGAAGCTGGCCACCAACTCCGAGCTGTACCGGCAGATGCCCGACGACATGGACCTCGACTGCGGTGCGATCGTGGACGGTTCGGTGACCGTCGAGGAGGTCGGCCGCCGCATCTACGACGCGGTGGTCGACGCCGCCTCCGGCGAGCAGACCGCCAGCGAGCTCCTCGGCTTCGGCGACAACGAGTTCGCGCCCTGGCAGCTCGGCGCGGTGATGTAGATGGCCGGCCGGCTCAGCCTGCGCACCCTCGACTCAGTCCCCCGCGCACTGCGCCCCACGGTGGATCCGCGCGCCCTGGGGACCGGTGTCGTCCACCTCGGCATCGGCGCGTTCCACCGCGCGCACCAGGCCGCCTAC
This sequence comes from Streptomyces sp. NPDC020917, assembly GCF_044333795.1. NCBI lineage: Bacteria > Bacillati > Actinomycetota > Actinomycetes > Kitasatosporales > Streptomycetaceae > Streptomyces > Streptomyces sp. NPDC020917. Next base: position 163,822 of record NZ_JBIRRR010000016.1, on the reverse strand, counting down.
ACCGAGGACGCGATCGCCGCGGCCGGCGGGCAGTGGGGCATCTGCGGGGTGACCATGCGCAGTTCCGCGGTGGTCGACCGGCTCGCGCCGCAGGACGGCCTGTACACGGTGCTCGCCGACAGCGGCGCGGCGGCGTCCGTGCGGGTGTCCGCGGCGGTTCGGGAAGTGCTCTTCGCCGGCGACCGGACGGCCGACGTCCTGGCGCGGATCGCCGACCCGGACGTGCACCTGACCACGCTGACGGTGACCGAGAAGGGCTACTGCCACGACCCCGCGAGCGGCCGGCTGCTGGGCGACGACCCCCGCGTGCGGGCCGACGCCGCGCAGCGGACGCCCGGCACCGCACTGGGCCTCCTGGTCCGCGGACTCGAGGCCCGGATGCGCGCGGACGCCGGGCCGATGACCGTGCTCAGCTGCGACAACCTCCCGCGCAACGGCGCCACCCTGCGCGGCCTGGTCGAGGAGTTCGTCGACCTGCTGCCGGCCGCCGAGGCGGCCGCGCTGCACGCGTGGATCGGCGCCCGGGTCCGCTTCCCGGGCTGCGTCGTGGACCGGATCGTGCCGGCCACCACGCGGGCCGACCGGGAGCGGGCGGCGGCCGCGCTCGGCGTGCTGGACGAAGGCGTCGTGGTCACCGAATCGTTCCGCCAGTGGGTGATCGAGGACGACTTCGCCGGACCCCGCCCGGCGTGGGAGCGCGCCGGTGCCCTGCTCACACGCGACGCCCACCCCTACGAGCAGGTCAAGCTGCGCATGCTCAACGGGGCCCACTCGGCCCTGGCCTACCTGGGCGCGCTGGCCGGCGACGCGAGCATCGCCGCGGCCGTGGCCGACGACGGCTTCGCCGGCCTGGTGGACCGGATGCTGGCCGAGGAGGTGATTCCGACCCTCGACGCACCGGACGGCGTGGACCTGACGGAATACGCGGACGCGTTGCTGCGGCGCTTCGCCAACCCGGCGCTGCGGCACACGACCGTGCAGGTGGCGATGGACGGCTCGCAGAAGCTGCCGCAACGGCTGCTCGCGACGGTCCGCGCCTGCCGGCAGGCAGGTGTCGAGCCGCGCCGCACCGTGTTCGCGGTGGCGGCGTGGATGCGCTGGGTGTGGACCGACCGCACCGACGACGGCGCCCCGCGCGAGCTGGACGACCCGCTCGCCCCGGTCCTGCGCGAGGCCGTCCGCGGCTGCACCACCCCGGGCCAGGTCGTCGGCCGGCTCCTCGCGGTCACCGAGGTGTTCGGTGCGGACCTGGCCGCCGACCCGGTGGTCCCGGCCCTGCTGACCGACGCGCTGGCCCGGCTGACCGCGGACGGCGCACGGGCCGCGGCCCGTTCCGTCAGTGCGGAAGGGGCCGCGGCGTCGTCGTGAGGGCGTCCTGGCCGCCCGGGGGAGCTGACCGTACTTCCGGTCAGCTCGGCGGCATCAGGACGGAGTCGACGAGATAGACGGTCGCGTTCGCGGTCGGGATGTTGCCGCAGACGATGTCGGCGGTGTTGTTGACCTTGAAGGTGGTGCCCGACCCGGAGGTGGTGAGCTTGGAGCCCTCGCGTGTGGTGAACGAGCCGCCCGGCAGCTCGGCCTTGGTGATGTGCTGGTTCACCACGTGGTAGTTGAGCACCTTCTTCAGCTGCGTCGGATTGTTCAGCAGGTTGGCCCGCTGCGTGGACGACAGTTTGTTCCAGGCCGCGTTGGTCGGCGCGAACAGCGTGATGTTGTTCGTGGTGTCGAGCACGTTCACGATCCTGGCGCGGTTGATGTAGCCGACCAGCGTGCTCAGCTGCGGGTTGCCGGCCGCGGCGGTCACCAGGCGCTGCCTGGCCATCACGGCCGTGCTTCCCGCGCCGGTCCTGGGCAGGGTCGAGCAGCCGGGCCCGAAGATGCCCGGGGCGGTGGTGGCGGTGCCGGTCGGACTCGGAGAGGGCGAGCCGGTCTGAGCGTAGGCTTGAGGGGCAAGGCCCCCGAGACTCAGCGGAACGGCGACCGCTGCGGCCGCCAGCGCTGTGGTGAGGGTAGTACGTGACATCACCATAGGACGAACCTCCCGAAGCAGGCCGGGAGCCCGGGGTCGGACCCCCTGCCGTCAAACGGAAACCCCACCCCGAAAACATTGCCTGACCTGCTGGAACGCATCACTGCTCAGGTTCTTCCCCCATAGCAAGGTAGCTGCTGGCTCTGCCCGGCGCATCTTGCCCCGGGGCCCGCGGCGGATGGCACCCTGCGATCGGGGCCACCGCGGATCCGCGGTCCTCCCGGCTGCGTGCGCCCATGGCGCCCGTGAACGGCGCGGGCGGCAGGAGGAGCGACGATGGAGCGTAACCGGTGTGCGGACCTGCTGCGTGTGTGCGCGATCTGTGCGGTGGTAGTCGGGCACTGGCTGCTGGTGAGCGTCACGTACCGTGGCGGGCAGCTGTCCGGGTCGGACGCGCTGCTGTCCATCAGCTGGGCACGCTGGGTGACCCTGGTCCTCCAGGTCATGCCGGTGTTCTTCCTGGTCGGCGGGTACGTCAACGCGCGCTCCTGGACGAGCCGGCACCAGCAGGGCGAGACCTGGACGGACTGGGTGCGCCGGCGCACGATGACGCTGATGTGGCCGACCGCCCTGTACGTGGGGACGATCGTGCTCACCCTCGACCTGGCGCGGAGCGCGGGCGCCGCCCCGGCGGACCTGGCCCGGATCGGCTGGCTCGTCGCGCTGCACCTGTGGTTCCTGCCCGTCTACCTGACGTTGATCGCCCTCACGCCGCTGGCTCTCGCGGCGCACCGGCGGTGGGGTCTCGCGGTTCCCCTCGTGATGGCCGCGACCGCGGCCGCCGTGGACGTCGCCGTCCTCGGCGCGCACGAACCGGTGGTGGGCTACGCCAACTACCTGCTGGTGTGGGGAGCCATGCACCAGTGGGGCTTCGCCTGGCAGGACGGCTCCCTGACCCGTCCCCGCAGCCGCTGCCTGCTGCTGGCCGGCACCGGACTGCTGTCCCTCACCGTGCTGCTGACCTTGGGGCCGTTCCCGGTCGACATGATCGGAGCCGGCCGGCAGGTGGGCAACACCTCGCCGCCGTCGATCGCGCTGCTGGCGTTTGCCGCCACCCAGACCGGACTGCTGCTGGCGGCGGAGCCCGTGCTGACCCGCCTGGCCTCCCGCCCCCGGTGGGCACGCTCCGTGTCCGGCCTGAACCGCACGGTCATGACCGTCTACCTGTGGCACATGGTGCCCGTGGCCCTGGTGGCCGTCGCGTTCTACCCCACCGGGGTCATGCCCCAGCCGGCCATCGGGACGGGGCAGTGGTGGGTGCTGCGTGTCGCCTGGCTCGGGCTGCTGGTGACCGTGCTCGTGCCGCTCGTGCTGCTCGTGAACGCCCTGCTGTGGCCGCTCCGGCGGCTGCCGGCTGGGCTGGGGCCCGGCGGCCGGTGGTCGCCGGTGCTGATGGCCGGCAGCCTGTGCGCGGCCGTGCCGGCGTTCCTCCTCTTCGCCACCCGCGGGTTCGCCCCGGGCGGGCACCCGCCGATGCTCCCGCTGGCGCTCTTCACCGGCAGCGTCCTGGCAGCCCTGCTCTCCGGCCGGCCGGCGGGCACCGCGCCCCCGACCGCCGCGGCGCCGCCGTCCGGATACCGCACGGCCGACCGGCTGCCGGGCGCGCACCGCGGCGCGGCCGGTCGCGGCCGGAGCCGTCACCAGCCGAGGTCGGTGGACGGCCGGCGCTCGGCGAGCGGTTCCTCGCCGGCCTCGGTGAACGCCTCCAGAGCCTCCACCAGCCGGCTGCGCTGGCCGCGCGGCATGGCGGCGACGATGCGGGCGATCTCGGAGCGGCGGCGCTCGGTGGCCAGCCGGACGGTGCTCCGGCCCTTGCCGGTGAGGCTGATGAGGATCTCGCGGCGGTTGTCCGCGTTGGGCTCGCGGTCGAGCATGCCCGCGTTCGCGAGGCGGTCGACCATCCGCATGGCCGTGGAGGGGATGACGTCCAGATGCTCGCCCAGGCGGGAGATGTTCATCGCGCCGCGGCTCTCCAGTACCACCAGCATCCGGAACTGGGGCAGGGTGAGCGTTTCCTCCACCGCGGCCAGCGAGCGCGCCGAGACCGATACCAGGAGGCGGGAGGCGGTCAGGACGGCGGTGACCACGTCGTCGGCCACCTCGTCGTGAGGATAGGGGACCCTGGGCTGGCCGGTGGCCTGCGGCTCGACCGCGGCGGGTGCGCGCTTGGGCATGCCGTCCTTTCTACCGCCTTGCACGCGTCTTGCTGCACTGCCGGTGGAGATGTCCGCGTTCTTTTGCACAGGGCAACAGTCTGCATTGCATAATGCAAACATGGTGCCGTGCAGACATGGCGCCGCACACCCCGCACGCGTGCAGCGCACCTCGCCCAGTCCGTCCGACGCGACAGCCCGTCCGAGGCAAAGGAAGGACCGAGATGACCCATGCCGGCCCAGAGGCGACAGGACACGCGGCACGCGGCGGCGCCGCGCGCGTGGGGCACAACCGCGACCCGCACCTGAGGTGCGCGTCCTGCCCCGAGCCCGCGACGCACGCCGTCACCCGGCCCGACGGCACGGCGCTCACCACCTCGTGCAGCCGGCACGCCGACGTCTGGGTCGGCCGGCTGTCCGACTGAGGGCCGCCGCCCTGCGCGGTGCCGGGAGGCGACGTCACCGATCCGGCCCGGCGGACGGACCGGTGCCGGCCGGGGGCTGCGCGTTCTCGCCGCGCCTGCCGTGCAGCGTCACGGTCGCGCAGCAGGCCCAGCCGATCGGCTGGACCGCCCAGAAGCTGACGGCCCGGTACAGCAGCGCGGCCGCGAGCGCCTGGCGTGCCGGCACCCCGTAGGCGGCCAGCAGGGCGGACAGCCCGGCCTCGAAGAGACCGAGGTTGCCGGGCGTCAGCCGCAGGCTCGCCGGGATCTGGGTGAGGACGTACGCGGCGAGCACGCCGGGCCAGGGCACCGCGACGTGCAGCGCCCGCATGCACAGGACCAGGCAGGCCAGGTCGAACCCCCAGTTGAGGAACGCCTGCAGCGCCGGGGAGATCCAGTGGCGGACCCCCGGCTGGAGGTGCCATGCCTGCGCGGCGACCCTCACCACGGCCGTCCTGACGTTGCGCGTCCACCCGTAGCGGCGGGCGCCGCGGGCCCAGACCCCCCGCACGATCCGCCGGACCGTGGTCGACCACCGGACCAGGGCCAGGCCGGCCGCGGCCATCGCCAGGACGATCACCAGCACCACGACCGCCCGCACCAGCACCCCCCGGGCGGCCGGCCCGGAGGCCAGCAGGGCGATGGCGCCGAGCACGCCGAGGCCGAGTGCCGACAGCGCCCCCGCGACCGCCAGGATCGCGGCCGCCAGGGTGGGATCGACCGCGCGGCGCCGCAGCTGCCGGTAGGCCCACGCGGTGGCCAGCACGGCACCGCCGGGCAGGGCGCCGGAGACCGCGGTGGAGCCCAGGGTCACGCCCGCGACCCGGTGCAGCGGCCACCGCGCGCCGCCCGCGTGCAGCAGCCAGCGCCACACCCCGGCGAAGCACAGCAGCGACGCCGCCTGGCACGCGGCGCCGGCGGCCAGCAGCAGCGGGTCGACATGGGTGACCAGCCGTACGGCACCCGCGACTTCGTGCCTGCGCGCCACGGCCACGGCGGCCACCGCGGCCATGACCGTCGCGGCGACGAGCCACCAGGCGCGGCGCGGCCACTGCGACGGGAGCCAGGCCCGCCGTGCCGGGCCGTCGCCGCTGGGCTGCCCGCCTCCGATGTCGTGGGGCACGGGATGCCGGGGCACACCTCAATCCTGCGCGCGATCGGCGGCGCGGGCGGCGCACCGCGCGGACCGCCGTGCCGCGGTCAGGACTTCCTGGTGACCGCGATGCGGTGCGGTTCCGACCGGGCCACCGGCTGCATCGGCGCCTTCACGGTCAGCACGCCGCTGTCGTAGCTCGCGGTGATGTCGTCCTCGTCGACACCCGTCGGCAACTGCACGCTGCGGGTGAAGGAGCCGTAGCGGAACTCGGACCGCTGCTTGTCCGCCTGCTCCTCGCTGCGCTCGGCGTGCACGGTCAGCAGGCCGTCCTCGACCGTGACGTCGAGGTCCGTGTCCGGGTCGATCCCCGGGAGCTCGGCCTTGACCATGTAGGCGCCCTCCTCCCGGCTCTCCTCGACGCGGATCATGTGCTCGCTTCCCGGCCGAAGGTCGAGGGGGAGGTCCTCGAACCACTCCGAGAACGGCGGCCACCAGCGCGGGCGCCGCTCCGTCTGACGCGAAGCCATCGTGTTCACTTCCCTGCGTGTCCCGCCGGTCACGCGACGCGGCGGCTGGATGCCCCCCGCTCGGCTGACTGCCCCCCCACTCCACGCTCCGCCTGCGACCGGCCCGGCGCCACCGCTATCCCCTGGCCGGGTCGGCGTCCGCCCGTTTGACGATCCGGTCGCCGACCGCGATCTCCTTCCACAGCCGGCGCCTGATCCGGAACCTCGCGGATCCGCCGTCCGCGAGCCGGACCTCGACGAAGTGGTACATCGTCGAGCCGTCGAGCATCCCCCGGGACTTCCCGGTGACCACGCCCTCCCAGACGTCGTCCCGTCCCGCTCTGCGTGATCCGACCATACGGCGGAGCCTACGAGGACCGCCGCCCGCGCCTGCAGTGCCTGGCGGCACCTCTTCGGCATGACAGCTGTCACAGGGTGCGGGGGTCGCCCGTCTGAGAGGGCACCCGCGGATACGGCGGGTATCGGGATCGAAGGAACGGAGCTCATCGTGTCGTCTCGCGTGCTCGTGCTCGGCGCAGGGTATGCCGGTCTGCCGGCGGCCAAGCGGATCGCCCGGCAGGTCCTCCCAGGCGAGGTGGAGGTCACGCTGGTCAATGGGACAGCGGACTTCGTGGAGCGGCCCCGGCTCCACCAGATCGCGATGGGCCAGGACGTGAAGGTCGTCCCGCTGCGGTCGTACCTCGACGGGAGCGGGGTGCGGTTCGTCCGCGGGTGGGTGCGGTCGATCGACGTGGACGCCCATGCGGTCGCCGTCGAGGAGGACGGCGGGCTGCGGCACCACCCCTACGACATCCTGGTCTACGCGCTCGGCAGCCGCACCGACGTCGGCACCGTGCCGGGGGTCCGCGAGCACGCCCTCACCCTGGACACGCTCGACGGCGCGGCCCTGGCGTCCAACGCCCTCCGCGGCCTGGAACCTTCGGCCACCGTCGTCGTCTGCGGCGGCGGCCTGACCGGTATCGAGACCGCCACCGAGGTGGCCGAGTCGCTGCCCGAACTGGACGTGCGGCTCGTCAGCAGCACCGAGCCCGGGCACTGGCTGTCCGGCAAGGCCCGGCGCCATCTGCACCACGTGCTCGACGAGCTGCGGATCGACGTGACCTGCGGTGCCCGCGTCCGTGAAGTCCGGTCCGGGGAGCTCGTGCTGGAGCAGGGACGGCGGATCCCCTTCGGCGTCGGCTTCTGGGCGGGCGGCTTCGGCGTCCCCGCCCTGGCCCGCGAGTCCGGGCTGGCCGTGACCGCCCAGGGGCGGGCGCGCGTCGACGCCAGGATGCAGTCGCTGTCGCACCCGGACGTCTACGTCATCGGGGACGCCGCCGCCGTGGCCGGCTCCTGGGGCGAGGAGTTCGCCATGGGATGCCGCACCGGCGGCTTCACCGGTCCGAAGGTCGCCGACGTGGTGGCCGCCCGGCTGACCGGCCGCGAGACCGGCCCCCTCAGGTTCCGGTACATCCACGAGTGCATCAGCCTCGGCCGCCGCCACGGCGTGGTGCAGTTCCTCGACGCCGACGGCTCGCCGATACCGCGCATCCTCACCGGCCGCAAGGCGATCACCTACAAGAACGCCGTGCTCAACAGCGCCCGGCTGGTGTTCGGCCACGCCGGCCCGGCACTCGCACGGCGGCGGCACGTGGCCGATGCTGGGACGGCGGCGATCCCCGCCGCGGCACGCCAGAGCGCCTGAGCGGCTGGAGCACGGGAATGGAATCAGAGGACGACGCCGTCTACCGGCAGTTCCGGCCGCTGCTGTTCTCCCTCGCGTACCGCATGACCGGCAGCGTGGCGGAGGCCGAGGACATCGTGTCCGAGACCTTCCTGCACTACCAGCGTGCCCACGCCCGGGGCGTGGAGGTGAGATCGCACCGCGCCTACCTCACCACGACGACCACCCGGCTGAGCATCGACCACCTGCGGTCCGCGCGCCACAACCGCGAGGTCTACGTCGGGCCGTGGATGCCGGAACCGCTGCTGTCCCGGCCCGAGGACGACGTCGAGGGCCGGGCCGAGAGGTACGAGTCGCTGTCCCTGGCGTTCATGGTGCTGCTGGAGTCGCTCTCCCCGGTCGAGCGCGCGGTGTTCCTGCTCCGCGAGGTCTTCCAGTACGACTACGCCGAGGTCGCCGCCATCGTGGGCAAGAGCGAGGTGAACTGCCGCCAGCTCCTGCGGCGGGCCAGGAACCACCTCGCGAGCCGCGCGCCGCGCTTCGAGGTCTCCCGCGAGCAGCGTGACCGGGTCGCCGGGATGTTCTTCGCCGCGGTCGACGGGGGAGACCTCGACGCGCTCGTCGACCTGCTCACCGAGGACGCGGTGCTCTACGGCGACGGGGGAGGCGTCGGCCCCTCGATGCCGCGCCCGATCCACGGCCGCACCCGTGTGGTCCGGCTGATGGGCGTCGTCTCCGACCTGATCCGGCGCTTCGACCTCCGCGTGCAGCCGGCCTCGGTCAACGGCCAGCCGGGGGCGGCGGTGCGCGACCCCGAGGGCAGGCTCCTCAATGTGCTCGCGCTGGACGTCGTCGACGGCCGCGTCCAGACCGTCCGGTCGATCATCAACCCCGACAAGCTCCACCACCTCGGGCCGCTGCTCGACCCCCGTCTCCTCATGCCGGCCCACACCGCCGGGGCAGGCGGCCCCGCCGACGGGACGGGTCCCGGCGAGGGCAGGGAACCCGGCGAACCCGACGACGCCGGGGATCGGCCCGGCCCGAGATGACGCCGCGCGCACACGCACCGGCTCGCCGGCCGCGTGCACGCCCGGAGTCGGGGCCGGATCGCCCGAAGCCTCGGTCATGGCAGGCGACGGGATCCCGTCGCCGGACGGCCCGCGTTACGGGGCCGCACCTCAGTGGTCGTCCCAGTGGCCCTCGTGGCCGGCGTGGCGGTGGCCGTCGTGGACGTAGTCGACGTGGTCGCCGTGCGGGACCGCGACGTGGCCGCAGCCGGCGCCGTGCTGGTGCGCGTGGTCGGCGTGCGTGGTGTGCCCGGCGGTGGAGCACTCGTCGACATGGCCGTCATGGGCGCGGTGCAAGTGACTGTCGTGGACGTAGTCGACGTGGTCGCCGTGCGGCACGGCCACATGGCCGCAGCCCTCGCCGTGGACGTGCGGGTGGTCCTCATGGGTGGTGTGGGACGCGGCTGCGGACATCGGTCTCCCTCTCGGATGCTGGTGTTCGGGGACGCGGGCGGCACGGACGAGCCCGTGCGGGTGCCTGGCTTCCACCCGTCACCATATGAGCGAGATCTGCCGGTTCGGGTGCAGCCAACGGGTCGCACCCGCCCGGTCAGCCGGACGGCGGCAGCCCGCAGGGCCCTCCGCGGACGCGGCCTACCCGGCGGACCGGCCGGAGGGGGTCCGGTCCGACGCCAGCTGCTCCCGGTCGCCGCGGTCGGCGGGCCGCAGCCGCAGCGCCAGCACCGGGCAGGCGGCGACCGCCCGCCGGGCGTGGGCGAGCAGCGGGCCGGGCACGACGGGGTCCCGCACCACGGGGTAGCCCCACTCGTCCAGGCCGATGCGCTCCGGCAGCAGCTCGGCGCACAGGCCGTGGCCGTCGCACGCGGCGAAGTCGACGGTCAGCTCGTGGTCCGCGGTCATCGCCAGCCCTCCTCCGCGGCCACGGCACGACCCGCCGGGACGGGCAGCACCGGCGCGTCGCCGGCGTGGGCGCACGGCCCGTACCGCAGGTGGCGGTCGACGTCGCCGGCGAAGGCCCGCAGCGCCGAGGCGGCCAGCCGGGCGGCACCGTCGGGGTGGCGGCAGGCCCCCCGGCCGGGCAGCAGCCCGAGCCTGCGGTCGAGCCGCTCCATGAGGTCGGGGCCGGGCCGCCCCCACGCCAGTTCGGCGAAGTCCTCGGCGACCGAGGGCACGCCGAACCTGCACGGCCCGCACTGGCCGGCGCTCTGCGCCCCGAGATAGGCCAGCACCCCGGCCGTCTCGGACAGGCCACAGGCGTCCTCGGGCAGGGCCACGAGGACGCCCGCGCCCCGGGACTGGGCCACCGGGTCCAGCGGGACCGGCAGCCAGCTGCCGAAGAAGCCGCCGGCGAGCACCGCGCCGAGCCGCCGCGTGGGCCCGCCGGCGGCGGCGAGCGCCTGCCGCGCCGAGCCGCCCATCGGGACCTCGTACACGCCCGGATTGCGGACCGCACCGGAGAGCGTCACCAGCGTGGTGCCGGGCGCCGACTCGCTGCCCAGCTCCCGGAACCACCCGGGTCCGTGGCGGGCGATGAGCGCCACATGGGCCAGCGTCTCGACGTTGGCGATGAAGGTGGGCCGCTTGCCGACCCCCCTCTCGAACGGGCGCGGCGGGGTGGGCGCGGGCCGCGCCCCGCCGCCGTTGAGCCAGCTGACCAGGGACGTCTCCTCGCTGGAGACGAAGTGGTGGGGCAGGGTGTGGACGCGGACCTCGGCCGGATCCAGCCCGGCCCGCCGCCGCTCCTCGACGGCCCGGACCAGGCCCTCGGCCTGCTCCGCCCTGGTGCGGGGCAGGCACAGGTGCACCGTGCCGGCGCCGGTCGCGGAGGCGGCCAGCACCGCGCCGTCCAGCACCAGGTGCGGGGCGAGCGCGAGCAGCGTCTCGTCCTTCCGGCTGGCCGGCTCGCTCTCCATGCCGTTGGCGACGACGACCGCGGGGCCGCGCTGCCCGGCGACCGTGCGCAGCTTACGCCCGGTGGGGAATGCGCCGCCGCCCCGGCCGGTCAGCCCGGCCCGCTCGACGTCGTCCGCCAGCGCGCCGCCGGCCCGGCCGGTGGGGGCGGGCCCGTGGCGGTCGAGGTGGTCGCTCAGGCCGGCGGGGCGGCCGGTGGCGTACCAGCCGCCGAGCAGGCGCACGCCGTGGGGGACCGGCATCTCCGGTGCGGCGAGCGCGGTGGTGGCCTCGGGATTCACGCGGCGGACCCTCCTTGTGGGGCAGGGGATGCGGACGGCGGCGGCGCGGCGGCCGCGCCCGGGGTGGTGGCCGTCGAGGTGGCGGCCGGGGCGGACGGGAACGTGGCGGCGGCGCGGTGGGACCAGCCGGGCTGCAGCGGCCCGGTGGCCAGGAACACGGCGAGCAGGACCGGGACGATCCCGGTGGCGGGCACCGCCCACCAGCGGATCCGGCGGCTGTGCCGCCCGGCCCGCACCAGCCGCCACCAGACGGCGCCCAGCACGGCCGCCATGCAGGCCGCGTACAGCACCAGTTGCGGGGTGAGGCGGGTGTCGGTGCCGGTGCCCGCCGCGTGGAAGAGGGCGACCGGCCACGACGCGTACGCCGCCCAGTGCACCGCCTTCCACGTCCGCTGCCCGATCCGCTGCCGGAACGCGCTGGTGACCGCCACGGCCAGCAGCAGGTCCACGGCGACCGCGCCCAGGCCCACCCACAGCGGCCGGTACGACGAGGTCAGCGGGACGACGGCGGCCGTCCAGCCGATGTGGGTGAAGCTGTCGGCGATCGCGGTGACGATGTGCAGGGCCAGGAAGACCAGCGTCATCAGCGACAGGTTGCGGTGGAGTGCGGAGACCTCGAACCTGCCGATGTTGCGGGGCGCGTAGCGTCCGGCCGACAGCACGCCGACCACGACGGTCAGCGTCAGCAGCACGAGCGAGACGGTTCCGGCGGCCCGCGTGGCGTACCACAGCGGGCTCGGGCCCGACGACGCGAGGACGACGGCCGAGTGGGCTGCGCTCATCTCAGGTGCCCTCCAGGACGTCCGGCTTCCGCTCCGCTTCCTGCCGCTGCTCCAGCGGCCAGCCGTTGAGGTAGGCGACCGCCCCGTCGACGCCGGCGAGCCGGGCCGGCAGCCCGGTCTCGCGCAGCCAGTCCAGGGCGCCCTCGCCGAGGACGATCGCCGCCGTGCTGGCGGTGTTGGCGTCGACGCAGTCGGCGGCGGCCACGCTCACCGTGCGCCACACCGCGGGGGCGCTGTCCCCGGTGGCCGGGTCGACGATGTGGTGGACGGTGCGCCCGCCGCGCTCCCAGGTGCGTACGGCCGTGCCCGAGGTGGCGAGGCCGCCGCTGCGCACGGTGACGACGGGGGTGTGCGGTCCTGCGGGTCCCGCGTGGTCGTCGGCGACCGCGATGCGCCAGCCGCCGTCCGGTGCCGGGCCCGCGGTGGACACGTCGCCGCCGAGGTTGACCAGCACCCCGCAGCCCGCCGCGGCGGCCGCCGCGCGGGCGGCCCGGTCGGCGGCGAGCGCCTTGGCCGTGGCGCCCAGGTCCAGCGCCGCTCCCGCGGGCAGGCGCACCAGGCGCAGCTCGGGATCCCAGGCGATCGACCGCCATCCCTGCGCCGGGCGGAGCCGCGGCGCCGGGCCGGTCCTGGCGATCCGGGTGAACGTCACGTCGTAGCCCAGCGCGACCGCGGCCGGTCCCACCGTGGGGTCGACCGCCCCGCCGGTGACGCGCGCGGCGCGCATCGCGACCTCGATCGCCTCGGCCAGCAGCGCGCCGACCGGCACCGGACGGCCCGTCCCCGCCGAGGCGTTCACGCGCGCGAGTTCGGAGTCGCCCCGGAACCGGCTGCACGCGGCGTCGATGGCGGCGAGTTCCGAGTGCAGGACGGTCAGGGCGATGCCCGTGCGGGAGGCGTCGGTGGTGAGCAGTTCCGCCGTGGTGCCGAGGGCGGGGAACGAGACGCGGTCGGTCGCACCGGTCCGGCCGGAGAGCCGGGGGGTGGAGGTCATGATCCTCCCGTCGTGGTCTGCGGAGGCTGCGTCGTCGGGGCCGGGGCCTGGGCGGGCGGGCGCAGACCGGTGGAGGGCTTGGGCTTGGCGGGCTGGGGCTTCGCCGGCTGGGCCGGGCGGGGCGCGGGTGCCGCCGGCTTGGCGGGCTTGGCCGCGGGCCGGCTCGGCCGGGCGGGCGTCGTCGCGGTGTGCGGCGCCTGCGCCGGCGGATGGGTCGGGGAGGCCGGGGCCGTGGTGGCACCGCCGGACGGCGTCGCGGCCGGAGCGGAACCCGCGCCGCCGGACGGAGTGGCCGCGGGCGTGGTGGCGGTGCCGCCGGACGGCGTGCCGGCCGGCGTCTGCGCGGGGGAGGGATGCGTCCCGGAGCCGCCGGGGATCGCCTGCGCGTACCCCGCGCCGAGCGCCGCGGTACCCACGACGGCCGCCGCCACGGCCCACATCGTCGTCGTCCGGACCCGGATCCGTCCGCGGTCCCGCCGGCGCGCCGCCTCCTCGACCGACAGGTCGGCGTTGCCCTGGGGGAGCGGGGAGCGGTGGCGACGGTGGCGCATGGTGCGGATCTCCTCACGGCGGACGACGGGGTATGCCCACCAGCCTGCCGTCCGCGTCGTCGGGAACCTGTTCAGGGAGTCCTCAGAACTGGTTAAGGCCACTCCCACCGAACTCGGCAAATCGTCCGAAATCCCACGTCGGACGTTATGCGAGCGGGAGTTCCATGACGACGGTCACACCTCCGCCCGGGGTGTCCTCGAGCCGCACCGACCCCCCGTTCGCGGTGAGCAGCCGGTGCACGATGGCCAGCCCCAGCCCGGTCCCCGACGCCTGGGGACTGCTGAAGCGGTGGAACGCCGTCTCCTGTGCCGCGGCGCTCATCCCCGGCCCGTCGTCGGCGACGGTGAGGAGCACCCGGCCCTGCCGGGCCCGGCCCTCGACACGCACCGTCGCGCCTTCCCCGACCGCGTCCAGGGCGTTGGCCAGCAGGTTGTCGAGCACCTGCTCCAGATCGCCGGCGCCGAGCCGGGCGGTCAGCCCGGGACGGCAGCGGGCCGTGAGCCGGACCTGCCGCTCCTGCGCCACCGGGGTCCAGGCCGCGAGCCGGTCCTCGACCACCTCGTCCACCCGCACGGCGACCGGCCGCGGCACGGCGTTCTCCGCGCGGGCCACCGCCAGCAGCCCGTCGACCAGGCGCGAGAGCCGGGTGATCTCCTGCTGCGCGGCGGCGAGCTCGGTGGCCGTCAGCTCGTCGCCGGGGGTCTCGGTGGCGAGCATGTCGAGCCGGAGCCGCAGCGCGGTGAGCGGTGTCCTCAGCTGGTGCGAGACGTCGGCGATCACCGCGCGATGCCCGTGGATCAGGGTCTCCATACGGGCCGCCATGGTGTTGAAGGTGGACGCGAGCCTGCGCACCTCGACCGGGCCCTGCCCGCCGTCCGCACGGACGTCCAGCCTGCCCTCGCCCAGCTCGCGCGCCGCGCTGTCCACGGACCGCAGCGGCCGGCCGACCCACCGCGCCAGGACGACGGCCAGCAGGGCCCCGGCGACCAGGCCGCCGACGCCGATGCCGGCCAGCCGCGCCCACATCTCCGCGATCCGGTCGTTCGTGGGATCGGCCGACCGGGACAGCACCGAGACGCCCACCGGCGAGGACGTCTCGCCGACCGGCACCGCGACGGCCAGCCGGTCGTCCTGCGTGCGGGTGACCGTCCCCGCGTGGGCGAGCACGCTGCGGGCCATGGCCGCCCACTGCTCGCGGGTCTCCGCGAACTGAGCGGCGCTCTGCTGCGGGCACGGCGTGGACGCCACCTCGCGCCCGGCCGCGTCGAAGACGGCGGCGCAGGCGCCCGGCTCGGTGCCCCGGACCAGCATGCGCCGCAGCGACGCCGCGCTGCCGTGGTCGGACAGGTGCTCCTCGGCGGCGGCGGCCAGCGCGCGATCGGCGTCCTCGGTGCTCTGGCGGAAGGACGCGCGCTCGCGGTCGGCGAGCGACAGCCCCAGGGGCACGACGGTGAGCACCAGCAGCACGGTGACCAGGGACATGACCGCAAGGGCGATGCGCCGGGTCATGGCACGTCGGGGGGATCGGCCCGCGGGTCCGGGGTGCCGAGCCGGAACCCCCTGCCGTACACCGTCTCCACCAGACCGGGCCTGCGCAGTTTCCGGCGCAGGCCCGCCACGTGCACGTCCAGCACTTTCGTCGGCCCGTACCAGTGGGTGTCCCAGGCCCGTTCCAGGATCTCCTGCCGCGTCACCACCCGGCCCGGGTCCACGGCGAGCGCCTCGAGGATGTCGAACTCCTTCGGGGTCAGCGCCACCTCGCGCCCGCCGACGGTCACCGTGCGGGTCCGCAGGTCCACGGTGAGGTCGCCGTGGTGCAGCACCTCGGGCTCGGCCGGCCGCACCCGCCGCAGCACCGCGCGGATCCTGGCCAGCAGCTCGGCCAGGCCGAACGGCTTGACCAGGTAGTCGTCGGCGCCCTCGTCCAGCGCGGCCACCCGGTCGCCCTCCTCGCCGCGCGCGGTCACCACGATGATCGCCATGTCGGACCGGCCGCGCAGCGTCCGGCACACCTCGACGCCGTCCATGTCGGGCAGTCCCAGGTCCAGCAGCACCACATCGGGGTCGGGCGACGCCAGGAGCGCCTGCTGACCCGAGGCCGCCGCGGCGGTGTCGTACCCGGCCCGCTCCAGGCCACGGACCATCAGATCGGCGATTCCCGGGTCGTCCTCGACGACAAGCACCCGCATCCCCCCATCGTAGGTCTGCGACCGCTGCGAACTGCGGATTCCGCCCGGGGCGAGCCGTGCCCCGGGCGGCGGCGCGCGCCGCGCCACGACGGCGGGGCACGCGCGCCCGAACCGCCGCCGGCCGTGCCCGCGGCCTCACCGGGTGAGGGGCGTCACCGTCCCGGATCGTGGACGTCGCCGGACGGCGGCGGGGGCGCGGTCCTAGGCTGGAAGGGCAGCTGGTTCACGCCCGCCGGCCAGGCGGGTGTGTCGCAAGAGGGAACCCGGTGGGAATCCGGGACTGCCCCGCAGCGGTGAGCGGGAACGACCGCCGTCATACGCACTGGGCCGCAATGGCCCGGGAAGCGACGGCCAGTAGGTGTCCTCGACGAGGACGTGCCCGCGAGTCCGAAGACCTGCCACCTGCCCGTGTGCGCCCGGTGCGCCCGCGGAGTCCCGGTGACCTCGAGGGCGGGTCGGCGTACGAAGCACCAGCAGTCCGGCGTGGCGCGCACGCCCGCATCGCTCGTGCCGCCATCCCTTCGCGCTCTCGTCCCGCCATCGGGACCTCAGGGATCCATCTCGCGAAGGAGATCTCCGTGACGACCAAGCCCGCAGCCGCGGCAGCACGGGCCACCGTGTACGGCTACCCCCGCCAGGGCCCCCGGCGGGAGCTGAAGAAGGCGATCGAGGGCTACTGGAAGGGCCGCGTCAGCGCGGACGCCCTGCGCTCGACCGCCGCCGAACTGCGCCGGGCCACCTGGCGCCGGCTCGCCGAGGCCGGCATCCAGGAGGTGCCGACCGGCGACTTCTCGTACTACGACCACGTGCTGGACACCACCGTGATGGTCGGCGCGATCCCCGACCGCCACCGCGACGCGGTCGCCGCCGACCCGCTCGACGGCTACTTCGCCATGGCCCGCGGCACGCAGGACGTGCCGCCGCTGGAGATGACCAAGTGGTTCGACACCAACTACCACTACCTGGTGCCCGAGTTGGGGCCTGACACGGTCTTCTCCGCGGACCCGGCCAAGCAGGCGGGCGAGGTCCGCGAGGCGCTGGCGCTGGGACTCGACCCCCGGCCGGTCCTCGTCGGCCCCGTCACCTACCTGCTCCTGTCCAAGCCGGCGCCGGGCGCGCCGGCCGGCTTCGAGCCGCTGACCCTGCTGGACCGCCTGCTGCCGGTCTACGCCGACGTGCTCGCCGACCTGCGGGCCGCCGGGGCGCCGTGGGTGCAACTCGACGAGCCCGCCCTGGTCCAGGACCGCACGCCCGCCGAACTCGCCGCCGCGGAACGGGCCTACCAGGTGCTGGGCACGCTGACCGACCGTCCGAAGCTGCTGGTCGCCTCGTACTTCGACCGGCTGGGCGACGCCCTGCCGCTCCTGGCCGCGGCACCGGTCGAGGGACTGGCCCTGGACTTCACCGGGTCCGCGGCCGGCAACCTCGACGCGCTCGCCGCGGCCGGCGGGCTGCCCGGCAAGCGGCTGGTCGCCGGGGTGGTGAACGGGCGCAACATCTGGGTCGCGGACCTGGAGAAGGCGCTGTCCACCCTGGGCACGCTGCTCGGGCTGGCCGACCGCGTCGACGTCGCCGCCTCCTGCTCGCTGCTGCACGTGCCGCTGGACGCGGCGGCCGAACGCGACATCGACCCGCAGATCCTGCGCTGGCTGTCCTTCGCCCGGCAGAAGACCGCCGAGATCACCACGCTCGAAAGGGGCCTGGCCCAGGGCACCGACGCCATCGCCGCCGAACTGGCCGCCAACCGGGCCGCACTGTCCGCCCGCGCCACCTCCCCCCTGACCCGCGACCCGGCCGTGCGGGCCCGCGCCGAGGCCGTCACCGGGGCCGAGACGCGCCGCCCGCAGCCGTACGAGCGGCGGGCCGCGGCCCAGCGGGAGCGGCTGGGCCTGCCGGCGCTGCCCACCACCACCATCGGCTCCTTCCCGCAGACCGCCGAACTGCGCGCCGCCCGCGCCGATCTGCGGGCCCGCCGGATCGACACCGCGGGCTACGAGGAGCGCATCAGGAAGGAGATCCAGGACGTGATCTCCTTCCAGGAGAGGACCGGCCTCGACGTGCTCGTGCACGGCGAGCCCGAACGCAACGACATGGTCCAGTACTTCGCCGAGCAGCTCACCGGCTACCTCGCGACCCGGCACGGCTGGGTCCAGTCGTACGGCACCCGGTACGTGCGCCCGCCGATCCTGGCCGGCGACGTCGCGCGGCCCGGCCCGATGACCGTGCGCTGGACCTCCTACGCGCAGTCCCTCACCGGCCGCCCGGTCAAGGGCATGCTCACCGGCCCGGTCACCATGCTGGCCTGGTCCTTCGTCCGCGACGACCAGCCGCTCGGCGACACCGCGCGGCAGGTCGCGCTGGCGCTGCGCGATGAGGTGGCCGACCTGGAGGCGGCCGGGACCTCGGTGATCCAGGTGGACGAGCCGGCGCTGCGCGAGACGCTGCCGCTGCGGGCCGCCGACCGGCCGGCGTACCTGGCGTGGGCCACCGAGGCGTTCCGGCTCGCCACGTCCGGGGTCCGTCCGGAGACGCAGGTCCACACCCACATGTGCTACGCCGAGTTCGGCGACATCGTGGAAGCCATCGACGACCTGGACGCCGACGTCATCAGCCTGGAGGCGGCACGCTCCCACATGCAGGTGGCCGGTGAGCTCGCCGCGCACGGCTACCCGCGGGAGGCCGGGCCCGGGGTCTACGACATCCACTCGCCCCGGGTGCCCGGCGCCGGTGAGGCGGCGGACCTGCTGCGCAAGGGACTCGAGGCCATCCCCGCCGAGCGGCTGTGGGTCAACCCGGACTGCGGCCTGAAGACCCGGGGCTGGGCGGAGACCCGCGCCTCCCTGGAGAACCTGGTGGCCGCGGCCCGCACGGTCCGCGCCGAGCTGCCCCCGTCCTGACCCGCCGGCCGGGAGGGACGCCGCGCCGCCCCTCCCGGCCCCGTGGGTGCGCCGCCCCGTCGTGCACACCGCACGGCCGCGCAGGCGCGGAGAGCCGGAGGGGCTCCCGGGCGCAGTGTCCCGGGAGCCCCTCCAGCGGTGCCGGGCCGGCCGGTCCCGAGGACCGGCCGGCGGCGGTCAGCCGGCGGCGACCACCCTCATCGTCGCGGCGAGCGCCGGCACGGCGTACGGCGAGTCCGTGCCCACGGTCAGCCCGCTCGTGTAGGTGCCGGCCTGGTCGGCCCGGGCCGCGTCGAACGTGACCCGCACCGTCACCGCGGCGCCCGGGGCGACCGTGACGCCGTGCGGGGCCGACAGCCAGGCAGCGGCGCCCGAACTTCCGCAGTCGCCGTATCCGGGCAGCTGCTCGACGCCGGTGAGCGGCGCGTTCGCGCCGTCCGCGCCACCGACGACGTACAGCCCGCAAGCGCCGCTGCCGCGGTACGCCAGCGTGTTCGCCGCCGGGAGGACCGACCAGGAGTCGGTGGCCGGGTCGTACTCCTCGGCCTGGTTGGTCAGTTGGCCGTCGGTCACACCGCCGACCACCTGCAGCCGCCCGCCGGAGGAGGCGGCGGCCATCGCCCAGTTCGGGTAGGGCAGGTCGGCCCGCGCGGTCCAAGTACCCGCGACCGGGTCGAAGGCGTAGGTCGCCACCGACTCCGCGCCGCTGACCGGATCGGTGCCGCCCGCGCAGACGACCTGGCCGCCGATGCCCGCGCAGGCCAGCCACGCGTCGGTGACCGGGTAGTCCGCTACGCGGCTCCACGTGTCGGCCCGCGGGTCGTAGACGTAGGTCGCCTGCGACGCCGGGACGCAGTTGCCGCCGCAGCCGGCGACCACGTACAGCCGGCCGCCGAGCACCGCCGTGCCGCCGGCGACGACCCCCGACGGGAGCGGCGCGACCGAGGACCACGTGTCGTGCTGCGGGTCGTAGCGGTGGACCGCGGCCGAGGCGCTGCCGGTGCCGTCCCAGCCGCCGACGACGTAGATCCGGCCGTCGACCGCCTCCACGCCCGGCTTCTCCAGCCCCTGCGGCATGTTCGCCAGCCGCTGCCAGCCGCCGGCGGCCGGGTCGTGGACCAGGGCCTGGAACAGCAGGCTGCCGCCGTCGGTGCCGCCGAAGGAGTACACCTTGCCGTCGAGCGTGACCGAGCCGCTGTCCATCACCGGTCCCGGCAGGGCGTCGGCGGTCGTCCACGCCGTGCCGCCCGGCACGGTGCTGGCGCCGGCCGTAGCGGTCGAGCCCGCGGCCGCCGCGGCACCCTGGGTCCTGCCGGCGACCAGCGAGCCGCGGGTGAAGTCGCCGCCGGAGTGCCGGACCGGGGCGCCGCTGCCGGCCGTCCCCGAGGCGCCGGGGTGCGAGTCGGGCGTGAACGAGCCGTCCTGCCCGTCGAGGACGACGTGGACGGGGGCGGTGCCGGTGTTGCGCAGCGTCACCGTCCTGGTCGTGGACCGGCCGGGCTGCTGGGTCACCTGCAACGGGCCGCCGGAGACGCTGATCCGGCCGGCGCCCAGCCGCCAGTCCTTGACCGTGACCCCGTCGCGGGCGACGGCGGTCGTCGCGGTCGCGGCGGTGTAGGCGCCGTCGGTGACGCCCAGCGTGGTGCGGCCGGAGCCGTCGGCCGCCGAGGCGGGCGCGAACAGCTCGTAGCCGCCGCCGGCCGTGGTGGCCGCCGGGGTGCCGGCGACGCTCACGGTCGCGCCGGAAAGCGCCGTGCCGGTGTTGCCGTCGGTGACGGTACCGGTCACGAGACCGCCGGCGGTGGCGTCGCAGGAGCGGTCGCCGACGAAGACGTCGTCGACCTTCCAGAACCAGGAGTGGACCGCGTCGTAGCGGAACCGGATCCGCACGTCGCTCTTGCCGGCGGCCTGCGGGAGCGCGACGACCTCGGGGCCGGTGGCGATCGTGCGGGACATGTGCCAGACGGAGCTCCAGGACTGGCCGCCGTCGACGCTGACCTCGACGTAGGCGTTGGAGTTGTACAGGGGCGACATGAAGGAGTTGGCGAAGGAGACGATCGGCGTGGCGTCGCCGCTCAGGTCGAGCCGCGGCGATACGAGAGCGGTCGTCTCGTGTGTGGAGGTGCCGCCGTTGCGGGAGTCGACCTCGGCGAACTGGCCGGTGCCGCCCGTGTCGTTGCCGTAGCCGCCCGGGTCGTCGAAGCGCCAGGTGACCCCGGAGCCGCTGTCGTCGGTGACCGTCCAGCCGTCCTGCGGCGTGGCGCCGGCCCAGCCCTCGAAGCCGGTCGTGGTGCCGTCGTAGCCGAAGCGGTAGCCGGGCGCGGTGCAGACGGTCGCGTCCACCGGGAGCGCCACGTCGTGGCGGACGTCGCGGGTGCCCACCGCGACGCTCCCGTCCGCCGCCTTGTAGCCGGGCAGCGTCGACGAGACGTGCAGCGTGTACGTCCCGTCGTCCGGCAGCCGGACGGTGTACCGGCCGGTGGCCGGGTCGGTGCGGACCGCGCCGCCCGGGTAGCCGTCGACGGTGATCGCCGCGGCCAGCGGCCAGCCGTGGCCGGACGCGTCGGTGACGGTGCCGGACACGGTGTGGGTGGGCAGGGCGTGCAGCGTGAAGGAGTCCTTCGCCGAGCCTCCCGCGGTGACCTTGAGAGGGGTGGTGGCGGTCGTGTAGCCGAACTGCGCCGCGGTCAGGGTGTAGGTGCCCGGCGCCGGGGCGAGGGTGAAGCCGCCCGAGGCGCCGGTCGTGGCGCGGTAGGTGCGGCCGTCCGCGTCGGTCGCGGTCACCGAGGCGCCCTCGACCGGCCCGGAGGCCGTGCCCGAGCCGGCGCCGCGCACCGTGCCGGTCACCAGACCGTGCGGGCCCTGCCGCAGCGCGCCGACGCCCGCGGGAGTGCCGAGCCCGGTCGGCCCGTCCCAGCCCGTGCGGGCGTTGCAGAGCTGGTTCCCGCAGTAGCCGTCGGAGCCGGCCGTGACGTCGGTGAGGTCGGCGGCGTCGGTGTCGGCGTACGGGTACGTCACCGGGTAGGTGCCGGGCGTCGGGGTGCCCGCGAGGGCGTACATCGCGGCGACGAGCGGTGCGGACAGCGACGTGCCGCCGTACCGGGCCCAGCCGCCGACCGCGGTGGAGTTGTAGAGGCCGAGACCGGTGGCCGGGTCGGCGACCGCGGAGATGTCGGCGATGGCGCGGCGGTCGCAGCCGGTGTCGATGCCCTGCTGGTAGGCGGGCTCGGGCTCCGACGCGGAGCAGCCCGAACCGCCGGAGGCCCACGCGGACTCGGTCCAGCCGCGGGTGCTGCCGGCGTCGCGGTTCAGCGTCGTCCCGCCGACCGCGACGACGTTCCCGTTCGACGCGGGCCAGTTGACGATGTTGCCGTAGTCGCCGGTGGACGCGGTGACCGCGATGCCCGGGTGGTCGTAGTAGTGGTCGTACACCGCCGGGGTGCTGCCCTCGCCGGGAACGCCGTAGGAGTTGGAGATGGCCACCGGGTGGTGGGCGGCGGCGGTGTCGGTGGCCTGGCCGAGGTCGTCCAGGGCGGGCGAGTCGGCCTCGACCAGCAGGAGGCGGCAGTTCGGGCACGCGGAGGAGACGGCGTCGAGGTCGAGCGCGGTCTCGATGGACCAGCCGGGGTTCTCCGGAGGGAGGTTGTGGCCGCCGGTCTGGTCGAGCTTGGTGAAGCAGCCGTTCGCGGTCGTGCACGCCGGGAGGCCGTACGTGCTGCGGAACACCGCCAGGTCCGCCTCGGCCGTCGCGTAGCCGCCGGCGTCGACGATGGCGACCGTCGCGCCCTGCCCACCGGACGGCAGGTCGTACGCGGCCCGCACGTCGTCGGGGGTGAGGGAGCCCGCGGGCGGGGCGGCCGAACCCGCGGCCAGGGCGCCGTGGGTGTTGGTCACGCCCATCAGGTCGCAGGTGGCGTAGGGCGCGTCGCCCTCGCGCTCGGCGGCGGGCACGGGTTCGGCGCATGCGGCGGGCCGGTAGCCCGCCGTGCTCTGCGGTCCACCGCCTGCGGCGGGCGACGCCTGCGCCGGGACGACGGCCGTCAGGCCGAACGCCGCGGCGCAGGCGAAGGCCGCCCCGGCGGCCCACATCCGTATGGGTCTGTGCATCGGACTCCTCACAAAGGTGCGTCGGCCGGGCCGACTCGGGTAGGGGCGCGGATCAGACCGGCCGGTACTCCACTCCGGCCTTCCGCCGGGGCGGGCGCGGCGACTTGGCGCCCTGCGCCGGGGCCGGTCCGGCGGCGGTGTCCCCGGCCGCGTCCCCGGCCGCGTCCCCGGCGGGCCCGCGGATCGGTCCGGTCGCCGAACCGTCCGGCGGCGGGCCGGGCGGGTCGGCGCCCGGCGGCGCTCCCCCGGCGGGGTGGGCGCCGGTGCCCGAGGTCCTGGCGGCAGGTCCCGTTCTGTCCCCGC
>NZ_JBIRRR010000016.1:0-140857 GCF_044333795.1 Streptomyces sp. NPDC020917 | reverse complement strand
GGGCGGGGGGGGGCGGCGGGGGGGGCGCGCCCCCCCCCGGCCCCGGGGGGGGGCGCGGGGGGGGCGGGGGGCGCGGGGGGCCCCCCCCCCCGGGGGGGGGGGGGGCGGGGCGCCCCCCCCCCCGGCGGCTCTCCGCCGGCGGGTTCGGCGCCGTTGCCAGAGGTCATGGCGGCTGCTCCGTTTCTGTCCCGGAGCAAGCAGTGAACGCCGGGCGGGCGGCAGCCGACAATGCGCAGAACTACCCGGGAAACTCGCGGCCCTTGCTGCGACTACTCCGTCAACTGGCCGTGCTTCGGGGCGCTGCCGGGCGGCGGAACGTCACCGGACTCCACCGCCGCGACGGCGAGCGCGGTGCGCGAGGGCGCGTTCCGCTTGCGCATCGCGGAGTGCACGTGCTTCTCGACGGTGCGCGGCGAGAGCCCGAGGACGCGGGCGATCTGCGCGCTGGTCCGCCCCTCCACCAGCAGCCGCACCACGTCGAGTTCGCGCGGCGAGAGCCGGTCGCCGTAGCCCGGCCTGCCCACCCGCGCGCCGACCCGCACCCCCTCGTCGGCGAGGGCGCGCCGCACCCGGTCCGCGTCCCCGGTCGCGCCGAGCGCCGTGAGGCCGTCGAAGACCACCCGGAACTCGCCCACCGCGCGGTCCCGTTCGCCCGCGGCGAGGCGGCAGCCGGCCGCCGCCTCCCGGGCCAGCAGGGCGTCGTAGGGGCGCGGCAGCGCGGCCCAGGCCGCGGCCGCCTCCTCGAACCGCTCGGCGGCCGCGCCGGGTTCGCCGTCGGCGCGGGCGAGCAGGGCCGCGGCCTGCCGGCGGGCCGCCGCCGCCATCGGCGCGTCCAGGCCGCGGGTGCCCGCGGCGAAGTCCTCGGCCGCACGCCGGGCCTGTGCCGGGCACCCGGTGTCGAGCAGCGCGCGGATCCGCAGCGGCGCCAGCTCGGCGGCCCACAGCCAGAGGTGCTTGGCCTCGACGATCCGCCAGGCGTCGTCGGTGGCGGCCCGCGCCTCCTCGGGCCGGCCGGCGGCGAGCGCCACCCGGGCCAGCACCGCGGACGGATCGCGCGAGCCGTCCACGGGGCCGCGTGGGCGCCCGACCGCGATCGCGGCGTGCACCCGCTCCAGCGCCCGCCCGTGGTCGCCGCGCGCGGTGTCGAGCAGCCCGAGCAGCAGCAGCGCGTCGGCGCGCAGCACGGCCTCGTCGGTGTCCAGGGCCGCGACCGCCCACCGCCGCGGCTCCGGCCGGCCCGCGGTGAGCCAGTCGAGATGGGCGAGGGTCGCCCCGACGAGGTCGAGCAGGCGCAGATGGTGGTGCTGCCGGGCCAGGGCGGCGGCCACGTCGAGATGCCGCCGCGCCTCGTCGTACCGTCCCCACAGCATCGCCGCCTCGCCGAGGTTGGCCAGGCCCCTGGCGCGCTGCAGCAGTTCGCCGGGGGACCGCCCGCCGGACGGCAGCTCGCGCGCCGCCGTCCAGCCGGCGGGGTCGCCGAGCACCAGGAGCGTGGCGGCGCGGTCCATGAGGAAGGAGAGCCGGGCCTCGGGCGGCGGGCCCGGCGGGGCCTCGACGAGCCGCCCCGCACGCTCCAGCCAGGCGCGGTGCTGCGCGGCCGGACGGGCGGTGGCCTGCGGGCGGGCGAGCATCATCATCGCGCGTACCGCGGCGACCGGCCGGTCCCGGACCAGCGCGGGCACGATCCGCTCCATCTCGTCCGAGGCGGCCTCCACGTCGCCGAGGTGGAACATCAGCCGGGCCAGTTGCCAGGTGGCCTCCGTCCGCTCCCCCGGCGTGACCGCCGCGCCGGCGGCCTCGCGGAGCACGGTGACGAGTTCGCGCAGCGGCGGGTTGCCGGGAGCGGCGTACATCGGCATGCGCTGCACCAGGCGGGCCACCGCCGCTCCCCGGGCGGCCCGACCGGTGAGGACGTCCAGGAGCAGGGCGAACGCGCTGCGCGGGTCGCCCGACGAGATCGCCTGGTCCGCCGCCTGCTCGGCGTACGCCGCCCAGCGGTCGCGGTCGCCGGCCTCCCTGAAGTGCCGGGCCAGTTCGGCGGCGCGGCGCACCGGCTGCCGTTCGAGCGCCTCCCCGGCGCGCAGGTGCAGCCGGCCGCGCTCCATCGCGCCGAGGGCGTGGTGGACGCTGCGCGCGGCCAGCCCGTGCCGGAAGCCCACGCGGGCGTCGCGGTCCTCCTGCAGCAGCCCGCCGGCGAGGGCCTCGGCCAGCCCGCTCTCCGCCTCCTGCGCGGACACGGCGGCGACCTCGGCGACCAGGGCCGGCGGCCGCTGCCCTTCGAGGACGGCGAGCGCGCCGAGGACCGCGCCGGCCGCGGGCGCCAGGCGCGAGGTCCGCTCCAGGACGGCGTCCCGGATGCTGGGCGGGACGTCCAGCTCCGCGACGTCGCGCCGCAGCCAGGCGCCGTCCTCGCACACCAGGTCGGCGCGGTCGTACAGCAGCCGGACGCACTCCTCGATCGCCAGCGGCAGCCCGTCCGTGCGGCGGTGGAGGAACTCGGCGAACTCCGCGGAGACCGGCTCCCCGCCGAGCATCGAGGACACCAGGTCCGCAGTCCCCGCGGTGTCCATGGGCCCCGGTTCCAGCCGGGTGACACCGGTCTGCGCGACGACGCGGCGCAGCAGCGACTCCGGCCGGACGTCCTCGGGCCGGTAGGTGAGGACCAGGCGCGGGCGCGCCCGCCGCGCCCGCAGGAACAGCAGCAGTTCCAGCGTCGTCTCGTCCGCCCAGTGCGCGTCCTCCACCACGAGCAGCCCGACGCCGAGCCCGTCGATCAGCTCGACGAGCGCGCGGAGCAGGCGGTGCCGGGCCGCCGTGGCGTCGGGCAACGGCTCGGGAGCGGGCGGCAGTTGACCGGCCCACTCCGGGAAGACCGGCCGAAGTGCCCCGGCCAGCCCGGTGAGATGGAGGTCGGCAACGTTGTCGGCCAGGGCGCGGACACCGTCGACGACGGGGCCGAGCGTGTACGGCTCCCGGAACGGCAGGCACACCGCCACCAGGGCTGTCTCCCCGCGCCGCCGCAGGAGTTCGGCCACCAGCCGGGTCTTGCCGATGCCCGCCTCGCCCGCGACGGCCACGAGCCCCGGCCGCTCGTCCAGGGCGCGGTCGAGCAGGGCGAGGTCGCGGTCGCGGCCGACGAGGCGGGGGACGCCGAGCCCGGCACGGCGCGCGGTGCCGTCCCGGCCCGCGGGGGCTCCCCGACGCGGCGGGGCGTCCCGGCCCTCCGCGGAGTCCCGACCTTGCGCGGTGTCCTGACGCGGCGGGAGGTCCTGGCGCGCGCGGGCGACGTGCGGCGCGAGGGCTTCCCCGGGCGTCCGGGTCTCCCCGCCTGCGCCGGCGCCGTCGCGATCCGAGGTGCCCGCACGTGCCGCAGCACTCATCTCCGCCTCCGTTCACCGTCCTTGCCCGCCCGGCCCGGGGACACATTCTGCCGGTCGCGGCCGCGGGCCCCGCCGCGGTGCACCGGGACCCGCGACGGACGGTGCCGGTGCGGGCGTCTAGTCTGCGGCACGACGCGCGAGCCGGGAGGGGCCAGGACGCGCGAGCCGGGAGGGGCACCGATGGCAGAGGAACCGATCGACCTGATCCGCCTGGAGGGGAACGGCAGCAGCGTCGTCCTCCGGATCACCGGGCCGGCAGTAGGGGAGGGGACGGCCCCGACCGGTTCCCTCGCCGCCGAGTACATGGTCGACACGCCCTTCGTCCGGGGCACCCTCACGACCCTGCTCGCCCCCGGGGACCTGCGGGAGTGGCAGGAGTGCCTGGACGCGCTCGACGCGGGAGGGGACATCGCCTGGTGCGCCGGGCAGCCCGTCCCGTGCCTGTACATCGATCGCGACGCGGACGGCGAGGACCGCTGCCAGGTCACAGTCAAGGACCACTCCGCGTCCCTGACGGGCGTGACGGTGACCGTGCCCCTCGCCGACGCCTGGTTCGACGACGCGTACCGGCGCCTGGAGCAGGTCTGCGACACCTGGCCCATGACCTGACGGCGCACCAGCCGGAACCGGCCGGCCGGATGCCGCGCGTAATGTCCGCGCGGCCCGGTGACCTCGCACGGAGCCGTTCCGGCGTGCCTGATTGGCAAGCCGGAGCGGAGGAGGCACGCTGTTGGGCGCACGGCTCCACGGCGGGGCGGCGGGTCGGCGACCGGGCCGGCGCCGGCGGCCTCCGCGAGGTGTGAGGCCGAGGCGCAGGCTGTCCGCCGTGAGACGCGTGGATGGGGACCAGGCGGGAGTATGCGTGTCACAGGTGCTTTCCCCGTCGGACGTCAGCCTCGTCACGCACTACCTCGACCTCGCCGGTGTGGCCATCTGCGGGCTGCTCGGCGGTGCGGTCGCCCGGGCGGAGGGGCTCGACCTCTTCGGCTACCTGGTCGTCGGCACCGTGTCGGGTCTGGGCGGCGGCATCATCCGCGACACGCTGCTCCAGCACGGCACGCCGGTGGCGCTCACCGACGGTGCCTACCTTCCGACCGCGTTCGCCGGCGCGTTCCTCGCGTTCCTCTTCACCTTCGGCGAGGAGCAGTGGAACCGCCTCTTCCTCTACCTGGACGCCGCAGTGCTGAGCTTCTGGGCCATCGCGGGCGCGCAGCGGACCCTTTCGGTCGGGCTGGCCTGGCTGCCCGCCGTGCTCATCGGCACGCTCACGGCGGTGGGCGGGGGAGCGGTGCGCGACGTGCTGCTGCGCCGGGTGCCCGCGGTGCTGGGGGGCAACGGGCTGTACGCGACGGTCGCGATCGCCGTCTCGGGCCTGTACATCCTGTGCGCCGACCAGGGAGTGCCCACGCTGGGCATCATCCTCGGCGTCCTGGGCGGGGTGCTGCTGCGGCTCGTCGCCACGCGCCGGGGCTGGCAGCTGCCCGGCGGCCTGCCGATGGAGCCGGGCAAGGCGCTCGGCCACGTCCGCGCGCGCACCAGGGGCGGGAGACCGGACGGCGCGCAACCCCCCGGCGACGAGGAGCAGTCGGCGGAGCAGGAGCAGCCGCGCGACCAGGAGCAGCGACACGACGAGGAGCAGCGGCATGACGAAGGCGAGTGACGCGGTGCTGGCCGGCCTGGACGGCATCAGGACGGACGTGGAGGACTACTACCGCGACCTCCACGCGCACCCCGAACTGGGATTCGCGGAGACCCGCACCTCGGCCGGGGTCGCGGACCGGCTGCGGTCCTGGGGCTACGAGGTCACCGACGGCATCGGCGGTACCGGCGTCGTCGGCGTGCTCGCCCGCGGCTCCGGCCCCACCGTGCTGCTGCGCGCGGACATGGACGCCCTGCCGGTGAAGGAGGCGACCGGCCTGCCTTACGCGTCGACGGCCACCGCCGACCGCTCCGGGGACGACGTGCCCGTCATGCACGCCTGCGGCCACGACGTGCACGTGTCCTGCCTGCTGGGGTTCGCGCGGCTGATGGCGCAGGCGGACGGCGTCTGGCAGGGAACCACGGTGGTGCTCTTCCAGCCGTCGGAGGAGAACGGCGACGGCGCCCGCGCGATGCTGGCCGACGGCCTGGCGGACCGCATCCCGCACCCGGACGTCGCCCTGGCCCAGCACGTGCTGCCGTACCCCGCGGGGTTCGTCGGCGTGCGGTCCGGGGCGTTCCTGAGCGCGGCGGACAGCCTGCGGATCACCTTCCACGGCCGCGGCGCGCACGGCTCGATGCCCCAGGCAGCGGTGGATCCGGTGGTGATCGCCGCGATGTGCGTGGTCCGGCTGCAGACCGTCGTGTCCCGCGAACTGCCGCCGACGACCCCCGCCGTGCTGACCGTCGGCAGCATCCGCGCGGGTGCCAGCCCGAACGTCATCCCGGACACGGCCACCTTGGAACTCAACGTCCGCAGCTACGACGACCGGACCCGCGACCACATCCTGGAGGCGGTCCGCAGGATCGCCCGCGCCGAGTCCGACGCCTCCGCGGCCCCGCGGGAACCCGACGTGGAGACCCTGACGACCTTCCCGCCGACGGTCAACGACCCGGACACCGCGGAGCGGCTCGACCGCTCGTTCCGCGCGCACTTCGGCGAGGCCGCCGGAACCGTGGAACTGCAGACCGCCAGCGAGGACTTCAGCGACATCCCCGGGGCGCTGGGCGTCCCCTTCTGCTACTGGGCCATCGGCGGCACCGACCCCGACCGCTACGCCGAGGCCGAGCGCAACGGCACCGTCAACCGGGACATCCCCGTCAACCACTCGCCCACGTTCGCCCCCGTCCTCCAGCCCACCCTGGACACCGGCATCACCGCCCTGACCGTCGCGGCCCTCGCCTGGCTCGCCCCCGAGAAGGCGTGACGCCCGGCCGCTTCCACCACTGCGGGGACCGCGGCTAGCGGTTCGCGGCCGGCACGTGGTCCTCGGCGCGCGGGGCGTGACCGGCCGGCGGGGCCGTGGCGGTCAACCGGGCCGGTGCGGTGCGGGCGGTGACGACCATGACGGCGAGGCCGAGGGTGACGATCGCGGCGCCGACGTAGAGCGGGGAGCGGTACCCGAGGCCGGCGCTGATGGCGAGGCCGCCGAGCCAGGCGCCCAGCGCGTTGCCGACGTTGGAGGCCGAGACGTTGGCGCTGGCGGCCAGCGGGGCGCCGCCGGCCGCGTCGGTGACGCGGGTGATCATGCCGGGGACGCTCGCGAAGCCGAAGACGCCCATCAGGAAGACCAGGACCACCGACGCGATCCGCTCGTCGGCGAGCAGGCCGAACACCGCGAGTGTGGCGGCCAGTCCGGCCAGGGACACCAGCAGCGTGCGGTCCCGGTCGCGGTCGGCCCCCCGCCCTCCGGCGACGTTCCCGGCCACCAGCCCGCATCCGTAGACCACGAGCAGCCACGCGACGTCGTCGGTGGAGAATCCGGCGACCTCGGTGAAGGTGTAGGCGATGTAGCTGAACGCCCCGAACATGCCGCCGTATCCGAGCGCGGTGGCCCCGAGCGTCAGCCAGACCTGCGAGGAGCGGAAGGCGTGCAGCTGGGGACGCAGGCCGGCCGCGCGGTGGTCCGCGTCCACCGCGCCCGCCCAGGCCGGCACCCACACCGCGAGGGCGGCCATGGCCAGCATCCCGATCCCGGTGATCGCCCAGAACGTGGCACGCCACCCCCAGCGCTCGCCGATCAGGGCGCCGAACGGCACGCCGAGCACGTTGGCGACGGTCAGACCGGC
This sequence comes from Streptomyces sp. NPDC020917, assembly GCF_044333795.1. Lineage (NCBI taxonomy): Bacteria > Bacillati > Actinomycetota > Actinomycetes > Kitasatosporales > Streptomycetaceae > Streptomyces > Streptomyces sp. NPDC020917. The sequence goes on along the minus strand of NZ_JBIRRR010000016.1, from coordinate 133,709 downwards.
GAACATCACGGCGACCGCGCGCGAGGCCCGTTCCGGCGGCACCATCCGGCGGGCCACGAGCGAGCCGATGCCGAAGAACGAGCCGTGGCACAGCGCCGCCACGATCCGGCCGAGCATGGCCACGGTGTAGGTGGGGGCGAGCGCGGTCAGCAGGTTGCCGGCGACGAACAGGGCGACCAGGCCGACCAGGACGGCCTTGCGGTGCAGGCCCGTGGTGGCCGCGGTCAGCACGATCGCGCCGATGGCCACGCTCAGGGCGTACCCCGAGATCAGCCAGCCGGCCGCGGCCTCCGAGACGTTCAGGCCGCTGCCGACCTGCGGCAGCAGTCCCGCGATGACGAACTCCGTCAGGCCGATCCCGAAGCTGCCGAGCCCGAGTGCAACCAGTCCGGCGGGCATCCGCCCCGCGTCCCGGTTCCGTTCCTCCGTGTTCACGCAAACATGATGGGGGTCCGATCCCCGGCGCGACAAGGCCCTGCCTCCGCGGCGCACACGGCGCGGCGACGGATCGGCCGCGCAGCGCGCGAGCAGGAGGACCGACCGATGGGCACGGCGGCGGTCAACCGAGGCCGGGCGGCGCGGCGGTGCTGGCGCGGACGACGAGGGAGGTGGGCACCAGCGCCGTGCCGATTTCCTCCTCGTCGTTGCGGATCTGCCGCAGCAACTGCGCGACGCAGCGCCGGCCGACCTCGGGGAAGTCCTGGTGGACCGTGGTCAGCGGCGGCAGGAAGGCCGCGGCCTCCGGAATGTCGTCGAACCCCACGACGCTGACGTCCTCCGGCACCCGCCGCCCCTGTTCGTGCAGGGCCCGCAGAACACCCAGTGCCATCTGGTCGTTGGCGGCGAACACGGCGGTGCACTGCGGTTCGCGGGCCAGCCGGAGTCCGGCCTGGTAGCCGGACTCGGCGGTCCAGTCACCGTGGAGGGGCTCGGGCACCTCCCGGCGGCGGGCCCGCAGCGCGGACTGCCAGGCGTCCACGCGGCGTTCGGCGGAGTAGGAGTCGGCCGGCCCGGCGACGTGCCACACCGTGTCGTGGCCGAGGTGCAGGAGGTGCTGGACCGCGGCGCGGGCGCCGCCCGCCTGGTCGGTGTCCACCACGCAGTAGCGGTCGCCGGCGTTGGAGTCGACCACGACCACGTGGGCGCGGGGCGGCAGCGCCACCGTGGCGGCGTCCAGCAGGTGGGCCTCCATCAGGATGATGATGCCGTCGACGGCCAGCTCTCCCAGGCGGGTGAAGGCGCCGCGCACGCCGTCCTGGGTGGGCACGGCCACCGGGAGCAGGGTGATGGCGTAGCCCTCCTCCGCGGCCGAGGCGGCGACGGCCTCCAGCGTGCGGACGTTGCCGATGGTGGAGAGGTTGAACAGGATGACGCCGATCGTGCGGAACTCGCCGCTCTTGAGAGCACGGGCCGCGCTGTTGGGCCGGTAGCCGAGTTCCTTCATCGCGGCCAGGACCTGCCGGCGGGTGGAGTCCACGACCCCCGTCGACCCGTTGGAGACGCGGGACACCGTCTGCGCCGACACCCCGGCGAGCTTCGCCACGTCCGCCATCGACGCGCTGCGCCGGCGCTTGGCCGGTGGCGCCGGGGTCTGCGTCGCCTGCGCGTGCGTTGCCTGGTCGTGCGTCGCCTGCGCCTGCGTCGCCCGCGCCGACGTGGTGGGGGGTGCGGTCGGCTGCGGCAGGTCCGCCGGGGGCAGGTCCGCCCGGCCCGTCCGCCCGCCGCCGAACTCTGCGGTCTCGCTCTCGCTCACGTGTCGCCTGCACCTCACCCGCTGGCTGGGGCCGCCCGGTGGCGGCCGTCACAGTGTAGGCAGGCCGCCCCCCGGGCAACCGAAGCCCGCGGCCGCTCCTGCGGCCAGGACCGTGGGCCCGGGACCGCCGGCGCCGTGCAGGGCCCTGAACTCGCCGCCCGCTAGCATCTGTCGGCATGGGGACGCGGGGGTGGCGGCTGGGCGCCGTGGCGGGGGTGGCAGTGCTGGCGGCGATCTGCGCCTCCGGCTCCGAAGTGCCGGAACAGCCGCGAACGGTCTCGGAAGACGGGCCCCTCCCCGCCGACCGCTACCAGGCCACGCCCCAGGACGCCCAACAGGCCGAGCGGGCAGCGGCGTTGCTCGTCCGGCAGTGCATGGCGGGGCGCGGCCACCCGGACTTCCCGCTCGATCCGCGCTACCCCACGGACCCCCTCGTCGTCGTCTCGGTCGCCACGAGCTACGGGGCCGTCGATCTCGACGCCGCGCGGCGCTGGGGCTACGGGTGGGACCCCGCCGGCAAGTCTGCCGTCGCGGAGCCCCAGGGCCGCCGGATGACCGCCGTGGAGTTCGCGGACCTGCCCGCCTGCAACGACCGGGCGAACCGGCGGCTGATGCGCGGTATAGACGCGCAGAACTGGCTGTACGCGAGCACCCGGGCGGTCGAGGTCGACAAGGCGGTCGCGCGTGACCCGCGCCTGCGTGCCGCCTGGGACGCGTGGTCCCGCTGCGTGGCGGACCAGGGCTTCACCCGCTACCCGGATCCCGCCGCGGCATACACCGACCACGCCTGGCAGCGAGGCAGCGACGGCAACACCCAGCACTCCCAGCGGGAGAGGGACACCGCCGTTGCCGACGTCCTCTGCAAGATCCGCCACCACACCGTCGACCTCTGGCGCAGCGTGAAGGCGGAGCAGCAGACCGCCGACATCGCCCGGCACCGCGCCGGCTACACCACCGCCCTGCGCCAGTTGCGGACCTACCGCGCCAACATCGCCGACGTGCTGCGGACGTCGGGGTAGCGGCCGCCCCCGCCGCAGCCGATCGCCGGGGCGAGCCGCACGCCCCGCCGGCACGCCCGCCGCGCCCTGCCCATCCAGGTGCAGCCGGTGAGTCCTGCCTCGTAGCCTCGGCCCATGACCGACCCCGCGCTCGTCCCCGACGACTTCGCCGTCCCCACGGAGCTGATCACCCCGCGCTTCCGTCTGGAGCCTCTGGGGCCCCAGCACAACGCCGCCGACCACGCCGCCTGGACCAGCAGCATCGAGCACATCCGCGCGACCCCGGGCTTCCAGGGCCGGGGATGGCCTCCGCCGGACGGGATGACCCTGGACGCGAACCTCGCCGATCTGCAGCGCCACGCGGACGACTTCGCCCGGCGCCGCGGATTCACCTACACCGTCATCGACACCGGCAACGGCGAGGTGATCGGCTGCGTCTACATCTACCGTTCCCGCAGCGACGACCATGACGCCGACGTCCGCTCCTGGGTCAGAGCCGACCGAGCCGAACTGGACGCGCCCCTGCACGCGGCCGTCACGACCTGGCTGACCGTGAACTGGCCCCTCGGGACGCTCGGCCACCACCCCCGCTGAGAAAGTTGCGTACACCGTACTCACTTACGTACAGTCAAACAGCGTACGTAGTACTCATTTTCTGGGGACGTGGAGGAGACGTGGACTCACCCATCGTGTCGGCACAGGGCCTGCGCAAACGCTTCGGTGACGTCGAAGCGCTGGCCGGCCTGGACCTGGCCGTGCCGCCCGGCACGGTCTACGGGCTGCTCGGACCGAACGGCGCGGGCAAGAGCACCGCCGTCCGGATCCTCAGCACGCTGACCCGCCCCACAGCCGGGCGCGCAGCCGTCGCCGGCTTCGACGTCGGCGAACACCCGGGCAAGGTCCGCGAGGTCATCGGGCTGGCCGGGCAGCACGCGGCCATGGACGAGAAGCTGACGGGCCGCGAGAACCTGCGGATCTTCGGCCAGTTGGCCCGGCTGGGCCGGCGCGGCGCCCGGCGGCGCGCCGCGGAACTGCTGGAGCGGTTCGCGCTCACCGAGGCCGCCGACCGGCAGGTGAGCACCTACTCCGGTGGCATGCGGCGGCGCATCGACCTGGTCGCCAGCCTGCTGCGCGCGCCGTCCGTCCTCTTCCTCGACGAGCCCACCACCGGACTCGACCCGCGCAGCCGCCGGGAGATCTGGGCCGTCGTCCGCGAGGTGGTCGCGGCCGGCACGACCGTGCTGCTCACCACCCAGTACCTCGAGGAGGCCGACCAACTCGCCGCTGCCGTGGCCGTGATCGACCGCGGGAAGGTGATCGCCGAGGGCACCCCGGCCCAGCTCAAGGCGCGGATCGGCAGCCACGTCGATGTCGAGGTGGGCAGCGAGGACGACCTCGCGGCGGCCGGCGCCGTCCTCGCGCGGATGACCGGAGGACAGCCGCGGGCCGACGACCTGCGCATCGTCACGGGCGTCCACGGCACGGCGCCGTCGGTGCCGCAGATCGTGCGCGCACTCGACGCTGCCGGGGTGGCCCTCCAGGACGTCGGCGTCCGCCGGCCCAGCCTCGACGACGTCTTCCTCACCCTCACCGGCCGGCCCGCGGAGCAGCCCGTTCGGCGGCGGTACGACGAAGCGCCCGGGCAGGGCGGGAAGCAGGAGGCAGCGGCGTGACCGTCGTGGCGGACAGTCTCACCCTGGTCGAGCGCAAGCTCCTCCAACTGCGGCATCAGCCCGGCACCCTCGTCGCGATGCTGGTGATGCCCGCGGTCATGGTCGTCCTCTTCGGCTACGTCTTCGGCAGCGCCATCCAGGTGCCGGGCGGCGGGAACTACCGCGAGTACCTCATGCCCGGCCTGTTCGTGATGACCGGCATGTTCGCGCTGTCCTCGGCGATGGTGGACGTCGCCGCCGACCGGACCCGCGGGGTGACCGACCGGCTGCGCTCGATGCCCACCTCCCGTACGGCGGTGCCGGTCGGCCAGACGGGCGCGGACGCCGTCACGGGCCTGTTCGGACTGGCCGTCCTGCTGGCCTGCGGGCTGGCGGTCGGCTGGGGGGTGCACGGCGGCCTCGGACGCGCCGCGGCCGCGGTCGGCGTCCTGGTCCTCTTCCGCTGCACGATGTCCTGGGTCGGTACGTACCTGGGGCTGCTGCTGCCGTCGGAGCAGACGGCCGACGCGCTGTCGCCCCTCACCCTGCCGCTGAGCATGCTGTCCAACGCGTTCGTGCCGACGGACGGCATGCCGGCCTGGCTGCGCGCGGTCTGCGAGTGGAACCCGATCAGTGCGGCGGTCGCCGCGTGCCGGAAGCTGTTCGGCAACCCCGGGGTCCCTGCCGCGGACGCGTCCTGGCCGCTCGCCCACCCGCTGACCGCGACCCTGTTGTGGGCCGCGGTGCTGCTGGCGGTCTTCGTTCCGCTCTCGGTCCGGCGCTTCGCCCGCTCCGGCCTGTGAACCCGCGCCGCGGAGCGCGGCGTCAACGCGGGGCGGACAGGGCCGGGAAGCGGGTCTCCACGCCGTCCAGCAGGATGGCGAGGCCGGCCTCGAACTGCTCGTCGTGACCGGCGTGCCGGGCCTCCTTCACCAACCGCTCCAGGTACGGATACCGGCCGCCGGCCACCAGTTCCGTCACGTACGGCCCCATCCGCGCCTGCCAGGCCGCGCGATCCTCCCCGGAGCGCAGGGCCGCTTCGTGCTCGGCCGTCTCGGCCTGGCAGGCACCCGTGACCCAGCGCCGGATCAGGTTCACGACGTGGACCATGTCGTCGATGGTCAGTCCGCGGCCGTCGACGAGGGCGAGGTCGCGCTCGTTGGCGCGGAGCATGTTGGGGCCCAAGATCGGCCGGCCGGCCATGGCGTGCGCCAGCCAGGGGTGGCGGCGCAGCGTCTCCCGGTACCGGCGGGCGAACGTGGCCAGATCCGCACGGGCGTCCCCGGTCGGCTCCTGCGCCTCGAAGCCGAGGGCCTGGTCGATGACCACGGCGTACAGGTCCTCCTTGTTCGGCAGGTACCGGTAGAGCGTCATCGCCCCGGTGCCCAGCTCCTTGGCGATGCGCCGCATCGTCACCGCTTCGATGCCCTCGACGTCCGCCAGCGCGATCGCCACCTCGGCGATCCGCTCACGGCTGTACGCCGGTGCCGGTCCGCGCGCCCCTCTCTCGCGCCGCAGCCAGATGATCGGATTCGGATCGCTCATGCGCCGATGGTATGCGCGTGCGGTGTCCTCGGTGAGCCGTCCCGCCGGCGGTCCCCGGCACGGGAATGATCTTTACCGTGCCTGCCCCGTCGGGTACGGTCCTGACGTCGTTCTCGCTGCTGGGAGCCCGCGAGATGCGTGCGCGGCCCCCGCGGCCCGCCTACTGGGAGCAGGTTCTTCATGGCATGTCGTATCGGTGAACTGGTGCTCGGCTGCCGCGATCCCGAACTGCTGGCGCGGTTCTGGTGCGACGTCCTCGGCTACGTCGTGGTCGGCCGCGAGGAGGGCTGCGTGGAGATCGGGACGCCGGAAGGGTTCGGCGGTCCGCAGCCGACGATCTTCTTCAGCGTCAGGGACGAGCCGGAGCCGGGGAAGTCCCGGCTGCACATCGACGTCAACCCCACCGACCGCGACCAGGACGCCGAGCTGGAACGTCTGCTGGCGCTCGGTGCCCGCCGGGCCGACATCGGCCAGAGCGGGGACGAGTCGTGGCACGTCCTGGCCGACCCGGAGGGCAATGAGTTCTGCCTGCTCAAGGCCCGCATCAAACCGCTCTGAGGACCCGCGAGGGGGCTCGTCGGCCGAAGCCCGCGGCGCCGGCCGGCGTCCAGGATCCGGCGGCCATCGTCGCAGCACAGCCGCCGCACTCCGCCGGAGCGGCCTAGCCTGGTTCCGTGATGCAGCGGACGAGCACGGTGGTGCTGATGTGCGGCCTCCCCGGAGCGGGCAAGACGACGTACGCGCGCGGGCTCGTGCGACGCGGCTACGTCCGGCTGTCGATCGACGAGGCGGTCTGGCAGCGGCTCGGCGGGCGCGACGCCGGACTGGTGCTGGAGGCGGGGGAGTTCGACCTGCTCAAGGAGGAGGTCCGCCGCGAGCAGCGGCAGGAACTGGTCGCGTTGATGCGGGCCGGGCGCGACGTCGTGGTGGACTACAGCTTCTGGAGCCGCGCCGCCCGCGACGACTACAAGGCGCTGATCGAAAGCCACGGCTGCCGCTGGGAGTTGGTTCACCTCAAGTCTGATCCGGCGACGCTGGAGCGCCGCCTCGCACAGCGGAACGCGGAGGACGGCCCCAACTCAGTGACCGTGGACGCGCAGCTGTTCCACCGCTATCTGACCGCCTTCGAGGAACCGCATGGCGAGGGCGAGCGGGTCGTGACGCAGCCGCAGGACTGAGCGACCGAAGCCGCCAGGCGTCCCCCATGGCGTGAACCGATTCAGACCCCGTCCCGTGTCATATGTCTTGACGGTCGTGTTCCGTACTCCGTAACGTCACTAAGCAGGGAAATGAAACGTTTCAAGAAGGGGAGGAGGGTGACGATGCGTCGACGATGGGCATCTCTCCTGGCCACGACGGCACTTGCCGCATCGGTCGCCTTGGTGCAGCCTTTCGCCGGGCCGGCCGCCGCGGACGCCACCGGTACCGGCCCGGGCGCGCCCACGGGACTGGTGACCGACTCGCTCGGCGCACCGATGGACGTCGACCAGGCCGGCGGGCCCGACTTCGGCTGGCAGTCGCAGGTCGGCCACCAGACGGCCTACGAGATCAAGGTCAGCGCCGGTGACGCCGGCAACGCCCCCGTGGTCTGGGACAGTTCCCGGATCACCTCCGACGCGTCCACCGCCGTCCCGTACACCGGCGGCACCCTGAAGCCCTCCGAACGCTACTCCTGGCGGGTGCGCGTCTGGGACGAGCAGGGCAGGCCCACCGCATGGTCGTCGCCGGCGCGGTTCGGGACCGGCCCGGGGCAGACCTGGGGTGACAGCCGGCCCATCTGGTCGGCCCCGCCGGCGGTCGCCTCCTGGACCGACTACCGCCTCGATGTGAGACTCACCGTCACCAAAACGGCGTTGGGGATCAAGTTCCGCTCCCCGGACTCCCGCGACGGCTACATGTGGCAGTTCCGGGCTTCGAACGCCAGCACCCCCAACTCCCTGGTGCCGCACGTCGAGACGGGCGGCAGCTTCAAGGTGGGCACGGCCGTGCCCCTGGGCGCCGCGCTCGACCCCGGCACCACGCACGACGTGGCGATCGAGGTCCGCGGGTCCACCCTCACGACGTACCTCGACGGCCGGGTGGTCGACTCGCGGACCGACACCGCCTACTCCCAGGGCGGCATCGGCTTCCGCACCGGCAGCACCGAGACGGGCACCGCCGACGACGTCAGGGTCATCAGCCTGGTGCCCGCCGACAACGGCAAGGTGCTGTACTCCGCCGACTTCAACGCCGCCGGCGCCTCCTTCCCCTGCGGCACGGTGCAGGACCAGCACCTGGTGGTCGGCACCAGCCAGGACTGCCTGAGCGCCAACACCACGAACGACTGGGCGCTGATGCGCCGGGACGTCGCCCTGCAGCCGGGCAAGACCGTCGACTGGGCGACCGTGTTCGCCACCGGCTCCTCCTTCGACGCCGCCGAGCAGTACGTCTACAAGCTGTACCTGGACGGCGACTTCGTCGGGCTCGGGCCCACCAAGTCCTTCGGCAAGGAGACCCGCTACGACGGCTTCGACGTCACCGCCGCGCTGCGGACCGGCGGCGCGCACGCCCTGTCGGCGATCGCGTACACCACCAAGGACCAGCGTTTCCAGGCGTACCTGGTGGTCCGCTACACCGACGGCAGCACCCAGACCGTCGGCACCGGACCCGGCTGGACGGCCGAGTCGGGCTCCGCGGTGTGGCCTTCGGCCAAGAGCATCGGCACCAGCTACTGGAGCGCGCCGCAGGAGGACATCACGATGAGCGCCTACCCGGACGGCTTCGGCCGGCCCGGGTTCGACGACTCGTCCTGGTCCGCCGCCACCGCCAAGAGCCCCTTCGCCGACCTCGAACCGACGCCCTTCGCCAAGGTCGCCGAGCAGCGCCGGGCCCCGGTGAAGATCACCGACAAGGGCAACGGCAACTACCTCGTCGACTTCGGCCAGACCTGGCAGGGCGGCGTCCACCTCACCCTCACCGGCACCGCCGGACGGCAGGTGACGCTGCGCTACGGCGAGGAGCTGTCCGACCCGAGCACCGTCCGCTACCAGCTCCGCACCGGCAACACCTACCAGGACGTCGTCACGATGCGCGACGGCACCCAGACCGTCGACACCTGGGGCATGCGCGTCTTCCGCTACCTGGACGTCCTCAACTCCCCGGTGCCCATCACCGCGCACAACCTCCAGGCGCTCGCCCTGGTCTACCCGTTCGACGAGAGCCAGTCCCAGCTCACCTCCTCCGACCCCGACCTCGTCTCGGTGTGGCAGCTGTCGAAGAACACCGTCGAGACGACCAACCAGAACTTCTACACCGACTCCTGGACCCGCGAGCGCGGCCCGTACGAGGCCGACAACTACATCCACCAGCTCGCCGCCCTGTACCTCAGCGGCGACCCCACCCTGGGCGAGTACTCCATGGAGTACTTCACCGACCACAGCACCTGGCCGCGGGAATGGCCGCTGTACGTCATCAGCTCGGTCTACGACAACTGGCAGCGCACCGGCTCCACCGCGCAACTGGAGCGGATGTACCCGGCGCTGGCCGGCAAGCTGCTCGGCAAGGACTTCAACGCCGCGACCGGCACCATCGACGGATCGGACGCCATCGTGGACTGGCCCGCCAGCCAGCGGGACGGGTACGTCTTCGCCCAGCGCAACACCGTCGTCAACGCCCTGTCGTACAGCAACTACCGCGACATGGCCGCGATGGCCACCGCGCTCGGCAGGACCGACGACGCGGCGAGCTACGCCAGGACCGCCGACACCCTGCGGACCACGCTCAACTCGGCCTTCTGGAACGGGACCAAGGGCGCCTACGACGACGGCCTCGACGCGGGCATGAACCCGACCGGCCACTTCGCCGACCAGGCCAGTGCCTTCCCGGCGGCCTTCGGCGTGCCGGCCTCCAAGGAGCAGTACGACGCCGTCGCCGCCTACCTGGCCTCGCGCGGCATGGCCTGCGGCGTGTACTGCTCGGGCTTCCTGCTCCAGGGCCTGTACAAGGCGGGCGCCGCCCAGACCGCCCTGGACCTGCTCACCTCCGACAGCACGAACAGCTGGCGGCACATGATCGACCTGGGCGCCGGTGCGACCGGGGAGGCGTGGGACCCCGCGCAGAAGAGCAACATGACCTGGTCGCACGCCTGGGCGGCCGCCCCCGCCTACGTCATCCCGCGCGACATGTACGGCATCGCGCCCACCTCGCCCGGCTACCGCACCTTCACCGTCACCCCGCAGCCGGGCGACCAGACGTACGGCTCGGTGAGCACCCCCACCGTCAAGGGGACGATCGCCACGGCCTTCCACCGGCAGTCCGGCCGTACCGACCTCGGCGTGCTGGTGCCCGGCAACTCCACGGCGACGGTCAGAGTTCCGGCCACCGCCGGGTCCTCAGGCGGCACGGTGTACGTCGACGGCCGCGCCACCAGGGCCACCGCCGAAGACGGCCGGCTCACCGTGAGCGTCGGCGTGGGCTGCCACGTGCTGAGCACCTCCGCCGACCCCGGCGTGCGCGCCGACCGGCTGCTGACCGGCATCTGCGGTCAGGCCGACGACGCGGGCGACGCCCCGACCGGGAGCCTGGCCAGCACCGCCGGCCACGCCGGCGCAGGGCAGGCCGTCCCCGTCACGCTCACCCTGGACCAGCAGGTGACCGGGCTCGGCGCCGGGGACATCCAGGTCGCGGGCGGCACGGTGAGCGACCTGGCCGCGCACGGTATCGGGGCGGCCGGCACCACGTGGACCTTCACGGTCACGCCCAACGGCCAGGGAGCGGTGCGCGTCTGGCTCCCGGCCGGCGCCGTGCACGGCACCACCGGCCGGGCCAACCTGCCCGTCACCCCGCTCGTGATCCCGGCCGCCGCCGCGAGCGGGTGACACCGCAGTGCCCGGCCGCGTGAGGCGGCCGGGCACGAAGGCGGCGCCTGCCGGAACGCACTCGGGGTTCCGGCAGGCGCCGCTCGTCGATCCACGCCGGCAGTGGAGCCGGCCGGGCGGCGGTCACTCCACCGTCGGGCCCAGATCCGGGGTGTCGCGCAGGTCCACCGACGCGCGGGAGGCGGCGTGGAGTTCCAGCACGACGATCTCGTTGCGGCCCTCGCGCAGTGCCGGCCCGGGGACGTAGAGGCGGCGCTGCGGGCCGCGGGACCAGTAGCGGCCCAGCGCGAACCCGTTCACCCAGGCGCAGCCCTTGGTCCAGCCCGACAGGTCCAGGTAGGTGTCGGCGGGCTCCGCCACGTCGAACTCGCCGCGGTGGAAAGCCGGTCCGACGGCCGGGCGCGGGTCCGCGTCGGCGAAGGCGAGCCCGGACAGGTCGTCCAGCGGCAGGGACCGGCTGGTCCATCCGGTCAGCGCCGCCCCGTTGGCGGTGACCGGGCCGACCAGGCCCTTGCGGTCGTGGATCGCCTGCCCGTAGTTGACCCGGCCCAGGTTCTCCACGAGCACGGAGAGCCGCGCTCCGCCCTCGGGCACCTCGAACGCCAGGGAGTGCTCGTGGCTCTCGCGCTCCAGCACGCCGACCGGACCGCCGTCCAGGAAGACCTGCGCGCGGTCGCGCACGCCGGGCGCGTGCAGCAGCACGGGTCCGGCGGTGTCCAGGCGCGCCTCGTAGAGCACGAACCCCAGGCTGGTGCCCGCGCCGTGCCCGGCCGCCAGCTCCTCCATGGTCAGCGGGCGCTCGCCGGCCACCGCCGTTCCCAGCGACGGCAGTTGGGTGAACAGGGGGGCGCGCTGCGTGAGCCGGACGCCGAGCTGGTTGAGCTTCTTGGACGGCTCGGGCAGGGGCGCGTCCGGGACCGGCGCGTGCCTGGCGATGACCTCGCGGAACGCCGCGTACTTCGGCGTGGGGTCGCCAGCCTCGTCCAGCGGCGCGCCGTAGTCGTAGGAGGTGATCGTCGCCCGGTAGGTGTCCTTGTCGTTGGCGCCGTTGGTGAAGCCGAAGTTGGTGCCGCCGTGGAACATGTACAGGTTGACGCTCGCCCCGGCGGCCAGCAGCAGGTCCAGGTCCGCGGCGGCGCTCTCGGCCGGCCGGGAGGCGTGCAGGCCGCCCCACCGGTCGAACCAGCCGTTCCAGAACTCCGCGCACATCAGCGGCCCTTCGGGCTGGTGCGCGCGCAGCGCGGCCAGGTTCTCGGTCACCCGGCTGCCGAAGTTCACGGTCGCCAGCACGCCCGGCACCGAGCCGCGGGCCAGGTCGGCCGGCTGGTCGCTGGTGAACAGCGGGACGTCCACGCCGTGTTCCCGCAGCATCTCCGCGATGCGCCGCAGGTACGGCAGGTCCTCGCCGTACGCGCCGAACTCGTTCTCGACCTGGACCGCGATCACCGGTCCGCCCCGCGTGCCCAGGTACGGCGCCACCCGCGCCAGCAGTTCGGCGAAGAAGCGCTCGACGGCGCCGAGGTAGCGCGGGTCGGTGCTGCGCAGCCGGATGTCCGGCTCGGCCAGCAGCCAGCCCGGCAGGCCGCCGCCCTCCCACTCGGCGCAGATGTACGGACCCGGGCGCAGCAGCACGTGCAGGCCCTCCTCGCGGGCCAGTTGCAGGAAGCGCTCCAGGTCCAGGTCGCCGTCGGCCCGGAACTCGCCCGGCCGCGGCTCGTGCAGGTTCCACGGGACGTACGTGTCCACGGTGTTCAGCCCGAGCAGCCGTGCCTTGCGCAGGCGGTCCCGCCACTGGCCGGGATGCACGCGGAAGTAGTGCAGCGCCCCGGAGATGATGCGGAAGGGTTCGCCGTCCAGGCGGAACCCTTCCCGGTCTATCCGCAGTACGGGCATGGGATCCAGGTCCTCCGCCTCAGTCGTTCGAAGATCGATGTTTGCGTAAACACTAGCCGGATATGAGTCTGACCAGCACCGAGTGCCGTGTCAAGGCTCCCTGTTGACCGCCGGAGCCGGTCCGCGGGCGCGGTCCGGCCCCGCCGAACGGCCCCCGCGGCCGCGACCTCGCGTGCCGCTGCGCGCTCAGCGACCGGGCGCGGGCGGCGGCGCCGTGCTGCCGCGGACGACCAGCCGGGTCGGCACCAGGTCGGTGCCGCTCTCCGCCTCGTCGTTGCGGATCTGCCGGAGCACGGTCGCCACGCAGCGGCGGCCGACCTCGGCGAAGTCCTGGTGGACGGTGGTCAGCGGCGGCATGTACGAGGTGGTCTCCGGGATGTCGTCGAAGCCGACGATGCTGACGTCCTCCGGCACCCGGCGGCCCGCCTCGTGCATCGCCCGCAGGACGCCCAGCGCCATCTGGTCGTTGGCCACGAAGACCGCGGTGCACTCCGGCTCCGCGGCAAGCCTGAGACCTGCCCGGTAGCCCGACTCGGCCGACCAGTCGCCGCGCAGCACCTCCGGCTCGGGCCTGCCCGCGGCGGCCAGCACCGTGCGCCAGCGGGCGACGCGGCGCTCCGCGGCGAACGACTCCTCGGGCCCGGCCAGGTGCCACACCGTGGCGTGCCCCAGGTCGAGCAGGTGCTGCACGGCCGCCTCGGCGCCACCGGCCTGGTCGGTGTCCACCACGCTGTACTGGTCGCCTGCGTTGGAGTCGACGACCACCACCTGGGCGTTGGGCGGCAGCGTCACGGTGGCGGTGTCCAGCAGGTGCACCTCCATGATGATCACGATGCCGTCGACCGCCAGCTCGCCCAGCCGGGTGAACGCGCCGCGCACCTGGTCCTGCGTCGGCGCGGTCACCGGCAGCAGGGTGGTGGCATACCCCTCCTCGGCGGCCGAGGTGGCGACCGCCTCCAGCGTGCGCATGTTGCCGATGGTGGACATGTTGAACAGGATGACGCCGAGTGTGCGGAACTCGCCGCGCTTGAGGGCCCGGGCGGCGCTGTTCGGCCGGTACCCCAGCTCCTTCATCGCCGCGAGCACCTGCTGCCGGGTGCCCTCCACGACACCGGGATAGCCGTTGGACACTCGGGAGACGGTCTGCGCCGACACACCGGCGAGCTTGGCCACGTCCGCCATGGACGCGCCGCGCCTGCGCCGCGTTCCTGCCAGCTCCTCGGGTTCCGGTTCCGGCGTGCCGCGCCCGGCCTTCGTGCTGTCGCTCACCGCAGTCGTACACCTCGCTGCCGCGGCCGCCGTCGGGGGCGGCCGTGCTGGTCGTCGTCCCGCGCCGCCCTGCCCGGTCGGGCGAGCGGCAGGGGGCGGTGCCGTGTGATCGCGCAATCATAGGGGCCGCGGGCCCGCGGCCGCCCGGTCCTGGTCGCCCAGTGCCTCGTCCGGCGGATACTGCACGACCGCCACCCCGCGCGGCGCGAGGGTGACCCGGCCCTCGCCGTCGCTCAGGCCGACCAGGACCCGCGCGGGCGACAGCGGCAGTACGACGGGGGCGTCCGTGCGGTTGACGAGGAACCAGAAGACGCGGGAACCGTCGGCGCGCACGGTGAGTTCGACCCGGCCGCGGGCGGCCGGGGGCAGCTCGCTCGCCACGCCGGCCGCGGCCAGCAGCCGGCCGAGCAGCGGGGTGAGCCCGTCGGGGCCGAGCCGGGTCGACACGTACGCGGCCGAGCCGCCTCCGGGCGCGCGGCGGCGTGTCACCGCCGGCAGCCCCGCCGACTCGCCCTCGGCCAGGCGGGCGAGGACGTCGACGTCCGGGTCGGTCACCGTGATCCGGTCGGACCACAGCGTGCCGCGGCTCCCGTCGTCGAGCTGTACGGACGCACCGTCGGGCAGCGGCGCGAACTCCTCGATGCGCAGGCCGAGAAGGTCGCGGAGCGCGCCGGGGTAGCCGCCGAGCCACGCGTGGTCGTTCTCGTCAACGATGCCCGAGAAGTAGGTGGTGACCAGGTGCCCGCCGCCGTCGACGTAGGAGGTGAGCCGGTCGGCGAGGGCCTGCGGCACCAGGTGCAGCACCGGCGCCACCACGACGTCGTAGCCGGACAGTTCGGTACTGGTGGTGGCGAGGTCGGCGCGCACGCCGAGGGCGAGGAAGGCCGAGTACCAGTCCAGCGCCTCCTGCCGGTAGCGCAGCCGGTCGGTGGGGTGCGAGTCGAGTTCGGCGGCCCACCACGACTGCCAGTCGAAGAGGATCGCCGCGCGGGCCGGCTGCCTGACCGACCCGGTGACCGGGGCGAGGTCCCGCAGGGTGGCGCCCAGGGCGGTGACGGCGCGGAAGACCTCGCTGTCCGGTCCGGCGTGCGGCAGCATCGCCGAGTGGTACTTCTCGGCGCCGCCGGCGGACTGCCGCCACTGGAAGAAGCAGACGGCGTCCGCGCCGTGGGCGACGTGCAGCAGCGAGTCGCGGGCCATCTCGCCGGGGCGCTTGGCCTGGTTGACCGGCTGCCAGTTGACCGCGCTGGTGGAGTGCTCCATCAGGAACCACGGCCGGCCGCCGGCGATCGCGCTGGTGAGGTTGGCGGAGAAGGACAGCTCGTCCAGGCTCTGCGGGCCCGGCGTGACGTAGTGGTCGTTGGAGACGAAGTCCACGTCGCCGGCCCAGCCGGCGTAGTCCATGCCCTTGGTGGTCCCCATCACCATGAAGTTGGTGGTGACCGGCACGTCGGGGGTCAGCCGGCGCAGCACCTCGCGCTCGGCGCGCAGATGGTCGAGCAGCGCGTCGGAGGAGAAGCGCGCGAAGTCCAGCTGCTGGGTGGGGTTGGGGTGCGTGGCGGCCAGCCGCGGCGGCAGGATCTCCGCCCAGTCGCCGTAGACCTGCGACCAGAAGCTGGTCGCCCACGCCTGGTTGAGCGCGTCCAGGCTGCCGTACCGCGCGTGCAGCCAGACCCGGAAGGCGCGGGCGGCGTCCTCGGAGTAGTCGTAGACGTTGTGGCAGCCCAGCTCGTTGTTCACGTGCCAGGCGGCGAGCGCCGGGTGGTCCGCGTAGCGGGTGGCGATCGCCTCGACCAGCCGCAGCGCGTAGGTGCGGAAGACCGGTGACGTGGGGCGCCAGTGCTGGCGCGCGCCGGGCCACACCGTCTCCCCGCCGGCGGTCACCGGCAGGATCTCCGGGTGGCGGGTGGTCAGCCACGGCGGCGGGGACGCGGTCGCCGTCGCCAGGTCGACGGCGATCCCCGCGTCGTGCAGCAGGTCCATGACCTCGTCCAGCCAGCCGAACTCCCAGCGGTCCTCGGCCGGTTGCAGCCGCGCCCAGGAGAAGATGGCCAGCGACACGATGGTGACGCCGGCTTCCTGCATCAGCCGGACGTCCTCCTTCCAGACCTCGCGCGGCCACTGCTCCGGGTTGTAGTCGGCGCCGTAGCCGAGCTGCACGGGGGTGCCGGCGGGCCGGCGCAGCCAGCGGGCGGTGGGAGTGGCGGTCATCGGGGTCCTTCCGGGGCCTTGCGACGTGCGGTGGTGACGCGGGGCGTGCGGGGGCGGTGCGCGGACGTGCGGTGCGGGACGTGCCCGCGGGAGGTGCGAGTGGCGGGGCCCTGGACGTCAGAGACGCAAGGCCCCGGACGTGCGAGGGGCGGGGCCCCGGGAGGTGCGAGTGGCGGGGCCCCGCCCACCGGGTCCCGCCACTCGGCTCGGTGCGCGGGCGTCAGCCGACGCTGAAGCCCTGCTGCTTCCCGTACGAGACGGACTGGTCCTGCCAGGACTTGAGCCCACTGGACAGCGGGGTGGAGGACACGTACGCCTTGCCCACGGTGTCGTTGAAGATCGAGTTCGCGTACACCTGGTACGGCAGGTACGACCAGCCGGGCAGCACGCTCTTCGCGGACTCCGAGAAGATCTTGTTGGCCTGCTGCCCGCCGAAGTACGGGAACGGCGTGTTCAGGAAGGACGGCGAGTTCAGGTCCGCGGTGGTCGCCGGGAAGGCGCCGCCCTTGACGCGGGTCTGCACGCCGGCGCCCTGGTTGGCGTACTGCAGGAAGGCGTACGCGAGGGCCTTGTTGCTGCTGGCCTGCATGACGGCCAGCGAGCTGCCGCCGTTCTCGGCGCTGGCGTTCGCCCCGGCCTGCCACTGCGGCAGCGGCGCGGCGCGCCAGTCACCCGAGGCGTTCTTCACGCCGGAGACGAAGTTGGCGGGCATCCACGCGCCGGTCGCCAGGGTGGCGATGGTGCCGTCGCCCAGGCCCTTGTACCACTGGTCGCTCCAGCCGGGCACCGGGGACAGCAGGTGCTCGGAGACCAGCTGCTGCCACACCTTGGTGTACGTCGACGTCCCCTGGTCGCTGGCGAAGTCCACGGTCACCTTGGTGCCGTCCACCTTGTACGGCTTGCCGCCGGCCTGCCAGATCAGGCTCGTGGTCATGCCGGCGTCGCCCGTGTCGCTGGTGATGTACGCCTTGGGGTCGGCCTTGTGGAGCTTGCGGGCGTCGTCCAGGTACTGCTCCCAGGTGGTGGGCACCGGAAGCTTGTACTTGTCGAAGACCTTCTTGTTGTAGAACAGCGCCATCGGACCGGAGTCCATCGGCAGGCCGTACACGCCGCCGTTGATGTTGACGGAGTTCCAGGGGCCGGGGGAGTAGGTCTTGGACAGGCCCTTGGCACCGTAGGAGCTCAGGTCGGTGACGGACTTGCCGAGCGCGAACTGGCTGAGCGCGTAGTACTCGATCTGCGAGACGTCGGGCACGCCCTTCCCGGCCTGCACGGCGTTCTGCAGCGCGGTGTACTGGTCGTTGCCGGTACCGGCGTTGACCAACTTGACGTGCACCTTGGGGTACTTGGCCTGGAAGTCGGCCACGACCTGCTTGAGGGTGGGCTCCCACGCCCACACGGTGAGGTTGCCGCCCTTGGTGAGCGCCGACTGGACGGCGTTCGCGTCGGAGCCGCCGCTCCCGGACCCGGAGCCGCCGGAGGAACCGCAAGCGGTGAGCCCCAGCGCGCCGGCGGCGAGGAGCGCGACCGTCGGCGCCAAGCGCCGAAGTGCCTTGTTCGTCATCTCATTTTACTCCGTTGTGCGTGATGTGTCCCGGGACACGGGAGGTCGGGGGAGGGTGTGGTCGGGGAGGACAGGGGGGCGCCGCGGCGCCGGGATCAGGCAGAGCGACCGGACGCGGTCACTCCTTGACGCTTCCGGCGGCCAGTCCGGACTGCCAGTAGCGCTGCAGCAGCAGGAAGGCCGCGACGAGCGGGACGATGGTCAGCAGCGACCCGGTGATGACGAGGTTGAACACCGGCTGGCCGCCGACCGTGGAGGCCTGGGCGTTCCAGGAGTTGAGGCCGATCGTCAGCGGGTACCAGTTCGGGTCCTTGATCATGATCAGCGGCAGGAAGTAGTTGTTCCAGGTCGCGACCATGGTGAAGAGCAGCACCGTCACGATGCCGGGGGCCAGCAGCGGCAGGCTGATCCGGAAGAAGGTGCGCAGCTCGCCCGAGCCGTCCATCCGGGCGGCCTCCAGCAGCTCGTCGGGGATCGCTTCGGCGGCGAACACCCACATCAGGTAGAGGCCGAAGGGGGAGATGAGCGACGGGATGATCACCGCCCAGGGGGTGTTGGTCAGCCCCATCTTGCTGAACATCAGGAACGTCGGCACGGCCAGCGCCGCGCCCGGCACCGCGACGGCGCCGATCACCACGGCGAACACCGCCCGCCTGCCGCGGAAGTCGAACTTCGCCAGGCCGTAGCCGCCGAGCACCGCGAGGAACGTCGCGCCGCCGGCGCCGAGCACCACGTACAGCAGGGTGTTGAGCAGCCACCGTACGAAGATGTGGTCGTTGTAGGTGAACGTCTCCCGGATGTTGTCCCACAGCGCGAACTTGCCGCTGAACCACAGGCCGAAGGAGTCGAGCAGCTTCGGCTGGGTCTTGCAGGCGTTGATGACCAGCCAGGCCAGCGGGATCAGGGAGTAGAGCACCACGATCGCGGTCAGCACGGTCAGCAGCACGCTGCGCCGGGGCTTGCCGGGGCTGTGGCGCCGGGACGAGCGGGAGATGCGCGGCCGCACACGCTCCCGGGTCCGCGACGTGGGGGCGGTGCCCTGCACGGCGGTGTCGGTGGCCATCGGTCACGCCTCCTTTCGCATGCCGCGCAGCTGCACGAGGTAGGCGACGATCATCGTGACGACTCCCATGACGATCGCGACCGTCGCGGCGTAGTTGTGCTGCTGGCCGGAGAAGGACAGCGAGTAGGTGTAGAGGTTCGGGGTGAAGTACGTGGTGATGGCATTGGGCGCCAGGCTCTTGAGGATGCTGGGCTCGTTGAACAGCTGGAAGCTGCCGATCACCGAGAAGATCGTGGCGATGACCAGCGCGCCCCGGATGGCCGGGATCTTGATCGAGCGGATGACCCGCCACTGCCCGGCACCGTCGATCTCCGCCGCCTCGTACAGCGACTCCGGGACGACCCGCAGCGCCGCGTAGAAGATCAGCATGTTGTAGCCGACGAACTCCCAGGTGACGATGTTGCCGATGCTGGCCAGCACCCAGCTCGGGGAGAGCGGGTCGGGGATCGACGTGTGCAGGTGCTGGTTGATGCTGGCGACCAGGCCGAACCGCTTGCCGTACATGAAGCCCCACATCAGGGTGGCGACCACCGCGGGCACCGCGTACGGCAGGAAGATCGAGATGCGGAAGAAGTCCCGCCCGTACAGCCGCCCGCTGTCCAGCGCCAGGGCGACCAGCAGGGCGATGCCGAGCATGATCGGCACCTGGACGATCAGGAACAGGCCGACGCGGCCCAGCCCCGACCAGAACTCGTGGTCCTGGAACGCCTGCGTGTAGTTGTCCAGGCCGACGAAGTGGTTGCCGCCGATCAGCTGGTCCCGGTACAGGCTCAGGTAGATCGAGTAGGCGATCGGCGCCAGGAAGACCAGGGCGAAGACCACCAGGAACGGGGCGACGAAGCCCCAACCGGCCAAGCGCCGCCTTCCGACGCGCCCCCCGTCGCTGCGCCTCCGGCCGGTCGCGGGACGACCCGCGGCCGATGGGGGCGAGAGGACCGCCATGACTCATCCTTCCGGTCGGCGTCACAGCCCCGCCGCGGGCTCGCGGCGAGGGGGGATGGTTACGTAACCATTGACGACCGGGGGTCGCTCCTGTTTACGTAAACATTGGATGACGGCGATGTTGGCATTGCAGGTCGAGGACGTCAAGGTCTGAGTCGGGGTTGTGGAGGGAAACGTGATCCGAGAAGGGCAGGCACCGCCTTCGGCGGCGGTCCGGAGCGGCGTGCCGCCCGCCGGAGCGGCCCCCGGGGAAGCCGGTCAGGCCCGCCCGAGACGCGGCGTCTCCATGGCCGACGTCGCACGGCTGGCCGGGGTCTCCTCCCAGACGGTCTCCCGGGTCTCCAACGGGCATCCCAGCGTCGTCGCCGGCACCCGTGAGCGGGTGCTGCGGGCGATGGAGCAGCTGGGCTACCGGCCCAACAGCGCCGCCCGCGCCCTGCGCAGCGGCCGGTTCCGCACCATCGGCGTGATCCTGTTCACCCTCTCCACCACCGGGAACACCCGCACCCTGGAGGCGATCGCCGTCTCGGCCGCCGAGCAGGGCTACGCCATCACGCTCCAGCCGGTGGCCGTCCCGACGCAGACCGGGGTGCACGGCGCCTTCACCCGGCTCGGAGAGCTCGCGGTCGACGGCATCATCGTGATCATGGAGGTGAACCTGCTCGACGCGGCCACCATCACCCTGCCCCCGCACGTCCAGGTCGTCGTGGTGGACTCCGACGCGGGCGACCGGTACAGCGTGGTCGACACCGACCAGGTCGGCGGCGCCCACCTCGCGGTGCGCCACCTGCTGGACCTCGGGCACTCCACCGTGTGGCACCTGGCCGGGCCCGACGGGTCCTTCGCGGCCCAGCGCCGCGAGCAGGCATGGCGGGAGGCGCTCGCGAAGGACTGGCGTGCGGCACCGCCGGTGGTCCGCGGCGACTGGTCCGCGGAGTCCGGCTACCGTGCGGGCCTGGAGCTCGCCGGCCATCAGGACTGCACGGCCGTGTTCGCCGCGAACGACCAGATGGCGCTGGGGCTGCTGCGCGCCCTGCGCGAGTGCGGCCGCCGGGTCCCGCAGGACGTCAGCGTGGTCGGCTTCGACGACATCCCGGAGGCGGCGTCCTTCGCCCCGCCGCTGACGACCGTCCACCAGGACTTCGCCGAGGTCGGCAGGCGCTGCGTGGACGGGGTGCTGCGGGAGATCAGCCGCGCGGAGGTGCCCACCGGCGCCGTGCTGGTGCCGACCCGGCTGGTCGAGCGTTCCAGCACCGCGCCCGCGCGGCGCGGTTGACGCCCTGGCGGCGCGGGCCGGGGAAGCATGGCCCGGCCCGCACCGCCACGGATTCAGGCGACGGTGAAGGTCACCGTGTGCACGGTCGGGTCGGATCCCGCCGAGAACGCGAAGGTGTGCGTGCCCGCGGCGAGTCCCTTCGTGTCGAGCAGGTGCAGGTACGCACCGCCGGTCGGCGTGAAGTCCTCGCCGAATGAGGTGTGGCCGTCCGCCGTCTCCGCCCTGGTGTCGATGCCCAGGGCGCGGACCCTGACGAGCGGCGACGCCTGGTCGCTGCCGGCCGCGTCGGTGAGCTTGACGCGCAGCGGCAGCGTCGCCCCGCCGCGCACGGGGCGGCTGAGGTCGGTCAGGGTGACCGCCTTGTAGGCGATCGCGAAGGTGCGGGTGACGTCCGCGGCGGGCCGGAAGTCGGCGTTGCCGTCCTGGGCGGCGGTCACCGTGCAGGTGCCCGCGCGGGCCAGGCGCAGCGCCGAGCCGTCCAGGTCGCATGCTCCCTGTGCGGTGAACCGGACCGGGAGTCCGGACGAGGCGGTGGCGTGCAGCGGTATGTCCGCGGCGTGCAGGACCTGTTCGGGCAGCGCGGCGAAGGTGACGTCCTGCGCGTCGGGGTGGGCGTAGACCTGGACTTCGACCAGCCCCGCGGCCCAGTCGGCCCCGTTGCCGTTGTGGTCGTTGACCACCTTCGACACGCTCACCCGCACGTAACGGTAGGTGCCCGTAAGGGTGTTGCTGGTGAAGCCGACGGTCCTGCCGGCGCTCTGGCCGACCAGCCGCGTCCAGGCCTGTCCGTCGTCGCTTCCCTCGACGGTGTATCCGCTGTACGTCTCCGACCCGTTGTAGCTGCGGAAGCTCAGGTCGACGCGGCTGAGGTCGTACGGCCGCTGCAGGTCGACGGTCCACGAGTAGGGCACGGACGACGGCTGGTAGAAGTTGCTGTTGTCGCCGCTGACGTTGAGGTTGAACACGTTGCCGTCATTGGCGTCGCCCGCCGGATGGCCCGCGGCGGCGGCGGTCGCCACTACCGGCTTGTCCTGCGAGACCAGGCGGTCGGTGGACAGCGTGAGGTCGCCGGAGGCGGTGTCGAACGACCACTGCGGCTGGTAGCCCATGCTGATGTCCGGCCCGCCGGCACCGGTGGCCGCGGTGACGTCCAGCGGCAGCCAGACGTAGGTGGAAGTGCCCAGCGCCTTGGGGGTCCAGCGGTCGCCCATGTAGATGTAGCGGGTCGTGCCGTTCTTCCCGGTGAGCGGCAGGATGTTGGTCGGCTGGCTGTAGAAGGTGGTGTTGTTGCCCACCGGCTTCAGCGGCGACCATCCCGCCGGGTCGGAGATGTCCTTGGTGAAGGAGTACATCGCCTGGTTCGGGTACCAGCCGGACTGGCTGGAGGTGAGGACGACGTAGTAGTCGCCGACCTTCACCAGTGCGGGCGCCTCGCGCCGGGAGCCGGCGAACAGCGGGTAGGAGTGCTGCCAGTCGACGTCGGTGTAGTCGTCGGTGAGCTTGTAGACCCGCATGTCGGTGCCGTTCTGCGTGGACACCAGGTACGCGTCCGACGTGGCAGGGTCCTGGAAGACGGTGAAGTCCCTTGACCCGTAACCCCACTTGCCGTCACCGCCGGTGTAGGTGGGGTCCGCGTCGGCGGTGGCCACCTGCCCGGCGCCGGGCCGGAAGTCCTTCAGGAAGCGGTAGTCGCCGTCGACGGTGGAACTGGTGGCGACCATCAGGTGCGAGGCGGAGTAGTCGGTGGCCCGCTCCCAGTGCGCCCACAGCACGAACGTGCCGGTCTTGGCGTTGTAGACGAGCTTGGGGCGTTCGACGTTGCAGTCGGCCAGCTCCCCCGCGCTGCCCGCGGTGAGGATGTCCTTGACGTACGTCCAGTTCTTCAGGTCACGGGACTTGTACAGGCTGATGCCGGCGAACCGGGTGCTGTTGTCGGTCTTGTTCTCCCCGACCCAGTAGTACCAGCCGTCCCTGGCGAGGACGTTGCCGCCGTGGCCCTGGATCGGCGTGCCCGCGGTGTCGTACCAGAGGCGGCCGACGGGGACGGAGGAGTACGTGCCGGGGTCGGGTTCGATGTCGTACGCGGCCTCGAACTGCGCGCTCGGGAAGCCGTCGGAGACCGCGACCGCCTTGAGCGTCCGGGAGGAGGAGACGGTGACCGGTCCGGTGTACCTGGTCCCGTTGGCACGACTCGCGTCCGTGCCGTCTGTGGTGTAGTAGATCGCGGCGCCGGGCGTCGCCGTGCTCAACGCGACGCTCTGGGCGGTCTTGTAGATGCCGGCGGCCACCGAGGCGGTGGGCGCGCCGACGGAGATCGGCGCGGTGTCGATGTCCCACGCCCCCGAGGCGACGCCGAACCAGCCGAGGACCGGGGCCTCGGTACCGCCCGCGATGTCCACGCGGAGCTGCGCCAGGCCGCCGTCCCCGGCGGCGACGGTGACGTGCCCGCTGACCATGGCGTTCCTCGTCAAGCTGCTGCTCACGGTGACGTTGGGGGTGATGACGGTGGTGGCGCCGGACGCCGTCACCAGGCTGACCTTCATCTGCCGCGGCCCGCTCCACCATTCACGGAACCCCGCGGTCACCGTGTAGGTGCCCGCGTCCAGCGGCAGTTCGTACACGATCGGCTTGGACGTGGCGGAACTGCCCAGCGCGTACAGGCCGGTGGCGTCCTTGTCGGCCGCGTCCCCCGGGTGCTGGGCCACGTAGGCGTTGCCGTCGTTGACGTACCCCCAGCCGGCGCCGGCGGTGTACTGCTGGTCGGCGGCGCCGTTGCGCAGGTCCGATCCGGTGAGCTGCTTCACGGCGCCGTAGGCGGGCGTGGTGGCCAGCATGCCGCTGTCGACGTAGTAGAGCGTGCCGTGCGGGACCACCTCGACCTGCGCGCTGGTGGCGAGGGCGCCCTCGACGCTGCCCGGCACCGTGAAGGTGCGGTAGGGCTTGTCGAAGGAGTAGCCGGACAGGTCCCACGTGACGTCGGCGGCCCGGGTCCCGCCGTCGGCGGTGGTCACCTGGACCTGCTTCGGCAGTGCGGGCTGCTCGCCGGTGTAGGTGGCCACCGTCACCGGCGAGGTCACGGCGACCGGTGTGCCGGCCTGCGCGGCGGTGCCGGACGCGCCGGCAGAAGCGGAGGACGCGGTGACCGCGGCGGTGCCGGCCGGCGTCGCGGCCTGGCTCCCGGTCGCCAGGTACACCGGGGCGAGGACGGTGGCGGCCAGCATTCCGGCCAGGGCGAAAGCCAGCGTCCCGCGCGGCCGTTCGGGTCTGCGGCCTTCGGGTCTGGGGCGTCCGGAGATACGTGTTCTGCGTGGTGGCATGGGATGATCCCTTCGCGTGTTTGCGCAAACATACGGGTCGGCCGCGAGGAGCACCAGACACCTGACAGGGATGTCCGGAGGATGGGGTTCCGAATCCGGGGCGGTGTTCGGGTACTTCTCGCCGGCCGAAGCCGGCTGCCGGAGCGGCCGGGCCCGCGGCCCGCCGCGAACCCCGGTGGGGGAGCGGGGCGGTGGTGGTGCCGGGTGCGTGCGCGCATCCGGGCCCGGGCTGCTACCGTCCTCCCAGTCGCCCGGACCCGCATTGGCCCGGGCCTCACATTTCTCTTCCGCCTGGTGCACGGGGTGGCGGCGAGGGCGCGTGCCCCGTCCTGCCGCAGTTCTGGACGCCTCAGGCGGGCTGCGGGTCGCACCACATCTCTCCGCACCCTGGCAGGGGTGCAGGCGCCGGCGACCCGGGACGCAGCCCGCCCCGCCCGGCGGCGACGAAGGACTCCCATGCCGTCCCTCGCGTCCGGCTACCGTCCTCTGCTGCGCACTCCCGGTGCCGCGGCCTTCTTCCTCGCCGCGTCCGTGGGGCGCGTCGGCATCGCCATGACGGGCCTCGGCCTGGTCTGGCTCGTCCATGCCCGCACGGGTTCCTACGGCACCGCCGGGCAGGTCGCCGCGGCCTTCTCCGTGGCCGAGGCCCTGATCGGCCCGCATCTGGCCCGGCTGGTCGACCGGTTCGGCCAGACACGCGTCCTGCCGTGGTGCCTCCTCGCCCACGGTGCCGCCGTCGCCGGCGTGCTGTCCGCGGCCTCCGCCGGCTCCCGGTCCGCGCTCGTCACCGCCGCCACGTGCGCCGGGGCGGCGGTCCCGCAGCTCGGGGCCTGCTCCGCCGCCCGCTGGGTCGCGCTGCTGCGCGGGGGACGGGACGCGGAACTCCCCACCGCCTTCTCGCTGGAGTCGCTGGCCAACGCCACGGGATTCCTCCTCGGGCCCGTCGCCGTCACCGCGCTCGGCGCGGCCGGCCGGGCCGCCCTGGCCACCGCCCTCGCCGCGGCCCTGATCGTGGTCGGCGGCGGAGTACTCGCGCTGCAGCGCCGGACGGCTCCGGCGCCCGCCCGCGGGGACGCCGACGCCACCGGGCCCGCAGGGGGCCTGCTGCGACCGGACTTCCTGCTCCTGGCCCTGCTCAACCTGGCCATCGGGCTCTACTTCGGCACGATGGCCATCGCGGTCAGCGCCTTCGCGGTCGGGCACGGCAGGCCCGGGGCCGCCGCGCCGATCATCGCCGCAGCCAGTCTCAGCGGGCTGCTCTCCGGCTGGATCTACGGCACCCGGCCGCGCCGTGCTCCGGCGCATCTCCAACTGGTCCGCGCCACGCTGTACATGACGTGCGCGGGGCTGCTGCTCCCGCTCGCGCCCTCCGCGCTGTGGCTCGGCGCCGCGGTGGCCGTCACCGAGGCGGCGGTGCCGCCCACGCTCGTCCTGCTGAACGTCCTCACCGAGAAGTCCGTCTCCCGGGCGGTGCTCACCCAGGCGTTCACCTGGAACAACTCCACCAGCGCGGCCGGTTCCGCATCCGCCGCGTGGCTGGCCGGCCGGACCGCCGACGCCCTCGGCGCCTCCGCGGCCCTCGCCCTGGCACCGGCGGCCGGGCTCCTCCTGCTCGCCCTCGCCCTCGCCTCGCGGCACCGATCCGTGCGGGCCGGAACCGTGTGATGCCCGCGCGGGCGGGGAGAGGGCGGCGGGCCCGAACCGCCGCGCTCGGCTGATGAATTATGTGCGTTTCGTTGTGCTGATCAGCTCGTTCGTGTTTGATTCGCGGTGGGTTGCCGCCGTCCTGCCGGACCGGGCGGCGGCTGCGCCGCACTGTACGACGGTCCGGCGTGGAGCACCGCGACCAGGAAGGCGAGGAAGGCGACGTGATCCTGGCGGCGTGGTGTGCCATCGCCCTCGGCGGCCTCGTGCAGACGACCGCCGGCTTCGGCTTCGCGCTGGTGTCCTCCCCGGTCGTCGTCGCCGCGCTCGGCCCGACGGAAGCCGTTCGCGCGGTCATCACGCTGTCCTCGCTCATCAGCGTGCTGATCCTCGCCCGCACCTGGCGGCACACCCGGCTGCGCGACGCCCTGCTGCTGGCCGTTCCGGCCGTCGTGCTCGCGGCCCCCGCTGCCGTCCTCGTGCACCACATGAATACCCGGCTGCTGACCGTCGCGGCCGGCGCCGTTACCGTCACCGGCGCCGCCCTCATGGCGCGCGGCAACCGGCGCCTGCCGCTGCGCGGGCCGGGCGGCGTGTGCGCCGTGGGCCTCGCCAGCGCCCTGATGAACGCGCTCGGCGGGCTGTCGGGACCGGCCGGAGCGATCTACGCGGCGAACGACGAGTGGCCGCCGGAAGCGATCGCCCCCACCCTCCAGGTCTTCGGCCTCATCCTCAACGCGGCCTCCCTGACGACCCTCGGCGGACCCGAGCTGGACTACCGGCTCGCGACGGCGCTGCCTGTCGGGTGGCTGTGCGGGATATGGGTGGCCAGGCGGCTGTCGGCGTCCCATCTCCACCGCATCGTGCTGGCCGTGGCGGCCGCCGGCGGCGCGGCTGCCATGATGCGCGCGGCCGTCGGCTGACGCTGCCGGCCGGAAGGCGGCCCACCGGCCCTCTTCGCACATCTGCCCGGCGTCGCCGCCCCGCCGCGCGCCCCGTACGATGACCGCCAATGCCCGGATGTAGCGCAGAGGCAGGCGCGCCGTCCCTCAAGACGGTCACGCCGGTTCGAATCCGGCCGTCCGGGCAGGCAGCACGACGGGACCCCGTAGCGCAGAGGCAGGCGCGCCGTCTTGGCAAGACGGGTACGCCGGTTCGAATCCGGCCGGGGTCACCGCTGGGAGAAGGGGAGTCGGGGGCGTGGTGGGGGACGGACGCATCTCTGAGGAGGAGTTGGCCGCCTTCCACCGCACGGTCGGCCGGCTCCGTGCACTGCCCGCCGACGACCCGGTCCGCCTTCAGGCCGAGCAGGTCGCCGCGTCCTTCGCCCGGGACGGCCGGCAGCAGCGCAAGCGGTTACGCAACCAGGAGCGGTCGCAGGCCGAGGCCGCCGTCTTCGGCGCCACCGCCACCGGCGCGCACGACCGGCGTGAGGACGCGCCGCTCGCCGTCCCGGAGACTGTCGCCGGCGGGCCGGGCGCGTACCCGCGGCCGCGCCGCTGCTATGTCTGCAAGTCGCCTTATCGCCAGGCCGATTCCTTCTACCACGCACTCTGTCCCGCGTGCGCCGCGGACAACACCGCGCGCCGTTCGCTGACCACCGATCTGCGCGGCCGGCGGGTGCTGCTCACCGGCGGCCGGGTGAAGATCGGCTTCCAGCTCGCCCTGATGATGCTGAGGGACGGCGCCGAGGTCCTCGTCACCAGCCGCTTCCCGCACGACACCCTCCGCCGGTTCCGGGCGGCCGACGGCAGCGACCACTGGATCGACCGGCTCACCGTCATCGCCGTCGACCTCCGCGACCCGCGCCAGGTCATCGGGCTCTGCGCGGAGTTGACAGCGGCCGGCGAGCCGCTGGACATCCTCGTCAACAACGCCGCGCAGACCGTGCGCCGCCCGCCCGGCTCCTACGCGGCGCTGACCGCCGGTGAGGGCGGGCCGCTGCCCGCCGCC
The DNA here is from genome assembly GCF_044333795.1 of Streptomyces sp. NPDC020917. Lineage (NCBI taxonomy): Bacteria > Bacillati > Actinomycetota > Actinomycetes > Kitasatosporales > Streptomycetaceae > Streptomyces > Streptomyces sp. NPDC020917. The sequence continues at coordinate 105,773 of NZ_JBIRRR010000016.1, read as the reverse complement.
GTGATCCGCGCTCCCGGCTACCGGCCGATGTCCGCCCTGGCGGGAACGGGCACCGAAGTGCCGTCGGCCGTTCGGGACGTGCTCGACCTCGCTCCGGCCGACGCCGGCGAGGGCCACGCGACCAGCGCCGTGCTGCCGCAGCAGGGGCCGGGCGCCGGCGCCGTCCTCGACGAGGCGGGGCTGCTGCCCGACCTCTCACCGGCCAACTCCTGGTCGGCGCGGATCGGGGAACTGGACCCGGCCGAACTGCTGGAGACGCAGCTGGTGAACGCTCTCGCCCCGGCGCTGCTCGCCGACCGCCTCCTCCCGCTGCTGCTCGCCTCGCCGCACCCGCGGCGGTACATCGTCAACGTGACCGCCGTCGAGGGCCGCTTCGCGGTGCGCAACAAGACCTGCGGCCACCCGCACACCAACATGGCCAAGGCCGCGCTGAACATGCTCACACGCACCAGCGGACCCGAACTCGCCGCGCGGGGCGTCCACATGTGCAGTGTCGACACCGGGTGGATCACCGACGAGAACCCTGCGCCGAAGAAGGGCCGGATCGCGGCCCGGGGCTTCCGCACCCCGCTGGACATCGTCGACGGGGCCGCCCGCGTCTACGACCCGATCGTGCGCGGCGAGGCGGGGGACCCCGTGTCGGGCGTGTTCCTCAAGGACTACCAGGAGGCGGAGTGGTGACCTCCGATCCGGCACCCGAACCGCCCGGACCCGCACCCGCGTCGGCGGACGGTACCTCCGCCGACCAGGCGCCCGACCTCGAACCGTCCGACCTCGAACCATCGGCCGCCGGCGAACCGCCGTCCCCCGTCGAGCCGTCCGCCGAGGGGCCGTTCGCGGGCGTGCCGCCGGTCCTGCCCCGCTCCGTGCAGGATCTCGCGCCGCTGCTCGCCTGGCTCAGGACGGGGGGTCCGGCGCAGGCGCGCCTCGACTTCCCAGCCGGCACCGCCCTTCCCGACGGCCGCCTGGACCTGTGCAAGCAGGCCCTCGGCCCGGAGGGCGCCACGTTGATCAGCGAGGCGCTGCGGCTCGGCGGCGGACGGGCGGCCGGCGGCGTACGCCATCTGCTGCTCGGCACCGACGGCCTGGGCGACGAAGGAGCCGCCGCCGTCGCCGACCGTACCGCCGGCACCGGTGTGGAGACCCTGTACCTGGGCTGCAACGGCATCACCGCCGCAGGCGCCTGCCGGATCGCCGACAGCGTCCGTGCCTCGCAGCACGTGGTGACCGGCGTCTGGCTCAAGCGCAACCCGCTGGGCACCGGCGGCGGCCGGGCCGCCGCCGAACTCATCGGCGCCGCAGCCGCGTTGCGCACCCTCGACCTGGTGCAGACCGGTCTCGACCCGGCCGGTGCCGCCGTGCTGGCCGAGGCGCTGCTCGCCGCCGCGGCGGACGGGCGTCCCATCGAGCGGCTCTACGTCGGCGGCAACCCGCTGGGCAGCCTCGGGGCGGCGCCGCTGGCCGCGCTGGTGGCGGCCGGCGCCCTCGGCGAACTGTACGCATCCGCCTGCGGCTTGGGCGACGACGGCGCCCTGCTGCTGGCCTCCGCGCTGGAGCGGGCACCCCGCGCCCGGCTGACACGGCTGTCCGTCGCCAGCAACGGCATCGGGCCGCGCGCCGTCGCCCGGCTCGTCGCGGCCGCCGTGGCCGCCGGCGTCGCGTTGCTGGACTTCGGCCGGGTGCGGGCCGCGGGCACCCTCGGCGCGCCCGACAACCAGGTGGACACCGTGGCGGCGACCGCCATCGGCCTGGCCCTGGCCGCCGCGCCGCACCGGCTGACCCATCTCGTGCTGTCCCACACCGGCATGCGCAGCCATCAGGCCCACCGCCTGCTCGACGCCGCTCCCTCGGCCCCCACCGCCACCCGCTACGTGCTGGGCAAGGGCGTCGCCACCAGCGTCCGCCGGCGCCTGGACGCGCTCAGCGCGCACCTGCCGATGCCCGCCGTCGCGGCGGACGTCGCCGCGGTGCGCAGCGTGCACCGCACCGCGCCGCCCGAGGACTGACGACCACCGACGAGCCCTGGCGAGGGCCTCAAGACGACGACCGGCGGCGTCCGATCAGCGCGATCAGCGCGGCAGCGAGGTGAACAGCCCGATCCAGAACCGCTGCTGCGCATCCGAGGCGCCGACCAGGTACGTCGCCCGGAGCTTGGGCGGCAGCAGCGCCACCAGCCGCGCCACGGCCTTGCGGTGCCGCTTCAACTGCGACAGTTCCGCGTTGGCGATGACCTGGTGCACCACGTCGGTGTCGTCGGTGCCCTCGCTCGACCGGTCGGCCGCCCGCCGCAGCCGCTCCTCCCAGCGGCCCACCTCGGCGGCCAGCTCCCGCAGACCGGTCACCGGCCGGTTGTCGAGCCGCTCGACCAGCGCGGTCAGCGGGACGGGCGCGTACTCCCCGTCGCCGAGGTAGACCATTCCCATCTCCAGCGGCAGGCCCCGCTGGTGGAGTTTGACCAGCCGCTCGATGGTGCGCTTGGTGACCCAGGCGCGTCCGTCCTCGTCGATGTCGTGCTTCCACCACTCCAGGACCGTCTCCGCCACGGCGCCGTACCGGGCGATCAGCCACTCGTTCGCGGGGATGTCCTGTGGCGTCACCGTCAGCGAGGCGGTGAAGCGGGTGGCCTGGGCGATGTTATTCCGCGCGACCAGCAGTTTGCGGCCCAGGTGGTACGGCGGGTTCTGCACCGCTATCTGTGCGCGCAGGCCGGGGATCGGGCGCCCCGCGAGCGACCACTCCTGGGTGATCTCCATCAGCTTCGCGAACGCGGCCTTGTCCTTGGGGCGGTTGTACTCGTCCCAGACGATGACCTTGGGCTCCGGGCCGGTGAACCCCTTGGCCAGCAGGTTCTCCAGCGAGCCGTCAGGCGTCGGGACCGGCGCGCACAGATCCTCGACGTTGGTGACCGGCAGCGAGAAGTACAGCGGGTCCCGGCCGCCGAGCTCCTCGCGCACCGTCTGCCGCACGATCTCCGTCTTGCCGCAGCCCGGCGGGCCCTGCAGTAGGACCGTCCAGCGGTTGCGCAGCGCCGCCCGCAGCACTCTGCGCACCGGATCGGCGATGTTCGCCGGGTTCGGCACCCCGAGGGCGGCCGCGATCCGGTCCAGTACCTCGGCCGTCCGGTCGGGGCCCGGCTTCCCGTCGGGGCGCGGCTGGGCCAGCCGAAGCCGCTCACCGTTGACCAGTGGCAGCCCCCAGCGCAGCGGGAAGCCCTCGCGGGCGTTGGCCAGGATGTGGTCGACGGTCCGCGGGGACAGCGTCTCGCGCAGCTCCGGCCCGAGCGATGCCCACACCCCGAACACCCCGGTCAGGTCCCAGTCCCGGTATTTCTGGGCCAGCTTGATGCGCCACGACGTGTCGTTCGCGGTGATCCGCACGGTGACCATGCGGTCCAGGATCGCCAGGTCGCTGCGGCGGGCCGCGGTCTCCGCCAGCGACTCGTTGTCGGTGAGGAAGACGCCCATGCAGCCCAGCGCCCGCAGGTCGTACTCGCCCAGCGTCCAGTTGCAGGCGATCTGCATCAGCTGCGACTGGATGGTCTCGCCGGCCTGCAGCGAGTCGTCGATGAGCAGGACGAACGGCCGCCCCGGCTTCAGTTGGCTCATCACCAGCTGGCGCAGCACCAGTTCGCCGGTCGCCTCGTCGCGCACCGGCGCGTTGGCCAGCAGGTCGTCAGGGGTGAGGTTCGCGGCCGGCACGAACACCAGCTGCGCCTGCGGATAGGCCTCCTCCACGTGGGAGAAGAACGTCGCCGTCTTGCCGATGCCGTGCTCGCCGAAGACCTGACCGGTCTGGCCCATGTCGATCATCGCGTCGATGAACGACTCCAGGCGGGAGGCGCCGTTCCAGCCCTCGGGCGGCCGGGGATAGGTGGCGTTGGGCCGCCAGGCGGGCGCTGCCGGCGTGACCGCGGTGCTCATGTCGATCCTGTCGTGACGCGATGGCAGGCCATCGGCGGACGGTGGGCGTCGGGCCAGTCGTCGCCGCCCTCGGTGATCAGCCAGATCCACTTGTCCGGCTCGGCCGGGGTGATGTGCGGTGCGTAGCCGTCGGTGAGGACCACGACCGCGTCCGGGCGCTCCTCGAACAGCTTCCCGTCGAGCGGGGTGCGTCCCTCCACGTAGTCGGCGACGACCGCGAAGCTGGTGCCGCCGCCGCCGAAGACGCGTTCGCCGGGCTGGAACGGCATGACAGCACCGTCGAACGAGAGCCAGTACGCCTGGACCCCGTCGATGGCGCCGACCAGGTCCGTCAGCCAGCCGATCACCCGGTGGGGCATGGACCCCGAGGTGTCGTAGGCGATCACGAGCACCTTGTCCCTGACCGGTCCGCGGCGGGACAGCATCGGGTCCATCCCCAGCGCGGCCAGCAGCGCGCCGCGCTTCTTCGGATAGACCAGCCGCTCGCCCTCCCGCAGTTTGGAGGCGAGGACGTCCACCAGCCAGCGCTGCCACCAGTCCACCCGGCCGGTGGCCGTGGTCGTGCCGCGCAGCGCGCCCGCCCCGAGCCGCCCCCACAACCGGGACACCCGCTCGCCTGCCCCCTCCGTACGGTCCATCAGGTCGAGCAGTTCCTGCTCCGCGACGGCGTGCCCGCGGCGCGCCGCCAGCAGCGAGTTGAGCAGTACCGAAGAGGCGGTGGAGTCGACAGTCTCCTGGTCGGCCGGCACCGCGCCGTCCGTCAGATGGAGGCAGACGGGCGCCGGCACCGGCGGGTGCCGCATCCGCTTCAGCTCGCGGTACACCGCCATGTCGGTGTCGACGAACTCGGCGTAGTCCACGGGCTCCAGGCCGTGCGCCCGCAGATCCTCGGCGTAGCCGCGGTGGACTTCGGCCGGATCGACGCCCGTCGGCTCCCCGTCCACCGACGGCAGGGACTCACGGGCGAGCCGGACCAGGGCGACATGGTTGATGGACACCTCCGCGGCCAGGGTGAAGACCGGGTCGGCGCGCAGCTCCGGCTCGCTGAACAGATGGCGGTGCACCAGGTGCCGCGCCTCGTGGAAGAGCACGAACTTCACCCCGTCCAGGCCCAGCGCGACGAAGAAGTCCGGGTTGTAGAGCAGCAGGCAGGAGCCGTCGCCGCTCGCGACCACCGCGGCGGTGCCGACCGCCGTGGTGGCGATCTGGTGCCGGCACTTGGCGTACAGCCACGAGGCCACCGCCGACTCGGTCAGCCCGAAGTCCAGCAGGGCTGCCTCCTTGAGCCGGTGCGCCTCCGCCACCACGGACTCGTCGGCCGGCCGCCACCTCTCCAGGGCCCGGCGGTCCGCCAGGTCGACGACATGCCGCTGCCGCCCCCGCTCCCCGTACGCCATGTGCTCCGCCCCCAGCGTTCCCCCGCGTTCCGTCCTCGTGATCCATTGGTATCAGGGAGCCCCGACACCGGCGATGTGGTTTTCCACAGGGCACCGGAGCTACGATCACGGCCAGGCGGGGTCGTAGCGCAGAGGCAGACGCTCGGTCTCCAAAACCGGATCACGCTGGTTCGAATCCAGCCGCCCCGCCGCCTTCCGCCCTCCTGACGGCGCGTGGGGCGACCCCCTCTCGCTGCGTCAGGCGACGGATCCCTCGCCGGATCGGACGGCGGCTCAGGCGATCGCGCCGGCCGTCGCGACCAGTTCCGGCACCGTACCGGTGAACGTCGGCAGCAACTGGGCGGCCACCGCCCACGCTTCGGTGCTGCCGCCGAGCCGCTCGCGCACCAGCGGCCGCAGCCCGTCCAGCGCCTGCGCCACCCGTTCGGGGAAGGCCCAGCGCCCGGCGTCGAGCACGGACAGCACCTGGCGGGCCGGCCCCCACCCGCGGACGTACACGTCCGGGTCGTCCACGATCCCCGCCTGCCGCATCCGGTGGGCGAACGACGGGTGGCCGGCGCCCAGCCGCTCGCGCACCTCCTTCGGGCAGTCGATCCGGATCGCGAGCGCCCAGCGCGCGTAGCCGGGCAGCGGGCGTTCGCGGTCCGCGGCATCCACCGAGTCCCAGTGCTCGCGCTGCACGAGGGCGGCGGCCGACCTGCCGGTCTTCATCGACGTCACCTGCCGCAGCTCCGAGACCGCCTCGGCCGCGCCGACATCGCGCAGGTCCGAGGCCGCGGCGGTCCTGACCCGCTTCGCGACCGGCACGCTGCCCGCCGCGCGGTCGCCGAACGGCAGGCCCCGCTGGATGTCCCGGCGGATCGCGCGGTCCGCCAACGCACTGAAGAAGACGATCTCGTTGACCTCCGGACGGTCGCGCTCCAGCATCCACAGCACGACCGAGGCCGGTACGTCGCCGGACGACATCCACCGGCCGCCGGTCCAGACGGTCGGAGGCACGGCGCCACCCCCGGGCGCGGGCAGGCCCAGGCGTGCCCGTATCCGCTGCTCGTCGCCGGGGTCCGCCGCCGCAAGCAGCACGTTCAGATGCGCGTCCGTCACCCGCACAGGGTACGAGCCGCCCCCGACAGGCCGTGCCGGGGGTCGTCCGCTCGCCGCCGTTCGGACGGCGCGTCAGCGGGGGAGCCGGACCGGGGACTTCGCGCCCCGCGAGGAGCGGGGGCGGCCCCGGCCGGCTGACACGGGAGGTGCTACTTCACGGCGTCCTTGTCGGGGTGCGGGTTGAGGGGGCCGCCCTGGCGCAGCACGGCGTAGCCGACGCCGATGCCGGCCGCCACGGGCCATTCCAGGACGCCCACGATGCCGAGGGCGCCCAGGCCCATGTACAGGGGGAGTCCGCCCGCGGCGGGCAGGATGCGCTGCGCGGCGGTGACCGGCAGGGTGACGACCTTGCCGACCGCGTTGGCGGCGCTGTCGATCGGAATGGTGATGGTCATGTCGTGGTCGTGCTCATGGGCCTTGGTGCGGCCCCCGGACTTGGCCCGGCTCTCGGCCTTGCCGCGGCCCTGGCCGCCCCGCCCGCCGCCGCTGGACGCCTTGCCCTTCCCCTTGGTGCTGCGGGTCGTCGTGGAGGACCGGCCGCGCGCCGCTGCGCCTTTCGGGGACTTCGCCGTGGACTTGGCGGCTCGTTTGGCCGGGCGGCGGCTGCTCTGCGTGGCGGTCGTCATGGCGTGGTCCTCCTGCTGGCTGCGGGGTCACCCCCTCTGGGGTGTTATCGACCCATTATCCGATTACGTCACCTAATGTTCTCTTTGTGGCCTGCTCCGCGACCGGGATCCGTCCGGCCGTGTTCATCGAGCGGAGGCGGTGGGCCGGGGACTGCGGGAGTTGCCTTGGTGTCGTTGAACGGGCTCGTGCCCTCCGTCGTGGGTCTGGTGTCCGCACCCGTGGGAGCGCTGGGCGGAGCGGTGCGCGACGCCACCACGACGGCCTACCAGTGCGGCCGCGCCGCGCAGCAGGCGCTGCGCAGCGTTCCCGGTGACCTGGCAGAAGCGGCCGCCGTACTGGCGGACGCGGGCAAGAAGCGCGGACGGCGGCGGGTGTGGCGGCGCAGGGGCCGGGCCTACGTCGAGGTGCGCGGCCTGACCGGGAGCGGCGAGTGCCACGAACGGCTCGGCCGCGAGGTGACCGCGGCGCTCCGCGCCGTCGAGGGGGTGCGCTGGGCGGAGGTCAACGCCGTACTCGGGCAGGTGGTCGTCGACCTCTCCGAGGACGACACCGGCCTGGACGAGGTCCTCGACGTGGTGATGGCCTTGGAGGAGGAGCACGGCACCGACGACCACCCGTTCTCCGGCACCGGCCCGATGCCCCCGTTCGCCACCGCGCCCGCCGCGCTGGCCAAGGCCGCCCTGGTGGCGGACTGCGTGGCGCTGGGGGTGGCCGCGGTCCGGCAGGTCACGCCGCTGCCCGCGTTCCCCACGGTGCTGCGGGTGCCGGTGGTCATGACCGAGTCCCACCCGCGACTGCGCCGTCTGGTGGAGAACCGGCTCGGCAAGCCGCACGCCGCCGTGGTGATCGCGGTGTCCAGCGCGACGGTGCACGCCCTGACCGACGGTGTGGCACCGGTGGCCCTGGACACCGTGCAGCGCGTCTGGCAGCTCGCCGAGATCCGCGCGCGGCAGGGAGTGTGGCACGCGCGGGAGCACGAACTGGTGCCCGCCGGGGCGGGGTTGCCGCCGCGGATCGGCGGCCGGCAGCCCCGGCCCGTTCCGCTGCCACCCGGCCCGGTGGAGAAGTGCGGTGAGCGCACCTCGATGGCCTCCGTGCTCGGCGCGGGCGGGCTGCTCGCGTGGACGGGCAGCATCGACACCGCCGCACGGGCGATCCTCGCCACCGTGCCCAAGGCGGCCGGCATGGGCCGGGAGGCGTTCAGCGCCCTGCTGGGACGCGACCTGGCCGGCGCCGGCGCGGTGCCGATGGACGCCGAGGCGCTGCGCGTCCTGGACCGCGTGACGACCGTACTCATCGACTCCTCCGTGCTGTGCACCTCCCGCCCCAGGCTGCTGGAAGCGGCGCCCACCGGTGAGTTGGACGAGGCGGAGGTGTGGAGCGCCGCCCACAACGTGCTCGCCGGCCGGTCGGTGGCGGACCTGTCGCACCCCGGGCCGTGGACGGCGGACGGCTGGCGGCTTCAGCGTGCCGCCGGCACCGGGGGCCGCAGGCCCGACGACCCGGCGGGGATGCCGCTGGACCTGCACGACGCCGGGGGCCGCGTCCAGGGCCGGATCCTCGCCGGCTGCGACCTCGACCCGCTCGCGGACGCGCTCGTCGGCGCCGCGAGGTCCGGCGGCCGGGGCCTGCTGCTCACCGAGCACGCCGGCGCCAGTGAACTGCTGCCCTGGGCCGACCGGGTCCTGCCGTCCGGCAGTTCGGCGGCCGCGGAGGTGCGCCGGCTGCAGGCGGACGGGGAAGTGGTGCTGGTGGTCGCCACGGGCGACGACCATGCCCTGGCCGCGGCGGACGTCGGGGTGGGCGTGCTGCCGCCGCCCGGCGTGCCCGGCCATCCCTGCTGGTCCGCCGACATCATCTGCGGTCCCGGCGTCGAGCAGGTCTGGCGCATCCTGATCGCCGTCGACGAGGCCCGGCAGGTCAGCGGCCGGTCCGCGCACCTGTCCATGGGCGGCTCCGCGCTCGGCGCCCTGATCGCCGCCGCCGGACGCCGCCGGACCATGCTGGGCCTGACGACCTCGCCGGTCTACGGTGCGGCGTTCCTGGCGCAGCTCGGCGCGCTGCGCGCCGCCCGCCGCCTCGCCGGCCGGCCGCTGCCGCCGCGACGCGTCCGCGGTACCTGGCACGCCCTCGGGGCACGCGAGACCCTCGGCGTGCTGCACCACTCCGGCCGGCCGAAGGCCACCTCGGGCGTGGCCGCCGAAACCGGAGGGCCCGGCCCGGGAGCGGTCGAAGCGACCCGTCAAGCCCTCGCCGCCGCCGCCCGGTTCACCGCCGGCGCCACCGGCCTGCGCTCCGCCGCCCACGGTGCCGGGCAGTTGGCGACGGCGGTACGCGAGGAGCTGCGCGACCCGCTGACCCCCGTGCTCGCGCTGGGGGCCGCAGCCTCCGCGGCAGTGGGGTCCACCATCGACTCGGCCCTGGTCGGCGGGGTCATGGCCGGGAACGCCGTGATCAGCGGCGCGCAGCGGGCCCGGGCCGAACGCGCCCTGAACGCGCTGCTGCTGACGCAGCAGACCACCGCGCGCCTGGTGACCTGGGACCCGCCGGACCCCGCGGACGTCTCCGACCGGGAGGCCTTCTTCGCCACGCTCGCCGACGCCCCCGAGGAGACCGTCCCCGCCGAGGGCCTGCAGATCGGCGACATCATCGCGCTGCGCCCCTCCGACGTCGTCCCGGCCGACGCCCGCCTGCTCGTCTGCGACCGGCTCGAACTGGACGAGGCGAGCCTGACCGGTGAGGCCGCGCCCGTCGTCAAGGATCCCAGGGCCACCCCCGGCGCCGACCTCGCGGAGCGGTCGTGCATGGTCTACCAGGGCTGCACCGTGCTGGCCGGCACCGGCCATGCCGTCGTCGTCGCCAGCGGCGCGCAGAGCGAGGCCGGACGCGCCGCCGACATGGCGGGCGCCGCCACCGTCCCGACCGGCATCGAGGGCCACCTCGCGGACCTGACCAGGGCCGCGCTGCCCGCGGTCGGCGTCGGCGGCGCCGCCGTCACCCTCCTCGGGATGATGCGCGGGGTGCCGGTGCGCGAAGCCCTCGCCTCCGGTGTGGCCGTCGCCGTCGCCGCCGTTCCCGAGGGCCTGCCGCTGGTCGCCACCGTCGCCCAGTCGGCCGCCGCGCGCCGCCTGTCCCAGAAGGGCGTCCTGACCCGCGCCCCGCGCGTCCTGGAGGCGCTCGGCCGCGTCGACGTCGTCTGCTTCGACAAGACCGGCACCCTCACGCTCGGCCAGCTGGCCGTGACCCGCCTGGCCGGCCTCGACTACGACCTCGATCTGGACAGCGCCGAAGGGCACCGCCTGCTGCGCACCGCCGCGCGGGCCTGCCCGGAGACCGGCGGCGGCCACCTCGTCGCGCACGCCACCGACCGGGCCGTCCTGGAGGCCGCAGCCGAGCACTGCCCGCCCGACGACGACTGGCACCTGGCGGCGGAACTGCCCTTCGAAGCCACCCGCGGCTACTCCGCGTCCTCCGGCACCGAGGCCGGACGGCACCGCCTGGCGGTCAAGGGCGCACCCGAGACCGTGCTCGCCCGCTGCACCACGGTCGCCACGGCCGGGCGCGGGGGTTCTGGCGGCCGCACAGGCGGCCACGCGCCCTTCGCGCCGAGCCGCAAGCGCGCCGCCGACCGCCTCGTGCGGCGTCTCGCGGACGACGGGCTGCGCGTCCTGGCCGTCGCCGAGGCGCTTCCCGACGGGCCCCCGAGCCCCGACGACGACATCCCCGAGATGGTCCGCGACCTCACCCTGATCGGCTTCCTCGCCATCGCGGACACCCCGCGGCCGGGCGCGGCCGAAACCGTCAAGCGCCTCGCCGACGCGGGCGTGCGTGTCGCCATGATCACCGGCGACCATCCCGCCACCGCGTCCGCGATCGCCCGCGACCTGGGGATCAGCCAGGCCGAGAGCGTGCTGACCGGGCCGGAACTGGACGGCCTGCCCGACCGCGAGCGCATCGACCGGGTCTCCCGGACCGCCGTCTTCGCCCGGGTCTCCCCGGAGCACAAGGTCCGCGTCGTCCAGGACCTCCAGCGCGCGGGACACGTCGTCGCGATGACCGGCGACGGCGTCAACGACGCGGCGGCCATCCGCCTGGCCGACGTCGGCATCGGCCTGTCCGCGCACGGCTCCACGGCCGCCCGCGCCGCCGCCGACCTCGTCCTCACCGACGCCGACCCGGCGCGCATCCTCGACGCCCTCCTCGAAGGGCGCACCCTGTGGCGCAGCGTCCGCGACGCCGTCGGCATCCTCGTCGGCGGCAACGCCGGCGAGGTCGCCTTCACCGTCCTCGGCACCGCACTGTCCGGGCGCGCGCCGCTGGGCACCCGCCAGTTGCTCCTGGTCAACATGTTCACCGACATGCTGCCCGCGCTCGCCGTCGCCCTCGCGCCCGTCCGTACGCCCGACACCGGCGAGGACCCGCTGGCCGGCGGTCCCGTCCCCTCCCTGCTCGGCCCCGAACTCGCCCGTGTGCTCGCCGTCCGCGGCACCGCCACCACGCTCGGCGCGGCCGGCGCCTGGCAGACCGGCCGCATGACCGGCCGGGCGACCCGCGCGAGCACCATGGGCCTGGCCGCCCTCGTCGGCACCCAGCTGGGCCAGACCCTCATCACCGACTGGCACAGCCCCCTCGTCGTGACCACCGCCGCGATCTCCACGGCCGCACTGGTCACGGTCATCCAGACCCCCGGCGTCAGCCAGTTCTTCGGCTGCACGCCCCTGGGACCCGTCGCCTGGACGACCGTCGCGACCTGCTCCACCGCGGCCACGCTCACCGCCGCCGTGGCTCCCCGGCTGATCGCCCGCCTGACCCCCGAGGAAAGCTGATCCGGCGTCCGTACGCACGCCGTTCACGCCGAAGCAACCGGGACCACACCCGCGCTCCGGCTTGCTCGCCTCCACTGGGACCGTCCCCGACGCGCCGGCCCCGCGCGTCAGCATCCAGGCACGACCCGCCGGAGCCGAGCATGACCGTCACCCTCCGCATCACCCTCCCCGACCTCGTACCTCCACAGCACGCCGCCCGCGTGCTGCGCGGTCTCGTCCCGCTCGCCGTCCCCGCGCTCCTGGCCGCCGTGGACGCAAGCGGCATGGGACTGCCGGCGCGCCTCCTGCTCCACGCGGCCGCCGGCGCCGCCCAGCGTGCCGCGGCCGCGCCCGCGGACTGAACGGTCCGAACCCGTCACCCCCGCCTCGAACCTTCCTGGACGGCCGCCCTCAGGGGTGCTTCGGGCAGGTGGTCGGCGAGGCCGGCGCGGCAGGGCGCACGTCAGCCCGCTGTTTCGGCGGGGCGGTCGAGGGCGGAGATCAGGCGTCCCAGATCGCGGCGGCGCGAGTCCGCGGGCCACACCGCCCACGTGCGGCGGACCAGCGGCCGGCCGGCCAGCGGCGTCCAGCGCACCCCCTCCGGAAGCGGCTGCGACCAGTTCGGCGGGGCCAGCGCGAAGGCGCGGCCGGCGCTGACCGCCGCGAGCTTCACCTCGGCGATCAGCCGCTGGCCCACCGGGACGTCGGTGAACCGGTCGAGGCCGTGGCTGCGCAGGATCGCGGTCAGCTCGTCGTACCAGGCGGGGCTGTCCGAGCGCGGGAAGGCCAGCCACTCGAGCCGGCCGAGGGAGTCCAGCGGCACGCCGTCCCGGGTCGAGAACTCCTCCGCGTGGTCCGCGGACAGCAGCACCCCCAGCTCCTCGCGCACGACCGGCATCGCGTCGAACAGCTCGCCGCCCGGCCGCTCGCGCAGCAGCCCCAGTTCCAGCTCCCCGTCGCGCAGCGCGACGAGTTGGGCGGCCGACGACAGGTGCCGGGCCTGAACCTTCGTGTCCGGCCACTCCTCGGCGAGCTCCGCCAGCGCCGGGCGGAGCACGTCGAAGGGGAACTCGAGCGGGATGCCGATCCGCAGCACCCCTTCGTGGCCGTCGGACAGCTGCGCCATGGTGCGCACCGCCTGGTGGTAACGGGCCAGGACCGCCCGCGCCTCGCCGAGCAGGGTGACGCCCGCCTCGGTGGGCCGGGTGCCGGAGCGGCTGCGTTCGAGCAGCTTGACCCGCAGCTCCCGTTCGAGGCTGCCGATCGTCTGCGACAGTGCCGGCTGGCTCACGTGCAGCCGCCGCGCGGCCGCGGACAGCCCGCCCTCCTCCACCACCGCCACGAAGACCGACAGCTCCCGCAGTTCCATGAGCCCATCCCACCACGGGCCGGACGCCGGGCAGGCGGGATGCGCCGGACCGGGGCTTAGGCCATAGGCGTGGCTTATGGCGGTTGCCGGCAGAAAGGGGGAAGCGCGCCGTCCCCACCGCGAAGGGGGCGACCTAGCGTGGGGAAGGCGGCGCCCTCCGCGCACCCGCATTCGTCGCAACCGTCACCCGGGAGACCGCATGACCGCGAACGCCGAAGAGCAGCCCACCCTCCGTGCCGACGTGCTGGTGATCGGATTCGGCAAGGGCGGCAAGACCGCCGCGAAGGCCCTCGGCCGCCTCGGCAGGAACGTGGTCCTCGTCGAGGAGTCCGCGCGCATGTACGGCGGCACATGCCCGAACGTGGGCTGCGTCCCGTCCAAGGGGATGGTGCACCACTCCCGCGAGCGCCGCCCGCAGGACGATCCGCAGACCTTCTACGAACGGTCCGTCGAGAAGGTCCAGGACGTGCGGGAGTTCATGCGCAAGGGCAACTACGACGGCCTGAACGGCCTCGAGACCGTCACCATCCTGACCGGAAAAGCGGTGTTCACCGATCCCCACGCCGTCGCCGTCACCCGGCAGGACGGCGAGCGGCTGACCGTCACCGCGGAGACGATCCTGATCAACGCCGGGTCCCGGCCGGTCGTGCCGGACATCCCCGGCCTGCGCACCAGCCGGCACCTCGTCAGCAGCACCGGACTGCTGGAGAGCCGGCGCCTGCCGCAGCGGCTCGCGGTGATCGGCGGCGGTTACCTGGGCCTGGAGTTCGCCGCGATCTACCAGCGCTTCGGCTCCAGGGTGACGATGCTCGCCCGGGGCGAGCGGTTCCTGCCGCGCGCGGACGCCGACGTGGCCGAGGCGGTGCACGCGATCCTCACCGGAGAGGGCGTCGAGATCGTCACCGGTGCCCGGCTGCGCGAGGTCCGCGACGGCGCGGACGGTGCCACGGTCGTCTACGAACACGGCGGCGCCGAGCGCACGGTGACGGTCGACGCGGTGCTGCCGGCCACCGGCCGGGTCCCCGCCACCGGCGGGCTCGGCCTGGAGGCGGCGGGCGTGCGCACGGCGGAGAACGGCGCGATCGAGGTGGACGGCCACCTGCGCACGAGTCAGCCCCACATCTTCGCCCTCGGCGACGTCAACGGCGGCCCGAAGTTCACCTACATCTCGCTCGACGACAGCAGGATCGTGCTGGACCAGCTCGCGGGCGAGGGCAAGCGCTCCACCGCCGACCGCGTCGCGGTGCCGAACACCGTCTTCATGACGCCGCCGCTGGCGACCGTCGGCATGACCGAGGAGGAGGCGCGGGCGGCCGGCCACCGGATCAGGGTCGCGCGCGAGAACGTCGCCGACATCCTCCTCATGCCGCGCGCCTACGCCGTGGAGGAGACGCGCGGACTGATGAAGTTCGTCATCGACGCCGACACCGACCTGATCCTCGGCGCCGTGCTGCTCAGCGTCGACGCGCAGGAGCTGATCAACACCGTCGCGCTCGCGATGCGCCACGGCATCACCGCTACCGACCTGCGCGACGGCATCTACACCCACCCCAGCTCGACGGAGGCGTTCAACGAGGTGCCGTCGGTCGTCGTGCACGAGGACGCGCGCGGCTGAGCATCCGGTGCCGCCGGCCCGCGGGTCCGCGCGCGGCGGGCCGGCGGCCGGCGGAGGTGTTCTTAGGGCAGGGGGCGGCGCACGGTCGGCCGGCCGTCGGCCGCGGTGATGGCCACGCCCGCCAGGTCGGGGCAGTCCAGGCCGATATGGACGGCGTCGGAGCCGCGGCCCTCGGCGGTGATGCCGCCGGCGACGGCCAGACTGCTGAGCTCGCCGTCGATCTCCACGGTGGTGACACCGTCCCCGCGGGTGGCGATCCGGCCGCCGACGCTCATCTCGTCGATCCTGCCGCCCGGCTTGATGCTGAACGCGACGGCCTGAAGCTCGACCTGGACGCCGCGGACCAGGCTGGTCCCGGTGCCGCCCGTGGTGGCCAGGTCCCCGCGGACCTCCAGACGCGGCAGGTGCCTGCTGACCTGGACGCCGACCGCGCCGTCCCCGCTGGTGGTGATGGAGTCGAACGACGCGTGGCGCAGGGAGCCGTCGTAGAGGTTGAAGCCGCGCGCACCCGTGCCGTGCGTGGTGATCGGGGCCTGCACGTCGAGGTGGTCGAGCGCGCCGAAGTTGACGAAGCCGATGCCGCTCGGCCCGTGCGAGACGACCGGCGCGGTGGCCGTCCAGGTGCGCACCCGGCCCCAGTTGTCGAGCACCATGTCGTTCTGGCCGCGCGTTGTGACCGGGCCGGCGGTGCGGACGTCCTCGACGACGGCGCCGGAGACGACGAAGACGCCGTCGCTGATCAGGTCCGGGGTGCCGGCCGGGATGCCGCCGTCGGTGTGGATCTCGCCGGTGCGCAGCTCGCCGACCCGGACCGTGCCGCCGTCCGCGGCGCCGTCCCGGTCGCCGTGGCCGCCGACGAACACGCCGCTGCCGCGCACCGGCCGCTCCGCGCTGCCCGCGGCCACGTCGAGCAGCTCCGCGGTGATCTCGACGGCGGGGTCCGGCTGCTGGTTCCACAGGGTGAAGGCGCCCTGGAGGGCGTCGACACCGAAGTCGTGCGGCCGATCGAGCCGCCCGCGCACGTCCGCCGCCTCGATCGTCAGCCCGGCGACCCGCACATGGCCGGAGCGGACCGCGTCCCGGGCCAGCAGCAGCACCTGGCCGCGGGTGCGCACGCCGCGCAGCTCCAGCGTCCCCAGCGTGTCGACGGAGGTGTCGTTGAGCACCGCGACCTCGTGCTCGGCGGTGCGCACCGCGACGTCCTCCAGCACGTTGTCCCGCGTCAGCCGCACGCCCCTGGCGCCGAACTGCAGAGTGCCGCCGCGAAGGTGGGTGCCGGGCGGCAGTGTGACCATGGGCATGCCCTGCAGGACGCCGGAGACCTCGATGGCCGGCGCCTGCCGCCGGATCGCCTCCATCAGCTCGGCCGCGGTCGTGACGCGCGCCCACTCACCCACGGTGACCTCCTGAACGTCCCTGCTCCCGGACCCGCCCGGACCGTCGTCCGGCCCCCACCCTGCCAGCCGCACCCCGCCACCGGCGGAGTCTCCGGTTCCGGCGCGTCGCCTCGGGTGCGGACCGCCGCCTGCCGAGCGGGCCGCGCCCCCTAGAGTGGGGGCGAGGCGAGGGGGGAGCCGGTGTGATTGGCGAGCCGGAGATGGTGGAGGGGACGGGCGGCGACCTGCCGTCCGATGTGCTGAGCGACTCCGACGACGGTCCCGCGAAGGCGAACGCGCCCTGGAGCGGGCGGCCTTGGGTGTGGGCGGTCGGCGGGATCGCGGTGGCTTCGGCGGTGTGGGCGGCGGTCCTGCACGGGGTGGGCGCGACGACGCCGGACCTGCACGGCTACCACCTGGGCGGCAACCCGTGCGCCGGCAGCGCCCTCGGCCCGCTCGAGGACGCGGTGGGCAAGCGGAGTTTCGCGGCGTCCGACGCGAACATGAGCCAGGGGCCCGCGCTGGACAAGGTGTCGTGCGTGCTGAGCAGCAACTCGCCGACCGGCGACGGCTGGGTGACCGACTACGCCGTCACCGTGACGGTGGAACTCCACAAGAAGACCGATCCCCGCGCCGAGTTCGAGAACGTCCGCCACGCCCGGGCCTCCACCGTGCCCGGTGCCTCCCGGGACGGCAGCGCGGTGCTCGCGGTCACCGGGACGGACACCACCTCGGCGGACGACGTCCATCCGGTCACCGGAGTCGGCGACGAGGCGTACTTCCTGGATTCCCGCGCCTCCGCCCAGACGTTGCAGGTCCTGCACGGCGGCGCCGTCCTCACCCTCCAGATCACCGGCTACAGCCGCTGGAACGGCCCGACCGGTTCCCCCGCGGACCCCGACGGCGCCCCGGACGTCTCGGACCTCAGCGGCCTCCGGCCCGCCATGACGGCGGCGATGCGCCACCTGATGACGTCCCTGGCGTCGTGACGGGACCGCTTTCCCAACCCCCCGTCGGTGCGTGAATTTACCCTGCTTGGGAAAGGGAGAAGGTCTCGTTCCGCTGCTTTCCCGAGGATGATTTCGCGTCGACGCGGTCCTCGATGTCGTCGTCGACCGCGCGCTCACGAGCAGCGACGCCGGGTCCGTGCGCGACGGCGGGGCGCTGTTCTCGACCGCCTTCGGCGGCGGCGACGGACTCCTCGCCGACCCGCGCATCCGCGGTGCGAACCACCGGCTCGACCGCAAGCCCGAGCGCCTCGCCGAACTCGCCGAGTCGGTCACCACCGGCGTGCTGAGCCCCGTCGTCGGCGCGTACGTCCCGCTCACGGAGGCTCCGCGAACTCTCGCCGGCGGCACGGAAGGTGCCGGACCGCGGGGCAAGAGGGTGCTGCGCGTGCCATGACAGGCAGATCCGCCCCGGCAACCGGCGGTTCTGCCGCTGCTTCCCGATCATTCTGCGGCGGCGCGCCGCAGCGTAGAGTGGCCCACCGTTCAGACGCCGCACAGCCGGAGGCAGAGCGTGAGATCTCAGCGATTGACCTGGAGAGTTCGAAGAAGAACCGGCGCCGCCCTGATGGGTCTGCTGCTCTCGGCCGTGTCGGTCGGGGCGCTCGGCCCGCAGGCGGTGGCCGCGGATCCGGCGGGCGCGGATCCGGTGAGTGCCGACACCGCGGACGCGGGCTGGGTGCTCAGCACGACCGATCCGTCCACCGATTACGCGCCGGCCTTCCTGGGCAACGGCTACTTCTCCACCCGCGTGCCCGCGCAGGGCGCCGGCTTCTCCGCCACGCCGCTGCTGACGGAGTCCCAACTCGCCGGGTTCTACGGCCAGGGACCGGGTATTTCGGTGCAGCGGGTGAACATCCCCGCCTGGTCCACCCTCGGCATCTCCGACGGCAGCGGGGTCTACGGGAACGTCGGCTCGGCCGGCTGCCCGTTCGGCGTGGTCTGCGAGGCGGAGAGCGGGACGCTGGCCGGCGGCGCGTTCCTCGCCACCAACCACACGGGCTTCGGCGGGACCGGCTTCATCGCCGGATACGGTCCCGGCGGCCACCCGGCCCCCGGCGCCTCCGCGACCGTGAAGATCTCGGACGTGCCCGCGGGCACCGCCCGGCTGACCGTCCGGTACTCCGCGGCCTCCGGTGGAACGCAGACGCTCAGCGCCGGGACGAACGGATCCGCGCCGGTCCAGCTCCAACTGCCCGCGACCAGCAACTGGGACACCTGGGCCACGGCGACCGTCGACGTCCCCGTCACCGCCGGGGTGAACACCGCGACCGTCCTGTGCGCCCAAGGCGACAGCTGCTTGGCGAACGTCGACCAGATAACGTTGTCATCGGTGGGGACGCCGCCGGCCGACAAGGCGCCGACCGGGACGACCTCGGACTACCGGCAGTCCCTCGACCTGCGCAACGGCGCCATCACCACGTCCCTGACGTGGACCTCGCCGGCCGGCCGTGAGACCCGGCTGGCCTACCGCGTGCTCGTCGACCGGGCCAACGCCCATCTCGGCGTCACCCAGGTCGACATCACGCCGCTGAACTGGAGCGGCCCGCTGTCGGTGATCGACATGTTCGACGGGCGCGCCGACACCCTCCCGGTCAACCACCGGCTGTCCAAGGCGGTCGACCTCACCCAGGTCTCCGGCGGCCGGGTCGACCAGGCGTCGGCGACGATGAGCGAGAGCCTCACCACCCAGCAGATCGGGATGCGGGCCGGCCTCGCCTCCGTGCTGCGGGTGAACAACGAGCCGGTGGACGCGCGGCCGTACACCGACGTGCCCGCCAACTCCCTGGCGCAGAGCGCCGATCTGCAGGTGCGCACCGGAAAGACCTACCAGGCGGCGAAGTTCGTCGGCATCGCGTCCTCCAACGACACCGCGCAGGGCTCCGCGCCCCTGGTGAAGGACGGTCCCGGCGACCCGCAGGCCGCGGCCGAGGGCTACGCCACGAGCGGCGCGCTGCAGGGCTGGCGCTCGGTCCAGGTCGAGCACGAGCACGCGTGGGCGAAGCTCTGGCAGTCCGACATCTCCGTCCCCGGGGATCTCGCGCTGACCCAGAAGCTGCGTGCCGGGCTGTTCTACCTGCTCTCCTCGGTGCGTGACGGAGTGGCCTGGGGTCCGTCGCCGGGCGGGCTGTCGTCCGCCGACTACAACGGCCATGTGTTCTGGGACGCGGACACCTGGATGAACCCGGCGCTGCTGGCCGCGCATCCCGAGCTGGCCAGGAGCCTGCTCGACTACCGCTCCACGCTGCTCGACGCGGCCCGCGCGAACGCCCAGGCGCACGGCTACCAGGGCGCGCAGTACCCGTGGGAGAGCGCGGACACCGGCAGCGACGTGGGCATCCACCCGCGGGAGATCCACATCGACTCCGACGTCGCCCTCGGCCAGTGGCAGTACTACGAGGCGACCGGCGACCTGGACTGGCTGCGCACCAAGGGCTGGCCGGTGATCAAGTCGATCGCGCAGTTCTGGGCGAGCAGGGCCACGCCCGACGGGCAGGGCGGCTACGCACTCAAGGGCGTGCAGTCGCCCGACGAGAACCACGACAACGTGACCAACAGCGCCTACACCAACGCCGGCGCGATCGACAGCCTGGACATCGCCACCCAGGCTGCCCAACTCGTCGGCGAGCAGCCCGATCCGCTGTGGAAGCAGGTCGCCGGCGGGCTGGGCGTGCCGGTCGACCCGGCCACCGGTGTGCACCTGGAGTTCGACGGCTACCGCGGCGACACGATCAACCAGGCCGACACCGTCATGCTCCAGTACCCGCTGAACTACCCGATGACCGACGCGCAGGCGCAGGCCGACCTCGACTACTACACGCCGCGCACGGACATCAACGGGCCGTCCATGACGGACTCGATCAACCTGATCGACAGCGCCCGGCTGGGCACCCCCGGCTGCGTCACCGAGACCTTCCTCAAGCGCAGCCTCGACCCCTACACCTACGCGCCGTTCGACCAGTTCGCCGAGACGCGCGCGGGCGGGGCGTTCACCTTCACCACCGGCATCGGCGGGGTGCTGCAGGCTTTCTACTACGGCTTCACCGGCCTGCGGTTCGGCTCCGACGCGATCACCGTGGACCCGATGCTCCCGCCGCAGATCCCGGGCGTGGACATCACCGGCCTGCAGTGGCACGGCAGCACCTTCGACATCTCCGTCCGCCCGGACGGCACCCGGATCACGCAGCACGGCGGCGGCTCGCTGGTCGTGAAGGCCGGCGGCCGGACGACGACGCTGCGCGGCTCGCACTCCGTCACCGTCCCCACCCGGCGCCCGGACCTGACGCCGACCCAGGACGCGGCGCGCTGCAAGAGCGTGAGCGCCTCCACCGCCGACCTGAGCTTCCCCGCGGTCGCCGCGGTCGACGGCAGCCCGAGCACGCGGTGGAAGCCGACCGGGACCGGGGCGAGCCTCACCGTCGACCTGGGAAGCGCCATGAGCGTCGGCCGGACCGTCGTCCGGTCGTACGGGAGCACCACCCCGTACCGGATCGACGTCTCGACCGACGGCACGACCTGGACGCCGTTCGGGTCTCCGGTCGCGGCGGCCACCGACGCCACGTCGACGGTCACCGCGCCCCCGGTGACCGCGCGCTACGTCAGGTACACCGCCGGCAGTTCCACGACCGCGCAGGTGGTCGCGCTGGAGGCGTACTCCGGGTAGTGCGTGACCGGTGAACAACAGCCAGGAACGGGCCAGTCGGGCGCCGCCGCCGGTTGCGGCGGCGGCGCCCGCTGTCCGCTCGGGGACGATGCCGCACCTCCAGGCGCGGGTCGGTCGCGGCCCGCGCGCCGACTTGACGTGAACGCGACTTACACAGACACTCCATCTGCCGGTGAGAGCGCTCTCAGATCTGGTTCGAGAGGCCCACCGCCCGGACCCGGCATCCCTTTCGCCCCCCACACGCGCCGAAGAAGGGACACCGCACCGATGCGCAGAATCCCCCATGGGCGGCCCCGCCATGCCCTGCTCCCGGAAGGCCCGCGCCCACGTCACCGCGGCGCGATCACCGCCCTGGTGTGCGCCGCGGCACTCGTGCTGGCCGGCCTGTTCGGGCTGGCGTCCCTGCCGGGGAGTGCCGCCGCGGACTCCTCCGACTACACGCAGAGCGTCGTCCCGGTCGGCACCGACCAGGCGAAGATCTCCTTCACGCCGACGACGGCCGCCGCCTACGTGGACGTGCACTACCTCGTCAACGGCGCCAACCAGCAGAACTTCCGGATGACCAACGGCGGCGGTACCTGGACCCAGACGGTCGGCAGCCTGTCCAACGGCACCGTCCTGACGTACTGGTTCACCTACGAGAAGAACGGTCCGCAGTACGACACCCCGCAGTTCACCTACACCCAGGGCAGCGGCGGGACGAGCACCACCGGCGGCGGCACCTCCGGCAGCACCACCAGCGGCAGCACGGGCGGCGGCGGGCAGCCGGTGCCCGGCACGGTCCCGCTGACGATCACCAACAACTCCGGCCGCTCCGGCAGCGTCTACCTGTACGATCTCGGTACCCAGCTGTCCTCGGGACAGCAGGGCTGGGCGGACGCGGGCGGCACCTTCCACGCTTGGCCGGCCGGCGGCAACCCGCCGGTGCCCGCGCCCGACGCGTCGATCCCCGGCCCGGCCAACGGCCAGTCCGTCACCATCCAGATCCCGCGGTTCTCTGGCCGGGTGTATTTCTCCTACGGCCAGAAGCTGGTCTTCAAGCTCGCCACCGGCGGCCTGGTCCAGCCCGCCGTGCAGAACCCGTCCGACCCCAACCGCAACATCCTGTTCAGCTGGTCGGAGTACACGCTCGACGACAGCGGGCTGTGGATCAACAGCACCCAGGTGGACATGTTCACCGCGCCCTACGCGGTCGGCGTGACGTCCACCACCGGCGCCTCGCAGACCACCGGCCACCTCAAGTCCGGCGGCTACAACGCGGTGCTCAACGCGCTGCGCGCGCAGGGCGGCGGCTGGGGCGGCCTGATCCAGACCGCGCCCGACGGCTCGGTGCTGCGGGCGCTGTCGCCCGGCCACGGCATCGAGACCGGCGCGCTGGCCAACTCGGTCATGGACGACTACATCAACCGCGTCTGGACGAAGTACACGAGCAGCACGCTGACCGTCACGCCCTTCTCCGACCAGCCGAACACCAAGTACTTCGGCCGGGTCTCGGGCAGCACCATGAACTTCACCGACAGTTCCGGTGCGGTGGTCACCAGCTTCCAGAAGCCCGACGCGGACAGCGTCTTCGGCTGCTACAAGCTGCTCGACGCCCCCAACGACCAGGTGCGCGGCCCCATTTCCCGCACCCTGTGCGCCGGCTTCAACCGGTCGACGCTGCTGACCAACCCCAACCAGCCCGACAGCAGCGACGCGAGCTTCTACCAGGACGCGGTGACCAACTACTACGCCAAGGCGATCCACGCCCAGATGGCCGACGGCAAGGCGTACGCCTTCGCCTTCGACGACGTCGGCAACCACGAGTCGCTGGTCCACGACGGCAGCCCGCAGCAGGCGTCGCTGATCCTCGACCCGTTCAACTGATCCCTGCCCGTCCTCTGCGTGCGGGCCCGTCACCGCGGGCCCGCACGCCCGCGCCCACGCCCCCAGGAACGTCGCAGCACGCTCTCAGGAGGTCCCCCCATGCACCTGCGCCCCGCGCGCGGCAGAGCACGGCCGTCGACCCGCCCTCCCCGCCCCCGCTCCGATCCGCATCCCCCGAACCCGGCGCCCGGTCAGCCCCGTTCGGCCCTTCGCCGACCGGTCCGCCGGGCCGTCCTCGCCGCCGGCGGCTGCCTCGCGCTGCTGTGCGGGCTCGTGGTGTCGGGCGCCGCCGGAGCGCCGGCCGCCCGCGCCGCGGGCAGCGCCGTCACCGACGGCAACGCCCGCTTCGAGGTGCTCACGCCGACCCTGATCCGCCTGGAGTACGCCGGCGACGGCGCGTTCCAGGACGGCGCCACCTTCAACGCGGTGAACCGCTCGTTCACACCGCCCGCGTACACCACGGACGTGACCTCCGACGGGTACCGGGAGATCACGACCAGCGCGCTGACGCTGCGCTGGAAGGAGGGCAGCGGGCCCTTCACCCCGGCCAACACCACCGTCACGCTGTCCGTGACCGGCGTGCAGGCCAAGCCGGCGTTCCCGTCCTTCTGCGCGCTCGGCACCGCATGCGAGGGCGAGGACGCGCTGTTCAGCGGGCGCGCCGCGGTGGCGTACGACCACACCGGCTACACCGGCACCGGCTTCGTCGCCGGCTACGAGGCCACCGGCAGCGGCATCACCCAGGACGTCTCGCAGGTGCCGGCCACCGGCGACTACCGCCTCCAGGTGCGCTACTCCAACGCGGCCGGCGGCACCGGCAGCCTGTCCACCCGGGTCGACGGGACCGCCGGGCCGAAGCTGAGCCTGCCCGCGACCTCCTCGTGGAACGCCTGGTCCACCGCGTCGGCCACCGTCCACCTGACCGCGGGCACCGACACCCTGAACGTGGTGCAGAACTCCGACGACACCGGCCGCGTCAACATCGACAGCCTCGCCGTCACCCCGGTCGCCACCACCACCTACCCCGCCGCGCAGACGGACCTGGCCACCACCGGCTACGGCGCGGGCCCCACCGACACCCTCGGCGGCTGGTCGCGCACCCTGGACAACCCCAGGACCCTGCCGGTGCCCGAGCACCCCGGCATCCTCGACCGGCACGGCTGGTACCTGCTCGACGACACCCGCAGCGCCCTGCTCGGCTCCGGCCACACCGTCACCGACCGGCCCTCGCACGGCCGGCAGCCGTACCAGGACGGCTACTTCTTCGGCTACGGCCAGAACTACAAGCAGGGCCTGACCGACCTCAACGCGCTGACCGGCGGCACCGACCTGCTGCCGCAGTCCGCGTACGGCGTCTGGTACTCGCGCTACTACGCCTACTCGACCGCCGACTACGAGAACACCCTCCTGCCGGCTTTCCGCGCCAGCCACACCCCGATCGACTGGCTGGTGGTGGACACCGACTGGAAGTCGCCCACCCAGTGGAACGGCTGGAACTGGAACTCCGCGCTCTTCCCCGATCCGCAGGGCTTCCTCGACTGGACGAAGCAGCGCGGCCTGTCGGTCGCGATGAACATCCACCCGAGCATCAACGGCGACGACCCGAAGTTCGCCGCCGCCAACAGCCAGGCCGGCGGGCTCACCGTCGACAGCGGCAGCACCTACCGGTTCGACTGGTCCGACCCCGCCCAACTCGCCGCCTACCTCGGCCTGCACCAGCCCTTCGAGCAGCAGGGCGTGCGGGAGTGGTGGCTGGACTACTGCGGCGGCTGCGGCGGTTCGACCGCCGGCGACCCGCACGTCGCCCCCGACAACCTGATCAACCAGGCGTACGCGGACGACTCGGCCGCCAAGGGCCTGCGCGGCTTCTCGTTCGCCCGGATCGGCGGCTCCGAACAGGGCGGTGACGACAGCAACTACGCGCTCGGACCCTGGTCGGAGCGGCGCACCACCATGCAGTTCACCGGGGACACCCCCGCCACCTGGGACATGCTCGGCTTCGAAGTGCGGTTCACCGCCGACGAGGCCGCCGCGGGGATCTCCAACGTCAGCCACGACATCGGCAGTTTCCACGGCGGCCACCTGGCCGACGACCTGTACGTGCGCTGGATGCAGCTCGGCACCTTCCAGCCGATCGACCGGATGCACTCCGACCACGGCGACCGGCTGCCGTGGAACTACACCGGGGCCGCCCAGACCGCGGCCGAACAGGCGCTGCGGCTGCGGGAGTCCCTGGTGCCGTACACGTACACCCTCGCCCGGCAGGCCAACACCACCGGCGTGCCCATCGTCCGGCCGCTGTACCTGGACTACCCGGCGCAGGACGCCGCGTACAGCGCGCCGGGCGAGTACCTGTACGGCGACGACGTGCTGGTCGCGCCGATCACCACCCCGAACGACTCCTCGGGCAACGGCTCGGCGTCGGTGTGGGTGCCGCCCGGGACCTGGACCGACTACTTCACCGGGAAGAGCTACACCGGCCCGTCGACCGTGACGGTCACCGACCCGCTCAGCCAGATGCCGGTGCTGATCAAGTCAGGCGGCATCCTCACCACCCGCACCGACTACACCGACAACGCGCAGAAGGCGCTCACCGCGCTGACCGTCAACGTCGCGGCGGGCGGGGACGGAGCGTTCTCGCTGTACTCCGACGCGGGCGAGGGCACCGGCTACACCTCGGGCCAGTCCGCGACCGCGCCACTGTCCTGGAACGACACCGCGCGCGCCCTCACCATCGGTGCGCAGAGCGGCAGTTGGCCCGGCGCGCCGACCAGCAGGGCGTACACCCTGCGGCTGTCGAACTCCGCCGCGCCGACCGCCGTCGCCGTCGACGGCATGCAGGTGCCCGAGACGGACTGGTCGTGGAACGCCAACCGGCGCACCGTCACCGTGGCCACGGCGGCGCTGCCGCTCGGCACCGCGCACACCGTGACCCTCAGCGGCAGCGCCACCGCCAACCCGTCGACCGGCGAGGTGATCGGCGACGGCGGCGGATGCCTGGACGTGCGCGACGGCGCCACCGCGGACGGCACCGCGATGCAGCTGTGGACCTGCAACCACACCGCCGCGCAGCAGTTCGCGCTGCAGTCCGACAACACCCTGCGCACACTGGGCAAGTGCGTGACCGCATCCGGCGGCGGCACGGGCAACGGCACCCCTGTCGCGCTCTCCTCGTGCACCGGTTCGGCCGGGCAGGTCTGGACGCACCGCACCGACGGCACCCTGCTCAACCCGGCGTCCGGCCGCTGCCTCGACGTGCCGGACGGCACCACGACCCCGGGCGCCGTGCAACTCCAGCTCTACGACTGCAACTCCACGGCCGCCCAGCTGTGGCAGCTGCCGCCAGGGCCGGTCGGCGGGCCCGGCGGGCTGTGCGTGGACGTGGCCGACGCCGATCCGGCACCCGCCACGCCGGTCCAGCTGTGGGGCTGCAACGGGAGCGACGCGCAGCGCTGGTCGGCACCCGGTGACCGCACCCTGCACACCCTCGGCAGGTGCCTGGACGTGGCAGGCGGCGCCACCGCCAACAGCACACCGGTGCAGCTGTGGGACTGCAACGGCACCGGCGCGCAGGTCTGGACGAGCCGCTCCGACGGCACGCTGTTCAACCCGCAGTCCGGGCGCTGCTTGGACGACAGCGGCAACCACCAACTGCAGGGCGACGCCCTGCAGATCTACGACTGCAACGGCACCGGCGCCCAGGTCTTCCGTCTGGGCTGACCCGCCGCCAGCCGCACCGGGCGCGGCCGCGCAGGGCCATGGACGGCGACGCGCGGCCGCGCACGACCCGGCACAGCCCCTCACGACGCACGACCTCTCACGACGACGCACGACCCCGTTCGACCACGCCCACCGACACCGAAAAGGAGAAAGAGCCGACGATGACCTCCACCACCCCATGGACCGCGCTGCGCACGGCACTTCGGCGCTGCCGCCGCGTCCTCCTCGCGCTCGGCGGGGCCCTGGCCCTGACGCTGGGCCTGCTCATCGGCGCGGTCGGACCGGCGCACGCCGCCGGGACCCTCCCCTGCGACCTCTACGGCGACGCGGGCACGCCCTGCGTGGGCGCCTTCAGCACGGTCCGCGCCCTCTACTCGTCGTACGACGGGAACCTCTACCAGGTCGTGCGCAAACGGGACAACGCGACGCTCGACGTGGGGGTGCTCGCCACCGGCGGGTACGCCGACGCGTCGGCCCAGAACGCCTTCTGCACCGGGGCCGTCTGCGTCATCACCACGATCTACGACCAGTCGCCGCGGCACAACGACCTGACCATCGCCGGCGCCGGCACCGCCGGGGCAGCGAACGTCGGCGCGCTGGCCAACACGCTGCACGTCACCGTCAACGGCCATGCCGTGTACGGCGTCTACGTGATGCCGGGCATCGGGTACCGCCACGCGGTCGGCGCCGGTGTCGCCACCAACGGCCAGGCCGAGGGTATGTACATGGTGACCAGCGGCACCCACACCATCGCCAAGTGCTGCTTCGACTTCGGCAACGTCGAGGCGGCCGAGAACGACACCGGCGCCGGCCACATGGACGCGCTGAACATCTCGTCGATCACCTCGTGCGACCCCTGCCAGGGCAGCGGGCCGTGGGTGCAGGCCGACCTGGAGAACGGCATCTTCCAGGCCGACACCAAGGCGCACAGCGTCAACGGCGGCAACCCCAGCGCCTTCGTCACGGCCCTGCTGAAGAACAACGGCCAGACGAGCTTCGCGCTCAAGGGCGGCAACTCCCAGTCGGGCGGCCTGTCGACGTGGTGGAACGGCGCGCTGCCCAGCGGCTACGCACCGATGAAGCAGGAGGGTTCGATCGTCATGGGCACCGGCGGCGACAACAGCAACCGGGCCGGCGGGTCGTTCTTCGAGGGCGCCATCACCTCCGGGTACCCCTCGGACGCGGCCGACAACGCCGTCCAGGCGAACATCGTCTCGGCCGGCTACGCGGGCGACACGGCCGGCGTCGCGCCCTCGACGATCTCCGCGCCCGGCGGCACCTGCGTCGACGTGACCGGCGACGACATCTCGGGAGACAGCGGCGCCGTCCAGCTGTGGAGCTGCCAGAGCGGCGCGGCCGACCAGCACTGGACCCACGAGTCCGACGGGTCGCTGCGCACGCTCGGCCGGTGCATGGACATCGCGGGCAACTCCACCGCGCAGAACGCCCAGGTGCAGCTGTGGGACTGCAACGGCGTCGGCGGCCAGAAGTGGGTGCAGCGCGCCGACGGCACGCTGTTCAACCCGCAGTCCGGCCGCTGCCTCGACGCGACCAACGGCGCCACCGCCGACGGTACCCGGCTGCAGATCCACGACTGCAACGGGACCGCCGCGCAGGTCTTCACCGTCAACGGCGGCGGTATGGTCGCCGGCCCCGCCGCGAAGTGCCTGGACATCGCGGCCGACGACACCGGCGGCAACGGCGCGGCCGCGCAGCTGTGGGACTGCCAGTCCTACGCCAGGGACCAGCACTGGGTGCACACGTCCAGCAACAGGCTGACGACGCTGGGCCGTTGCCTGGACATCGCGGGCAACTCCACGGCGCAGAACGCGCTGGTGCAGCTGTGGGACTGCAACACCGCGGGCGGCCAGGTCTGGGTGCAGCAGTCCGACGGATCCCTGCTCAACCCGCAGTCCGGCCGCTGCCTCGACGCCACCGACGGCGCCACGGCCAACGGCACGCGCCTGCAGATCCACGACTGCAACGGCACGACCGCGCAGAAGTTCGCGTTGAGCTGAGCTGAGCTGAGCCGGGCGCCGGCCCGGTCCTGGAAGCGCATCCCGGAGCCCGTCGAGGACAGGCGGGGAACGCTGCCGGGACCGGGCCGGCAGCCCGCACCTCGCGCACTTCGCCGCAGCGCCCGGATCCTCGCGTCCTCTTCGGCGGTGCCGGTCCGCCTCGTCATCCGCAGTGCGGGGCGCGCAGCGCGGTGAAGCCGCGGCCGTCCATGCTCCAGGAGGCCGCGGCGGTCCAGCCGGCCGCCGCGGCATGGCGGGCCAGGGTGTTCGTGCCCAGCAGCGCCCAGGGGAACGGGATGCCGGACGCCGCCGTGCCGTCGTGCAGCCGGACCTGGAGCCGCTCGTCCTGATCCGGCCCGCTGCCACCGGGTGTGCACTCGGCGACGAGCGTCCCGCCCGGACACACCAGGTCCCGTACCCGGGCCAGCAGCGCGACGGGGTCGCCGCCGATCCCGACGTTGCCGTCCATCAGCAGTGCCGTGCGCCAACTGCCCTCGCGGGGAAGGGAGTCGAAGACGGAGCGGACGAGGGCCTGGCCGCCGGCCGCCCGGGTGCGCAGGACCGCGTGCGGGTTGACGTCGATGCCCAGCGCGGGCGCGCCGCGGGTGGCGAGCGCGGTCACCATCCGGCCCGGTCCGCACCCGATGTCCAGCACCGGTGGTGCGCTCGCCGCAAGGGCCAGCACCGTGCGATCGGCGGCGTCCGGGGCGCCGCACCACCGCTCGACCTCCAGCGGCAGCAGCCGGGCGTCGGCATCGGGACTGCCGTCCTGACCGGCGTCGGCGCAGGCCAGGAACAGCGGCCCGCGGCCGGAGCGCAGTGCCTCGGCATAGGGGTCGGCGGTCGACCACGCGGGCGCCGGGAGCGGCGCGGTCAGGGGGACGCTCACCGCACGCCCGCCGTCCGGTAGCCGGCGAGGACCGCGGCGAACCGGGTGCCAGGGGCCTGCCCGGCCACCCAGGCGGCGTCCGGTGCGGTGTCCACGTCGCGCAGTTCCGGCAGGTCCCGCACGGTGAGCCCGGCGGCCGTCAGCCGCTCGCGCTGCGTCCTGCCGGTGTACGGCGTGGACATCGGCACCCCGCGGACCAGGTCCGGGTCGGGCACGGCCAGCCCCAGCGCCCAGAACCCCCCGTCGGCCGCCGGCCCGAACCAGGCGTCGGGGCCGGGCTCCAGCGCGGACCCCAGGAGCTCGGGCGTGACCTGCGGCGTGTCCATCCCGATGAGCAGCGCCGGCCCCTCGCACCGCGCGAAGGCCGCGGCCAGCCGCGCGTCGAGGCCGCCCCGCCCCTGCGGAACCACGTCGATGCCCGGCGGCAGCCACGGCCCCGGGCGCCCGTCCAGCACGAGCAATTTACGTCCGGCAGGCGTCGCCGCAACCGCGGCCAGGGTGTCGGCGAGCGCGGCCGCCGCCAACTCGGCCGCCTGCTCCGGCGTGTACGGCGGCGTCAGCCGCGTCTTGACCCGCCCCGCCACGGGCTCCTTGGCGATCACCATCAACGTCGTCACCGAGCACCACCCCGTTCGTCGTGGACCTCGGGTGCGTCGCGGACGTCTCGGGGGTTGGGCTGGGCCGAGGAGTGGAGCGGGGTGCGGGCGTCGCGGACGGCCAGTGGGTCGGTCGCGGGCCGTGTGGCGGGGAGGGCGGGTGCGGGGAGCGAGGCCTGTCCGTAGCCCGGGCCGGTTGTGTCGGGCGTCAACTCCCTTGCGGGTGCGGCGGGTGCGGGTGACCCGTCCCGTTCGTCGTGGACCTCGGGTGCGGGGAGGACGTCCCGGGGGCTGGGGTGGGCCGAGGAGTGGAGCGGGGTGCGGGCGTTGCGGACCGAGGGGGCGGGAGGGACCGCCGCGGTGTGCAGCACGGCGCGCATGTCGTGGACGGCGTGCCATGTGCCCCGCCAGGTGCCGGTGACCTTGGATCGCCCGGTGCGCGGGTGGTAGGGGACGTCCTGTTCGGCGATGCGCCAGCCCGCGTCGGCGGCCAGGACGACCGTTTCCAGCGGGTAGCCGCTGCGCCGGTCGCGCATGCCGAGGTCGAGCAGCGACTCGCGGTGGGCGGCCCGCAGCGGGCCGAGGTCGCGCAGGCGCAGGCCCGTGCGGCGCCGCAGCATGCGGACGAGGGCGGCGTTGCCCGCGCGGGCGTGCGGCGGGAACGCGCCCCGGGCCGTGGGCCGGCGGCGCCCCAGCACCAGATCGGCGTCACCCGTCGCGATCCGGTCGACGAAACCGGGAAGCAGGCCCGGATCCAGGGAGGCGTCGCAGTCGCAGAAGCAGACGAACTCGGCCTCGGCGGCGAGGAGCCCGGCGTGGCAGGCGGCGCCGAAGCCGCGCCGCCGCTCGTGCACGACGGTCGCCCCCAGCTCGGCGGCGATCCGGGCGGAACCGTCACTGGACCCGTTGTCCACGACGACGGCCCGCCACCCGGGCGGGATGCGCGCCAGAACCCAGGGAAGCGCCCCGGCTTCGTCGAGGCAGGGCAGGACGACATCGGCGGTTGGTGTCACGAGCATTCCCGTCGGTTGCGAGTTCGGTGATCAGAGGTGGGTGGTGGGTGCGTGGGGGAGAGGGAAGCGAGGCAAGCCCCCCGGA
Source organism: Streptomyces sp. NPDC020917 (assembly GCF_044333795.1). NCBI lineage: Bacteria > Bacillati > Actinomycetota > Actinomycetes > Kitasatosporales > Streptomycetaceae > Streptomyces > Streptomyces sp. NPDC020917. Next base: position 74,705 of record NZ_JBIRRR010000016.1, on the reverse strand, counting down.
GGCACGAAGACATGACGCCGCGTCAGGACAACTGCCGTGCCCCGCGGGACTCTGTGAGGAGACCGGCGCCCGCACCGGTCCCGCCCTGCGCTCACGCCCCGGCGCAGCCCGCGGCGCGGCGCGGCGTACACCGGCCGGGCGAGAAGGAGGGACAAGGGGGGTGGCGCGGTGGTGCGGGCCGTGCCGGCGAAGCCACGAGCGGAGCCGCCCGGTCGCCGAGCGGGTCGCGGAGCCGGTGCCGCCACCGGGCAGCGGACCGGGCGCCACGCCCGGGCAGGTCAGCGGCCCATTGCCGAAGCGGGGGTCAGGAAGCCGTCACCCCCTCCTGGCCACGCAGCCGTGCCCGCGCGAACTCGGCGACACCGGCGGCGAATTCGACCGAGGGCCGCCACCCCAGTTCGTCGCGGAGGCGGGCCGAGGACGCCGTCACATGGCGGACGTCGCCGAGGCGGAACTCGCCGGTGACGACGGGCACGGGTCCGCCGCTCGCGGTGGCCAGCGCGGTCGCCAGGTCCCCGACGGTGTGCGGCGTTCCGCTGCCGGTGTTGTACGCGCGGAAGCTCCCGCCGGGCCGGTCCGCGACGGCCTCCAGCGCGCGCACGTTCGCCGCCGCCACGTCCGTCACGTGGACGAAGTCCCGCCGCTGGCCGCCGTCTTCGAACACCCGCGGCGCCAGGCCGCGCGCCAGGGCCGAGCGGAAGTACGACGCGACGCCCGCGTACGGGGTGTCCCTCGGCATCCCCGGGCCGTACACGTTGTGGTAGCGCAGCGACACCGCCCGGCCGCCGGTCGCCCGTGCCCAGGCCGAAGCCAGGTGCTCCTGGGCGAGCTTGGTGGCGGCGTAGACGCTGCGCGGGTCGGCGGGCGCGTCCTCCGTCACCAGCCCGGGCCGCAGGTCCGCGCCGCAGTGCGGGCACGGCGGCTCGAACCGGCCGGCCGCGAGGTCGTGCTCCGCGCGGGGACCGGGGATCACCCGGCCGTGCCGCGCGCAGTCGTACCGCCCCTCGCCGTAGACGACCATCGACCCGGCGAGCACCAGGTTCCGCACACCCTCGCGGGCCATGGCGGCCAGGAGTTCGGCGGTGCCGAGGTCGTTGCAGCCGACGTAGGCGGGGGTGTCCGCCATGTCCTTGCCGAGGCCGACCATGGCTGCCTGGTGGCAGACCGCCGTCACCCCGCGCAGCGCCCGCCCGACGGCCTCGCCGTCGCGGACGTCCTCGTGGAAGAACGCGGCGGCTCCGGCCGGAGGCGCCGCGGGCGGCATGGCGTGGGCGGCCGGCAGCAGGGCGTCGAGGACGACCGGTTCGTGGCCGCGGGCGGCGAGTTCGGCGACGATGTGCGAGCCGATGAAGCCCGCGCCGCCGGTGACGAGTACGCGCATGCCGGCGACCTTAGGAGCCGGCGCGGCCGGAAGGACCGGTGCCGCGGCGTCCGCCACAGGTTCGTAAGAATTCACCGGCCCCTCCCGCTTCCGTCACGCCACAGGCGAAAGGCCAGGTGGAGGCCCGAGAGGCCGAACAGCACCCCGGTGATCACCAGCCAGCGGGTGCGGAAGACACCGGGGTCGAGCAGGGTCGCGGACCGGTACTGCGCGCCGCTGTCCCTGGAGACGAGCGGCCAGTAGACGAGCAGCAGGACGAGCGAGACGAACGCCGGGACGCGGACGTGGTTCACGACGGCGATGCGGTACGGCGAGTGCGGTCGCCCGGCGCGCACCGCCCGGTGGAGCAGCCAGTCGGCGCTGCCGTACAGCGGGACGGCCACCAGGTCGTGGACGAGGGCGGCGCCCACTGCCCACTGCACCACGCCCCACCAGTCGCCGGCGAGGAGCTGGGCCATGGCGTAGCCACACAGGGCGAACGAACCGAGCAGGGCGGCGAGATGCCACCACGGCTCGCCGTACAGGGTCCGGAAGGCGTGCTTCACGCGGTGGTTCATGCCGGCTCCGGGAAGTCGGTGGCGCCGAAGGTCAGCCGGCCGACCCACTTGGTGTTCATCACTCCGGGCGCGCCGGGGACGATGACCCGCGCCGGACGGCCGTGGTCGGCGGTGAGAGCCGCGCCGTTGACCCGCAGGGCCAGCAACGACCGGCCGTCGCGGACCTGTTGGGCGCTGAGGGCGACCGCGCGGAAGGACCCCGTGCGCTGGACGGACTCGACGAACACCCCCGGCGGATCGGCCGGGTGACCGACCAGGGCGGCGAGGTCCCGCAGCCGCACGCCCTCCCAGTGCTGGTCGCCGGTGGACCAGCCCTCGACGCACGCGATGGGCAGGGCGGCACTGTGCTGCGCCAGCCGCTGGAGGTCGGCGAGGCCCAACCGGACGCTGCCGGCCGCTCCGCTGACCGTCAACCGCCAGCCCGGGCCGACGTCCTGGGGTCTGATGCGGGCGGCGGCCGCGGGTTTGTTCACCGGGAAGCCCCCGGGGCCGGTGCCCGGCGAGCGGCCGTGCGGCGCGAGCAGGGCGGCGCGGCGCAGCGGGCCGCCGACGCTCTGGCCGGCCGTCACCACCAGGAGCGCGAGGGAGCCGAGGCCGACCATCCCGAGCGCGCCGCGCCGGGAGATGGTGGGATCCGCGGGGTGCCGCGGGACCAGGCCGCCCGCGTCCGGGGCCTCGGGTCGCGTCCGCGACGTCGGTGTGCGCAGCTCGGCCCGCAGGTCGCGACTGCGCAACGCCCGTACGGCCGTGGGCAGTTTGAGTGCCACGTGGGCGAGCACCGCCCCGAAGAACACCCAACCGCCGTAGAAGTGCAGGGGGTAGAACGAGCCCGGGAAGACGTAGTCCAGCTGCACATTGAGGATGCCGGTGGTGAACTCGAACAGTCCGCCGCCGACCAGGAGCACCAGGGACAGCCGCTCCAGCGCGTGGCCGGCCGAGCGCACGGGCGGCAGCGCGAACAGCTTGGGCACCACCGACCAGAGCTTGGCCAGCAGCACGGGCACCAGCACGATCCCGAGCGTGACGTGCACGCCCTGCGTCACCCGGTACAGCCAGTACGGGTGCGTCGGCCAGGAGAAGAGGTAGAAGCCGAGCAGGCCCTTGCCCGGCGTCTTGTCGTTCACGTGCGACAGGCCCGGGTTGTACGCGGCGTACGACAGCAGGCCGGTGACGAACAGCACCGGGATGCCGATGAGGAGCACCGCGCCGAACACGGACGTCAGCCAAGGACCGCGCAGCGGGCTGCGCCAGGGCCCCGGCGGGCGGGGGAGGGGGACGTTCATGGCGGCCGACCCTAGGGGCGGGCGGGCCGCCGGCGACCGGATCGACTCATGACGAAAGTCTGACGTCGCCCGGTACCGCGCCGAGTCCTTGCGGAAGTCTGACGTCCTGCCGCGGCGCCGCGACCACCGCCCGGCGCGCGCCTAGGGTGCGGCGGGTGAGCCCCTTCCCGCCTTCCGCGCGCAGCCGGCGCGACGCCGCGTCGCCGTCGACGTCTCCACACCCGTCCGCTCCCGCTCCCGCGTCCGCCTCCGTGCCCGGCTCCGCCTCCTCCTCCGCACCGGGCCTGCCGGAAGCGTCGCCGGCCGGGCCGGACCCGCTGCGGCGCGAGGGGCCGCGGTCGCGTCGCCGGGACCTCCTCGCCGCGGGCGCGGCCCTCCTGCTGTTCGCGGCGATGGCGGGGATCGGCGCCTGGCTGCAGCGGGACAGCTACGTGCTCAGGTCGCCCTTCCCGCCCCTGGAGGCGTGGTGGCGGCCGCACGCGGGACCGGGCACGCCGCCGGCCGTGGTGGTCGCCGCCCTCGTCGTCGGATACGGGCCGTCCGTCGCCGGACGGCTGCCCTGGCGCGCACTGCCCTGGGCGGCGTGGGCCGCGGCGATGGCATGGACCTGGTCGCTGGCCCTGGTGGACGGCTGGCGGCGCGGCATCTCGGGCCGGCTCCTGGAGACCGGCGAGTACCTGACGCAGCTGCACCGGTTCGATCACCTCGGGCCCGCGCTGCGCACGTACACCGACCACATCCTCATCGACTCCCCGCAGCACTGGACCACGCACATCGCGGGCCACCCGGCCGGCGCGGTGCTGACCTTCGTCGGGCTGGACCGGATCGGGCTCGGCGGCGGCACCTGGGCCGCGGCGTTCGTGATGACCGCCGGCACCTCGCTGGTCGTCGCGGTGCTGATCGCGCTGCGCCTGCTCACCGGCGAGCAGCGGGCACGGGCAGCCGCGCCGTTCCTCGTCCTGGCGCCGGGCGCGGTGTGGGTCGGGGTCTCCGCGGACGGCTACTTCGCGGCCGTCGCCGCCTGGTCGCTGGCGCTGCTCGCCGTCTCCGCCACCCGCACCTCGCCCGTGGCCCGGGCGGCGGCCGGGTTCGGCGGCGGGCTGCTGCTCGGCGCCGCGTGCTACCTGTCGTACGGTCTGGTGCTCCTCGCGGTGCCGGCGGCCGTCGTGCTGGTCTGCGCCCGCAGCGCCCGCCCGGTGCCGTACGCGCTGGCCGGAGCCGCGGTCGTGGTGGCCGCGTTCACCCTGGCGGGCTTCGACTGGTGGCAGGCGTACGGGCTGCTCAGGACCCGTTACTACCAGGGCTACGGCGGTGTACGGCCGTACAGCTACTGGTTCTTCGGCGACCTGGCGACAGTGGCCGCGGCGGCCGGGCTCGCCGCGTTCGCGGGGCTGCGCCGGGTGCTGGCGGCCGTGCCCGCCGTCGCCCGCAGCAGGTTGCGCGGGGAACGGGCGGCGATCGCGGCGGTACTGCTGCCGTGCGGTTTCCTCCTGGCGATGCTCGCCGCCGATCTCTCGGGGATGAGCAAGGCGGAGACCGAGCGCATCTGGCTGCCGTTCAGCCTGTGGCTGCCCGCCTGCGCCGCGTTCCTCCCGCGGCGGGACCACCGCGGTTGGCTCGCCGCCCAGGCCGTGGCCGCGCTGCTGCTCAACCACCTTCTGCTGACCGGCTGGTGAGCCCGCGGCCGGGGACGTCGGGGGCCGCCCGGGCAGGAGCGGGCGAGCCGGGTGATCCGGGTCAGAAGAGGGGGAGCAGCGCGGCGGCTTCGGCCCCCGCGGCGGCCGCGTCGTCGACGTCGATCTCCAACTGCCGTCCGTGCGCGGGCAGGTCGACGAGGCGCAGCGAGCCCCCGCACGACACGAGCGGCCCGCCGGCCACTTTGGGCTGCCCCGGCGGGTCGTGCCGCCACACCCGTCCCTTGTTCAGCCGTCCGGCCACCGGGCCTGCGGCGATCGGCCGCCCGCAGTCCGGGCACTCCACCCGCGGAAGTTTCACCCCTCCAGTGTGGACCGGCCCCCTGACAGTCCGCCCTGATCCGCGCGCCCCGCCCCCGCGCGCCCCGCAATCCGCCCCTGCTGATGAGCCCTGCGGCGGGCGGGCCGCCGCCGCGTTCCCCGGCTCCGATCCGTGGCATGATGCAGCACCACAATGGCCGTGGATCATTCAAGGGGCGTGCGAGGTGGCGGGGTTAGCGGACCTGGAGCGGGAGGATCCGCGGCAGGTCGGACGGTTTCGGATCGTGGCACGGCTCGGCGCGGGCGGCATGGGGCAGGTCTTCCTGGCCCGCTCGCCCGCCGGCCGCCCGGTCGCCGTGAAGGTGGTGCGGCCGGAACTGGGGGAGGACGGCGAGTTCCGGCGGCGGTTCGCGCGCGAAGTGGCAGCGGCCCGGCGGGTCAACGGCGCTTTCACTGCGGGGGTGGTGGACGCCGACCCAGACGGCTCCCCGGCCTGGCTGGCCACCGTCTATGTGCCCGGGGTGCCGCTCGGGGAGGCGGTCGCCGCCCACGGCCCCTGGCCGGCCCGTTCGGTCCTGGCGCTCGGCGCCGGCCTGGTCGAGGCGCTGGAGGCGATCCACGCCGCGGGCGTCGTGCACCGCGATCTGAAGCCGTCCAACGTGCTGCTCGCCTCCGACGGCCCGCGGGTGATCGACTTCGGCATCTCCGCGGCCACCGAGACGAGCATGCTGACCCGGACGGGCACCACGATGGGCACGCCCGGGTTCATGTCGCCGGAGCAGCTCACCGGTGACCCCGTCGGGCCCGAGAGCGACGTGTTCAGCCTCGGCGAGCTGCTGGCCTACACCGCCACCGGGACCGGGCCGTTCGGCACGGGCTCGGCTCACGCGCTGTCCTACCGCACGGTGCACGAGCAGCCCGACCTGGACGGACTGCCGCCGGAGCTGCGCGCGGTGGTCGCGGACTGCCTGGCCAAGCGACCCGGCGAGCGCCCCACCGTGCCCGCCCTGCTCGACCGGTTGACGGCCGCGGGCAGCACGGGCCCCGAGGACCAGGGGGACACCGCCACGCTGCTGCTGGGCGAGCCCGACTGGATGCCCGATCGGGTGGCCCGCCTGGTCCAGGAGAACACCGCCACCGCACTGCCCCAAGTCGCCCCGCCCGTACGGGAGTCGCCGTCAGGGCAGCCGCCGTCGGACGCTGCCCCTGCCCCTGCCCCTGCCCCCGCGCCTGCCGGGATGCACGAGGCGCCCACCCGGACGGGGACGGCGGCGGCCTTCGAGGCGCCCGGCCCGTCCGCCCCGCCCGGTCCCGGCCAGTCCGGTCCCGGTCCGTCCGGTCCCTCGGACCCGCCGGGTCCGCCCGCCGGGACGCCGGCTCCGCCGCAGGACCCGCCCCTCGACCCCGCGACGGAGCTCTCCCGCCGCCGCGCGCTGATCGCCCTCACCGGCGTGGCGGCCGCGGGCGTGGGCGTCGCCGTGTGGTCGATCGCCGACAACGGCGGCTCCGGCTCGCCCTCCGGCGGAACCCCGCAGAGCACCGGCACGTCCTCGCGTCCCCCCACCGCGCCGCCTGCCCAGGCCGGTGGCGCGACACCGCGTCTCGACGCCGGACCGGGCGAGCAGCGCTGGGCCTTCGAGACCGGGGACGCGGTGACGGCCTCGCCGGTGGTGGCGGAGGGCGTCGTCTACGTGGGCAGCAACGACCACCTGCTGTACGCGGTGGACGCGCTCACCGGCTCCCAGCAGTGGGTGTTCCGCACCAGGGACTCGATCGACGGGTCGGTGGCGGTCGCCGGGGACGCCGTCTACGTCGGAAGCATCGACTTCAACCTCTACGCGGTGGACACGGCGTCGGGGTCGCAGCGCTGGACGTTCCCCACGCAGTCAGGTGTCTACTCCTCGCCGGCGGTGGCCGGCGGCCTCGTCTACTTCGGGAGCACCGACTACAACCTCTACGCGCTGGACGTGGCGACGGGGACGCAGCGCTGGGCGAAGGCGACCAAGGTCACCGGGTTCTCCTCGCCGGTCGTGGACGGTGGCGTCGTCTACGTCCTCAGCGACAACGAGGACCTGTACACGTTCGACGCGAAGACCGGCGACCGGGGCTGGATGCTCCCCGCGTCCGGTGACGTCTACGGGGACCAGCGGCCCGTGGTGGCCGGCGGCATGGTCTACTTCGGCAGGTCCGACGGGCGCCTGTACGCGGTGGACCTCGTGACGGGCAAGGAACGGTGGCGCTTTCCGACCGGCGGCCCGGTGCACTCCTCGCCCGTGCTAGCCGGGGGCACCGTCTACATCGGCAGCGACGACCACCACCTGTACGCGGTCGACGCCAGGACGGGCGGCCAGAGGTGGGCCTTCCGCACCAACAACTGGGTGCGGACGACCCCCGCGGTCGCCGGCGGGGTCGTGTACGTCGGCAACGACGGCGGCAACCTCTACGCCGTGGACGCCGCGAAAGGCAGGCAGCGCTGGACCTTCCACGCCGGCGGCCCCTTCAACTCGTCGCCGGCAGTCGCCGGAAACCTCGTCTACATCGGCAGCGACGACCATCACCTGTACGCCGTGCAGCGATGACCCGGTCCCCTGCGGGAGGGGACCGGGCCGAACCGGGTCCGGCCGAGGGACCTCCCTCGGCCGGCCGCCGTCGCTCCGGCGGGGGTGACTAGAGGGAGAAGCGGGCGACGAAGCTCCGGCCCGCCGCGCCCTCGACGTCCACCGAGAGGCGGAGGTCGGGGGAGGTGGCCAGGACCGTGACGCCGGGGTCGGTGGAGGTGACGCGCGAGACGGGGCCGTCGACGGTGACCGTCACCGATCCGGTGAGCTGCTGGGTCGGGTCGCAGACGGCCACGCTGAGCTTGCCGTCCTTGCGCCGGGTGACGACCGAGGCGGTCCTGTCGACCTGGATGCCGGCGGCCTTGGGCGCTCCGGCCTGCCAGACGTTGGCCATCGCGAAACCGGACCCGGAGCGGCTGACGGCCTGGACCTCGGCGGTGTTGGCGGCGACCGTGACGTCGTTGGAGGCGGCGAACGCCTCGGTCTGGGCCGAGGTCGCGGCAGGCAGCTGGATGTAGCGGTAGCTGCCGCCGGCCGGGCTCACGCCGTGGTCGACCCACATGGTCACGAACCGGCGGGTGTAGGCGGTGGTGTCGTCGTAGACGCCGCGATGGTCCATGTCGGTCCACCTGCCGGTGCGGTCCTCGCGCAGCAGGTTCACGTGGCCGCCGACCGGGAAGACGTAGCCGCCGAGGTTGTCGACGAAGATCCACTGCGGCTGCACGAGGGCCGGCGTGCTGCTCGGGGTGGCGAGCACCACGCTGCCGTCGACGTGGATGTTCGCCCGCCCGTTGGGGCCGATGTTGCGGTTCTCGATGACCGACTCGACCGTGTGGCCGTCGGTGCTGGTGATCCCGGCGCCCAGGCAGATCACGGCGTCGTCGATGCAGAACCACGACTTGCGGCCCTTGAGCGTCTGCACCGCGAACGACAGTCCCATGCCGGCCGCCACGTTCCCGTCCAGCAGGGCGCCGCCGGCCCAGGTGTTGGTGGAGCCGCGGTTGGCGCCCAGCGCGAGGGTCTTGGTGTCGAGGGTGACGCCGGGCACCCGGTACTTGTCCGCGGCCGGCCAGTACCCGTTGGTCCAGTGGCCCGGCTGCGTGGCCAGGTACAGGTAGGTGGCGCCCTCGCCGGTGTACCAGCCCTGGAGGTTCTCCTTGTTCGCGCTCTCGTACGGCTTGATGCGCGTGCTGTCCATCGCGATGGCGAGGGCGAACGCGGGCCGCCGGTGCACGATCCGGGCCATCGACGTCGCGACCACGGTCGTCGTCGACTCGGCCGCCGTCGGGACGTGGGTGTCGGCGACGACGGCCCGGCCCAGGGCGATGGACGAGACCCGCACCTGCTCGAGCGGCACCGAGTCGTAGGTGAAGAAGTCCTGGTAGGTGTCGGCGGCGATCCAGCTCTTGGCCTGCGCGCGGACGGCGCGGGCGTGGCCGGGCGGGAAGACGCCGGCGAGCTGGAGGAGGGTGGCCGTGGTGAGCCGCCCGATGCGGTGGTCGGTCTCGTAGAAGCGGGAGAGCGCGCGGCCGCGCACCATGTCCATGAACGCCCCGCGGTAGATCCACGGCATGTAGTTGGCCTGCGTCCAGGTGTAGACCCGCTGCACCTGGTCCGCTGTCGCCGCCCACGGCGTGCCCTGCAGGGCGACCAGCAGGTAGGTCAGGTACTGCAGCAGGGACACGCCGTAGGAGCCGTTGTAGGCGAAGTAGACGTGCTGGAGGAAACCGCCGTCGGGATAGAAGCCGTCACCACTGGTGCTGTAGGGGAAGAGGCGCGCGATGGCCGTCATGGCGGCCTCGATCACGTCCGCGTCCTCGCTCAGCGCGCCGCGCACGGTCGAGATGGCACAGGTCCAGTTGAGGTTGGCACCGGTGGCCGTGCCTCCGCCCACCCGGCTCGGGTCCGGCAGGTACCGGGCGATCGCGGTCATCGCGGTGCCGATCTCGGCCGAGGTCAGCTGCGGGTACAGGGCGACGCAGGTGTCGTTGAGGGCCAGCGGTATGCCGATCTGGAAGTCCCACCAGTTGTCGTACTGCGCGGTGACGCCGTACTTGTGGGACAGGAACCAGTCGAGGGCGGACCGGATGTCGGCCAGCAGTTGAGGGTCGCCCGCCAGCGACGAGCCGGGGGTGGCGTAGACGAGGGCGAGCTGCCGCAGCCGTCCGATCACGTCGCGCTGGACCGCCGAGACGGTGCTGCTGTCCAGGTCCGCCCACAGGTAGGTGCGCGAGGCGGAGGTGTCCAGCGTCGCCCACAGGTCGCTCGCGGTCCTGGCCATGGCCTGCACATAGGTGGCGATCACCTGGTCGGAGCTGTCGTAGCTGCCGATCAGGGTGTCGTGCCACTGGTTGCGGACCGTGGCGAAGTCCGCGGCCGTCGCCGCGCCGGCCCGGCCCGGGGCGGCGAAGGCCGAGCCGAGGAACCACGCGGGGGCCAGCGCGGCACCGGCCAGCAGGGTCGAGCGGCGGGTGATGCCACGGGATGTGTGCTCAGCGGACATGAGAAAGACCCTCACGGTAGGGGAGGAGGATGGCGGCCGGGAGCGGGCCGGAGCGGATGGTGCCCGGCGGCGTGAGGGATCGTGGCTCCACGCTACCCTGGAAGTCAAGAGATAATACGTATTAGCATGGGGTCCGACGGAGATCGGCCGGACCGTGCCGGCCGGGAGTCGATCGTTCGCAGAGGAGGGTGGCGTTACGATGCAGCACGTGACGCAGCGCCGGAAACGGGTTACCCAGGCCGAGGTGGCCCGCCTCGCGGGTGTCTCGCAGGCGATGGTCTCCCTGGTGCTCAATGACTCCGACGGGGTGCGCGTCGCGCCGGAGACCCGCAAGCGCGTCGAGGAGGCGCTGCGGCAGACCGGCTACACCGTGGACATCATGGGTCGGCGCCTGCGCGGCAAGTCGAACCAGATCCTCGGGGTGTTCACCTACGAGGCGGTCTTCCCCTCCGGCACGGCCGACTTCTACGGGCCGTTCCTCGGCGGTATCGAGGAGGAGTCGGAGGCGCAGGGGTTCGACCTGCTGCTCTTCACCAGCCCGGGCCGCCGGCAGGGCCGGCGCAAGGTCTACGAGAAGGGGTCGAACCGGCTCGGCATCGCGGACGGCTGCATCCTGCTCGGCCGGCACACCGACCGCGACGAGCTCGACCGCCTGGTAGACGAGCGGTTCCCGTTCGTGTTCATCGGCCGGCGCGAGTCGTCGGCCGGCCCGGTGAGCTACGTCGGCGGCGACTACGCCGCGGCCACCGCGGCGCTGTACGAGCGCCTGTGGTCGCTCGGCCACCGCCGGGTGGCGCTCGTCGGGTACCGCGAGGAGAGCGAGTCGACGGCCGACCGCCGCTCCGGGTACCTGCGCGCCTGCCGGCGGCACCGCAAGACGCCGCTGGCGCTGACCGACGACGATCCGTCGGCGGTCTTCGAGCGGCTGCGCGCCGACCAGGTCACCGCAGCCCTGGTGGAGACCACCGAGATGGCCGTCGCGCTGCACGCGCTGGCCGTGAACTCCGGGCTGCGCGTGCCCGAGGACCTGTCCATCGGCGTGCTCGGTGACACCGACCCCACGCAGACCTCATCGTGGCCGCTGCGGGCGACGCCCGAGATCGACTGGACCACGTTCCGGATCCCCCGCCGCGAGATGGGCGCCCGCGCGGTGCGCATCCTGGTCGGGATGCTGCGCGGCGACATGGAACCCGGCCGCAGGACGCAGGTCCTGCTTCCCTGCGAACTGGTCGACGGCAGCACCGTCGCCGAGGCGCCCCGCACCCCTCGCCGCTGAGCCGCCGTCGCCCGCGGCGCCGAGCCGCGCGCCGCCGTGCCGGCGGCCGGGTCGCCGTGCCCGGCGCCGGGCAACCGCCCCGAACCTTCCTCGAAACTTGCCGTTGACTTCTCCGGAATCCTTCCCTAGCGTGCGCTAATACGAATTACCAAGGAAGGACGCGCGGGTGAAGGAACTACGCACGGACGTGCTGGTCGTCGGCGGAGGGCTCGGCGGCATAGCCGCCGCCCTGGCCGCGACCGAGCACGGCGCACAAGTGGTGCTCACGGAGGGCCCCCGGTGGCTCGGTGGGCAACTCACCGCCCAGGCCACCCCGCCGGACGAGCACCCGTGGGTCGAGATGCTCGGTGTCACGGCGTCGTACCGGTCGATGCGGGACGGCATCCGCGGGTACTACCGCCGCCACTACCCGCTGACCGCCCAGGCGCTGCGCGCCCGCCAACTGAACCCGGGCGCCGGCCTGGTGAGCCGGCTGTGCCACGAGCCGCGGGTCGCCGTCTCGGTCCTGGAGGCGATGCTCGCCCCGGCCCGCAGCTCCGGCCGGCTCACGGTGCTGCGGCCCTACCGCGCGGAGTCGGCGGCGGTCGACGGCGACGCGGTGACCGCGGTGACCCTGGTGCCGGACGGCGATACGGCGGACGGCCCGGTCACGGTGCACGCCCGGTACGTGATCGACGCGACGGAGACCGGCGACCTGCTGCCGCTGGCCGGCGCCGAGTACGTCACCGGCGCCGAGTCACGGGACGAGACCGGCGAGCCCAGCGCGAAGGACACCGCCGAGCCGCTGACCATGCAGGCCGTGTCCTGGTGCTTCGCCGTCGACCACGTCGACGGTGACCACACCATCGACCGGCCGGCGACCTACGACCACTGGCGGTCGGTCCGCCCGGACATCTGGCCGGGACCGCTGCTGGCGTTCTCCTGGCCCAACCCGCGGACGCTCGAACCGTCGAACGGCTGGCTCGACCCCAACCCGCAGGACGACCCGCTGGCCGTCGAGGCGGACCAGAGCAAGAACGCCGGGACCGACGACCTGTGGCGGTTCCGCCGCATCGCGGCCCGCAAGCTGTTCGAGCCCGGCGCCTACGCCAGTGACATCACCCTGGTGAACTGGCCGATGATCGACTACATGGACGGACCCCTGTTCGAGGTCTCGGCCGACGAGGCGGCCAAGCACCGCAACGGCGCACGCGAGTTGGCGCTGTCGGCCCTGTACTGGATGCAGACCGAGGCGCCGCGGCCCGACGGCGGCACCGGCTTCCCGTCCCTGCGGCTGCGCGGCGACCTGCTCGGCACCGACGACGGCCTGGCCCAGGACGTCTACGTGCGGGAGTCCCGCCGCATCCGGGCCGTCACCACGGTCCGGGAGGACGACGTCTCGCTGGCGATCCGCGGCGAGAACGGTGCGACCCGCTACCGCGACTCGGTCGGCATCGGCATGTACCGGATCGACCTGCACCCCTCAACCGGCGGCGACACCTATCTCGACGTGGCGTCGGCACCGTTCCAGATCCCGCTCGGCGCGCTGCTGCCGCAGCGGCTGACCAACCTCCTGCCGGCGGCGAAGAACATCGGCACCACGCACATCACCAACGGCGCCTACCGGTTGCACCCGGTCGAGTGGAACATCGGCGAGGCCGCCGGCACCCTCGCCGCCCACTGCGTCGCCACCGGCCGCACGCCGCACGGCGTGCACGCCACCGCCGACCACCTCGACGACTACCGGTCCCTGCTGTCCCGGCGCGGCGTTCCGCTGGCCTGGCCCGAGATCCGCGGCTACTAGAACCGAATCCTCTGGAGCAACGATGAGAACCAGACGCCTCCGGCTCACCTCCCTCGCCTTGTCCGCCGTCTCCCTGCTGGCCGTCTCCCTGGCGGGGTGCTCGAACGGGTCCGGATCGGGCGACAGGAACGTGTCGCTGCGGATGACCGTGTGGAGCAACGACAAGTCGCAGACGGCGCTGTTCGACAGCATCGCGGCGGACTACCGCAAGACCCATCCGGACATCGCGTCGATCACCTTCGACTACATCCCGATCGACAACTACACCACCGCGCTGACCACCCAGATCGCCGGCAGCAACCCGCCCGACATGGCCTGGGTCCTGGAGCGGGACGCCCCCGACTTCGTGTCCTCCGGGGCGCTCACCGACCTCACCCCGACCCTGAAGAAGGCGGCCGGCTACCAGTACGACGACCTGGCGCCCGCGGCCACCAAGCTGTGGAAGCAGGGCGGGGACCTCTACGCGTACCCCTTCTCCACCTCGCCGTTCGGGATGTTCTACAACAAGGACCTGCTCGCGCGGGCCGGCGTGACGAAGACCCCGGACCAGCTGGTCGCCGACCACCAGTGGACCTGGCAGAACGCGGAGAAGATGGCTGCCCAGGTGGCCGCCCACACCGACAAGCAGGGCCTGGTGATACGCGACTGGGACTACAAGACGTGGATCCAGCTCGCCGGCATGTGGCGCGGCTGGGGCGCCGACGCGTGGTCGGCCGACGGCAAGACCTGCCAGTTCGACTCGCCGCAGATGCAGCAGGCGATGACGTTCCTGCACGACGCGATCTTCACGGACAAGGCGCTGCCCGGCCCCGGTGAGACCGCCGACTTCTTCGCCGGCGAGTCCGCCCTCACCATCACCCAGATCAGCCGGGCCACGCTGCTGGCCAGCCACCCCTTCAACTGGGGCATCGTTCCGCTTCCGGCCGGACCGGCCGGAGCGTCGCAGGTCATCGGGCAGGCCGGCATCGGGGTCATGACGAAGGGGTCGCACAAGCAGCAGGCGGCGGACTTCCTCGCCTACTTCACCGACGCGGCCAACTCCGCCAAGCTGGCCCGCTACTTCCCGCCCGCCCGCAACAGCCAGCTGACCACCGCCACCCTCGCCAAGGCCAACCCCATGTTCACTCCGCAGCAACTGCAGAGCGTGGTCATCGACGGCATCAAGACCGGCTCGGTCCTGCCGTCCCACCAGAACAGCGCCAAGATCGCCAACCTCGTCCAGAACGCGCTCGACCCGATGTGGAAGTCCGGCGCGAACGTCGGCTCCGTGCTGGCGGGCGTGTGCAAGGCGATCGCACCGGCCCTGACCCAGTGACGACCATGCAGAAGACCCAGCCCACACGGGAGCGGGCGAGCACCCCTCGCCCGCCGGCCGGGGCGGGGCGGTTCTGGACCCTGCGGCGGCAGGACACCCTCAGCGGCTGGCTGTTCGTCCTGCCGCAGACCCTCGGGTTCCTCGCCTTCGTCCTCTACCCCCTGATCGCGGTCGTCTACTACAGCTTCCACACGTCCAACGTGCTCTCCGGCGTGACGAAGTACGCGGGGACGAAGAACTACTCGCAGCTGGTGCACGACCCGGCCACGCCGTCGGTGGCCCGGGCGACGGTGCTGTTCTGCATCGGGCTCGTGGTGATCAACATCGCGCTGGCCATGCTGCTGGCCGTGCTGCTGAACCAGCGGCTGCGCGGTACCACGGTGTTCCGGACGCTGTTCTTCTCACCGGTCGTCGTCTCGCTGGTGGCCTGGACGATCACCTGGAACTTCCTGCTGCAGAACAACGGCGGCATCAACTCGATGCTGCACGTGGTGGGCATCCACGGACCCAACTGGCTGCGCGGCGACAACTCGGCGCTGGTGTCGGTGGTGGTCGTCCAGGTGTTCAAGAACGTCGGGCTCAACATGGTGCTGTTCCTCGCGGCGCTCCAGGGCGTTCCGCGGTCGCTGCTGGAAGCCGCCGAGATCGACGGCGCCGGGCCGTGGCGCCGGTTCCGCTCGGTGGTGCTGCCGATGATCAGCCCGACGACCCTGCTGACCACCATCGTGACGATCAGCGGTTCCCTGCAGGTGTTCGCCCAGATCCAGATCCTCACCGAGGGCGGTCCCAGCAACCGGACGAACGTCCTCGTGTACTTCTTCTACCAGCAGGCCTTCGACAACCACGACTTCGGCTACGGCAGCGCCGTCGCGGTCGTGCTGTTCGCGATCATCCTGGTGCTCACCCTGATTCAGTGGCGCCTGCGCAAGAAGTGGGTGTTCTATGAGTCTTGAGACAGCCGCCCGGCAGCCCGTCGGGCTCCGGCACGCGGCCGCCGAGCCGCAGGCCCCGGGGCGGCGCCCCGGCCGGTGGAAGAAGCCGCTGCTGTACGCGGTGATGACCGTGCTCGCGATCCCGTTCGTGTTCCCGACATGGTGGATGATCACCTCCTCCCTGCTGCCCGAGAACGAGGTGCTCAGCTATCCGCCGAAGCTGCTGCCGGTGCACCCGCAGTGGTCCAACTACAAGACCGCGTTCGCGAACTACCCGCTGGCGCACCAGTATCTGAACAGCCTCTACATCGCCGTCCTCGTCACCGCGGGGACGATGCTGGTGGCGTCGCTGTCGGGGTACGCGTTCGCCCGCATCCCCTTCCCCGGCAACAAGGTCCTGTTCCCGCTGATCCTCAGCGGCCTGCTGATCCCGACCGAGGTCACCATCATCCCGCTGTTCAAGATGGTGGACCGGCTGGGACTGACCAACACGCACTGGCCGCTGATCGTCATCCCGATCCTCGGCGCGCCGAGCGTGCTGGGCACGTTCGTGATGCGGCAGTTCTTCCTGGCGATCCCCGACGAACTCGAGGACGCCGGCCGCATGGACGGCCTGGGCCGGTTCGGCCTCTACTTCCGCGTGGCGCTGCCGCTGGCCCGGCCGGCGCTGGCGTCGGTGGCCATCTTCACGTTCCTCAACAGCTGGAACATGTACCTCGAACCCCTCGTCTACGAGACGGACAAGAAGAACTACACGCTCCCGGTCGCGCTCACCCAGTACACCGACGCGTACGGCTCGCACCTGTGGAACATCCAGCTCGCCGCGTCCGTGACGACGGTGGTCCCGGTGCTGCTCGTCTTCATCGCCGCCCAGCGGCACTTCGTGGAAGGCCTCGCCCAGACCGGGCTCAAAGGCTGAACCGACGGCCCGTCACGCGGTGTCTGCGCTCAGCGGCGCCCGCTCACCCGCGGGCGACCGCCGGCGCCGCGGACGGCGAGGCGGCCGACGGCGTGCTCCCGCCGTGCCGGTCCGGCGAGTCCCAGCCGGAGGTGACGGTGTCCAGCGCCGCCACCGCCCGGGCGATCCTGCGCTCGCTGGTCCGGACCGTGCGGCTGAACTCGACGTGCAGGAAGGGGACATGGGCGGCCGCGGCGACCGCGCTCTGGGTGTTCGTCCGGCCTTCCAGCGAGCAGTCGCGCGCCCACGCGCGGCACACCTCGAAGCCCTTGCCGCTCAGCGCGCGGGCCAGGGTGCGCGCCTCGGCGTGGGCGTCGTCGGCCTTGCCGGTGGACACGATGACGTCGTAGCCGGGCTGCGAGGAGTCGGCGAAGCCGTGCACCTGGACGCCCGGCAGCTGCCGGCGCACGAGTTCGGCGCAGACCGCGTCGAAGACGGTGTCCTGGCGGTGCGCCACGTCGGCCGAGTTGCCCTCGCCGGACCGGCGGTGGGCGCCGGCCAGCACCATCACGCCGCCGGAGGTGCCCCGCAGGACGCCGACGCCGAGCTTCTCGGAGTCCTCGTCGGCGACCGGGTGCGGCACCTGGACCGACCAGCGCACCGGGGCGCTGAGGTCGACGTAGACCCGGCCCCAGCCGCGGTTGCCGTTGCCGCCCTCGTGCGAGTCGGCGATCTCGGCGAAGCGGCGGCCGCTCCGGGTGTCGGTCAGGGTGCGCAGGTCGAACCCGACCTCGGCGAGCCGGTCGCGGGCCGGCTGCTCCCGGTGGTCGAGGAGGAGGCCGACGCCGCCGGCGACGGTCGCGCGCTCGGCCTCGGTCGGCGGCCGGTAGCCGCCGTTCCGGTCGATCATGGAAGTGAAGTCCGTCACGCGACGTTCGAGGTCGATCCGCCCGGCCGCCGCTCCGCTTGGGCCCGACTGCCTGGCTGAGGAGCGGGCTGTGGCACTGTCACCACCGCTCCGGAAGAGGATCAGAAAAAGTCCGCCCAGCAGCACAACCATCGCTGTTGCCGCAATCGTTATGCGTTTCAGGGAACCTGTTTCCATAAAACGTTGATAATACCCCGGTGAAGAGAACGTCAAACGGCTCGTTGCGGACCCTGGGCACAACGCTTCTGGTCGTGCTGCTGCTGAGCAGCATGTCCGGTTGCTTCGGGAAGGCATCGGGCAGCTCCGCCGGCAGTGGCGCCGGAGGGCAGGACGGACCGACCTTCACTGTGGCCGCGGCAGGCGACATCCTGATCCACCCGCAGCTCACCGAGCAGGCCATGCTCGACGCCAAGCGCCACCACGTCAAGGGCCCCTACTTCGGCGACATCATGGCCGGCGTCGAGCCGGTGATCAGCAAGGCGGATCTGGCGATCTGCCATCTGGAGCCGGTGCTGGGCACCACCAGCGGCCCCTGGTCGTCGTACCCCAACTTCCTCGTGCCGCCGCAGATCGCCACCACGATCAAGGACATCGGCTACGACACCTGCTCCACCAACTCCAACCACTCCCTGGACGGCGGCTACGCCGGCGTCAAGCGGACCCTGGACACCCTGGACAAGGTCGGCCTGAAGCACACCGGTTCGGCCCGCACCAAGAAGGAGCACGACACCCCGAACATCATCGATGTGAAGGGCGTCAAGGTCGCCCAGATCTCCTTCGCGTTCGGCTACAACGCGCACGAGGTGCCCAAGGACAAGCCGTGGCTGGTCAACAAGACCAGCCTGAAGGCGATCAAGGCGGCCGAGAAGCGGGCCCGCGCGGCCGGCGCCGAGGTGGTGATCCTCAGCATCCACTGGGGCCGCGAGGACTGGCCCAACCCCAGCAAGTCGCAGCTGGAACTGGGCCGGCAGATCGCCACCCAGACCGGCATCAACCTGGTCATCGGCCACCACGCGCACGTCGTGCAGCCGATGGAGAAGGTCGACGGCACCTGGATCGCGTACGGCCTGGGCAACCAGGTGGCCCGCCACGACGTGCCCATCGGCCTGACCGAGGAGGGCGTGATCGGCTGGTTCACCTTCACCAAGCGCCACGGGAAGTGGGACGTGAAGGCGCAGTACGTGCCCACGTTCGTGGACCTGCCGCCGACCCAGGACGTGAAGGGGCAGACCCCCGACCCCGGTGTCACCGCCGCCGAGGAGGGCACCGGCGGGCAGGGCACCCTGGTGCAGCCCGTCCGCGACCACCGCCTGGTCGACATCGCCCGCTCCCTGCGCGCGGACAAGACCCAGCACACGCTCACCGAGGAGCAGCGGGCCCGCTACCGGCTGGCCTTCGAGCGCACCCGCGGCACCCTGCTGAACCGCGGCGCCGCCAAGGACGGGCTGACGCCCCTGCTCGACCTGCCGGACTGATCCGGCCCGCCCAGGACGACGCGGGGTCCGGTCCGGTCCGGGCGACCCCGAGGGCGCAGCGTGCGCGGGAGGGACCCCGCGCACGCCGTGCCGCGCGGCGCATGACGGCGCCGCCGCGAAGCAGCCGCAGCTCAGCAGCACCATCACCATGGGGAGGGACGCTCCGTTGGCCGTCTGGCAGACAGCACGGGGTCACAAGGCACGCCGCAGGGCCGACATGTCGCTGCTCGGCGGCATCCGGCCACCGATCGCGGCGCTGGCCGCGGCACTGCTGGCGCTCGCCGCCATCACCGCGCTGACCATCGGGCAGGTCAAGAGCGCGGGCCAGCCGAAGGCCGTGCTCACCTCGCAGCAGCACTTCGCCGAGGACGGGGCGATCGCCCTGCGCGCCTCGCTCGACGAGAGCGTCACGGACCTCACCAGGACCGCGTCGCTGTTCAACGCGGGCAAGCCGGTCCCCGCCGACGCGGTGCTGGACAAGATCGGCAGCGTCTACCAGAAGTGGCTGGGCACGGCCGTCATCGAGATCAACTCCGGCAAGCTGCTCGCCGCCCGCGGCGAGAACATGCCGCTGACCGCGATCGATAGGTCCAAGCTGTCCGACGAGGACGGCCTGCGGCCGCGGATGATCAAGCTCAGCAACGGTGAGACGCGGCTGCTGACCTTCGCGCTGCTGTCCTGGCCGGGCAAGCCGCAGGAACTGCTGATCGCGTCCAGCAGCCTGAAGTTCCCCGGTATCAGCCTGGGCGACTTCCGGGCCATCGCGGTGCTCGACTCCGACGGCGAAGTCCTGTCCACCGACGGCATCCCGGCGCCCGAGCAGGTCCTCACCGCCGACGAGCGCGAGGGCGTCAAGCGGTCCAACGCGCAGATGGCGGCCTTCGCCAAGATCGTCGCCAAGCGCACCGACCACGACCCGCTCACCACCAGGGAGCCGGGCGAGGGCGGCTTCCTCGGCATCAGCGGCAGCCTGACCGGCGGCATGTTCCAGGGCGACCGCTCCGTCGCGGGCTACGCCACGCTCGCCGCGCCGCAGCCCGGCACCAGCACCACCGCCACCGGCCTGGGCCTGACCGTGCTCGCCATGGTCAGCGTCGCCGAGGACCCGACCCGCACCGACCACCCGCTGTTCGGCCTGCTCGCCGCGGCGGCCCTGCTGATCCTCGGCACGGTGGCGGTCGCGGTGCTGTTCGGCGTGGTGCAACGGCCGCTGCTGCGGCTCTTCCTGGAGGCCCGGCGGCTGCACCAGGGCGACCTGGCGCGGCCGGTGGGCCTGCCGGCGTACGGCGAGACCGCGCGGATCGGGCGGGCGCTGGAACGCCTGCGGCGCCAACTGCGCGGGGAGTCCCCGCCGGAGCACGCCGGGGGACGGCCGGAACAGGGCGGGGCCGCGGGACCGGACGCGGCGCTGCCCGCGG
Organism: Streptomyces sp. NPDC020917; assembly: GCF_044333795.1. Taxonomy (NCBI): domain Bacteria; kingdom Bacillati; phylum Actinomycetota; class Actinomycetes; order Kitasatosporales; family Streptomycetaceae; genus Streptomyces; species Streptomyces sp. NPDC020917. The sequence goes on along the minus strand of NZ_JBIRRR010000016.1, from coordinate 54,443 downwards.
CGCGGCTGCGGTGGTTCGGCACCCGCAGCGTCGTCGCCCTGGTCGCCGTCATCCTGCTGGCCTGGTCGGCGCCGCTGATGCTGCTGCTCAACCGCGCCGACGCGACGGTGATCATCCCCCAGCAGGTCGTCAACGACCAGCGCGAGCGCACCGACACCCTCACCGACCGGGTCCGCCGGGCGCTCAACGAGGGACAGGCCGACCTGGCGTCGGTGGCCTCGCTGATCGGCAACACCACGGCCGACGACCAGATGGCCGTGGTCCTGGAGCGCACGATGGGCGACCACCTGCGCTACAAGTCGCTGTACGTGCTCTCCGGTTCCGGCGAGAAGGCCGGCGTGCTGGCCAGGGCCGGCGACCGGCCGCGGAACGTGGAGGACCAGAAGCCGCGCAACCTGGAGGTGCGGGTCGTCAACGACTCCGGGAAGGAGCCGGTGATCGCCGGTTACGCGGAGATCCCCGGGCGCGACGGCGCCGTGGTGGTGGGGGAGTTCCGCATCGACTTCCTCAACTCGCTGCTGAAGCGGCCCGGTCTGGGCTCGATCCGGGTGGTCGACGCGCACCGCCGGGTGATCGCGGGCAACACCGGCTACCGCGCCTTCCAGAAGCTCCCGTCGGAGCGGCTCGACGAGCTGGTCGAGGCGTCCGCCATGAAGGTCGGCGTCAGCGCCCACCCGGGCAGCGTCGTCTACCGGCACCACGGCAAGGCGCAGATCGCCGCCGCCGCGCCCTTCGTCGGCGGCGGTGCCGCCAAGGACCTGGGGTGGTCGGTCGTCAGCTGGCAGCCGGCCGCGGGACTCGACATCCCGGAGTACCGGCTCCAGCACCGCACCACGCTCGCCGGGCTGCTCGGCCTGACGCTCGTGGCGGCCTGCCTGGGCTGGCTGCACATCGTGGTGGTCCGGCCGCTGCGCACCCTGGCCGAGCAGGCCGAGGCGCTCGCGGACGGGGACCGCAGGACCGTGCTCTACCCGCGCCACCACGACGAGGTCGGCGCGGTCACCCGCAGCCTCGAACTGATCCGGCAGCGACTGCAGGAGCAGCGCAGGACGACCGCCGCCGGAAGGAACTGAGATGATCTTCCTCTACTGCGTGCTGGTCACCAGCTGCACCGTGCTGCTGATCGCCGGTGTCGTCGAACAGCGCCGGCACAACGCCAACCTGGCGCAGATCCCGGTGCGGGTGCTGGTCAACGGCATCCGCGGCAAGTCCTCGATCACCCGGCTGTGCGCCGGGGCGCTGCGCGGCGGCCGGCTGGTGACCGTCGCCAAGACCACCGGCACCGCGGCCCGCTTCATCCACCCCGACGCCACCGAGGAGCCGGTCTACCGCAAGTTCGGCATCGCCAACGTCGTCGAGCAGATCGGCATCGTGCGGCGGGCCGCCTCGTACCAGCCGCACGCCATGGTCATCGAGTGCATGGCGGTCATGCCGGCGCTGCAGGAGATCAACCAGAGCAAGCTCATCAGGTCCACGATCGGCGTGCTGTGCAACGTCCGTGAGGACCACCTGGCGGAGATGGGCCCGACCCTGGACGACGTGGCGCGCTCGCTGTGCCGGTCGATGCCGATCGGCGGGGTCTGCGTGACCGCGGAACGGGAGCGGTACGACATCCTCGCCGAGGAGGCCGCCGCCCGCGACTGCGAGCTGATCTACGCCAACCCGGAGACGGTCAGCGACGAGGAGCTGCGCGGCTTCAGCTGGTTCACCTTCAAGGAGAACGTGGCCATCGCCCTGAAGGTCGCCGAACTCCTGGGCATCGACCGGCAGACCGCGCTGGCCGGGATGTACGAGGCGCCGCCGGACCCGGGCGTGCTGTCCGTCGAGCGCTACCTCACCCCGGACGGCAAGCGGCTGCGGTTCGCCAACGTCTTCGCGGCCAACGACCCCGAGTCCACGCTGATGAACATCGAGCAGCTGCTCGGCCTCGGCGCGGTGCACCGGCCGCTGAACGTGCTGATCAACTGCCGCCCGGACCGCGTCGAGCGCAACGGCCAGATGGGCGCGCTGGTGCCGCACCTCGCCCCCGACCACGTCTTCGTGATCGGGCACCCGGCGAAGAGCGCGATCGACGCGATCCCCGCTCAGTGGCGCGACCGCGTCGTGGACCTCGGCGGCGAGCGGCGCGACCCGGACGCCCTGCTGGCCGACGTGCTGGGCCGGCTCGGCCCGGACTCCTCGCTGGTCGCGATCGGCAACATCCACGGCCGCGGTGAACTCCTGCTGGAGCGGATCGCCGAACTCGCACCGGACGAGGACGGTCAGGAGGCGGCGGACGACGCGGGAACGGCGTGGACGATCGACCAGGCGGCCGAGGACCAGGCGGCGGTCTGGGCCCACGCGGCCCCGCCCTTCCACGCCGTCCTGCCGGGGCAGCTGGCCCCGCACGATGCCGAGGACACCACCCGCATCCCGGTGGTGGCCGAAACGTACCCCGTCGACCCGGACGACGACTGGCCGCAGCCGGCCCGCCCCGCGCCGCACTGGGCCGCGCAGCCCCCGGCCGACCAGCACCCGTCCATGCCATGGCAGAACCCAGGAGACAACCGATGATCCCCGACGCCCTCACCCCGGAGATCGCCGCGATCGGCATCGCCCTGGGCCTGCTCGCCTCCCTGGTCTGCTACCTGACCACCAACCTGTCGCCCGGCGGCATGATCACGCCCGGCTGGCTCGCGCTCACCCTCGTCGAGGACCTGCAGCGCGCCTCGATGGTGGTCGGCGTGACCGTGCTGACCTACCTGCTCACGGTGGTCGTGCAGAAGTACGTGATCCTCTACGGCAAGCGGCTGTTCGCGGCGGTCGTGCTGATCGGCGTGATCCTGCAGGCGACGCTGATCATCGTGCTGCAGCGGGAGTACCCGCTGATGTACACCAACCAGACCCTCGGGTTCATCGTGCCGGGTCTGATCGCCTACCAGCTGGTCCGCCAGCCCAAAGGCCCGACCCTGCTGGCCACCGGCTCCGCCACGCTGACCACCTACGTGGTGCTGACCGCCGGAATCCTGCTCGGCGTCATGCCGTCCGCCTGACCGTACGACTGGAGCTGATCCCATGCCCACGAGCAGCAAGGCCGGCGCCGGCCGCAGCCGCAAGATCGTCAACGTCGTCGCCGTCACCGCGCTGCTGGCCGCCAGCGGCTATCTGACGGTGGCGCTGCGCAAGGACGAGCAGGCCAAGGCACCCGAGGTGCAGGCCGTCACCGACAAGCCGCAGCTGTCGTCGTCCACCGTCGGCGCGCAGGGCGCGCAGACCTGGGAGCGGCTGACCGGCCCCGACCGGTCGGTGCTGCGCGACGCCAAGGGACAGGTGCTGGGCACCTTCACCGACGGCGCCCGCACCGCGACCCTCACCGGGCCCAGCCGGACCTTCGCCGAGGCCGCCAACACCAAGTCCCGGGTCGTGACCGAGAACTGGGTGCGGTTGATGCCGCAGAAGTGGAAGGCCGGCGCGGAGAACAGCGCCTGGTTCAAGGAGTGGTTCAAGAAGTACTTCGGCAGCGAGGAGGACGACATCTTCGCCTTCGCGTTCCAGTACGTCGAGGGCGCGCCGGTGAAGAAGGACGCGCAGGGCGTCCCGTACGCGGGCGACGCCGCCTTCGGGCCGATCAACCCCGGCGGCAGCATCGGCAACGACCTCCGCAAGGAGCAGTCGGACTTCTACGACTACCTCGGCATCCCGTACACCTTCCGGGACGGCACCACCATGAAGCCGGAGCAGGAGCGCTACCGGGCCATCGACTGCTCGGGCTTCGTCCGGACCGTCTACGGCTACCGCGCCCGCTACCCGCTGGCGCCCACCGACACCCAGGGCGACGGCCTGCCGCGCACCGCCAACGGCATCGCCCGCTCCCACGAGGGCATCACCGTCATACCGCTGCAGGGGCCCGGGCCCTGGTACACCCGGCCGACCGCCATCGACGTGCTGCAGCCCGGCGACCTGGTGATCTTCAAGCTGGACTCGCGGACCCACAACCGCCTGGACCACATCGGCATCTACCTGGGCAACGACACCGACGGCCACAAGATCTTCATCTCCAGCCGCGAAGAGGTCAACGGCCCGACCATCGGCGACAAGGGCGGCACGTCCCGCCTGGACGGCAACGGCTACTACGCCAACTACTTCCGCACCGCCCGCCGCCTCTAGCCACCGCCTGCGAAACGGCCGGGGGACCAGCGTCCCCCGGCCGTTTCGCGTTCGGAGGGTCACGAAGGGGCCGGCGGCGCGGGCGCAGGGCCGCGGAGGTCGTCACCTTCCCACCTGCTCGCTCGTGCCCGCGTCGCCCTCGGGCACCCCCGCAGTTCCGGGCACCGGTATGCCGTGGGCGCGGGCCAGGCGCAGCGCGCCGTTCAGCTCGTCCAGGGCCCGGGCCACCGCCGCGGCGTCCCTGGCCTCGGCCGCGTCGCGCAGCGCTTCACGGGCCTGAAGGACGCGCTCCACCAGGCGGTCGGCGAAGTCGTCCGTGCCGCTGCGGTCCACCGGACATCTCCTCGGGTCGTCATGACGCGCGGCGACGCCGCCGCGGCGACCTCGTCACCCACGGCGGACACCATGGCGCCGATCGGCGGGGCGCTCCGTCGTGCCGGGGGCCGTCCCCGCAGGTGACAGAGTAGTCCCTTGCTGACTTGAAGACTTTTTCACATGACTATATTGTGGCGCAGGCTCGGAGGGGCGGATCCCTCCCCGCACCCCAGAGAGAGGAACCCGTGGGCCTGCTCCGCAAGATTCGTGAGACGGGTCGGGTGGCAGAGCCCCCACCGCCTTCGCCTGCCGGCGCGATGCCCCCGGCGGCACGGGAGTTGGGCGGGTCGGCCCAGGTCCGGTGCGTGGACGCAGGCTCCTGCAACGGGTGCGAGCTCGAGATCGGCATGGCGTTCTCACCGGTCTACGACGCGGAGCGCTACGGTGCGCGGCTGGTCGCCTCGCCGCGCCATGCCGACGTGCTGCTGGTGACGGGACCGGTGACCAGGAACATGGCACACGCCCTGAAGGCGACGGTCGCGGCGGCCGCCGAGCCGCGGCTGGTCGTCGCGGTCGGCGACTGCGCGCTCGGCCGCGGGGAGTTCAGCGGCGGCTACGGGCTGGCGAGCGGCACGGGCGCGGTCGACGACACCGTGCCCGTGGACGTGCGGATCGCCGGGTGCCCGCCCGAACCCGCCGCCATCGTGGCCGGACTGCGGCAGGTGACCGGGCGATGACGGCGATCGGCGAGGCGGCCGGACGGTGAACGTGATCGCCGCCGCCGTGGCCACCGCGGCAGCCGGCGCGGCGCTGGGCGCGGCCGCGGGCGGCGGGCTGCCGCCGCGGATCCGGGTCGTCGCCTCGGGCGCGGCCTCGGTGTGCGTCGGCGCCGCCGGCGTGACGGCCGGCGCGGCGGCCCTCGCCGGCCGCACATGGTCGGCGTGGTGGCCGTCGCTGCTGCCGCTCGCCGGAGTGCGGCTGCGGGTCGACGCGCTGTCCGGGCTGTTCATGGCGGTGTCGGGCGCGGTGGTGGTGGCCGTCGCGGTCTACGGCGTCGGCTACGCGAAGGGCGGGCACGGCCCGGTCGCCTCGCGCACGGCGCAGGCGCTGCTGCCGGTGTTCGCCGCCACCTTGGTGCTGGTGCCCGCGGCGGCGTCCGTGTCGACGTTCCTGCTGCTGTGGGAGCTGATGGCGCTGGCCTCGCTGCTGCTGGTGCTCACCGAGCACCGCCTGCGGCCCCCGGTGCGCGGCGCCGGCGTCTGGTACGCGGTGATGACGCACCTCGGGCTGGTGCTGCTGCTCGCCGGACTCGCGCTGTTCGCGGCCCGGGCCGGCGGCGAGAGCTTCACCCAACTGCGCGCCGGAGCCGACCGGTTGTCGCCCGCGCTGCGGGGCACGGTGTTCGTCCTGTGCGCTGCGGCGTTCACCTCGAAGGCCGGCGCCGTACCACTGCACGCGTGGTTGCCCCGGGCGCATCCGGAAGCCCCCAGCCAGGTCTCGGCGCTGATGAGCGCGGCCATGGTGAACCTCGGCGTCTACGGCGTGGTGCGGGTCGGGTTCGACCTGCTGGGCGGCGGGTCGCGCTGGTGGTGGCTGGCGGTGCTGCTGGCCGGCGCCGCGTCCGCGGTGTACGGGATCCTCCAGGCGTCCATGGCCGTCGACCTCAAGCGGCTGCTGGCCTGTTCGACGTCGGAGAACCTCGGGCTGGTGCTCGTCGGCGTGGGTGCCGCGGGGGTGCTGCGGACGGCCGGCGACCCGGAGCTCGCCGGGGTCGCCCTGGCGGCGGCACTGCTCCACACCGTCAACCACGCCGCTTTCAAGGCCCTGCTGTTCACCGCGGCGGGGTCGGTGCTGCGCGCGACCGGCGAGCGGAACCTCGACCGGCTCGGCGGGCTGCGCGGCGCGATGCCGGCCACCGCGGGCCTGTTCGCGCTGGGAGCGCTCGGCGCGGTGGCGCTGCCGCCCGGCAACGGCTTCGTGAGCGAGTGGCTGCTGCTGCAGTCCCTCGTCCACGGGATGGCGGTGCCGGGTCTGGCGACCGCGATCGTGCTGCCGATCGCGGTGGCGGCGATCGCGCTGTCCGCCGGGCTCGCGGCGGCCACCTTCGTCAAGGCGCTCGGCGTGGGCTTCTTCGCCCGGCCCCGCAGCCCCCGGGCGGCGCGCGCGGCGGAGAGCCCGCCGGGCATGCTCGCCGGGATGGGCCTGCTGGGCGCGGCCTGCGTCGCGCTCGCCCTGGTGCCCGGTCTCCTCGCGGACGGCCTCTCCCGCGCGGTGAACACCGCGCTGCCCGGCTCCGGACGGCCGCTGTCCGGCGGCGAGTTGCGGCTGCGCCTGGACGGGGCGGCCGCCACGTACGCCCCGCTGTGGCTGGCGGTCGCGCTGGCCGCCGGTGTGGCGCTGCCCGCGGCGGCCGTGCGGCTGCTGCGGCGCAGGGCACGGCGGCACCGTGCCCCGGTCTGGGACTGCGGCGGCGGCCGGCCCACGGCGCGGATGGCCTACACGGCGACGTCGTTCGCCGAGCCGCTGCAGCGCGTCTTCGACGACGTCCTCGCGCCGGAACAGGACCTGGACGTCACGCACGTCCGGGAGTCCGCGTACCTCGTCGAGAGCGTCCGTTTCCGCAACCGCGTCCCCGACCGGATCGAGCACCGGCTCTACGCGCCCGTCCTGGCGGCCCTGTCGGCCGTGGGCCGCCACTCGCGCCGGCTTGCCGCCGGCAGCGTGCACGTGTATCTCGGCTACGGCTTCGCGGGGTTGGTCGTGCTGCTCGCCACGCTGACCGTGGCCAGGTGAGCGCCGCCGTGCGTCCCCTGTCCGATGGCGTCCGACGTGCGGGCGACGCCGCGCGCCGCGCGTCCGGTGGCGTCCGTCCCGCGAGCACCGTGGGGTGTTCTGCGGGGGGCGTCGGCCGGTGGGTGCGTGAGGGCCTGCGGCCCGCCTCCGCCGCATTCCGTCCCGCGAGCTGCGCCTGTCGCCGTGCCGCCGATGCCCGCCGCGGGGAGGGCCGTTGAGCGTCTTCGGAACGGTCGCGCTCGCGGCGCAGGTGCTGCTGGTGCTGGCCGGCGCCCCCCTGCTCGCCGGGCTGATGCGCCAGGTCCGCGCCCGGATGGAGGGCCGCGCCGGGGCCGGCGTCGCGCAGCCCTGGCGGGATCTGCGCAAGCTGCTGCGCAAGGAGCCGATCAGCCCGGACGGCACCGGGCCCGCGTTCCGCGCGGCCCCGCTCGCGCTCGTCGCCACCAGCCTGGTCATCGCGGCCCTGATCCCGCTGGCGGGCACGGACACGCCCGCCGCCTCGCACGGCGACCTCGTCGTGGTGGTGGCCACCCTCGCGCTCGGCACGATCGCCTTGGCCCTGGCCGGACTTGACACCGGGACGGCCTTCGGCGGCATGGGCGCCTCCCGCGAGATGACCATCGCCGCCCTGGTGGAGCCGACGATCCTGCTATCGGTGCTGGCCCTCTCGGTGCCCGCCGGATCGACGAACCTGGCCTCGATCGTCGAGGGCCGGATCGACCAGCCGTCCACGCTCACCTCGCCGTCCGGGCTGCTGGCGCTGGTCGCTCTCGCCGTGGTGACCCTCGCCGAGGCCGGGCGGCTGCCGGTGGACAACCCGAGCACCCACCTCGAACTGACCATGGTCCACGAGGCGATGGTGCTGGAGTACGCGGGACCCGACCTCGCGCTGGTCGAACTCGGGGCCCAGATGCGGCTGGCCCTGCTGCTCGGGCTGCTGGGCACCCTCGCCGTCCCGTGGGGCATCGCGACCACCGCCTCCTACCCCGCGCTGCTGCTCGCGCTGGTGCTGCTCGCGGTGAAGACGGCGGTGCTGGGCGGGGCGCTGGCGGCGGCGGAGGTGTTCTGGGCGAAGCTGCGCCTGTTCCGGGTGCCCGAGCTGCTCGCCGGCTCCTTCCTGCTGGCGCTGCTCGCCGTCGCCGCCTCCTACTTCCTGAGCGGAGCCTGAGCCGCCGATGAACCACACCGTCTACGTCCAACTGCTCGACCTCGCCTGCGGGGCGTTCCTGCTCGCCGCCGTGATGGTGCTGTGGTTCCGCGAACTGGCCGCCATCGTCAGGGTGTTCGCCCTGCAGGGCGTGGCGCTGGCCGGCATCGGGCTGCTGCTCGGCCTGCACGGGAGGCACTGGGGGGTGGCCGGGGTCGCCGTCGGCATCGGCGCGCTCCGCGCCGGGCTGCTGCCGTCGCTGATGCGGCGCGCCCTGGAACGCTCCGGGCACGCCCGGGAGACGCAGCCGCTGGTCAACGTGGCCGCGTCGCTGCTGCTGGCCGCCGCCCTCACGCTGCTCGCCTACGCCGCCGCCCAGCCCCTGGTGACGCTCGCGCCGGGACCGGCGACCCGGGCCGTGCCGGTGGGCCTCGCCGTCGTCCTCATCGGCTTCCTGACCCTGGTCACCAGGCGGCGCGCGGTCTCCCAGATGGTCGGCTTCCTGCTCCTGGACAACGGGATCACCGCCGTCGCGCTGCTCACCACCGGCGGCGTGCCGCTGATCCTGGAACTCGGCGTCTCCTTCGACCTGCTGCTCGCCGTGCTGGCCCTGCAACTCCTCACCCTGCGCATGCGGGCGGCCTTCGGCGGCACCGACCTCGACACCCTGCGGGAGCTGCACGACTGATGCCCACCGCCGCCGTCCCCCTGCTGCTGGTCCTGCCCGTCGCCGTACCGCTCGCCGTCGCCGCGTGCCATGCCGCCGGGCTGCTGCTGCGCCGCTCGCCCGGCGACTGGGCCGGGCTGGTCTCGCCCGTGGTGACGCTGGCCTGCGCCGCCCTGCTGGCCGGCCGGGTCACCGACCGCGGCCCGCAGCACGCTCTCGGGCACCTGCTGCGCGCCGACGCGCTGACCGTCTGGCTGCTGCTGGCCGTCGGCGCGGTCTCGCTGCTCGCGCTCGCCGCCTCGCCCTCGTACCTGGCCGGCGAACGCGCCGCCGGGCGTGCGACACCGCGCACCACCGGCCGCTACCACCTGCTGGTCCAGGCGTTCCTGGCCGCCATGGCCCTCGGGGTGCTGGCCGAGAACCTCGGCGTCCTGTGGGTGGCGATCGAGGCGACCACGCTGGTCACCGCGTTCCTCGTCGGGCACCGGCGCACCCGCGCCTCGGTGGAGGCGGCGTGGAAGTACGTGGTGATCTGCTCGGTCGGCATCGCGCTGGCCTTCCTCGGCACCGTGCTGATCTACTACGCCGCCCGGCAGGCCGGGCTCTCCGAGGCGGCCGCGCTGGACTGGCCGCGGCTCGCCGCGCACGCCGACCGGCTCGACCCGGACGTGACCCGGCTCGGCACCGGACTGATCGTCCTCGGCTTCGGCACCAAGGCCGGGCTCGTGCCGCTGCACGCCTGGCTGCCCGACGCCCACAGCCAGGCCCCGGCCCCCGTCTCCGCACTGATGTCCGGCGTGCTGCTGTCCGTCGGGTTCAGCGGGGTCCTGCGCTACAAGACCGTGGCGGACGCGGCCCTCGGCCCCGGCTACCTGCGGCTGCTGCTGACCGTCGCGGCACTGCTCACCCTGGCGCTGGCGGCCGCCGTGCTGCTCGGGCAGCGCGACTACAAGCGGATGCTGGCCTATTCGAGCATGGAGCACATGAGCCTGATCGCACTGGGCACGGCCATCGGCAGCCCGCTCGCGATCGCCGCGGTCCTCCTCCACATGACCGGCCACGGCCTGGCGAAGTCCGTCGCCTTCTGCTCGGCCGGGCAGATCCTGCAGTGGCAGGGCAGCAGCCGGATCGCGGGCGTGCAGGGGCTGGCGACCCGTGCGCCCGCCCTGGCCGCGGGCTTCGGGCTGGCGGTCGTCGCGCTCCTCGGACTGCCGCCGTTCAGCCTGTTCGCGTCCGAAGTCGGCATCGCCCGCGCCGGTTTCGGCGCCCGTCTCGGCTGGCCTGTCACCGTCGCCCTCCTGCTCGTCCTGGTCTCGTTCGCCGCACTCGCGGCCCGCGGCGCACGGATGCTGCTCGGCCCGCCGTCCGGTCCGCACGGCGGGGACGTCCCGGCCGTCGGGGGAGTCCCGGCCCAGGCCGAACCCGCGGACGACGCCGGCCGGACGGCCGCAGCCGGCGCCCCGGCCGCCGCAACCGCCGTGGCAGGCAGGGACGTTGGCGGCGACGGGGACGTCCCGGCGGCCGTGGGCCTCCCGCACCGGATCGGTGCCGCCGCCGGACTCCCGTTGCTGGCCGGACTGGTGGCGTGCGCGGTGCTCGGCACCACCACCGGACCCCTCACCCGGCTCCTGGACGCCGCCGCGGCCGTCATCGGAGGACACTGACCATGCCCAGCACCGCACCCGCCCCCACGGTGGTGGACACCGGGACCGCCGAACTCGCCCAGCGCGCAGCCGGCCTGCTCGCCCAGGGCCGGCGTCTCGCGCTGATCGCCGCCCACCACGACCCGGACGCGCTGCGCGTCGTCTACCTCTTCGTGGACGGGCCGCCCGACCACCGCACCGAGCTGCACGTGCGCCTCGACCCGGACTCGCCTCGGCTGCCCACCCTGTCCGAACTGTCCTTTCCCGCCGGGCGCTTCGAGCGCGAGATGCACGACCTGCACGGCGTGGACCTCCTCGGCCATCCGCTGCCGCGCCGTCTCGTCCGGCACTACCACTGGCCGCGCGGCTGGTACCCCGGACGGCCCGACGCCGGCCCGCCGCCGCCGTTCGCCGAACCCGAGGGCCCGTACCCGTTCCTGGCGGTCGAGGGGGACGGCGTGTACGAGATCCCCGTCGGCCCGGTCCACGCCGGCCTGATCGAGCCCGGGCACTTCCGCTTCTCCGTCGTGGGCGAGACCATCCTCAAGCTCAAGGCGCGGCTGTGGTTCGTGCACAAGGGCATCGAGAAGCTCTTCGAAGGCCGCACCGTCGAACGCGGGCTCCCGCTGGCCGAGCGGATCAGCGGGGACACGGCGGTCGGCCACGCCCTCGCCTACTGCCAGGCCGTCGAACAGGCCACGGCGACCGACGTCCCCGCCGAAGCCCGCGCCGGCCGCGCCCTGCTGCTGGAACTGGAGCGGCTGCACAACCATGTCGCCGATCTCGGCGCGCTGTGCAACGACGTCGGGCACGGCATCCTCAACTCCCATGCCCAGCGCATCCGCGAGCAGCTGCTGCGCGTCAACGCGGGGACGACCGGCCACCGTCTGCTGCGCGACGGCGTGGTGCCCGGCGGGGTCCGCCTGCTGTCCGTGCCCTCGGTGGACGGGCTGCGGCGGATCGGCGACGACATCCGCGACCTCACCCGCCTCGCCCTGAACCACCCCGTGGTCCGCGACCGTTTCAGCGGAACAGCCCGCCTTGCGCCGGAGGCCGCCCGCGACCTCGGCTGTCTCGGCTACGTCGCCCGGGCCAGCGGCCTGGACCTCGACGCGCGCGTGAGGCACCCGGTCGCCGACGTACCGCTGCCGGCCGTCCCCGGCCGCACCGATGGCGACGTCCTGGCCCGGTTCGAGATCCGCGCGGAGGAGATCGACGCCTCCCTGGCGCTCATCGCCCGGCTCGCGCCGCACGCCAGAGCCGGAACAGCGGTGCGCGGGCCGGCATTTCTGGGCGACGTCAGCGGTGCGGGACCCGGCGCCACCGGCCCGGGAGCGGGCACGGGGCTGGTCGAGGGCTGGCGCGGCACCATCGCCACCCGCGTCGAACTCGGCCCCGACGGCCGGCTGACGCGGGTCAAGCCCGTCGACCCGTCGTTCTTCAACTGGCCCGCGCTGCCGGTGGCCCTGGCCGACACGATCGTGCCCGACTTCCCCCTCACCAACAAGAGCTTCAATCTCTCCTACGCCGGCAACGACCTCTGACACGCGGGCACGTACGCCGGGTCACCGCCACCTGCGGCGGCTGCGGCACGTCAAGTGATGCCTGAGCACTACGGGTTGCAGCACCGTCCGACGTCGTGCCCCGCGGCGGCGTCAGTCCCGGCGGAAGGCCACCGAGGGGTCCTTGCCGCACGCGGCGAGCCGGATCCCGGCCCCGGCGTTCACCACGCCCAGGCACCTGCCGGCCTGCTTGGAGTAGACGGTGGTGCCGCGCAGCGAGAACTGCTGGGCAGGGTTGCCGCTGCAGTTGGCGACCTGGATGACGGTGCCCGGGGCGGTGCCGCCCCACGCGGCGTCCATGCACAGGCCCTTGGAGCGGATCGTGCCGTCCGACCCGAGCGCCCACTTCTCGTTCGCGGCGCCGCCGCACGCGGCGAGGGCCAGCGGCGTGCCGTCGGTGCCCGCCCCGCCGCTCAGGCACTTGCCGGTCGCCGGGTTCACCAGCGCGGCCACCGGCCCGCTCGCGGGTCCTGTGCCGCCGCTCGACCCCGTGTCGCCGGTCGAGCCGGGTGCGGTGGCGGTACCCGTCGAGGGCTGCGCGCCGCCCTGCGTGTCCGTGGGCGCGGCCCCGGTCGTGGGCGACGACACGACGCCCCCGGCGGATCCGCCCTCGGGGGCGGTCGCCTGGGTCGTACGCGGTGAGGACGACGTGGACGACCCCGACAGGGCGAAGCCCACGCCCGTACCGGCCGCGCACACGGCGACCACACACGCGGCGATGATCCAACGCCGGGCGTTCGGCGGCCCGTTGCGGACGGCGGCCCGGGGCGTCGGGCAGTCGGCCTCCGCCGCGGGCTCCGGTTCCGGCTCGGGTTCCTCGTCCTCGGTCTCCGGCTCGGGCAGCGCGTCGAGACTGCGGGCCACCGGCCTGTCGAGCAGTCCGGTGTCCACCATGCCGCCGGCGTCGAGGGCGAAGCGCCACCGCGGGTGGTCGACGCGGCCGACGGCGACCACCGACCACCGGCCTTCGGCGTCGTCGGCGAGCCGGGCGAGGCGCTCGCGGTCCCGGCCGCCCGGTGCCGTCGCGAGCAGCAGCACCCCGCCGCCCAGGTCGGCCAGCGCGGCCTCGGCCTCGGCGAGCGACGCCGCGTCGGTGGTGCCCGCCGGGTCCGCGCCGCCGGCCCGGAAGCCGACCCTGACCACCTGCACCCCGCGCGACCACGGACCGGTGGTCAGCTCGCGGGTCCACTCCTGGACCAGGGTGCGGGCCTGCCGGGCGTCACCCTCCAGGCCGATGATGCCGTCCACATGGGCGAGGTTGACCAGCACGAAGCCCTTGCCGCTGTGGCCGAGCGACACCAGCCGCGGATACGGCTCGCGGGCCGACTCGGCGACCCCGGCGCCCTGCAGCCAGCGCAGTTGCGCGTGCCAGATCCGGCCGTCCTGGTCCGCGGTCCAGCCGGCCGGCGGCCGCAGGTCGGGGGTCTTGAGGTGGAGCCAGACGGTCTCCGCGCCGACGACCACCACGTGCGCCACCGGCACCGGCCGGCCCTCCTGCTCGCAGGCGGTGGCCAGTACCCGTACGGCGCGGTCGACGGTCCACAGCCCGTGATCGGTGCCCCGGCCCGGTCCGGGACGCGGTGCCGGCTTGCGCGCGCCGCGCAGCCGGGTACGCCAGTCACCGCGGCGGCGCACGCGGTCTGCGGATCGTGTCGGCACGGTCACCCTCGTCTCCTCGGCATCGGCTCCTGCTCAGCGGGGGCCGGTGCGCGCTGGTGTACACCTCGCCCGCGCGGGGTGTCCACGGCCGGCCGCGGCGCCCGGACGCGGTCGCCGCAACGCGCCGGCACGGCTGTCCTGCACACGGTGGCTGCCCGGCCGGCCTGCGCCCGACGCCCGCCGCGACCTGGGCTTGGGTCCCTGGGCCCACCGGGGGAAGCGCCGTCCTGGACCGCCGTCGCCGGACGTTCCTAGCATCGACGGCGTCCGAGCCCGGCGCGTCACCGCGGGCCGGCAGTGTCCGGCGAAGTCAGAAGGGACCCACGATGACGAATCTCAACATCACCTATCAGGAGATGTCGGACAGCGCGACCAAGATGCGCAACAACAAGGCCGACATCGACGCCAAGCTCACCGAGTGCAAGAACATCGTGGACGGACTGACGAGTTCCGGCTTCGTCACCGACCAGGCGTCGGGCCGGTTCGACGAGGTGCACACCGAGTTCGTCACGTCGGCAAACCAGGCCATGGACACGCTGGACCAGCTGTCCTCGTGGCTGGACAAGGCCGTTGAGGCGATGCGCGACATGGACACCCAGCTCGCCGGATCGCTCAACCAGAAGTAGCCGGCCGTCCCGCGCCGGCCACCCGGCCGGCACCGCGCCCGCCCGGACCCCGTGTCCGGCGCGGGCGCCCTTCTCCGAGCGCCGCCACGAGGAGGTGGGAGCCATGCCCATGATGATCACCATTGCCCGGCCGCCCGACTGGTCCGCCGACGTGGCCGTGGACGCCGACCCCGGCACCCCGCTGCGCGACGTGGTGAAGAACCTGCTGGACAGCCTTGAGGGCGCGCAGGCCCCGGCGGCCGACGAGCCCGCCGGGACCGCGGTGTTCCTCGACGACCGGCCGCTCGACCTCGCCCAGCCGCTGGCCGGCAGCGGGATCCACGACGGCTCGGTGCTGTGGCTCGGCCGGCCAGGCCCGGCCGCGACGCCGCGCGCGGGCCTGGTCACCGTGCGGGCGGTGGCGGGCGCCGGCGCCGGGCGGGTCTGGTACCTGGGCGCGGGCGAGTACCGGATCGGCTCCGGAGCGGACTGCGACGTCGTCCTCCACGGCGACCAGCCCGCCGTGGCGGCCGTGCTCCGGGTGTCCCTCGGCGCCGTGGTGCGCGTGCAGGCCACCGGCCGCGGCGCCCTGCTGGACCGCTCGCCGCTGCCCGACGGCGACACCGCCTGGCCCGCGGCGGCCCAGCTCCGCCTCGGCACCACCCTCCTGGAGGAGCACCCGCTGCTGCGCCCGGACGCCGTCGTCGAACCGTCACCCGACGGCGAGTACCTGGACTACAACCGGCCGCCGCGGCTGCTGCCCCCGGCCCGGCGCACCGCGTTCCGGCTGCCCGTCCAGCCCAAGGCGCCCGCGCTGAACGCGCTGCCGTGGCTGACCGCCGCGCTGCCCGCGGTCGTCGGCGGGCTCATCGCGATGATGCTGCGCAACCCCATGTTCCTGATGATGGCCGCGATGTCGCCGGTGATGATGATCGGCAGCTGGATGAGCGGGCGCCGCCAGGGCCGGCTCAGCCACCGCCGCCAGATGTCCGAGTACCGCGGCCAACTCGTCTCCACCGAGGCGGAGATCGCGGTGGCGCTGGACCGGGAGCGGCTGGACCGCAGGGCGTCGGGACCCGACCCGGCCGAACTGCTCGTCATCGCCACCGGGCCCCGCGCGCGGCTGTGGGAGCGGCGCCGCACCGACCCCGACCACCTCATGGTGCGGGTGGGCATCGCGGACCTGCCCACCGCGATCGCGGTCGAGCAGGGCGACGGCACCCGGCGCCGCCAGGAGGCGCGCTCCGCGCGGGACGTACCCGCCGCGTTCTCCCTCGCGCAGGCCGGCGTCGTCGGCGTCGCGGGGCACGAGGCCCGGCCGCGGCGCATGGCCCGCTGGCTGGCCGGCCAGCTGGCGGTGCTGCAGAGCCCGCGCGACCTGCAGCTGTACGTGCTCACCGACCCGGCGGGCGAGGCGCTGTGGGAGTGGGCGGCGTGGCTGCCGCACACCCGGCCGCTGCTGGGCCAGCAGGCGCTGGCGTTGGTCGGGGCCGACGCCGAGACCCTGGGCCGCCGGGTCGCCGAACTCACCGAACTCATCGCCCTGCGCCAGCAGGCCCGCCTCAACGCCGGTGTCGGCGCGAGCTTCTCCGACCCCGACGTGGTCGTCGTCATGGACGGCGCGCGCCGGCTGCGGGCGCTGCCCGGCGTGGTGACGATCCTCCAGGAGGGCCCCGCGGTCGGCGTCTACAGCATCTGCGTCGACGCCGACGAGCGCACGCTGCCCGAGGAGTGCGCGACCGTCGTGGTCGTCGGCGCCTCCGCGGGGCAGACCACGCTGCGCCAGCAGCGCGCCGCGCAGATCGACGGCATCCTCGCGGACGAGGTGCACGACAGCTGGTACGCGGCGGCCGGCCGCCGGCTCGCGCCGCTGCGCGACGTCAGCGACAACCAGGGCGAGGCCGCGCTGCCCGCGTCCGCCCGCCTGCTGGAGATCCTCGGCATGGAGGATCCCACCCCGTCCGCGATCGCCGCCCGGTGGCGCGGCTCCGGCCGCGCCACCAAGGCCGTCGTCGGGTACTCGCTGAACGGCCCGTTCGCCCTGGACCTGGTCGCCCACGGCCCGCACGGGCTGGTCGCGGGCACCACCGGGTCCGGCAAGTCGGAGTTCCTGCAGACCCTGGTCGCCTCACTGGCCGTCGCCAACCGCCCGGACGCCATGACGTTCGTACTGGTCGACTACAAGGGCGGAGCGGCGTTCAAGGACTGCGTCGACCTGCCGCACACCGTCGGCCTGGTCACCGACCTCGACCCGCACCTCGTGGAACGCGCGCTGACCTCGCTCGGCGCCGAACTCACCCACCGTGAGCACCTGCTGGCGGCCGCCGGGGCCAAGGACCTGGAGGACTACCTCGACTACGCCACGCGTCGGCCGGAGCTCGCCCCGATCCCGCGACTGCTCATCGTCATCGACGAGTTCGCCTCGATGGCCCGCGAACTGCCCGACTTCGTCACCGGCCTGGTCAACATCGCCCAGCGCGGCCGCTCGCTCGGCATCCACCTGATCCTCGCCACCCAGCGCCCGTCGGGCGTGGTGTCGGCGGAGATCCGCGCCAACACCAACCTGCGGGTGGCGCTGCGGGTGACGGACTCCGGGGAGAGCACCGACGTCATCGACGCCAGGGAAGCCGCCGGGATCTCCGCGACCACCCCGGGCCGCGCCTACGCCCGGCTCGGCCACAGCTCGCTGATCCCGTTCCAGACCGGCCGGGTGGGCGGCCGCCGCCGGCGCGCCGACCGGGCCGCCGCGGTCGCCGAGCCCTTCCTGCACCCCGTCTCCTGGCTGGACCTCGGGCTGCCGGTTCCGCAGCGCCCGCAGACCACGGCCGAGACCGACGAGGTCACCGACCTGACGGTGCTGGTGCGGGCGATCCGGCAGGCCGACGACATGCTGGGCATCCCGCCGCAGCGCCGCCCCTGGCTGCCGCCGCTGCCGCTGTCCCCGGTGGTCGATCTGTCGCCGGACCCGGTCCGCGGCAGCCGCGACGAACCGGCGTTCGCCTGGGCCCTCCAGGACCTGCCGATGCAGCAGCGCCAGGAACCGGTGACCGTCGACCTGGCCACCTTCGGCCATCTGCACATCATCGGCGCCCCCCGCTCCGGCCGCTCCTCGGCGCTGCGCACCTTCGCCGCTGCCGCGGCCAGCCAGGCCGGCGTCGCCGACCTGCACCTGTACGGGCTCGACTGCGGCAACGGCGCGCTGCTCCCGCTGACCCGGCTGCCGCACTGCGGCGCGGTGGTGCAGCGCTCGGAGACCGACCGGGCGGCCCGGCTGCTGAACAGGCTGCACGCCGAGGTGCAGGCCCGCCAACGCCTGCTCGGCGAGGGTGGGTTCGCCGACGTGGCCGAGCAGCGCGCGGCCCGCCCGGCGGCCGAGCGGCTGCCGCACGTCGTGCTTCTCCTGGACCGGTGGGAGGGCTTCATGGGCACCCTCAGCGAGTACGACGGCGGCGCCCTGACCAACCTGGTGCAGACCCTGCACCGCGAGGGTGGCAGCGCGGGCGTGCACATGGTCGTCGCGGGCGACCACATGCTGCTGAGCGGCCGGATGAGCTCGCTGTGCGACGACAAGCTGGTGCTGCGCCTGTCCGACCGGAGCGACGCGGGACTCGCCGGGCTGAACGCCCGGAAGATCCCGGAGAACCTGCCGCCCGGCCGCGGCTACCGTGCGGGCAGCGCCGTCGAGACGCAGGTCGCGCTGGTCGCCGCCGACCCGGCGGGACCCGCGCAGGCCGCTGCGGTGCACGCGCTCGCCGCCCGGCTCACCGCACGCGAGGCGGACGTGCCCGCGGCCGCCCGGCCCCGCCGCATCGCGGTGATGCCCACCGAGATGTCCTTCGAGCAGGCATGGGAGACGGCCTGCGCCGCCCCGGGCGGCACCGCCCCCGGCCCGATGTGGGCGCTGGTGGGTGTCGCCGGCGACGAACTGGAGCCGGTCGGCGCCGACCTGATGGGCGACCAGCCGACGTTCCTGATCGCGGGACCCTCGCGGTCCGGGCGCAGCACCGCGCTGGCCGTCATGGCCGAGTCGCTGCTGCGCGGCGGCAGCGAACTCGTCGTGGGTGCCCCCCTGCACTCGCCGCTGCGCGGCCTCGCCGGGCGCACCGGAGTGCGCGGGGTGATCACCGACGAGGCCCCCACCAAGGAGCAGTTCGCCGAACTGCTCGACCCCGGCGACGGGCCGGTGGTGCTCGTCGTCGACGACGCCGAGGCATGGCGCGACCTGGCCTGCCGCGACTGGCTCAAGGCGTTCGTCCGCAGGGCGTCCGGCAGCAGGCGGGGCGTGGTCCTCGGCGGCGATGTCGCCTCGGTGGCCATGGGCTTCTCCGGCTGGCAGTCCGAGGTCAAGCGGAACCGCCGCGGCGCGCTGCTGTCGCCGCCCACCCTCAACGACGGCGACCTGGTGGGCGTCCGGATGTCCCGGGCCCAGATCGCGAGCCGGGTCGTGCCCGGCTCGGCCCTGGTGCACCTGGGCAGCGGCAGCCTGCTCACCGCCCAGATCCCCACCGCCCCCGCCGCGCCCCGGCCGGCGGCGGCCGGCCCCGGCACACCCGCCCGCGACGACGACCCGGAGCAGTGATGGCAGACCTCGTGGTGAAGGACCTGCAGGCGCTCGCCGACGACCTCGGCGAGCTGATCGGGCAGTTCGAGGGGGCACTGGACTTCCAGAACGACGACAAGGGGCTGTGGGGGCAGCTCAACGCCAACCTGTCGATGGGCGACTTCGCCGACAACTGGACCGTCCACCGCGACGCGATGGTCAAGGACATGAAGAGCCTGCGCGACAAGGTGACCCAGGTCGACGAGTCCTGGTCGCAGGCCAACCAGCAGCTCGTGGACTCGCTCAAGGACACGTGACCGGCCGCCAGAGGAGGACGGGATGTCTGTCAGGAACCTCGACTGGTCGCCGCTGGACCTGGACTCCGACCCGGTCCGCGCCGACCCCGACGTGGTGCGCGACGCCCAGAAGCGGTACCAGCACATCGCCGACACCATCGACGACGCGGTGGCCAAGCTGCAGAAGATCGTCGACACCGGCAGCGACAGCCTCGCCGGCCAGTACGTCGACGGGCTCAAGTCGGACGCGGGGTCGCTGAAGGACCGGCTCACCAAGGCCGCGGTGCGCTACCACGACGTCGCCACCGAGATCGGCAGGTACGAACCCGACCTGGACCGCGGGCTCAGCGAGACCGCGGGCGCGCTCACCGACGCCGAGGAGGCCAGGAACGCGCAGACGAAGGCGAAGGCGCTGCCGGACCCGCAGAAGGGCTCGGACGGCACCACCTCGCCCGAGGAGCAGGCGAAGGGCACCGCCAAGGACAAGGCCACCACCGACGCGGACGGGCAGCTGGCCGCCGCGAAGAAGCGGCTCGACGACGCGCTGGGCGCGCTCAACGTGGCGGGCAAGCGGTTCGGCGACGCGGTCAACTGCAAGAAGTACGACGACGGGCTGAGCGACTCCTTCAAGGACAAGCTCGACGCCATCATGGCCAAGATCAGCCAGATCTTCGCGATCATCGGCATGATCCTGGGGGTCCTGGCGATCCTGATCCCCGGCGTGGACGTCCTGGTCTTCGCCGGCATCGTCGCCGGCGCCGTCACGCTGGTCGCCAACGTGGTGCTGTACGCCGACGGCAAGGGCAGCGTCCTGGACGTGGTGCTCGGCGCGGTCGGCCTCGGCCTCGCCGGTCTCGGCGCGGCCGTGTCCCTGATCGGCAAGGGCATGTCCAGCGCCGCCAAGGCCGCCGCGAGCTTCCGGCCGCGGCCGGCGCCCGCACCGCCCGGCGGCGGTATCCAGATGGTGCCGCTGCGGCCGATCGGCGCCGGCGGCGCGGGACGGCCGGTGCCGAACTACTCCCGCCCGTTCGGCCCGGGCAACACCCCGCCGCCCCGCCCGATCCCCAACTACTCCCGGCCCTTCGGCCCCGGCAACCTGCCGCCGGGCCGCCCAGTGCCGAACTTCTCCCGGCCCTTCGGCCCGCCCGCCCCCAACGCGGCCAACCAGTGGCAGAACCTGTCCGAGTGGTTCAACAACCCGGCCACCAACTGGCTGCTCGGCAAGCTCGGCGCCATCACCCCCGACGTCGGCTTCTGGGCCTCCGCCTGGGCCCAGCTCAAGGGCGCGGGCTCGATGTGGGCCACACTGCTCAGCGACCCGCTGAAGTTCGGCAAGGACCTGGGGAGCATCCTCACCGGCCTCAAGGGCGCCCAGGACCTGGCCGCGATCATGCGGGCCGCCGGCCTCGGCGCGATCTCCCCGCTCTGGTACGTCTGGGGCGGCATCAACGGTGCCTTCGGCATCGGCGCCGGCTTCGTCTACACCGGCGGCCGGCTCAACGGCTGGATCCCCGCGGTCAACCCGCCAGGACAGGTGGCCACCTCATGAGCGGGACGGAGCAGGCGGACGACCTGCGGGCGCTGATGCGGGTGCCCTGGCACTGGGAGTGGGTGCCGCAGACGGGGCCCGGCCAGGCGGAGCACCGGGAGTGGACCGCCCGGGTGGTGGCACTGTTCGAGGCGTGGACGGCCGAGGGCCTGGACGCCGGGCGCGCCGCATGGCCCGCGGCCGCCGGCACGCCCTTCCCGTTCACCGCCGGGATGCTGGGCCGTGAGGCCGCCGGCTGGCTGGGCGAACGCGCCGCGGCACTGCCCCCGTGGGCGCGGCTGGCATGGGGCGCGGCGTTCCTCGGCGGGCGGCCGCGCTGGGCACCCGTCCCGGTCGTCGTGGAGTTCGCCGAACCCGAGGCCGAGGACCCCAACTACCTGATGGAGACGGTCGGTGCGCGCGGCATGGAGGGCGACGCGCGCGAGCCCGTCGTCGACTACGTGACCACCGCGATCGGCGACGGCCTGCGGGTGTTCGCGCTCTGCCGCAGCCCCGAGGGCGCGGCCTGCGCCCGCCTGCACGCCGCCCTGCGCCTCGACGTGCCGCCACGCGGCGGCGTCGCCAGCGTCAGCACCGACGTGCTGCTCAGCACGCTCGTCTTCGAGACCGGGCTGATGGCCGTGATCGGCGACGGAGTCGAGCAGTTGATGCAGCAGATCGCCGAGGAGTGCGCGCCCGCCGACGCGGGCCCGGCCCGGCTCGGCTTCCTCGCCGCCACCCAGGAAGGGCAGTCGTGATCGACTTCGAACTGGTCGTCCCCGCCGGGTGGGTGCAGATCCCCACCACACCCGACTCGGCGGCCCTGCGCCGCCGGATCGTCGACGGCGTGATCCGCCACCACCTGCCCGACTCGCTGCCGCGGGACAAGGCCGGACCCTGGCGGCGGATGCTGCGCAAGGAGCTCACCGAGGCCACCGACGAGGCGTCCCGGCAGGGCGCACGCGCGGTGCTCCTGCCGCTGGAGGAGTTCAACGGCTTCCGGCTGCCCGGGTCGATGCTGATGACCGTCATCGAGGGCGACGAGGACCAGGACCCCGAGCAGCTGCTCGGCTCCCTCCTCACCGACGCCGGGGCCGATGGGATGTACCTGGAGATCGGCGGTGCGCCCGCGGTGCGCGTCGCCTCGCTGGTGGACAGCGGCCGGATCGGCCGCAAGGCACCGACCCGGCGCGTCTCGTACTACGTGTCCAACCCGGACGCCCCCGGGGCATGGGGGCTGATCACCTTCAGCGTGCTCACCGACGGCGACGCCGACGCGGACCCGGTCAGGGCCGTCGTGCTGCTCTTCGACACGATCGTGGCGACGCTGCGCTGGGCGAACCGCGTCGACGCCCCCACCGAGGACGAAGTCCTCGCCCAGCTCGCCGAGTTGGCGGGCGCCGGCACCGACGGTGGGCAGGAACCCGCGCAGAACGCGGTGTGAATCCGGCATGAAGGATGCCTGAAGCGGGCTCCGTCACGCTGGAGGCATGACAGGCCACGCCTCCCCGGTGCCGGCGCTCCCCGCCCGCGTACGGATCGCCATCACCAGCCCGGACATCCTCGCCCAGATCCGTCAGGTGTTCGCCAGCAAGAACCTGGCCGTGGAGATCGTCCGCCTTCCCTACGTCGAGGTCACGGTCCGGCCGGCAGCCGGCACGGCCCCCAGTACGGGGCAGCTCGCCGCGGCCGCCCACGAGCGGGCGGCGGGCGCGGTCCCCGCGGCCCCACCGGCGGCGGCCCGCCGGCTGTGCGCGGAGTACCGGCTGAACGTCGTGGAGACGGCCGCGACCCTCCCGGTCCGGGACCGCCCGCGTCCCGCCGACGCCGGCCGGACCGCCGCGGAACCCGGCCCCGCCGCACGGCTGTCGCGGCGCCAGCACGAGGTGATGGCGCTGGTGTCGCGCGGGGTGCGCAACGCCGAGATCGCCGACCGGCTCGGCCTCACCGAGAAGACCGTGAAGAACCATCTCAACCGGATCTTCCGCACGTTGGGCGCGCGCAGCCGCATCGAGGCGGTGCTGCTCTGGCAGCGGCACGGCGCCGTCATCCGGCCCGGGGGACCGGACCCGCGCCCGGCGCCACACCAGTTGGAGGTGGTGCGTCCGGCGCCGGAACCGGAGGTGCCGCGCCGAGCGCCGGAACCGGGTCCGCGCGGGACGCCGGGAAAGGAGCCGCGTCCGGCTCCCGCGGTGGTGGTGCGTCCGATGCCGGTGCGGATTCCGCGTCGAGCATCCGCAGGAACTCCCTGACGTCCGCGACCTCTTCGGCGTCCAGATCGGCCAGCCGCAGCAGGGCCCGCCCGGCGAGCTCCCGCGCCGCGCCGGCCCCGGTGGCGTGCTCCATCTTCGCCAGCCCGAACAGCGCCAGGCCCTCGTGGTACTGGTCACCGGTGGCCGAGCAGAGGGCGAGCGCGTCCTGGAGGCTCCCCGCCGCCGCCTCGGTGTGGCCGAGCCCGAACTCCGCGGCGCCCAGGTTGATCAGGATGTTGGCCTCCAGCAGCACGTTCCTGCACCGCCTGGCCGCGGTCAGCCCGAACCTGCCGTACCACAGTGCGTTCTCGAACGCGCCCAGCTCGGCGTGGAGTTCGCACAGCACGTCGAGGCAGCCCGCCGCGTAGTAGTCCAGGCCGCTGTGCTGCGCCAGGTTCAGCGCCTGCGCCGCGTACGGCAGCGCCTCCGGGTACCGCTTGGCCTCCCGCAGCGTGGACGCCATGTTGCCCAGCAGGCTGGTGAGCAGCATGTCGTCGCCGAGGTCCGGCAGCAGTTGCAGCCCGTGCTCCAACTGCCTGACCGCGGCGTCGTTCTCGCCCACCCGGGAGTGGGCCACGCTCATGTGGTTGAGCAGCACCACCTGGGCGCGGCGGTCCTCGACCAGCTCGGCGCTGCGCATCCCGATGCGCAGCGTGTCCAGCCACTCCCGGGCCTGCCCGGCGGCGTAGAAGTAGCCGAAGAGCAGATACGCCAGCTGCCAGGTCCCGTCGTGGCAGCCGGCCCGCTGCGCCGCCCGCACCAGCGGTGCGATGTTGGCCCACTCCTGCGCGCACCAGCCGACGAAGTCCTTCCGGTCGGCGAACCGCAGCGGCTCGTGCCGGGGTTCGGCGTCCAGCGCGAACGGCAGCGTGACCTTGGTGGAGCGGTAGTCCTCGGCCAGCGTCCGCACGTACCAGTCGAGGACCCGCTCCAGGGCCGCGCGGCGCGAGGCGGCCGTCTCGCCGCTGCGGGACACCTCCTCGGCGTAGATCCGCGTCAGGTCGTGCATCCAGAAGACGCCGCCGGAACTCTCCACCAGGTGCTGGGCCGCCAGCCGCCGCAGCACCGCGGCCGCCGCCGCGGGGGAGACGTCCAGCAGCGCGGCGGCCACCTCCAGGCGGATGGTCACCCCGGGGAACATGCCGAGGGTGCGCAGCGCGTGGGCCGCCTCGGCGTCCAGCCGCGCGTAGGACCACGACAGGACGCCGCGTACCGAGCACAGCTCGTCGTCCGGGATCTGCAGCGCGTCCAGCCGCCGCTGCACGTCCTCCAACTCGGCGACCAGGTCGGCGATGCGCGCCTGCGCCCCGGCCGTCACCTGCTCCGACGCGATGCGCAGCGCGAGCGGCAGGTGGTCGCACAGGTCGGCGAGCCGCCGCGCCGCGACCGGCTCGGCGTCGACCCGGGCGGGGCCGATCGAGTCGGCGAGCAGTTGCAGCGACTCCTCGGTGGTGAACGGCTGGAGCGTCACCCGGCGGGCTGCGTACCGGACGGCGAGGCCGCTGAGCCGGTTGCGGCTGGTGACCAGGACGAACGAGGGGCCGTCGCCCGGCAGCAGGTCCTCCACCTGCTCGGCGGACTCCGCGTTGTCCAGCACGACGAGCATCGACCGGTCGCGGACGATGCTGCGCCACAGGGCGATCCGGCCCTCCAGGTCGGACGGGACCGTGCCCGTGTGCACGGACGCCAGCAGGTGCTGCAGCACGTCCGTCGGCGAGCTGGCCGGGCTCTTCGGGTCGAAGCCGCGAAGGTTCACGTACACCTGCCCGTCGGGGTAGGCGTCCGCCAGCCGGTGGGCGCAGTGCACCGCGAGCGCCGTCTTGCCCACGCCGCCGACGCCCACCACCATCAGGATCTGCGGCGAGCCGGAACCGCCGGAGCCGGAACCCGACGTGGAGCCGCCGTCGTTGGCCGATGCCGCACGGCCGGCGTCCAGCACCTGCCGCACCGCCTCCACGCGTCCCGCGAAACGTCCGACGCCGCGCGGGAGTTGGGCGGGACGCACCGGCGCCGCGGGCGCGGACGGCGGCGTGCGCGGCGCCGGCGGGGATCCCGCGCCGGGCGCGGCGGCCGCGGGGCCCGCAGGGGAGGCGGGCGTCCCGGGAGCGCGCCGGCCGGGGGCGTCCTCCAGCAGCGACGCGTACAGCGCCTGCAGCTCCGCGGACGGATCGATGCCGAGGTCCTCGGCGAGCAGCCGCCGCAGATCGTGGTACTGGGCGAGCGCGTCGGCGGTCCTGCCGCTGCGGCGGAGCGCGAGCATCAGCACCGAGCGCAGCCGCTCGTGGTACGGGTTGTCGGCGGTGTGTCCGTGCAACTGGTCGGCGACGCCCGCCGGCTGGTCCATCGCCAGCAGTAACTCCGCCCGGTCCAGCAGGAGTCCGAGCCGCAGGTCGGCGGTCCAGGTGCGGTACCCGGCGGCGAACGGGCCCGGCAGACCGCCGAGTACGGTACCGGGGCGCCAGCAGGCCAGCGCCTGCGTGAGCGCGTCGACCGCGGCGGCCGGGTCCTGCCGGGCGGGCACGCCCCGTGCCCGGGTCGCCAGCCGCTCCACCACGCGCACGTCCAGCCGGTCCGGGTCCAGCCGCAGCCCGTAGCCCGCCTCCGAGGTGGTCAGCGCCTCGTCCAGCCCGGACAGGGCGCGGCGCAGGCCCGACAGGTACGTGTGCAGGCTGCCGGTCGCGGTGGCCGGCGGCGACGCTCCCCATATGCGGTCGACGAGCACGTCGCGTCCCACCACACCGCCCGCGCTGAGCGCGAGGACCGCGAACACCGCGCGCTGCTTGGGAGGTCCGAGCGGCAGTTCCTCCCCGCCGGCGAAGGCGCGCAGCGGCCCCAGGGTCTCCACCCGCAGCCCGTCGCCCTCCGTCACGGCTCCCTCCGCACCGGGCCGCCGTGGCCGATCGCGTCCGCCATGCCTCTCCCGAGTCCCGTCCCGCGCCTGGATTCCGCGCGGGGTTCGGCGCGGCCGGGGCGCCGTCCCTGACGCCCCGTGGACCTGCCGTGACAGGAGCATACGGCGCCCGGTTGCCGAGCGTCACCGGCGCGTTCACCGGACGCACCCGTCACGCTCCCGCGCTTCCGGCGGCGTCGGGGCGGCGTCTCACCTCGCGTTCAGGCGGAGGTCGCGGCCGGTGCCCAGGGCCGCGGCGGCGACCACCCCCAGCGCGACGGACTCGGCAACGGCGCCCGGGTGCACGGCGGTTCGGGCCAGAACGACGTTCTGGCAGGCGGCGAGGGCGATTCCCGCCCCCAAGACCAGCAGCGCGGCGGACAGCCGGCGGGTGGTCGGCAGCAGGGACGTCCGGGCCAGGCGCGCGACCAGGGAGCAGAGGCGGAACGCGACGAAGGCGAGCGTGAGCCAGTAGCAGAGGACCATGGCGGCGCCCGTGCCGCCCGCGGGGTGTGCGGCGGCGCCGCTCCACGCCAGGGCGCACAGTGCCGCGACGGCGGCGGCCGGCGCCGCCATGACGCGGACCGCGGCGGCTGCCGTGCGGCGCAGCACCCCGCGCTCCAGCCGCGGAAGGGGCGCGGCCAGGGCGATGCCGAGCAGGACCGGGCCGAGCCACAGGCTGGTGACCGGGTGCCGGACGTCGGCGGTCAGCGTCGCGGACGGTTCGGCGTGGCGCAGCAGCAGGCCGGCGACCGCGGCCAGGGCGAACAGCGCGACGGTCAGCACGCGGCGGGTCTGGCCGGCGGACGTCTCGGGCCAGTCGGCGGGATGGAGCCAGAGCCGCACGGCCCCGGCGAGGGTGTCGGGCCACGAGCGGATCCCGGCCGCCGCCACCTCGTGGCCGATGTCCGCACCCCAGCGCTCGCGTACCGCCGGCGGGTAGAGCCGCGTGAGCACCGTGGCGGCGTTCACGCCGGTCCGCTCCCCAGCGCGCGCAGCCCGGCGGCCGAGATGCGGGCCATCTGCTGGAGTTCGGTGCGCAGGCGGTCGCGCCCCGCGTCGGTGATCTGCATCGTGCGGTGGCGTTCCTTCGGGCCGGCCGGCTCGTCCGCCGGTCCGATCAGCCCGCGCGCCTCCAGCCGGGACAGCGCGCCGTAGAGGCTGCCGGGACCGAGCTTGCCGCCGGTCAGCTCCTCGATCGCGGTGTTGATGGCGTATCCGTGCCGCGGCCCCTCCGCGAGGACGGTGAGGACGAGCATCTGGGCATCGTTGCTGTGCATGGGCCTCTCCGCCTGCCGCTCCCTGCTGGTACCGGTCACGGTACTACTTCCCGCGTACTACTGGACGCGGCGGCGCCCGCGGCCTGTCGCCCGGCGAGGTCGTTCCGCTCGACCGGTCGGGCGCGGGTCGCGCGCACCGGACTCCGCCGGCAGCCGGGGACATGGGCCGGCGCGATCGGCTCTCGCACTCGCCGACGCCGCTCGGCCAGGTGTTCGCGCCGGCTCGTGGGGGCCTCGGTTCGCTCAATGCCCCGGGGGTGCCTGATCGCCGCCCTGCAGCACGGGCCGCGGTCCGGCAGGCACGCCAGGCGGCCCGGCTCGGGTGCTCTCGTGCTCCGCGCGGCCATACTACTTGACGCGTACTACGCGGAACGTAGTATGGCGGCCATGCAACGTGCCAACAAGAACGCACGCGCGGCCCTTGCCGCGGTGCTGGCGGCCCTGGGGACGGCCGCGGTGTGCGAGGGACTGACCCTGCTGGCGACCCATGACAAGTCGGTGCGGGCCGCCAGCCCGTGGCAGGACGACCCGTACGACGTGATGGTGTCGCTGGCCCAGTTCACGGTGCCCATGCTCGGCCTGGTCATCGCGCTTCGCCTGCTGGTGTGGCGGGCCCCGGGCGGGCCGGACCGCGCTCAGCAGACGGCGCGCGCGGCGGGGGTCATGACCGCGCTGGCCGGACTGACCGCCGCCTTCGAGTGGGCCGCGCTCGCCGGCGGGCGGCACCGCTCCGCCTGGGACGCGTGGACCTGGGTGCTGGTCGGCGGGCTGGCCGTGACCTCCGTGCTCACCGTGTCCACGGCGGTCCTGCTCGCGCGCGCCCGCCGGCCGCGGGGCTCGGCACGCCGGTGGCGGCACGACTGGCTGGGCGACGCGGTCCTGCTGGGCGGCAGGGTTCCGGTCCTGGGACGGTGGCTCGGCCCCCAGGCGGCGGCGTGGACGCGGGAGCGGGCCTGGCCGGTGTTCGTCGTACTGAGCCTGCTGGCCTCAGCGGTGCTGACCGCGGGGCAGGCCGTGGGGGAGCGGTGGACGGATCCGCTGCTCATCGTCTGGATGCTCGGCGTCGAGACCGCCTCCAACCTGGCGTTCTGCGTGATCGGCAACGCGCTCGCCGGCTTCGTCGCCCGCCCGCCGCGCAGCAGGATCCGGCGCGTCACCGAGCTCTCCGTCGTGACCGGATGCGTCGCCGTCCAGCTGGCGATCGCCTTCCGCGACGCGCTGTGGTCGGCGCTCGTCGGCGGCTCCCTGAGCTCCGTTCCGGCGCTGACCGCCCTCACCCTCGGCGCGGGCGCGGCGGCGTCCCTCCTCTGCGCCGCGCTGCTGCTCGCGCGACGGCCCGCGGCGCCGCCGTCCGGCGGGACCGCCGTGGCCTGACGCACTCCCGACCCCGTCACGTCCCGCGGCAGCCGCCGGGGAAAGGCGCGGACCCTCCTCGTCCTCTCCTTGTCCCCCTCGCCCCGGCCGGTTCCGGCGATCCGGGTCTGCGAGGCGTCCAAGGCTGGACCCCGCCGAGGTCCGCGCCCTGCGCCATTACCCGGGGGCCTGTTCGGCCCCGCCGGGGCGGCACACCTCGGCCCTGGCGTCCTCGCGCAGATCGCCCGGATCGTGCTCTGTGGCGGTGCCGCCGCCCTCGTCCTTGCGGGCCGCGCCCCGGCAGTGTGACCGCGTGCGCCGCCGCGGCGCCCGTTGACCGAGGGCGGCGCGTGGCTGCCGGACCGTCCACCGTGCGGAGCCGCAGAGTGACGCCGTGAAGCGCGTCGCCCGCGGAGCGAATCGAACAGGGCGCATTTACGGCATAAGGCGTCAAAACTGGTTAACTTCACCGTATGGACTTCGGTCGTCGCCTGACTGACCTGCCCGAGCGCATGTCCCGCCTGGCGCTGGGGCTGGCGCTTGCCCTGGTGGTGGCCATCACCGTCGCCGACGTGATCTCGCCGAGGCAGGTCTACCTCAGTCCGATGCTCGTGGTCGCCCCGGCGCTGGTGGCATCGTTCGTGGGGCCCTGGCGCACGGCGGGCATCGCCCTCGTGGCCCTCGGAGCGCAGGTGGTCGCCGCAGCGGCCAATGGCGGAGCGGCCACCAAGACCCGGGTGTGGCAGCTGGCCGCCCTGTTCGTCGTCTCGGTCCTGCTCGTCTTCTTCAGTTACGTCCGCCAGCAGCGCGGCCAGGAGTTGAGCCGCGCCAGACTCGTGGCCGAGACCGCCCAGCGGGTGCTGCTGCGCCCGCCGCCCCCGCGCGTCGGCCCGCTGCGGATCGCCTGGCAGTACCTCGCCGCCGAGAACGACACGCAGTTCGGTGGTGACCTCTTCGCCGTCACCCGCTGCCGGCCGGCCGGCAGCCGGGCGATCATCGGCGACGTCCGCGGCCACGGGCTGCCCGCGATCGCCGAGGCGTCCGCGATCCTGGGCTCCTTCCGCGAGGCCGCCCGGCGCAGCGCGACCCTGGACGAGCTCGCGGCGGTCCTGGAGGAGAGCGTCGGCTGGGACCTCCAGGAGATCGCGGACAGCGGCCAGGACCGGGGCGAGAACTTCGCCACCGCGCTGCTGCTCGAAGTGCCCGACCAGGGCGACCGCGTCTACATGACCTGCTGCGGGCACCCGCCGCCCCTGCTGATCAGCGCGGACGGCCGGGTCACCGCCACGCACTGCGCCGACCCGGCCCCACCGCTGGGCCTGGGCTTCCTGTCCGGGAGCAGCGGCAGCCTGGAGACCCTCACCTACTCCACCGGGGACACGCTCCTGCTCTACACCGACGGGGTCATCGAGGCGCGTTCACCGCAGGGGGTGTTCTACTCGCTCGTCGAACGCGTCGCCGGCTTCCCCCACCCGCTGTCCCCGGACGCCCTGGTGCGGCACCTGCGCCAGGACCTGCTCGCCCACACCGGCGGCCGGCTGAGCGACGACGCCGCACTGCTCGCGCTCAGCATGGTCCCTGAGGACGACGAGACCCAGCGGTACCGTGGAAACGAGGCTGAGGCCGGCAGCACACCCAGCCCCGCCGGGGTGGCGAACGCGACCGGCGCCACCAGCGCGCCCGGCGCATCCGGCGCCCCCCGGGAACCGCTCCAGAGCGGGGTCGACGAGAGCCCCACGAGGAGGACCTCACGCCATGGAATCCGAGCGCATCGACAGCATCGTCTCCGCACTGCGTACGCGGGGCATCATGGCCCATCGCGTTGACGAGGGCGTGTACGAGTTCGGCATCCGCGTGGTCATCCCGGACGGCAGCGAGGCCCTCTGGGCGATCGGCGCCGGCGGGCTGGAGGCCGAGGTGCTGCGGGACAACACCCTCATCGGCTTCGTGCCGCACATCCCCGGATCCGAGGACTTCACCGACCAGCAGGCGACCCAGGCGATCGCCGCCACCAGCTACTCCGAGGAAGGGCTGCACCCGGCGAGGCGCGACGTCCCGCCGCCGGACCCCGCCCGGTCGCCGGCGTCGCCCCAGCCGCTCCAGGACACGCGGCCGCTGCCCGAGTCGCCGGCCGAACCGCCGAGCGCCCCGTCGCCGGGCGCGGATTCCGGCGCCGAACCGCTGCCCGATCCGTCGCACTCGCGCTGGCGCCACTGGCCGCATCGCTGAACCAGGCGTGACCGCCCGGCGGCGGGACGGCGAACCCGGCATGGACGCCGCCCGCGATCGCTGCGGGCTGCTTGCGGGTTCCAGCCAAGCGCGGGGACCGCGCCGCGATGTACGGCATTGGTCGAGGTGGGTGCCACGCACCCCTGTTCATGGCTGACGGGCACCCCTGTTCATAGGGGTGGTGCGCGCCCGGGTAGGGGTTACTGGTGAGTGCGGGGCCGAACTACTTTCGAGCGTGCCTGTGTGGCGCTCCCGGAGTACATTGGGCGGATTTGGATCGAATTGGAGATGTGTGTGGACCGCGAGGCCTGGTTCAGCCGCTATCACCCTGCTCCTCCCGGAAGTGAACCCCGCAGACTTGTCTGCTTTCCGCACGCCGGCGGCTCGGCCAGTTTTTACCTCCCGGTTTCCAGGGCGCTGCAACCGGATGTCGAAGTCCTCGCCGTGCAGTATCCGGGCCGGCAGGAGCGCAGGACCGAGGAACCGGTCCTGGACCTGCACGATCTGGCGGACCGGGTGGCCGAGGCACTGGCCCCCACGGTCGACCGGCGGACGGCCTTCTTCGGCCACAGCATGGGCGCGGTGGTCGCCTACGAGGTGGCCCTGCGGCTGAAGCGGAACCACGGGGTGGAGCCGGCCCGGCTCTTCGTCTCCGGGCGCCGCGCGCCGTCGGTGCACCGCCCGCTGCCCGATCCGGTCCACCTGCGGGACGACGCCGGGGTCGTCGCCGAGCTGCGGCGGCTGGCCGGCACCCATGCCGACCTCCTCGCCGACGACGAGGTCGTGCGGATGGTCCTGCCCGCGGTGCGCGGCGACTACCGGGCCATCGAGACGTATGTGCCGCGCCCGGCAGTGCCGCTGGGCTGCCCGGTCACGGCGCTCGTCGGTGACCGCGACCCGCAGGTCGAGGTCGCCGAAGCGGAAGCTTGGGCCGGGCACACCACCGGCCCGTTCGACATCCGGGTGTTCCCCGGCGGGCACTTCTACCTGGTCGCCGAGGGGCCGGACGTGATCGGCGCGGTCCGCGACCGGCTCGGTGTGCGGGTGTGACGGCGGTGCCGGCCGCGGCTGATTCCTTCCGCCTTCTTAACAGGCCGGGTTGCCTGAACTTCGGGCAGCCGCGATAGAGTCGAACCGGCTTTCGGGGCCTGCGGAAGCCGGTTATTTGGAGTATGCCAGGAGCACCTATGCCGCGGGCTGCGAGCCCGGCGGGCACCTTGTCGTGTGCCCGGTTTCTGTTGGGTAAGAGTGCGAATTGAACGGTTTGAACGGGGGCTGTTCACTGTCGTGGAATTTATTCAGCGTGAAGCACAGTTAGAGTTTCTGCGAACTGCCCTGAGGGAAGCCATTTCGGGCAGCGGTGGAACGGTTCTGGTCGAAGGTGGAATCGCCTGCGGGAAGAGCCAGACCCTGGAATGGGTGATCGACGAGGCTGCCCGTGCCGGGGTGACCCTGCTGAGCGCGGCGGGGTCGCCCGCCGAGGGCGGCGCACCGCTGGGTGTCGTCGCCCAGTTACTCGACGGCGCGCCGCCGCTGACCGGACTCCCGTCCGCGGTGGAGGGCGCCGCCGACCAGCGGCCCGGCCGGTTCGCCCGGCAACTCACCGCGGCCGTACGGGACATGGCTGAGCAGGCGCCGGTCGTCATCGGTGTCGACGACCTGCAGCACGCGGACGCCGAGTCGCTGCACTGCCTGCTCCAGCTGGCGCGGTTGACCCGGCGCAGCCGCGTCCTGATGGTCCTCACCCAGCCCCTGCACGGCGGGCCGCGCGACCCGCAGTTCGCCGTCGAGCTGCTCCGCCAGCCCGCGGTGCACCGGATGCGGCTGCCGCTCCTCGACCCGGACGGCGTCGCCGAAGTCCTCGCCGGGCACAGCGACATGCCGGCCAGCGCCGCGGACGCCGCCGAGCTGCACCAGCTGACCGGCGGCAACCCGCTGCTGCTGCGCGCGCTCATCGAGGACTGCCGGCGCTCGGAGACCTACTGGTCCTCGGGCGTCGCCCGGCTGGCGGCGGGGGAGCTGTTCGGGCAGGCGCTGCTGACGTGCCTGCGCCGCGGCGGCGAGAACACCTGGGAGGTGGCCGCCGCCCTCGCGGTACTCGGGGACGCGGCCGACACCGAGTCCCTCGGACGGGTCGCCGAGGCCACCTCCTGGAGCGTCGACGAGGCGCTGCAGGCGCTGGAGTCCGCCGGCATCGTCGACGGCGCGCGGTTCCGCGACCCGGTGGCGCAGTCGGTGGTGCTCGACAGCCTCGACGCGGGCGAGCGCGGCCGGCTGCACCGGCACGTGGCCTGCCTGCTCAAGGACCAGGGCGCACGCCCTTCCGAAGTGGCCGCGCACCTGCTCGCGGGGGGCGAGGTGCCCGACCCGTGGGGAGCGGCCGTGCTGCGGGAGGCCGCCGAGGCCGCGCTGCACGAGGACGACGCCCGGCTCGCCATCGACTACCTGGAGCTGGCCTGCGCCGGCTGCGACGACGAGCGCGTCCGCATCGACATCCGGTTGCGGCTGGCCGCCGTGCTGTGGCGGGTCGACCCCACCGCGGCCGAGCTCCGGCACCTTCCCGACGTGGTCGCCACCGCGGCCCGCACCCGGCTCCCGGCGCACACCGCCGGCCGGCTGGCCAACCTGCTGATCGGCCACGGCCGGGTGGAGGAGGCCCGCGAGATCATCGGCGGCCTCAAGGAGCGGGCGTCCTCCGGCCAGTGGGCCGCCGCGCAGGCGGCCCTGGACCTGGTGGCCCCCCTGTCGGGGCGCTGGTACGCCGAGGGCGACGAGGGGCCGCAGGACCACCCGGCGCCCGGGGACTTGACGGCCCCGGCGTCCCTCGACGGGCCGCCGCGCTTCCCCGTCCTGCCGCCCGACAGCGGCGGCGAAGGGTCGGTCGAGCGCTTCTTGCGGGTGTCCCCGCTGATCGACGTGACGCTGACGCCGATCGTCAACGCGGTGGTGTCGCTGTACTACGGCGACCGGCTGGAAGCGGCCGAGGACGCCTGCCGGAAGTTCCTGGAGGAGGCCGGCCGGCGGCGCGCGCCCGGCTGGCGGGCCGTGTTCGCCGCCCTGCGGGCCGACATCGCCCTGCGCGGCGGCCGGTTGGAGGCCGCCGCGGAGTACGCCCGGGAGTCGCTGCGCGGCGTCTCCGACTGCAACGGGAGCTTCTTCCTCGGCGGCCCGCTGGCGGTGCTGGTCCTCACCCACACCGCGGCGGGCGACTACACCGCGGCGGCAAGGAGGCTCAACCAGCCTGTGCCCGACGCCCTCCTCAAGAGCGTCTACGGGCTTGGATACCTGCGCGCGCGGGGCCACTTCCACCTGGCCACCGACCAACCCGAGGCCGCGCTCGCGGACTTCATGACCGCCGGTCGGCTCGCCGTCCGCTGGGGCGTGGACCGCCCGGTGCTGCTGCCCTGGCGCACCGACGCCGCCCAGGCTCTCTACCAGCTGGAACGGGTCGACCGCGCCGAGCGGTTGATCGTCGACCAGATGCGGATGCCGGACGCGGTGTACCCGCGGGTGCGCGGGGTCGCGCTGCGGCTGCGGGCGCAGAGCGTCGACCTCAAGCTGCGGCCGTCGCTGCTGGCCCGCGCGGTCGAGGACCTGCACCGCTCGGGCGACCGGCTGGAACTGGCCCGCACCGTCAGCGTGCTGGGCGAGACGTACCGCGAACTGGGCGAGACCACCCGGTCGATCGCGGTCACTCGCCGGGCCCTGCACCTGGCCCGCGAGTGCGGCGCCGAGCCGCTGTGCGAGGAGTCGGGGCAGCGGCTGCGCGAGGGCGAGCGCAAGCGGGTTCAGGACCTCGGCCCGGCGGGCGGCGCGCCCGCGGAACCCGCCGAGGGCGACGTGCTGGGCGCGGAGGCCGAGGCCAAGCTCAGCGATTCCGAGAAGCGGGTCGCGGCCCTGGCGGCCTGCGGATACACCAACCGGGAGATCTCGGCGAAGCTGTTCGTGACGATCAGCACCGTCGAGCAGCACCTGACCCGGGTCTACCGCAAGCTCAACATCACCAGGCGGCACCAACTCCCGCTGGAAGTGCACCTGCCGACCAACGAGATCGCCTGACCGCCGGGTCAGGACGGGAGGACCGCTCATGCAGCAGATCGTCGACGCCGTGCTCGCGGGAGCGGGAGCCGAGGACTTCCTCGCGCTCCCGGTGCCGGAGAGCCATCGCGGCGCGGCCGTGCTCCGCGAGGAGACCGGCATGTTCGAGGGGCTCGCGACACGGGACAAGGACCCCGCCAAGTCCCTGCACACCGTCGAGGTCGCGACCCCCGAACCCGGGCCGGGCGAGGC
Source organism: Streptomyces sp. NPDC020917 (assembly GCF_044333795.1). Taxonomy (NCBI): domain Bacteria; kingdom Bacillati; phylum Actinomycetota; class Actinomycetes; order Kitasatosporales; family Streptomycetaceae; genus Streptomyces; species Streptomyces sp. NPDC020917. The sequence goes on along the minus strand of NZ_JBIRRR010000016.1, from coordinate 19,248 downwards.
GCTGATCGCCGTGATGGCCAGCGCGATCAACTACAACACGGTGTGGAGCGCGATCTTCGAACCGCTGCCGACGTTCACCTTCCTCGACCGGTACGCGCGCAGCAGCCCGGAGGCGGCGCGGCACGCGCAGCCGTACCACGTGCTCGGCTCGGACCTGTCCGGCGTGGTGCTGCGCACCGGGCCGGGTGTGCGGAACTGGAAGCCGGGCGACCAGGTCGTCGCGCACTGCCTGAGCGTGGAGCTGGAGTCGGCGGACGGGCACGACGACACGATGCTCGACCCCGAGCAGCGGATCTGGGGCTTCGAGACCAACTTCGGCGGGCTCGCGGAGCTGGCCCTGGTCAAGTCCAACCAGCTGATGCCCAAGCCCCGCCACCTCACCTGGGAGGAGTCCGCGTCCTCCGGGCTGGTGAACTCCACCGCCTACCGGCAGTTGGTCTCGCGCAACGGCGCCGCACTCAAGCAGGGCGATGTGGTGCTGATCTGGGGCGCGGGCGGCGGCCTCGGCTCCTACGCCACCCAACTGGCCCTGAACGGCGGGGCGGTGCCGGTGTGCGTGGTCTCCGATCCGCACAAGGCCGAGCTGGTGCGCGCCATGGGCGCGGACCTGGTCATCGACCGGGCCGCGGAGGGCTACCGGTTCTGGAAGGACCCGCAGACGCCCGACCCCCGCGAGTGGAAGCGGTTCGGCGCGCGGATACGCGAGCTGACCGGCGGCGAGGACCCGGACATCGTGCTGGAGCACCCCGGCCGGGAGACCTTCGGCGCCAGCGTCTTCGTCACCCGCCGCGGCGGCACCGTCGTCACCTGCGCCTCGACCTCAGGGTTCCGGCACGAGTACGACAACCGCTACCTGTGGATGTCGCTGAAGCGGATCGTCGGCTCGCACTTCGCGAACTACCGGGAGGCGTGGGAGGCCAACCGCCTGATCACCAAGGGCATGGTGCACCCGACGCTGTCCACGGTCTATCCGCTGGAGGCCACCGGCGAGGCGACCCGCGCCGTCCACCGCAACGAGCACAGCGGGAAGGTGGGTGTGCTGTGCCTGGCGCCCGGTGAGGGGCTCGGCGTGACCGACCCGGAGACCCGCGAGAAGCACCTGCCGAAGATCGACCGGTTCCGCAGCCCGGCGGCCGGCTGAAGCCGGCGGTGGCGCGCGGCCCGGGCGGGTGCGCGCCACCGCCCTCCTCCTCGACCGTGGCGCGCCGTCCGGCCTAGTCCTGTCGCCCGGCGGCCCCGGCGGCCGGCCGCGGTCAGCGGGCCTCGTGCACCAGGAATCCGCGCCCGGTCTTGCGTCCCAGGAACCCGCGCTCGACCAGCCTGGTGAGTGCGGGTCCCGGCGCCAGCGCCGGATCGCCCGACGCGGCGTGCAGGCTCGTCAGGATCTGCACCGCGACGTCCAGGCCGATCACGTCCAGGAGGTGCAGCGGCCCCATCGGGAAGCCGTGGACGCCGGTCATCACCGCGTCCACGTCCTCCGGCGGGATCCCGTGCCGCTCGGTCAGCGCGATCGCCCGGTTCAGATACGGGAAGAGCAGCGCGTTGACGATGAAGCCGGCCCGGTCGTGGCACTCCACCGGGTGCTTGCCCAGGGCGAGCGCCGCGTCCCTGGCGCGGGCCGCGCACGCCGGCGACGTCTCCGCCGTCCGCACCACCTCGACCAGCCGCATCACGGGCGCGGGGTTGAAGAAGTGCAGGCCCACCACCGCGTGCGGCCGGCCGGAGGCCGCCGCGCACGCGGACACCGGAAGGCTGGAGGTCGTCGTGGCCAGCAGCGCGTCCTGGTGGGCGGCCCGGCCCAGCCGGGCGAAGACCTCCCGCTTCGCGGCCAGTTCCTCCGCGATCGCCTCGACCACCAGATCGCAGCCGCCGAGCGCGTCCAGGTCCGCCGCCGCGGTCAGCCGGCTCAGCGCAGCGTCGGCCCGGTCGGGCGTCAGCTTGCCGCGCGCCACCGCCCGGCCCAGCGAGCGCTCGACGGCGACGAGCGCCTCCTTGGCCCTGCTCTCGCTGCGGGCCACCAGCACCGTCGGCACCCCGGCGCGTGCGCACACCTCGGCGATGCCGGTGCCCATCGTCCCGGAGCCCACCACGCCGACCGCCGACAGCGGCGGTCGGCCGCCGCGCGCCCGCGCATCGTGCGCGCCCGGTTGCGCGGCCGTCCGGTAGTCGTGGAAGCCGCGACCGGCCTTGCGGCCGGTCAGGCCGGCCGCCGCGCGGTGCGTCAGCATCGGGGCGGGCGCGTAGCAGGCGTCGCCGGTCCGCTCGTGCAGCGCGGCCAGGGTGTCGTGCGCGGTGTCCAGGCCGATGTCGTCCAGCCGGGCCAGCGGCCCGACCGGCAGCCCGCAGCCGAGGGTCATCGCGGCGTCGATGTCCCCAGCGGACGCGTAGCCCTCGGCGAGCATCCTCACCGCGTCGTTCAGGTACGCCGCCAGCAGCGCGCCGCCGACGAACCCCGGCAGGTCCGCGCCGGGCAGCGGCGCCAGCCCCAGCGAGCGGACCAGAGCGGCGGCCGCCTCCCGTACCGCGGGCGCGGTGGACGGCGTGACCGCCAGCTCCACCGCGGGCCCGGCCGGCGGGCGGCGCAGCGCCGGATCGGGCGGGAAGACGTGCAGGGCGACCAGCCGTGCCGCCAGGCGCTCGTCCGCGGAGGCGACGGCCGTCAGCGGGAACGCGGTCGTCGTTGACGCGAACACCGCGTCCTCGCCGACGAGTTCCACGATCCGGCGCAGCATCGCGGCCTTGACGTCCAGGCGTTCCGGCAGCGCCTCGACGACCAGATCGGCGCCGGCGGCGTCCGCCGGCCGGAAGGACCAGTCGATGCGGTCCCGCACCTCCGGTTCACCTGCGAGCGCGACGTGCAGGGCGCGGCGCCGCAGTGCGCAGCTCTCCTCGTCGCGCTCGATCACCACCACCGACCGGCCGTGGCGGGCCAGCAGCGCGGCCAGATGGGAACCGACCCGGCCGGCCCCGATCACGGCGACGCGCGAAAAGGGCCCGCTCACCGCCGGCCCTCCTCAGCCGCGGTTCCTGCGGTCCGGTGCACCGCGTCACTTCCTCTCGATGACGGTGACGTCGGAGCTCCCGTAGAGCGCCATCATCCGGTCGACCAGGCCGACCGCGTTGACGCGGATCGTCATGACCATCTTGACCCGGATCATCTTCTCCTCCGGGTCCTCCGGCGGGGTGGCGGGCAGGAGGCCCGACTCGGCCATCGCCGGGCCGGCCAGCGGCAGGTAGTTGAAGGTCGAGATCATCGGAACCGACGCCCACTGGCCGTCCTTCGACGCCACCGGCATGGCCGCGTCCTCGAAGGCGCCGGAGAAGACGGCGGCCGCGGCGCGCTGGCTCAGCGCGTGCAGGCCGTGCTGCTTGCCGTTGCCCACCGGGTCCTCGAAGGTGCAGTCCTCGGCGTACAGCTGCAGCAGGCCCTCCACGTTGCCGTCATTGATCATCCGGCAGTGCTCGAGAATGAGCCACTTGGCCCGTTCCTCGTCGGTCATCGTGTCTGCTCCGGTGGTCGTGAAGGCGGTCGGGACAGCGGGCACAGGGGGGGAGGGGCGGGCCGGCGGAGCCGGGCCGAGGGTCAGGCGTGGACGACCGAGACCGGCAGCGACTTCACCCCGAAGAAGTTGCGGTCGTAGAACTCCAGCGGATCGGTGCGGTCCAGCCGCACGTCGCGGTAGCGGTCGAAGAGGAGGTTGAGAGCCACCCTCCCCTCCAGCCGGGCCAGCGGCGCGCCGATGCAGAAGTGGATCCCCTTGCCGAACGCCAGGTGCGGGTTGGGCGTGCGGGTGATGTCGAACCGGTCCGGCTCGTCGAACTGCCGCTCGTCGCGGTTGGCCGACGCCAGCCACGGGATGACGATCGACCGCTCCGGGATCACCACGCCGCCGATCTCCACGTCCCGGGTCGTGTACCGGCCGGTGATGGTGAACGGCGGCCGGTACCGCATGACTTCCTCGAGCGCGGCGGGGATCAGGGAGCGGTCGGCGCGCAGCGCCGCGGCCGCCTCCGGGTGCTCCTCGAAGCACAGGATCGAGCTGCTCAGCATCATCGTCGTCGTGATGTGGCCGGCGATCAGCAGCAGCCGGGCGAAGTTGACGGCCTCCTCCGACGAGATCGGCTCGCCGTCCACCTCGCTGGTGGCCATCTTGCTGAGCAGGTCGTCACCCGGCCGGGCCCGCCGCTCCTCCAGCATGCCGTCGAGGTAGTAGTCCATCTCCTCGATCGCGGTCCGCAGCCGCTCGTAGTTCTCCGGCAGGTCGATGCCGACGATCTTGGCGGCGATGATGCGGTCCGCCCAGTGCCGGAAGATCGGCCGGTCCTCGGCGGGCACGCCCAGCAGCTCGGCGATCACGATCACCGGCAGCGGGTGGGTGAGATGCCGCACCAGGTCGAACCGCTCCATGTCCACCGTGGCGTCGAGCAGTTCGCGGCCGATCTCGGCGATCCGAGGCTCCAGTGCGGCCACCGTCCGCGGCGTGAACACCCGGCTGATCCCGCGGCGCAGATGATGGTGCTCGGGCGGGTCGATCTGCGCCAGGTCACCGCGGGCGATCTCCGCCGCCTTCGGCGACACCGGGGTCGGGTCGGAGGAGAAGTCGGCCGGGTCCGACAGCACCCGCTGCACGTCCGCGTACCGCAGCACGTGCCAACTGCCGTTGTCGTCACGGAACACCGGACGGTCGTCGCGCATACGGCGCAGCCACGCGAACAGTTCACCGCCTCCGTCGGCGGCCGACGGCGGGCTGAGCGACACAACGGAATCGGTCACGCGAGGCTCCCAGCGTATGGCGCGGCCTTGGAGTCGGCCTTTTGTTCACGCCGCGAATAAGGCAGGTTTTTTGCCGACTTCGATCGCCAGTGGACGGTAACAGCGTGCGGCAGCGGACCGAACCCCAGAATAGGCATAGGGGGTGGGAGCGGCGCTTTAGGGGGGACCCCTCAGGCGGTAGGGGTCGGGGGGGTCCGGGACCCCGGTTGACGGGCCTGTTCTGCCCTGATGGGATCAGGAAACGGTCCACGCCCGCCCCCTCCGGAATCACGCGGACGACGGCGCGCGGAGAGCGGTAAACCGAGTGATCGGGACGCGCACTCCGCATTCCGTCCGGGCGGTGAAACATTTGTGTTTCCGTGCGGCCTGCACCACCCCCTGGTCGTGGGATTCCAAAGGAGCTCTGACGTACTGGTGGCGGACACAAGTGCCGACAGGAATTCGCTGGACGGACACGGCGGCGACCCTGCCGGACCGGGCGAACCCATCGCCGTCATCGGGGTCTCCTGCCGGCTGCCGGGAGCCGCCGACCCGGCGGCGTTCTGGGACCTGCTGCGGCGCGGCGGCGACGCCGTGACCGAACTCGCCGGCCCGCGCTGGCCGGTGGACGGCGACCAGGAACGGCGCCCAGAGCGCGGCGGGTTCATCGACGCCGAGCGGATCGAGGGCTTCGACGCGGAGTTCTTCGCCGTCACGCCCCGCGAGGCCGCCCTCATGGACCCGCAGCAGCGGCTCGCCCTCGAACTCGGCTGGGAGGCACTGGAGGACGCCGGCATCGCCGCCCTCCACCCCGCCTCCCGGTCCGGGACCGCTGCGGCTCGGGAGCAACGGAGCGGAACCTGCGGTGTGTTCCTCGGCGTCATCGCCGACGACTACGCCACCCTCAGCGCCCGCACGGGCCCTGCCACCGCGCACACCCTCACCGGCCTGCACCGCAGCCTCGTCGCCAACCGCATCTCCTACGCACTGGGCCTGAGCGGTCCGAGCCTGACCGTCGACGCCGGGCAGTCCTCCTCGCTCGTCTCGGTCCACCTCGCCTGCGAGAGCCTGCGCAGCGGCGAGTCGAGGGTCGCCCTGGCCGGCGGCGTGAACCTCAACCTCGTGCCGGAGACCACCGAGCGGATCACCGCCTTCGGCGCGCTGTCGCCCGACGGGCGGTGCTTCACCTTCGACGAGCGCGCCAACGGCTACGTCCGCGGCGAAGGCGGCGCCGTCCTCGTCCTCAAGCGGCTGAGCGACGCGGTCGCCGCCGGCGACCCCATCCGCTGCGTGCTGCTCGGCAGCGCGGTCAACAACGACGGCGGCGGCCCGAGCCTCACCACCCCCCACCAGGCCGCCCAGGAGGACCTCCTGCGCAGCGCCTACCGGCAGGCCGGGGTCGACCCGTCGCAGGTGCAGTACGTCGAACTGCACGGCACCGGCACCCGCGTCGGCGACCCGGTCGAGGCTCGGGCGCTCGGCGCCGTCCTCGGGGCGGAGCGCGACCCGCGGGCGCCGCTGGCGGTCGGCTCGGTCAAGACCAACGTCGGCCACCTGGAAGGCGCAGCGGGCGTGACCGGCCTGCTCAAGCTGGTCCTCAGCGTCCAGCACCGGGCGCTCCCGCCGAGCCTCAACTACCGCCGCCCCAACCCCGGGATCCCGCTGGCGGACCTGCACCTGAAGGTGCACACCGGGAACGGGGCGACCGGCTGGCCCGACGCCGAGCGGCCGCTGCTGGGCGCCGTCTCCTCCTTCGGGATGGGAGGCACCAACTGCCATGTGGTGGTGGGCGAACGGCCCGCGCTCACCGCTCCCGGCGGCGCGTCCTCCGACGAACCCGCGGCGGACGGCACCCCCCGCACGGCAACAGGCCCCGCCCAGCCCGCAGGCGAGCGGGGACCCCTCGGTGACCTGAGGCTCGTGCCCTGGCCGGTGTCCGCGCGCTCCGCCGCCGCGCTGCGCGGCCAGGCCGAGCGGCTCCTGCCCGTCGCGGACGCCTGCGCCGACGCCTTGTCCGGCGCGGCGGGCGGTGCGCCCGGACTGCGCCCGGTCGGTCGCGCCCTCGCCCTCTCCCGTGCGGCGTTCGAGCACCGCGGCGTCGTCCTCGCCGCCGAACCCGCCGACGCCGGCGGCGCGCTCGGCATGCTCGCCACCGGCATGCCCGCGGCCGGCCTGGTGAGCGGCGCGGTGCGCGCCGGCGGGAGCTGGGTGGCCCTGGTGTTCCCGGGCCAGGGCTCGCAGTGGGCGGGCATGGCGATGGAACTCCTCGCCTCCTCACCGGTGTTCGCGGCCAGGATGGGGGAGTGCGACGCTGCACTGGCCCCCCACCTCGGCAGCTCGGTCGTCGACGCCATCGGTGAGGGCGCCCTGGACGACGTGCTCGTCGTCCAGGCGGCGCTGTGGGCCGTGATGGTGTCGCTGGCCGCGGTGTGGCGGTCGGTGGGCGTCGAGCCGGGTGCCGTCATCGGCCACAGCCAGGGTGAGATCGCGGCCGCCTGCGTCGCGGGCGCCCTGTCGGTCGAGGACGCCGCGAAGGTCGTCGTGCTGCGCGCGAAGGTGATCCGCGCGACGCTGTCCGGACGCGGCGGGATGCTGTCCGTCGGGCAGCCCGTCGGCGCCGTCATGGACCGCATCGCCCGCTGGGGCGACCGGCTGTGCGTCGGGTCGGTGAACGGTCCCTCGTCCACCGTCGTGTCCGGCGACCTGGACGCGCTGGCCGAACTGCGGGCCGCCTGCGAGGGCGACGGGATCCGCGCCCGTCGCGTCGACATCGACTACGCGTCGCACTCCGCCCAAGTGGACGCGATCAGTGAGGAGTTGCTGGACGCCCTCGCCGGCATCACGCCGGCCGCCTCCGACGTGCCGTTCTACTCCACGGTCACCGGCGGCAGGCTCGACACCCGCGAGCTGGACGCCTCCTACTGGCTGGCCAACCTCCGCCGCCAGGTGCGGTTCGACGAGACCGTCCGCGTCCTGCTGGCCGACGGGTTCGGGTACTTCGTCGAGTCCAGCCCGCACCCCGTACTCGCCGTGGGCCTCGCCGAGACGTTCGAGGACGCCGGGTTCGACGCCGTCGCCCTCGGCACGTTGCGCCGCCACGAAGGCGGCCAGGAGCGGTTCCTGACCTCCCTGGCCGAGGGGTGGGTGCGCGGCCTGCCGGTCGACTGGCAGGCCGTCTTCGCCGGCACGCCCGGCGCCCATGTGGAGCTGCCCACCTACGCGTTCCAGCGCCGCCGCCACTGGGTCGACACCGCGAGCACCCCGCGGCGCCCCACACCGCGGCTGCCCGTCACCGGCACCCCGGACCAGGACCCGGGCGAAGGCCACGACCTGCGCCAGGGCCAGGACGGCACCGGCGAACCGGCCTCCTCCGCCTCGCCGTTCACCGCCTCCTCCTTCGCCGCACGGCTGGCCGCCCTGCGCCCGTCCGAGCAGGACACCACGCTCCTCAGGTTCGTCCTGGCGCACGCGGCGGCCGTCGCCGGCCAGCCGTCGCCCGACGCGCTCGACCCCGAACACACCTTCAAGGACCTCGGGTTCGACTCGCACCTGTCGGTGCAGCTGCGCAACCAGATCGCCGAGCAGGCCGAGGTGGCGCTGCCCGCCACCGTCCTCTTCGACCAGCCCACGCCCTCCGCGCTCGCCCGCTTCCTGCGCGGCGCCCTGCTGGACGGGCCCGCCGCCACCGACACGCCCGTCCCGCCGTCCGGCCGACCCGACACCGACGACGACCCCGTCGCCATCGTCGCCATGGCCTGCCGGCTGCCCGGCGGCGTCGACTCGCCCGAGGCGCTGTGGGACGTCGTCGCGGACGGCCGGGACGTCATCGGGGACTTCCCCGGCAACCGCGGCTGGGACGTCGAGCGCCTCTACGACCCGCAGGCGCAGCGGTCGGCCACCAGCTACGTCCGGCACGGCGGATTCCTGGGCGACGCACCGGACTTCGACGCCGGGCTGTTCGGGATCTCACCGCGCGAGGCCCTGGCCATGGACCCGCAGCAGCGGCTGCTGATGGAGACCTCGTGGGAGGCGGTGGAACGCGCCGGCATCGATCCGCTGTCGCTGCGCGGCACCCGCACCGGCGTCTTCTTCGGCGCGATGTTCCAGGAGTACGGGCCGCAACTGCAGTACGGCGCCCACGGCGTGGAGGGCCACCGCCTCACCGGCACGCTGACCAGCGTCGCGTCGGGACGGCTGGCCTACACCCTCGGGCTGGAAGGGCCGGCCGTCACGCTCGACACGGCCTGCTCGTCGTCGCTGGTCGCGCTGCACTGGGCGATCCGCTCGCTGCGCTCGGGCGAGTGCGCCATGGCGATCGCCGGCGGCGTCACGATCATGTCCACGCCGGGCATGTTCGTCGAGCTGAGCCGGCAGGGCGCGCTGTCCCCCGACGGCCGATGCAAGGCGTTCTCCGCCGCCGCCGACGGCACCGGCTGGGCCGAGGGCGTCGGCGTGCTGGTGGTCGAGCGGCTGTCCGACGCCCGCCGCAACGGCCACCAGGTGCTCGCCCTGATCCGCGGATCCGCCACCAACCAGGACGGTGCGAGCAACGGCCTGACCGCGCCGCACGGGCCCTCCCAGGAGCGGGTGATCCGCGACGCGCTCGCCGACGCCCGGCTGACCGCCGCCCAGGTCGACGCCGTCGAAGCGCACGGCACCGGCACCCGGCTCGGCGACCCCATCGAGGCCCAGGCGCTCCTCGCCACCTACGGGCAGGGCCGCGCGGAGGACCGCCCGCTGCTGCTGGGCTCGGTCAAGTCCAACATCGGGCACACCCAGGCCGCGGCCGGTGTCGCGGGTGTGATCAAGATGGTGCTGGCCCTGCACCACGAGGAACTGCCCCGCACCCTGCACGCCGGCGTCCCCTCGCCGCACGTCGACTGGTCCGGCGGCGTCACCCTTCTCACCGAGCCGGTGGCGTGGACCCGCGGAGACCGGCCGCGCCGCGCGGGCGTCTCGTCGTTCGGCATCAGCGGCACCAACGCGCACCTCATCCTCGAAGAGGCCGAGCCGGAGCCCGCACCAGCATCGGAGTCCGGGCCCGACGCCGCACCCGCTTCCGTGGCGGGGAACGCCCAGGCCGCGAACGGGGCCGGAACGGCGTCCGAGCCGTCCCCGGCGTCCGCGCCCGACGCCGCGCCGTTCACCGGCAGTGCCGCCGTGCACCCGGAGCCGCTCCCCGTCGTGACCGGTGCCGCCGTGCCGTGGCCGCTGTCCGGTCAGTCGCCCGCCGCGCTGCGCGCCCAGGCGGGCCGCCTCGCCGACTGGGCGGCCGGTACCGGAGACGACGACGGGCCCGCTGCCACCGAACGGGGCCGCGCCGCCACCGGCCACGCCCTGGCGACCACCCGCGCGGTCCTCGAACACCGGGCCGTCGTGCTCGCCGCGGATCCGGAGGGCACGCGCGGCGCGCTGGCCGCGCTCGCCGGCGGCGCTCCCACCGCGAACGCCGTCGCCGGCGCGGCGGACCTGCGCGGACGGACCGTCTTCGTCTTCCCCGGCCAGGGTTCGCAGTGGCGCGGCATGGCCGCCGAACTCCTCGACACCTCACCGGTGTTCGCCCACCGCTTCGCCGAGTGCGAGAGCGCACTGGCCGCCTATGTCGACTGGTCCGCCGCCGACGTGGTCCGCGACGCGCCCGGCGCGCCGTCGCTTGACCTGATCGAAGTCCTGCAGCCCGTCCTGTTCGCCGTCAACGTGTCGCTGGCCGCGATGTGGCGTGCTGCGGGCGTAGAGCCGGGCGCGGTCGTCGGCAGCAGCCAGGGCGAGATCGCCGCGGCCTGCGTCGCCGGTGCCCTCACCCTCGCCGACGCCGTGCGCGTCGTCGTCCTGCGCAGTGCCCTGTTCGCCGAGGAACTCGTCGGCAACGGCGCCGTCGCCTCGGTCGCGCTGACCGCCGACGCGCTGGAGGAGCGGCTCGCCGCCTGGGACGGCCGCCTCACCGCGGCAGGACGCAACGGGCCCACCGCGCAGACCGTCGCCGGGGACGAGGCGTCGCTGGCCGCGTTCGTCGCCGCCTGCAAGGACGACGGGATCCGGGCCCGCGTCATCGGCTCCACCGTCGCGTCCCACTGCGCCCAGGTCGACCCGCTGCGCGACCGCATCCTGCGGATGTTCGCGGACGTCACCCCCGCCGAGGGGGACGTCCCCTTCTACTCGACCGTCACCGGCGGACCGCTGGACCCGCGGCGGCTCGACGCCGGCTACTGGTTCGACAACACCCGCCGGCCGGTCGACTTCGAGGCCGCCGTCCGCGCACTCCTCGACGACGGCTTCCGGTTCTTCGTCGAGAACAGCGCCCACCCCGTGCTGACCCCCGCCATGCAGGAGACCTTCGAGGACGCCGGGACCGACGCCGTCGCCCTCGGCACGCTGCGCCGCGACGAGGGCGGCCCCGGCCGCTTCCTTACCTCCCTTGCCGAGGGCTGGGTCCGCGGCCTGCCCGGCGTGGACTGGACCCGGCTGCTGCCCGCGCCCGACGGCCGGCGCGTCCACCTGCCCACCTACGCCTTCCAGCGCGCGCGGTACTGGCTGGAGCCGGCCGCTGGCACCGGCGTCGAGGTGGGCAGCCTCGGCCTGACCGCGACCGGCCACCCCATGCTCGGCGCGGCCGTGCGGCTCGCCGACGAGGACACCCTGCTGCTCACCGGCCGGATCTCGCTGCGCACCCACCCGTGGCTCGCCGACCACGCGGCCCTGGACACGGTGCTGCTCCCGGGTGCGGCCTTCGCGGAACTCGCCCTGCACGCGGCCGAGCTGACCGGCTGCCCCCAGGTGGAGGAACTCACCCTGGAGGCCCCGCTGATCCTGCACGGCCAGGACGGCGTGCAGGTGCAGCTCACCGTCGCCGCCCCGGACGCGGCCGGCCGCCGCGACCTGCGGGTCCACTCCCGTCCCGACCGCGGCGGCAGCGACGCCCACGCCGACGCCGGCCCGTGGACGCGGCACGCGGCGGGCGTCCTCGCCCCGGACGCGCCCGCCACCCCCGAACCGCTGACCGCGTGGCCCCCGGCGGACGCCCGGCCGGTCGCCGTCGCCGAGTTCTACGCGGGCCTGGACGCGATCGGCTACGGCTACGGCCCCGCCTTCCGCCGCGTCCGCGCGGCGTGGCGGTCCGGCTCCGACCTCTACGCCGAGGTGGCCCTCGGTGACGAGCAGGCCGAGGACGCCGGTGCGTACGGCGTCCATCCCGCCCTGCTGGACGCCGCGTTGCACATCTCGCTGGCCCATGTCGACGGGCTGCGGCTGCCGTTCGCGTGGCGCGGACTGGCACTGCACGCCGTCCACGCCGCCGCGGCACGCGTCCGCGTCACGCCCCTCGGCCCCGACACGGTCGCCCTGACCCTCGCGGACGCCACCGGTGCGCCGCTGGCGTCGATCGACTCCCTCACCCTGCTGCCCGTCAGCGAGGAGCAGTTGAGCAGGGCCGGTCGCCTGGGCACGCCCGCCGACGAGGCGCTCTTCCGGCTCGACTGGCAGCCCGCGCCCACCGCGCAGCCCGCGACCACATGGCTGACCATCGGACCCGAGGGCGGCGACAACGGCGTGGCCGACGTCGCGGAGCTTCTCGCCCGCATCGACGCCGGTGACGCCGAGGCCCCGCGGACCGCCCTCGTCCGCCTCGGCGCGCACGGCAGCGACGACGCGAACGGGACGACGGCCCGTACCTCAGTCGACGCCGCGCTTCCCGCCAGCGCCCGGGCCACGACCGCCGAGACCCTGGACCTGCTCAGGACCTGGCTCGGCGACGAGCGGCTGAGCGGCTCGCGGCTGGTGGTGGTGACCCGCGGCGCGGTGTCCACCGCACCTGGCGAGGACGTCACCGACCTGGCCACCGCACCCGTCTGGGGCCTGATCCGCAGCGCCCAGTCCGAGCACCCGGGCCGCCTCGTCCTGGTCGACACCGACGACAGCACCGCGTCCCGGGACGCGATGGCCGCCGCCGTCGCCACCGCAGTGGCGCAGAACGAGACCCATCTCGCCCTGCGTGAGGGCGAGATGCGGCTGCCCCGGCTGGTCCGGGCCGCGCCCGTCGCCGTCACCGGCGGCACCGGCGCCCCGGGCGCCGACGGCACTCCCGGTTCTGGCAGCCCCCTGGCCGACCCGCACGGGACGGTCCTGATCACCGGCGGAACCGGAGCCCTCGGCTCCCTCCTGGCCGGCCACCTCGTCGCCGAGCACGGCATCCGCCACCTCGTCCTCACGAGCCGCCGCGGCCCCGGCACGGACAGCGCCGACGAACTCACGGCACGGCTCCTCGCCGGCGGCGCGGAGACCGTCGAGATCGTCGCCTGCGACGTGGCGGACCGGCGGGCGCTGGCCGCGCTGCTCGACGCCGTTCCGTCCGACCGGCCGCTGACGGGTGTGGTGCACGCGGCCGGCGTGCTGGACGACGGACTCGTGCTGTCCCTCACCGACGACCAGCTGTCCCGCGTGCTGGCGCCGAAGGTGGACGCCGCCGTCCACCTGCACGAGCTGACCCGCCACATGGACCTCACGCTGTTCGTGCTCTTCTCCTCCATCGCCGCGACCTTCGGCAACCCCGGCCAGGCCGACTACGCCGCCGCCAACGCCTTCCTCGACGCGCTCGCCGCCCGCCGCCACGCGGAGGGCCTGCCCGCCCACTCCCTCGCGTGGGGCCTGTGGTCCGAGGTCGGCAGCATGGGCGCCCACCTGGACGACGGCGACCTCGCCTGGCTCCGCGCCTCCGGCGTCACGGCGCTCCCCGCGGACCTCGGCCTGGCCCTCTTCGACGCGGCAACCGCCACCGGCGGGCCCTGCCTCGTCCCCGTCTCCCTTGACCTGGCCGCCCTCCGCAACGAGGCCGCCCGCGGCGCCCTGCGACCGGCCTTCCGCGGCCTGGTCCGCGCACGCCGCACCGCCGCGACCGCGGCACCGGCCGACCACGCCACCGACCTTCAGCACCGCCTCACCGTCCTCGACCCGCAGGAGCAGGACAAGCTCCTGCTCGACCTGGTCCGCGAACAGGCCGCCGCCGTCCTGGCGTTGCCGACGCCCGACACGATCTCCGTACGCCGCAGCTTCAAGGACTTCGGCTTCGACTCGCTGACCGCCCTGCAACTCCGCAACGCCCTCGCCACGTCCACCGGCCTCCGGCTCCCCGCCACCCTCGTCTTCGACTACCCGACGCCCCAGGCACTCGCCGGCTTCCTCCGCACCCTCGTGCTGGGCGCCGACACCGCAGCACCCGTCGACCGGGCCGGACAGGCCACCGCCGTGGCCCCGGCGGATGCGGCACACCGGGCCTCCGGCCCGGACGACGCAGCGAATGAACCCGTGGCGATCGTGGGGATGGCGTGCCGGTATCCGGGTGGTGTGGGTTCGCCTGAGGAGTTGTGGTCGCTGGTTGCTTCGGGTGGTGATGCGGTGTCGGGGTTCCCGGTGGATCGCGGGTGGAACGTGGAGGAGTTGTTCGATCCGAATCCGGGTGTGGTGGGTCGGAGTTATGCGCGTGAGGGTGGATTCCTCTATGACGCGGGGGAGTTCGATGCGGGCTTCTTCGGGGTGTCTCCGCGTGAGGCGTTGTCGATGGATCCGCAGCAGCGGTTGCTGCTGGAGGCGTCGTGGGAGGTGCTGGAGCGGGCGGGGATCGACCCGGGTGCGTTGAGGGGCAGCGCGACGGGTGTCTTCACCGGCGTCATGCACCACGACTACGGCTCCACCGGCGACCGCCCCGAGGAACTCGAGGGCTACGCCGTCACCAGCACGCAGGGCAGCGTCGCCTCCGGCCGGGTGTCCTACACCTTCGGGTTCGAGGGCCCGGCGATGACGGTGGACACGGCGTGCTCGTCGTCGCTGGTCGCCCTGCACCTGGCCGCGCAAGCGCTGCGGTCGGGAGAGTGCTCGCTCGCCCTGGCCGGAGGCGTCACCGTCATGGCGACCCCGTGGGTGTTCGTCGAGTTCAGCCGGCAGCGCGGCATGGCGCCCGACGGCCGGAGCAAGGCGTTCTCCTCGGCGGCAGACGGCGCGGGGTGGGGTGAAGGCGTCGGCGTCCTGCTGCTGGAACGGCTCTCCGACGCCCGCCGCAACGGCCACCGCGTGCTGGCGGTGGTGAAGGGTTCCGCGGTCAACCAGGACGGCGCGTCGAACGGGCTGACCGCGCCCAACGGGCCGTCGCAGGAACGGGTGATCCGGGCCGCGCTGGCCAGCGCCGGGTTGTCGGCGGCCGACGTGGACGCGGTCGAGGCACACGGAACCGGCACCGCCCTGGGCGACCCGATCGAGGCGCAGGCGCTGCTGGCGACGTACGGGCAGGAGCGGGCCGGCGAACAGCCGTTGTGGCTGGGCTCGGTGAAGTCGAACATCGGGCACACGCAGGCCGCCGCGGGTGTCGCGGGCGTGATCAAGATGGTCGAGGCGATGCGCCACGGCGTGCTGCCCAAGACCCTCCACGTGGACGAGCCGACACCGCACGTCGACTGGTCCAGCGGCGCGGTGGAGCTGCTGACCGACGCCCTGGACTGGACCCCGGGTGACCGCCCCCGGCGGGCCGCCGTCTCGTCGTTCGGCATCAGCGGGACGAACGCTCACGTGATCCTGGAGGAGCCGAAGGCCCTGGCGACGGCTGGCGACACTGCCGAAGTCATTCCGGACGCCGGTGCGTTGGGGTCGCTCGCGGTGGCGCCGTGGGTGGTGTCCGGGAGGTCGCCCGCGGCGCTGCGCGGCCAAGCCGAGCGCCTCGCGGCCTTCGTCGAGGCCGGCGGCGACGAGAACCCCCCGGCGGACATCGGCTTTTCCCTCGCAACGTCCCGCACCGCACTGGAGCACCGCAGCGTGGTGCTGGCCCCCGACCTCACCGCTGGAGTCGCCGGCCTCGTCGCTCTGGCCGGCGACGAAGCCGCCGCCCACGTCGTGTCGGGCGCGGTGATGCGGGATCCCGGCCGGGTGGTGTTCGTGTTCCCGGGTCAGGGGTCGCAGTGGGCGGGTATGGCGGTGGGGTTGTTCGACTCGTCGCCGGTGTTCGCTGCGCGGTTGGCGGAGTGTGATGCGGCGCTGGAGCCGTACTTGGGCTGCTCCGTCGTTGACGCGATTCGGGCGGGCGCCCTTGACGATGTTGTGGTTGTCCAGGCCGCGTTGTGGGCGGTGATGGTGTCGCTGGCGGCGGTGTGGCGGTCGGTGGGTGTGGAGCCTGGGGCGGTCATTGGTCACAGTCAGGGTGAGATTGCGGCGGCGTGCGTGGCGGGTGCGTTGTCGGTGGAGGATGCGGCGAGGGTGGTGGCGCTGCGGGCGCGGGCCATTCGCGGGACGTTGTCCGGCCGTGGTGGGATGGTGTCGGTGGCTCTGCCGGCTGAGGCGGTGCGGGAGCGGATCGCGGGCTGGGACGGCCGGATCTCCGTCGCTTCGGTGAACGGGCCCTCTTCGACGGTCGTATCCGGTGAAGTGGATGCTCTGGATGAGCTGTTGGCGTCCTGCGAGGGCGACGGTGTGCGGGCGCGTCGCATCGATGTCGACTACGCCTCGCATTCCGCGCAGGTGGATGCGATCCGTGATGAGGTCGTGGAGACGCTGGCCGGGATCACGCCGACGTCCTCAAGTATCCCGTTCTACTCGACGGTCACCGGCGGCAAGCTCGACACGACGGCCCTTGATGCCGAGTACTGGGTGACCAACCTCCGTCAGGAGGTGCGCTTCGATGAGACCGTCCGGGCCCTACTGGCCGATGGGTTCGGCTACTTCGTGGAGTCCAGTGCCCACCCGGTGCTGGCGGTCGGCCTGGCCGAGACCTTTGAGGACACGGGTTCCGATGCCGTCGCGCTGGGCACGCTGCGTCGCGACGAGGGCGGCCAGGAACGCTTCCTGACCTCACTGGCGGAGGGCTGGGTCCGCGGTCTGCCCGTGGACTGGCGGGCGGTCTTCGCCGGCACCCCCGCCCACCGCGTGGACCTTCCCACCTACGCCTTTCAGCACGAGCGCTACTGGCTGACCGGCGAGAGCAGTCGTACCGGAGATCCGAGTGGGCTCGGGCAGGAGCCGGTCGATCACCCGCTGTTGGGTGCGGTGGTGCGGCTGGCGGGGTCGGATCAGGTGGTGCTGACCGGGCGGTTGTCGCTGGCGGCGCATGCGTGGCTCGGTGATCACCGCGTGGAGGGCACGGTTCTGGTGCCGGGGGCTGCTCTGGCGGAGTGGGCGTTGCGGGCCGCGGATGAGGTGGGGTGCGGCCGGGTCGAGGAGTTGACGCTTCAGGTGCCGCTCGTCGTTCCGGAGACCGGCGGGGTGCAGGTGCAGGTGGCCGTCGGTGCGCCGGACGCGGACGGCCGGCGCGAACTCGCCATTCACTCCCGGATGGACAACGGCGCGCCGGGCGACCAGCCGTGGACGCGGAACGCCGTGGGCACGCTGCTCGACGGCACCGCGGACACCCTGGACGCGCTCACGGCGTGGCCACCGCCAGGTGCTGAACCCGTTCCTGTCGACGGCTTCTACGAGCGGGCAGCAGAGGCCGGTTACGGCTACGGGCCGGCATTCCAGGGCCTGCGTGCAGCATGGCGCGACGGCGACGACCTCTACGCCGAGGTGACGTTGCCGGAGGCCGCGGTCAAGGACGCGGCCCGGTTCGGCATCCACCCGGCCCTGCTTGACGCCGCGCTCCAGGCCGTGTTGCTGGAACACCCTGACGGCTCACCGGTGCGACTCCCGTTCGCCTGGTCCGACGTGGTCCTGGGTGCGGTCGGCGCGACGTCCGTACGGGTGCGGCTGCGGGCGTCGGGACCGGACACGGTGGCGGTCACGGTAACCGACACCGCGGGTGCCCTGGTGCTGTCCGTGGCGTCCCTCGTGCTGCGCGCAATAGCGGGCGACGAGCTGCGCGGCGCCGGCTCGGGCGCGGTCGACGGGCTGTTCCGCGTCGACTGGATACGGGCCATTTCGGCGGAGAGCGACCCGGCCGCGGCCGACTGCGTCCTCGTGCCGGGGACGGCGGCCCTCGCCGCGCTTGCCAGCGCCCCGCAGCCCGTTCCGCCGCTCGTAGCCGTGGTCCTGCCCCAGGCTCCCGCCGCCTCGGCCCCGGACGATGTGCCGGGCGCGGTCGGGGACGCGGTGAGCAGTGCTCTGGGTCTGGTCCAGGAGTGGCTGGCCGAGGAGCGGTTCGCCGGGTCGCGGCTGGTTGTGGTGACCCGTGGTGCGGTGGCGACCCACGCGGGTGAGTCCGTCGCTGATCTGGTGAATGCCCCGGTGTGGGGTCTGGTGCGCAGCGCGCAGGCCGAGAATCCCGGGCGGTTCCTGCTGGTCGACACCGACCACGCGGTGGAGACGGCCACTGCTCTCGACCTGGCCCTCGGCGTGGCGGTGGCGGGGGGTGAGCCGCAGGTGGCGGTGCGCGGTGGTGAGGTGCTGGTGCCGCGGCTGGTGCGGGCGCCTGCCGGTGGCGGGGGTCTGGTGCCGCCCGCCGAGGGCGCGTGGCGGCTGGTCGCCTCCGGAGGGACGCTCGACGGGCTCGCCCTGGCACCCAATCCCACGGCCGAGGCGCCCCTCGCCGCCGGCCAGATCCGCGTCGAGATCCGCGCGGCCGGCGTCAACTTCCGTGACGTGGTGGTGAGTCTGGGCCTGGTCAGCACCGAGGAATCGCTCGGCTGCGAGGGCGCGGGTGTCGTGGCCGAGGTCGGGCCGGGTGTCGAGGGTGTCGTGGTGGGGGACCGGGTGATGGGCCTGCTGCCGGAGTCCTTCGGCCCGCTGGCGGTGGTGGACGAGCGGCTCGTCGTCCCGATGCCGGCGGGGTGGAGCTTCGAGCAGGCGGCCGCCGTCCCGGCGGTGTTCCTCACCGCGTGGATCGGTCTCGCCGACCTCGGCGAACTCACATCCGGGCAGCGGGTGTTGATCCACGCCGCGACCGGTGGTGTGGGTATGGCGGCGACGCAACTGGCCCGCCACTGGGGTGCGGAGGTGTTCGGAACCGCCAGCGAGGGGAAGTGGGACACGCTCCGGGAGATGGGCTTCGACGAGGACCACATCGCCTCCTCCCGCACCCTCGCCTTCGAGAACGCCGTCATGACTGCCACCGGTGGCGACGGAGT
The DNA here is from genome assembly GCF_044333795.1 of Streptomyces sp. NPDC020917. Lineage (NCBI taxonomy): Bacteria > Bacillati > Actinomycetota > Actinomycetes > Kitasatosporales > Streptomycetaceae > Streptomyces > Streptomyces sp. NPDC020917. Next base: position 465 of record NZ_JBIRRR010000016.1, on the reverse strand, counting down.
CGACGTCGTACTGGACTGCCTGGCGCGGGAGTTCGTGGACGCGTCGTTGCGGCTGCTGCCGCGCGGCGGCCGGTTCCTGGAGATGGGCAAGACCGACATCCGCGACCCGCAGACCGTTGCAGCCGAGCACCCAGGCGTCGTCTACCGGGCCTACGACCTTGCGAGGGCGGACCCGCAGCGTGTCGGGGTGATCCTGCGGGAGTTGGTGGGGTTGTTCGAGCGGGGTGTGCTGGGGTCGTTGCCGGTGCGGGTGTGGGATGTGCGGCGGGCTGGTGAGGCGTTGCGGTTCATGTCGCAGGCGCGGCATGTGGGCAAGGTCGTGTTGCGGCTGCCGCGCCCGGTCGATGCGTCACGTGCCGTGCTGGTGACGGGTGGTACGGGTCTGCTCGGTGGTGTGGTGGCGCGGCATCTGGTGGCCTCGTACGGGGTGCGGGATGTGGTGCTGGCCAGCCGGCGGGGGATCGA